>NZ_CP019335.1:3308578-4024179 GCF_002813915.1 Tenacibaculum sp. SZ-18 | reverse complement strand
ATTAATGCTCCTATAGGACCACCTAGAGTAAATCCTAAACCTGCTCCTAACCACTTTGTAAAATTTCCCATTTCTAATTCTTTAATAATTTCAAATATAATGAGATTATAAGTATATTTGTAACCTAAAAAAGATAATTTATATGTATCCAGAAGAATTAGTAAAACCTATGCGTGATCAATTAATAGATGCTGGTTTTGAAGCTTTATATAGTGCTGAAGATGTTGACTCTGCTTTAGCAAAACAAGGAACTACTTTGGTAATGGTAAATTCTGTTTGTGGTTGTGCAGCAGGTACTGCAAGACCTGGTACAATAGCATCAATTCAAGGAGATAAAAAACCTGATCATTTAACAACAGTTTTCGCTGGTGTAGAAAAAGAATCAACAGCCAAAGCTCGTGAATATATGATTCCTTTTCCTCCATCTTCACCTGCAGTTGCTTTATTTAAAGATGGAAAGTTAGTTCATATGTTAGAAAGGCATCATATTGAAGGTCGTTCTGCACAAATGATTGCTGAGAATTTATCACAAGCATACGACGAGTTCTGCTAAGCAATTCAATAGAAAAGACAATTAAAATCCGCTCAAACCGAGCGGGTTTTTTTTATTCCTTACTTTTGAACTGCAAAAAACAAAACATTGACAAAACAACAACATATTATTGTTTATAGGCTCTCTGCTATGGGAGATGTAGCCATGACAGTTCCTATTATAAGATTATTCGTATCTCAATATCCAGATGTGAAAATTACTTTTGTATCAAGAGCATTTTTAAAACCTTTGTTCGATGAAATTCCAAACGTTTCTTTTTTTCCTGTAGATACAAAAAGTAAACACAAAGGGTTTTCTGGATTATACCAGTTATTCAAAGAACTCAATTCATTAAACACAACTCATTTTGCTGATGCGCACAATGTTCTACGCTCAAAAGTTATAAGGCTTTTCTTTTCTCTTTTTTCTAAAGTGAAAACTGCTAAAATTGATAAAGGAAGAAAAGAGAAAAAAGCTTTAACCAGACATAACAATAAAATTTTCAAACAACTTAAAACAAGTCATCAACGCTATGCTGATGTTTTTAATAAATTAGGTTTTGAAATAAACATTGAGAACTACACTCCTCCTAAAAACGAACCGTTATCTTTAAATAATACTGAGCTTATCGGTAACAAGAATAAACATTGGATTGGTATAGCTCCTTTTGCTGCTTTCGAATCAAAAACCTATCCTGAAAAACTTATGTTAAAGGTAATTGAAGAACTATCTCAAAACGATTTACATATTTTTTTATTTGGTGGTAAAGCAGATATTCGAAAATTAAGACCTCTTGAAAAGCAATTTTCGAATGTAACTTCGATTGCTGGAAAACTCAGTAATTTGAAACACGAGTTAAATTTAATCGGTAAATTAGATGTTATGATTTCAATGGATAGCGGAAATGCACATTTTGCTGCTATGCTAGGAATTGACACTGTCACTATTTGGGGAAACACACATCCATATGCAGGATTTGCTCCATTCAATCAACCAACAGAAAACTGTATTCTTCCTGACTTGGAGAAATACCCAGCATTACCTTGTTCTATTTACGGAAATAAAACTTTACCTGGTTATGAAAATGTAATGGAATCTATTCCTCCAGAAAAGATTATCAATAAAATAAAAGAAATACTTAGTAAAAAATAAAATCACCGTTATCACGGCGATTTTATTTAGAGAATAAGGTTTATTTAACACGAAAACTATTCGTTCTCGTTGTCAAATGAATTCCATCCTTGAGCTTTTAATTTCATAGATTGATTGGCTCTCGTAATTAAATTCATTCCTTGGTTTTGTTCAGTAATGTGTCCTATAACTGTTAAATTAGGATTTGCTTTTATTTTATCAAAATCATTAATCGAAACCGTGAAAAGCAACTCATAATCTTCTCCTCCACTTAAAGCAACCATTGTAGAATCAATATTAAATTCTTCACAAGTAGAAATTACTTGTGGATCCAACGGAAGTTTTTCTTCAAATATGTTACATCCTACTTTACTCTGCGTACAAATGTGAATTATTTCTGAAGATAAACCATCAGAAATATCAATCATTGAAGTTGGTTTTACTTCCAAATCTTTCAATAATCTTGGAATATCTTTACGAGCTTCTGGCTTTAATTGACGTTCTATTAAATAAGTATAAGCTTCCAGGTCTGGTTGATTCTGTGGATTTACCTTATACACTTGTTTCTCTCTTTCCAGAACTTGTAATCCAAGATACGCAGCTCCTAAATCACCCGATACAACTATTAAATCATTAGGCTTTGCTCCGTTTCTGTAAGTAATTTCTTCTTTATCTGCTTTACCTACAGCTGTAATGGAAATTAGCATTCCTTTAGCGGATGAAGTTGTATCTCCACCAATTAAATCTACATTATATGTTTCACAAGCTAATTGAATTCCTGCATATAATTCTTCTAAAGCCTCCAAAGAAAAACGATTTGAAACAGCTAAAGAAACCGTAAGTTGTTCAGCTTTAGCATTCATCGCATATATATCCGATAAATTTACCATTACAGCTTTATATCCTAAATGCTTTAATGGCATGTAACTCAAATCAAAATGAACTCCCTCTACTAATAAATCAGTAGTGATTAAAGTTTCCATTTCACTTGCCGATAGGACTGCACAATCATCTCCGACACCTTTCACAGTAGAAGTATGATGTATTTTAAAATGCTTCGTTAAATGATCTATCAATCCGAACTCTCCTAATTCCGCCAAGGAAGTTTTTTCTCTATTTTTATCTTCTAACATACTGCAAAGATAGTATTAGATTGTAAAACAATTAGTATAATCAATTCACTTACATTGATATTTTTAAAATTAGGGTTTTTCCATTCAAAACTGTTGTACAATTGAATAACGCTATTAATTTCATACTTTTGCTATTTGGAGCATTTTAAAGTCAACTCATGAAGAAACTTTTATTTTTAATTTTATTACATTTTTTCATTACATCTTCGAATGTTCATAGTCAGACTCCTTGTGACACATCAGGCTTGGCTGGTTCTTATCCTTGTAGTAATTATGACCTAATGGCTACCATTGATATTGCTACATTATCCGGATCGAATACCGCTGAAGGAAGCGATATTTGGGGATGGACAGACCCAAATAATAATAGAGAATATGCTTTAGTCGCATTAACCAATGCTACAGCATTTGTTGACATTTCTGACCCTGTAAATCCCGTTTATTTAGGAAGATTAAATACCAATGCAGGTAGTAACTTTTGGAGAGATGTGAAAGTTTATAAGAATCATGCTTTTATAGTAGCGGATAATGTTGGTTCTCATGGAATGCAAGTTTTTGATTTAACTCGTCTTAGAAATGTAACAACTCCACAAAATTTTACTGCAGATACAGTTTACACTGGTGTAACCAGTTGTCATAACATCGTAATTAATGAAGCTTCTAACTATGCGTATTTAGTTGGTTGTAGAACGTTTTCAGGAGGTCCAGTATTTGTTGACATTTCAGACCCTAAAAATCCAGTTGCTGCCGGAGGATATGAAGCTGCAGGATACACTCATGATGCACAAGTAGTAACTTATAATGGTCCGGATACTGCATATTCTGGGAAAGAAATTCTAATTGCCAGTAACGGTAATAATGGAGGTTCTAATGATATTGTAATTTTAGACGTTACCGATAAATCAAATCCACAACTTATTTCTAAAACTTCTTATTCAAATGCTCATTATGCACATCAGGGTTGGTTTACTGATGATCATACTTATTTTATTCTAGGTGATGAATTAGATGAGCAGCGGACAGGAACCAATACTAGAACAATTATTTTTGATTTGACTGATTTAGACATGCCAGTTGTCTCTTCAACTTATACTGCAAATCATCAAGCAATTGATCATAATGGTTATGTAAAAGGAAACGAATATTTTCTTGCAAATTATAGAGCTGGATTAAGAGTTTTGGACATTACGAATATTTCCAACACGACTAATCCAATGGTTGAAACTGGTTACTTTGACACTTACACCGCTAACAATAGTACGGGATTTAATGGGGTTTGGAGTGTGTATCCATATTTTCAAAGTGGAAACATAGTAATTAGTGATATCGAACAGGGGTTATTTATCGTAAGGAAAAGTGGAACTTTATCACTTCCAGATACACCAAAACTTGATAATAAAATCACAATTTACCCAAACCCCACAGACAGAGCTCCTATAATTTCTTCAAATAAAGAGATAAATTCTGTTGAAGTATTTACAATTCTTGGCAAAAAAGTTGACCAAAAGAAAAATATAAACCAAAAAGACTACGTTTTACCAATAAATAATCTAGCTAAAGGTATTTACTTGGTTAAAATAAATGGGGTAATTGGTAAAAAATTAATCATACAATAATCTAAATTAATACGTGAAAAATATAAAGCTATTTGCATTACTAATTATATTAACATCTTGTGGCGAACCAGACTTAAATTTAGATGATGCTTTAAATCCAAATATTGGTTTAGAAGTTGATTTAGTGGGTACATTTGGAGGTAATGGTAATGATATAGGAACATCAATTACTTCAACAAATGATGGTGGATATGCTATTTTGGGTTATACAAATAGTACTGATGGAGATATCACGACAAAAACTACTGATGATTTTGATTTCTTGCTGCTTAAATACAACAGCCAGGATATTCTTGAGTGGTCTAAAACTTACGGAGGATCGGATGACGATCGTGGCAACCAAATTCTTCAAACCACAGATAGTGGTTATGTTATTTTCGGTTTTAGTAATAGTAGCGATAAAGATGTTTCGGAAAACAATGGAAATTCAGACTTTTGGGTTTCTAAATTAAACAGCAATGGCGATATTTCATGGCAAAAATCTTTTGGTTTTTCAGGTAGAGATTACGGAACTTCATTAACAGCTACTTCTGATGGTGGACTCTTATTAGTTGGAGAGCTAGATGTTACTTCCTCGGGTGGTGAGGGAAATTTCCCTGCAAAATCTGTTTTGCACGCAGGCGGTGATTTTTGGTCAGTTAAAATTGATGCTAACGGAAATAGAGAATGGAGTAAGTTTTTTGGTGGAAACTTTACTGATACACCTCAAGGAGTAATTCAATTAGATGATGGAAGTTATGTTATTACAGGATTCTCTGACAGCAGTGATGTTGATATTACGAACAATAAAGGTACTTATGACTTTTGGGTACTAAAAATCAGTAATACTGGAACAATTTTATGGGAAAAAAACTTTGGTGGATCTGAAATTGATGAATCTTTTGACATCAAAAAAACAGAAGATGGAAACATTATCATTATCGGTGATACTAGAAGTTCTGATAAAGACGTTACAAAAAATAATGGTGGTGCGGATTTATGGGTAATTAAAATAACTCCAGATGGTGATTTGATGTGGCAAAAGAATTTTGGCGGTACAAATTTTGATACTGGACGAGCTATAAAAAATACTACTGATGGTGGATTTGTGATCTGTGGAAGTAGCAGAAGTTCTGATCGCGATTTTATAAATAAAGGTCAGAATGATGCATGGGTAATTAAAATTTCTTCAACTGGATCTGTGCAGTGGCAAAAATTCGTAGGAGGAACTGATATCGATATTTTACATGATGTTGTAGAGCTTTCAAATGGCACTTTCATTGCAGTGGGAGAAAGTACTAGTCAAGATGAGGATATTGAACAAAATAAAGGCTTTTCAGATTTATTAAAGATTAAAATAAAATAATGCTTAAGAATTTAAAATATTTAATTTGCTCTTTACTTCTAATATTAGGATGCTCAAGCAATAACGAAGAAGGTATAGGAAATAAAAAAATCACGATAAATTTTGTTCATGAATGGGATGGAAGCCCTATTACGAAAGAGGATTTTAATGATTTAAAACTCACCAATGAAAACGGTGATGTTATAAGTATCGAAAGGTATAGATATCTCATATCGAAAATAAAACTAGTTGACACTTCTGGTTTTGAAACAGCTTTAGAAGATTATTTACTAATTGATTTAGGTGAAGAACAAAATTTATCTTACACCGTTGAAGGATTAATTCTTAATAGAACATACTCATTAAATTTTACGTTTGGTTTTAATGACGCCGACAATGTAGATGGGGCCTACAACGATCTAAATTCAGCAAATTTTAATGTTCCAGAAATGATAGGTGGCGGATATCATTATATGCAATTTGATGGTAAATACACGTCGGAATCTACAACCACTCCCGCCTCATTTAATTATCATGTAATTCGTGCTAGAAACACATCAGATCCAGATAATATTACTACAATAGATACTTCTTTCCCTGTTAGTTTAACTGATATCTGGATAAAAGATTCGGAAGAAACTATTAATGTAAAAGTAAATATTGCAGAATGGTTTAAAAACCCAAACATTTGGGTACTTGATGATTTAAATCAAAATTTAATGACAAACTTTGATGCCCAAATTTTAATGAATTCAAACGGAAAATCAGTTTTTAGTTTATAAATGAAACACTCGTGGATATATCTTTTTCTTGTGTTTATGCTGGCTTCATGTTCCTCTAGTGAGAATAATGAAAGTACCGAACCTTCGGGTTATTCTCCAGTTATTATAGAATTAGAAATTCCTCAGCTTTTTAAAGATAAATTATTAGCGCCATTAATACCCACGAATAATCCTCAAACAAATGAAGGTGTTCGTTTAGGAAAAAAACTTTTCTTCGATCCAATTTTATCATCTGATAAATCTATCTCGTGCGCTTCATGTCATGACCCTCAAAAATCATTTACTGATAATAATCAAGTAAGTAAAGGTGTAAATGGAGCTGTAGGTGTAAGAAATTCAATGCCACTTTATAATTTGGCATGGAATTATGATGAACGATTTGCTTGGGATGGAAAAGAATTAAGTTTAGAACGTCAAGTTTTTGAACCTGTTACCAATCATCGCGAAATGAACAATGTTTGGAAAGAAGTTGCAAGCAGACTTCAAAACGATTCAGAATATCCACAACTTTTTCGCGAAGCTTTTGGAAATGTTTCCATTGATTCCATCTTGATAGTAAAAGCAATTGCTCAATTCGAAAGGACTTTAATTTCTGGCAACTCCAAGTTTGATAAATTTTTAAGAGGTGAAGTTACTTTAAGCACTGAAGAGGAAAATGGATTTAATGCATTTATGGACGAAACTCGAGGTGACTGTTTTCATTGTCATGGAAGTAATAACAATCCACTTTGGACTGACAATAAGTTTCATAATAATGGACTAGACGCAACATTTACAGACTTAGGTTTGGGTGCCGTTACAGGAGATCCTGCAGATAATGGCAAGTTCAAAACTCCTTCATTACGAAATTTAACTTTTACATCACCTTACATGCATGATGGTCGATTCTCAACTTTAGAAGAAGTCATCAATCATTATTCTGAGGGATTAAAAAATTCACCAACCATCTCACCTCTTATGAAAAAAGTGAGTCAAGGTGGTGTGCAAATGACTGAAAAAGACAAAGCTGATATCAAAGCATTTTTACTGACACTAACCGACACAGATTTCGTTAAAAACCCTGATTTTCAACTACCATAAGTTTTTCTGATTATCACATTATTTTTATCATTAAACAAAACGTGTAAAAATAATAGTTATGTCGTATATTTGCACCTCAATTTAGATTTATCTTAGTTATATGATAAAAGTTTCAGACACAGCTAAAAAGAAAGTGATAGAGCTTATGACCGATGACGGCTTTGATGCAACTACGGATTACGTTCGAGTAGGTGTGAAAAGCGGCGGTTGTTCAGGACTTTCGTACGATTTAAATTTTGACAATTCTCAAGGAGAGACTGATAAAGTTTTTGAAGACAATGGTGTGAAAATTATCGTTGATAAAAAAAGTTTCTTGTATTTAGTTGGAACAATACTAGAGTATTCTGGCGGTTTAAATGGTAAGGGATTTGTTTTTAATAATCCGAATGCTAATAGAACATGTGGATGTGGAGAAAGTTTTTCTCTGTAATTAATATCAATAACCGAAAACAGCTTCAATGAGTAAGTATACTGAAGACGATTTAAGAGAAGAATTAAAAACCAAAGAATATGAATATGGTTTTTATACTGATATAGAAAGCGAAAAATTCCCTAAAGGTTTAAATGAAGATATAGTTCGTGCCATTTCTAAAAAGAAAAACGAACCAGAGTGGATGACCGAATGGAGGTTGGAAGCTTTTAAAGTTTGGAAGCAAATGGAGGAGCCAGAGTGGGCAAATGTTAATTATGAAAAACCAAAATTTCAGGATATTTCCTATTACTCTGCTCCAAAAAAGAAACCTAAATTAAATAGTTTGGATGAAGTAGATCCAGAAATGTTGGCTACTTTTGAGAAACTAGGGATTTCTTTAGAAGAACAAAAAAGACTAGCAAATGTTGCTGTTGATATCGTAATGGATTCTGTTTCTGTTGCTACTACATTTAAAGAAACACTAGCAGAAAAAGGAATTATCTTTATGCCCATTTCAGAAGCTATTCAAGAACATCCTGAATTAGTTAAGAAATATATTGGCTCTGTAGTTCCTACAACTGATAACTTTTATGCGGCATTAAATTCTGCTGTATTCTCAGATGGTTCTTTTTGTTACATTCCTAAAGGTGTTCGTTGTCCAATGGAATTATCTACTTACTTCAGAATTAATGAAGGTGGAACAGGACAATTCGAAAGGACCTTAGTAATTGCCGATAAAGGCAGTTACGTTTCTTACTTAGAAGGATGTACTGCACCTCAACGTGATGAAAATCAATTACACGCCGCCGTAGTTGAATTAATCGCTATGGATGATGCAGAAATAAAATATTCAACAGTACAAAATTGGTTTCCGGGTGATGAACAAGGTAAAGGTGGAGTCTTTAACTTCGTTACGAAACGTGGTTTATGTGAAACCAATGCTAAAATTTCTTGGACTCAGGTCGAAACTGGCTCTGCAGTAACTTGGAAATATCCAAGTTGTGTTTTAAAAGGAAACAATTCAGTAGGAGAATTCTATTCGATCGCTGTGACTAACAATTTCCAACAAGCAGATACAGGAACGAAAATGATTCATCTTGGAAAGAATACGAAATCAACTATTATTTCAAAAGGTATTTCAGCTGGTAAATCACAAAACAGTTATCGTGGATTAGTACAAATTGGTTCTAGAGCTGAGAATGCGCGTAACTTCTCTCAATGCGATAGTTTATTAATGGGTAATGAATGTGGAGCTCATACCTTCCCATATATAGAAACTAAAAATAAATCAGCACAAGTAGAGCATGAGGCTACAACAAGCAAAATCGGAGAAGATCAATTGTTCTATTGCAATCAAAGAGGTATTGATACTGAAAAAGCTATTGCACTTATCGTTAACGGGTTTAGCAAGGAAGTATTAAACAAATTACCCATGGAATTTGCTGTTGAGGCACAAAAATTATTAGAAATTTCCTTAGAAGGAAGTGTAGGATAAAATATTATTACCAATAATAAAATTAGCTTTTTAAGCATAGATATACAATGTTAAAGATTCAAAACTTACACGCAGAAGTAGAAGAAAAGTCAATCTTAAAAGGATTAAACTTAGAAGTTAAAGCAGGAGAAGTTCATGCAATTATGGGACCTAATGGAGCTGGAAAAAGTACAATGGCTTCTGTGATCGCAGGTAAAGAAGAATATGAAGTAACTTCTGGTTCTATTGAATTAGATGGAGAAGATATTAGTGAATTAGCTCCTGAAGAAAGAGCACATGCTGGTGTATTTTTATCATTTCAATATCCAGTTGAAATTCCAGGTGTAACAGTAACAAACTTTATCAAAACTGCAATTAACGAATCACGCAAGGCACAAGGTTTAGAGGAAATGCCTGCTAAAGAAATGTTACAAAAGATTCGTGAAAAGTCAGAATTACTTGAGATCGATCGTAAATTCTTATCTCGTTCTTTGAACGAAGGATTTTCAGGAGGAGAAAAGAAACGTAACGAAATATTCCAAATGGCAATGTTAGAGCCAAAATTAGCCATCTTAGATGAAACTGATTCTGGTTTAGATATTGATGCGCTTCGTATTGTTGCTAATGGAGTAAATAAATTAAAATCTGAAGACAACGCTGTTATTGTTATTACTCACTACCAACGTTTATTAGATTATATCGTTCCTGATTTTGTTCACGTTTTACACGATGGTAAAATTGTAAAAACTGGAGATGCTTCTTTAGCACTTGAATTAGAAGCTAAAGGTTACGATTGGATTAAAGAAGAAGTGAACTCATAATTTCTGAGTTCCACTAAAACTTGAAAGAATGGAGGAATTAAAGGATAAATTATTATCATCATATTTAGCTTTTGAAAATGGCAAGGACGTTAATAGCGATGTTCATGAAATTAGGTCGAAAGCACTACAAAATTTTGAAAAATTAGGTTTCCCTTCTAAGAAATTAGAAGCTTGGAAATACACTTCTTTAAATTCAATTTTAAAAGAAGATTATAGTATTTTTCCTAAAGCAGAAACTGCAGTAGAGTTAGCAGATGTAAAAAAGTATTTCATTCATGATATTGATACATACAAGATTGTATTTATCGATGGAAAGTATAGTTCTTTTTTATCAGATACTACTCATGATAATATGGATATTTGCCTATTATCATCTGCCTTAAGCAAAGCAAAATATAAAGCGGTTATTGAAAACTATTTTAACAAAGTAGCAAAACAAGACAACTTAACTTCTTTAAATACTGCTTTCACAAGTGAAGGAGCTTATATTTATATTCCAAAAAATGTAGAAGTCGAAAAACCAATCCAGATTATCTACTTTACAACAGGAACGGAAAATGCAACAATGATTCAACCACGGAATTTAATTGTTGCCGAACGTAATGCACATGTTCAAATTATTGAGCGTCATCAAAGTTTAACTAACAATGCTATTCTTACCAACTCTGTAACTGAAATTTTTGTCGATACCCATGCGAATGTAGATTACTATAAAATTCAGAATGACAATAATAACGCGTCTTTAGTTGATAATACTTACATTGAGCAAAAAAAAGAAAGTGTATGTTCTGTCCATACTTTCTCTTTCGGAGGAAATATTACTAGAAACAACTTAAACTTCTTTCAACAAGGAGAGCGAATTGATTCTATTTTAAAAGGAGTTACAATTCTTGAAGGAAAACAGCATGTAGATCATCATACTTTAGTTCACCATATTGAACCAAATTGTGAAAGTCATCAGGATTACAAAGGAATCTATAATGATCGTTCTACAGGTGTTTTCAATGGAAAAGTAATTGTTGAGAAAGAAGCACAAAAAACAAATGCTTATCAACAAAACAATAACGTTTTAATAAGTGATAAAGCTACTATTAATGCTAAGCCTCAGTTAGAAATTTTCGCTGATGATGTGAAATGCTCCCACGGTTGTACTATTGGTCAACTAGATTCACAAGCTTTATTCTATATGCAACAAAGAGGTATTCCTAAGAAAGAAGCGAATGCTTTGTTAATGTACGCTTTTGCTAATACGGTTTTAGAAAGTGTTAAGATTCCTGAAGTTAAACAAAGAATCACAAAAATCATTGCAAGTAAATTAGGTGTAGATATCGGTTTCGATTTATAATTAGCCTAAAACGAAATATAGAAAAAAGCCACGCATATTTGTGTGGCTTTTTTATTTCTTATTTTTCCTTAGTTGCTACCCAAACAGCTAAAAAATCTTTTTTCAGTGAATGAGTTGAACCATAAAGTTTTCCGTTTTTAAGATAAAATGAAGTATTATAATCACCAGAATTATCTCCTGATACTAGTGCTCCATAAATGTTACTATTTAATGTATTTACTCTACCTTCTCGGATTTTTACTCCTTCTCTGTAAAATGTTCCTTCGATAGAATTGTTAGAGACTTTATCTATAATCATAATAGCGTAATTATTATCTGATTTATCAGACGGTGACATGTCAATTTTCCAATTTCCTAATAAAGCGTCAACTTTATGATCTGAACTAATCTGAGCATAAGAATTGGTGATGTTCCAAAGAACAAAAAACGAAATGAATACATAAACTTTTTTCATTGTAATAGATTTTAAAATTCCATACAAACATAGATTTCAACCTCGTACAAATCGCCTCATTTATATAATTGACACCAATATTTGACCTCAAATATGTGTCAGAAATATATTTGACACCTTATTCCTCGCGCTTTAATTCGCTAGGTGAAACTCCTAAATGCTTCTGAACCGCTCTATTAAATGAAGATTTAGAGTTAAAGCCTGCTTCCATAGCTAAACTTAATAATGTGTACTTAGTATTATCTGACTGCTTTAATAAATACTGAACCTCTTTTACTCTATACTCATTTATATAATCGTTAAAATTCTTTCCATAAATTTCTTTTAAGCAAAGCGTTACCAAATATGATTTCGTTTGTAACTCTTTTGATAACATATCTAGATTCAGCTTTTGTATCTTATATAGTTTCCTTTCTTCTACAATCACTTTTAATTCCTTCGCAATTAATTCTAATTTCGTTCTCTCTTCATTTGATAATTGACTTTTGGGAATAATTCTCTTCTCATCTCTTCTTGCAAATCCTTCCATTCCTAACCAATAAATTAACACTGATATTCCAATAAAAAATGGATAATAGAAAAATCTGACAAAATAAAAATAGTTATTGTTAAGAAAGATATTGTAAATTATGACATCTACAACTAGTATTAATAAAACTAGACTAAAATATACTTGGAAAGAAAACAGAATTCGTTTAAGCCAACGTAATGTCTGCTCTTGAATATTTACTCCCTTATACAACAACTTTAATGCTTTATGAGCATAAACAATTATTAATATACTTGCAACAATATAAATAGTTGGGTAATTCATCCATACTACATACCCCCAGTAACCAAGCCAACTGAGACTTTCACGTGTACCTTCCCAGTATAAATTTTGAAGTCTCACAAATATGCTTATACAAATTTGAACTAAAAGTGGAATAAAGTGATACAGTTCCTTTTTAGATATTTTATAATTACCATCTAAGTGCGACTTTACATAAAAATATAACAATGGACCTGTTACCCAACTTAAGTCTAACATAAAATAATACCAAGTATCGTAATATCCTAAACCAAACAGGCGCATTATTTGAATTAATAGTCGATATGAAAGTAAAAACAGTATTACCGAAAGGATTCTATTAGAATATAAATTCCGTTTTGCTTTACAAAGAACAATTCCATAGACAATACCTTGAAACGCACCTACAAATAAAATTAGTATAATAAGAACTTTAACTGTATTCATTCTGACAAATTACTATTATTTAAAGATAAAAAATAAACCCCCTTGCAAAACAAGAGGGTTTTCTAATTAATTCATTTAACTATTTAAATGACACAACTATAATTATTCGATTATAAATCTTTGACTAGCTTGTGTAAACTTATTTTCCAATCTCAAGATGTAAATTCCTGAAGTAAACTTATCTATACTAATAGTTTTAGTTTCATTTACATTCCCTCTTTTTACAACTTGTCCTAACACGTTTACAACAGAATAATTTGCATCTTTCAAACTTTCGGCTGGACCCACAAGTTTTAATAATGTTCCTTTTCTAATTGGGTTCGGAGCAACTCTTACGTTTGTAAACACTCCTTCATCCTCATCACCAATAATATCAACTCTTGTTTCAAAAACTTCAGTTACAACAACATTAGAACTTTCACAAGAACCTTCATATATTCTAACATTTGAGAACGTAGAATTATTTCCAGAACCAGCATCATTATCATTAATGAATACTAATCTGTTCATACTTCCAGTATATGAACTTCCTACTGGAATAGTATATTTAACAGTTCCACTTGTATAATTATCATAGTTCGTTACACCATAATTTTGCGTTCCATGAACTTTAAAATATCTACTCGAAGTTAAACTATTATCATTTTCAAAACCAACTCCATGAATTTCTCCTTGTGAAGTACTTCTAAATTCAAATTCAATAACAGTGTTTGCCGTAACTGTATAATCCATTGGAAGATATTTCCAAGTATTATTTGTTAACGTCAAAGAATTACCACCATTACCGATTGAAAAGTTTCCTGAGGCATCCTGATTAGAAAATGATGTTATATTAAAATCATTGAAATCTAATGTTGGACAAGACGGTGTTCCTCCTCCACCAGAAGTTAATGATAAATTATCAATTGCGATATCACTAGACCAACTAGGTCCTGTAGTTCCAACAAAACGTAATCTTAATTCACTTTGCCCAACGTAAGCACTTAAGTTAACAGTTACTGAATTCCACTGATTTCCGTTGTTACCTGAATCACTCCAAAGACTAGCCCAAGTTGTACCATTAGTTGAAGCTTCCAAGCTTAAAGAACCAACTGCAGTTCCGTACATATGGTTACTAAATGCAAATGTTGCAGAAGACAAACCTGACAAATTAAAACATGGACTTTGTAAAATTGCTGTAGCATTTGAACCTATCTGTCCTGTACTTCCGTTTGTAGAAGCCTCTAAAAACATATAATACGAACCATTTGCACCAGAGCTAGGACCTGTACCTGAAGATGGTGTACCTGAAGCATCTCTTACCCAGTTTCCGTCATCACCTGTAACTTGCGTCCATCCAACATTAGCTTCAAAACTTTCACTGTAAGGAAATGAACTTACTGTTGAAGAACAACTTGGGTCCGGATCCGGATCAGGATTTCCTCCTCCATTTCCATCAACACCATCGGCTGGCATATCATTACCAATGGCAGCGATTAAATTATCACTTCTACCATATGAACCATTCGGACATCCACCCGTATTGTGTATCGCTACAACTAAATTTGAATTAAAATCCAAGACTGGTGAACCAGAACTTCCTCCTTCCGTATCTGCATAGTAACGAACTTGCTGTCCAAAACCTGATGAACTTTGAAATACTCTCGAAAAACCTCCTGAAGTTGCATCCACATCAGTTTTAACAGAGATTTCTTTTCTTCTTCCACCTGGATGCTGAGGAATATAAATTCTGTCTCCTGCCGCTGTTACAGCAGAACTTAAACTTAAATAACCATAAGTATTTGTTGGATTAGAAGGTAATTTTACTAACGTATAATCTAGACTTGAATTGGTTTTGATAAAAGTTGCTGAAGAAGCAACAACATCGCTTGTAGCATTCGCACTACCAGTACAGCTCGCTTGCTGATAATTAAAAACATAATCTGTATTTTGAGCCGCTGAAACTGATCCGATACAGTGATTATTTGTCATTAAGTGACCTTCGCTACCTAACAACCAGCCTGTACAACTAGAAGTACCACCGATAATTAATCGACATACGGCCTTTGCTTTTTCATACATTTCCGTTCCCTCATAACAAGCTATTCTCTCCTTATTATCACTAGAACAAATTGATCTTTGTTGTCCATCATTTTTAGCAAATTGTTTTAAGATTTTCTCTTTCGTAAATCCATAAGCCACCTTTGAAATTTCGAATCCATTATGATATCCTGGTTTTCCTTTAGAATATAATCTAATTTCCACTTTATCGTCAAAAATTACTTGAGACCAGAAACTACTAATCATAGTCATATCAGAATCTACAATCTTACCTTGACCACCATAAACGATTTTCTCTTTTGTATTGGCACCAATAATTTCAACAAAATCGCCTGGAGCTAAGTCAAATTTTTCAAAATATAACTTAACATACGTAGAACTTTTTGAATAAAATTCTTTCTTAAATACTAATTGAGGTTGAGATAGTTTTTGGTTTGCAATTTTAGCAAAGTTTTGATACGTCTCTAAAAGACTAATTTTCGTATCATACTCATCTCCAATTTTAAACTTTTTTTGTGCTGTTATACTTGTACAACACAAAACCATGACGGCATAAGTAGCCATCTTGAAAAATTGATTTTTCATTTTAGAAGGGTTTTTGGTTAATTAATTGTCACAAAACTATCAATAAGAAAACCAAAACACAAACTAAATGTTAAAAAAATATTTATTTCACATCTTAACTACCAATAAGATAAATATCTTCTAAAAAAATTAGTGCAACTCCGTAGTTATAAACACTGGGTTTGACCATTTTTTAATTAAAACGGAGATAATAATTACCTGCAATTTAATTTGTCAATAATTAATATTCAACAGACCATAAATATAAATTTTCAATATGAAGAGCATAAAAGAGTTTCTAGAATGAAATGGATCAGTATGCCAAAACCAATCTGTGGAATAATGGTTTAACTGACTTCTTCAACACGTCCAATTTAGATAAACCTAGGGATGAAAATTATTGAATCAATGCAGACATTAACATAGAGATGTTTATCAAACTGCTTGATAATTTTAGAAACGGATACTTATTATATAATAATTTTTCAAAAGATTTAGTTTAAAAACCTTTAACAATACATCTATAGAAATGCATTCAATCCAAAGAATTTATTTAGATATTTCAAAAAAAGTTAGATTTTATTCAATTTTTTACAAAAACTGTAATCATTTTAAAATCAATTCATAAAAATTCTGATGAGAATAAAAATAGAAGTAAATTAAAAATTATTAGTCGTTTTGTTAAACATAAGTATTCCAACAAAATATTATGGAATTCTAGAGGCTCTTCAAAATATATATTAATCTTCTTGATGGAAAATTGGATTAGAAAGGATTGGACACAAATAAAGCTATTCATGATATCTATTTAAATTAGCTAAACGAAACTATTCCCAGTAAAAAATGGTCTTCAAAAAGAGCTAAAGCATTTTAGATGAATCTTATAATACTTATTCTATTAAGTTACTAATTGATAGTTACCTTTTTAAAAAAAAACTTACTGATATCAAAATTAAAGGAAAAAATGCATGGAAAATTCTTTTTGCAAAATTTGGTAAGAAAACGTATTCATTAGACTACATAAAACATAAAATTTTAAAAAAGTGGCATGATGATCCAAGAATTCATGTTGGTATTAATACTGGTTAGATATCTCGACCAAAATTCCCAAGCTTTGCTTTCACTGCTGAAATATAAAAGTAAAACTGGAAAATTAATGAAAGAATTCATAAATGACTCATATAAAAACAAATTTCATTGAACAATATTAAAGTATCCAAAATATTCGAATGGTATCAGGAAGATTTTACATCCATACAGTCATCAGTAGATTATATTAATAAATATTTCAACACAAAAGTAAATGATAACGCCACTATATATTATCTAAGTTACGATTGGACATTAAGGAAAAATAGTAAAATAACCTTAATACAATAATAATCTACATTTTACATATCCATTAGCCATACAGAATTTATTTGAGTGAGTTAGTTCTAGCCATTATTAAACTACTTGGAAAACTTATCAACACGAAATCGATTTCGGCTGAAACCTCTGTAAATTTCGAGAATAATAATAGGTAAATTCGAGAACAATGTAATATTGGAAACTCCATTGTTTACATTTTTATCAACCTCATATTAATCAATAACTCACCTATTATTAATGAAAACTTATTTCTTAAGACTAAGTTTTGTGGTACTTTTTACTACCATGTTAACTTACGACTATCTTTTCTCTCAAAACGATTTTAGAGAAGAAACAATTTACTTTCTACTTACAAGTAGATTCAATGATGGAGACCCAAATAATAATGCTCCCAATGAGTGGTCTTCATATAATGAAGATCCCGATATCAATCCAAGTATTACAAATCCTAATGATGTAACCTGGAGAGGCGATTTTAAAGGTTTAATTCAAAAATTAGATTACATAAAAGACATGGGCTTTACGGCAATTTGGATTACGCCTATTGTTCATAACAGAAGTCCTTTAGATTATCATGGGTATCATGCTTGGGATTTTACTCGTGTTGATCCAAGGTTGGAATCACCTAGTGCAACTTTCCAAGATTTAATCAATGAAGTTCACGCTAGAGGAATGAAAATCGTGCTAGATGTTGTAACCAACCATGCAGGACGATTTGGCATTAAAGATGTTGCAGAAATTAAGTACAACACCGATCCGACTAAACCATGGGCTGCAGTTGATAATCCTAATTGGGAATACGATGGAATTACACCAAACCCAGATGACGGATTAATTTGGAGTAGAGCAAACTTGGCAAAAATGCCAGCACCTTATAATCAAAATTTAGCAGCTTACAATTTCCCAGGAAAAGAAAGTTATGTGGACACAAGTGATCCTGATTGGTATCATCATTCAGGTAATGGATTTGCTCAAGGTTTTGATGATATTGAAAACTTACATAATCGAGCTCTTGCCGGGGACACTCCAGATTTAAATACAAGTAACCCAAAAGTTAGAGAATATTTAGTGGAAGCATATCGCAAATATATCGAAATGGGAGTAGATGCTTTTCGCTGGGACACACTAAAACATATGAGCAAAGAGGATGTACTTTATTTCTTTGACGCATTCAAAGCTATCAATCCAAATCTTTTTATTTTCGGAGAAGTTGCTCAAAAGCGACATGAACTTCACCCAGTTGAGGAAACCAATCCTCATTATTACACTTGGCGTGGTGCAGTAAATAATTCTGCTCCATTGGATTTAGCCGTAATTGATTTTTACGGAGAGGCTACTTTTCATGGAACTTTTGAAGAAGGTCAATCATTTCCAACAGTAAAAGCAGCCGCCCGTTACGATCATTTATACAGTGATCCTTCTACATTAATTACGTGGTTAGACAACCATGACTTTGGCCCAAATAACGACTGGAACCGACGCTATGGAGGAAGCGACGAGAACTTAGCGGCATGCATGAACTTTATGTTCACTTGGCGCGGAATTCCAACAGTATATTACGGAACTGAAATGCGCTTTAAAGCGGGTGAATATGCAGATATTCATAATGCTGCTGGAATTCAAGAATCCATTGACAATACTGGTAGAGCTTATTATGGCGATGTTATGAATCAGGCTCCAAGTCATAAAATCTATCAACAAATAAAAAAATTAAATGCAATGCGACGCGCTGTCCCCGCTTTACAAAAAGGAAGTTGGGAATGGAAAGAAGCTCCAGGAAATGCTGTTTCTTATAAAAGAGTTCATGGAAACAGTGAAGTTGTTGTTGGATTAGCCAAAGATGGCAGTGCATCATTTTCTATATCTGGAGTTACTGATGGCGTGTATAGAGATGCTGTAACTGGAAGAGAAACTTTTGCTTCTGGAGGTAGAATCAATTTTTCAGTTACTTCTGGTTCTGCTGGAGTTTATGTTTTAGACGGACCAGGGCTAATTGGACCATGTGGTGGTGGATATTTTGAAACCTGTGTTAATGGACCTAGTAAACCTATTGTAACTATTAATTCAAATACAACTCAATCCGAAAATCCAATACAAGTATCAATGGAAGCTTTTGGTGGCTCTGGAAGCTTAGAAATTTTCTATACTACTGATAATTCCAATCCAAATCAATCTAGTAATCGTTATACCAGTTCTTTTACTGTCAATAATTCTTCTACCATAAAAGCAATTGCATTTGACAGTAATGGAATAGCCTCAGATATTATAACACAAAACTTTGCTATCGGACCAGTTCAAGGATTACATGTATACTTTAAAAAACCTGCTTCTTGGTCGCAAGTAAATATTCATTATTGGAATGAATCTCCAGATGTTTTACCTACTAGCAATTGGCCTGGTCCAGAAATGAATCAAATTGGAAATACAGATTGGTATGAATATGTATTCAACGGAGTAACAAGTACAAACTTACTATTTAATGATAATGGTAATGCAAAAACTGATGATTTAGTTAGGACTCAAGATGGATGGTTTCAAGATAACCAATGGTTTGATACAGATCCAAGAGATAATACAACACCTGATGATCCAGATCCAGATTCGGTTGATAGTATAATAATTTATTACAAAGGAAACATTTCGAATCCTAACATATATTACTGGAATACAAGTCCTGAAACTACTACAACATCTTGGCCTGGTGAAAATATGACTGATATTGGCAATGGCTGGTTCTCCTACACGTTCAGCAATGTGAATTGTACCAATTTGATTTTTAGTAGTAACGGAAATAATCAAACTGATGATTTACAACGATGCGGAGATGGTTGGTATTTCAATGGAACTTGGTATGACTCCAATCCAGAAGAACAACCTACTGGAAACGACTTAAACATCTATTTCAAATCTGATTCTTACAGTGATCCTGAAATATACTTTTGGAATGTTTCACCTTCCAACCTAACCACAACTTGGCCAGGTGAAACTATGACGTTACAAAGTAATGGTTGGTACAAATACACTTTCAATAATACCGATTGCTCAAATATTATATTCAGCAATAATGGAAACTCTCAAACGCTTGATTTAAAGAGATGTTCTGAAGGTTGGTTTTATAATGGAACCTGGTATGATTCTGATCCAGATAATTTACAAGCCAGCGTAAATTCAATCTCTAGTAATTCCAGTCTCCCAGATCTAATATCAATTTATCCCAACTCAATTAATGATAATTCCAAAGTAAGAATTGGTAATTCGAATAGTAAAACAGATTTAAAAATTGAAGTAATTAGTGTTTATGGCACTTCCAAAACTTTAATCCATACCAAAATTGATTCAGGAATACATGAATTTAAACTTAACGAAATTCAACATCAATTGACCAACGGAATCTATTTTGTTCGCATAACAATTAACGGAAAATCTACAGTTAAAAAAATTATTAAAAAGTAAGTAAATAAAACGCCTCTCGTATTGAGGGGTGTTTTTTTGTACTAAAACTTCAATAGACATTAGTACATCATGTTTTATATTAACACATTGTATTTGATACGTATTTACTTTGACTTAAAGACTGGTATGTAAGTTGTTAGTTACATAAGAACGCTATATCTTCTATAGATATAGCACCTTAAAAAACGTTTTTTAGTATCTTAGTGTAACCAATTATATTCATATTAAATGAGTTTTAAAAATATTTTTTATTTATTAAATATTTGGTTTATAATTTTTTCTCTTTCTCTTGCTGCTCAAAATATCTCATCCTTTGATGTAAAACACTACACAATTGAAAGTGGACTATCCAATAATTGGATTTCTGATTTATATCAAGATAAAGACGGTTTTATTTGGTTAGGTACCCAATATGGATTAAACCGCTTTAATGGGAACCAATTTAAAAAATTCACATATGTACCTGGAGATTCAACAGCACTACAAGCCAATTGGGTAAGAACAATTACCCAACTAAATAACAACTTAATTTATTTAGGAACATTAGGTGCAGGAATAAATGTATTAAACCCATATACTGAAATTTTTTCAAGCTTACCAGTAAAGTACAACGAGGAAAATATCGACTTATCTTCTGTTTTTAAAATAACTCCTGATCAAAAAAAACTATGGATTTCGTCAGCAACATCAGCGTATACCTATGACATCGAGCTTCAAAAAATCGAACAGATTTCAGATAACATGACATTGAACATCAGTATTGCAGACGATACTACAAAATTGATTCTTAGTACTCAATTTGATACTCCTAATGATGAATCAACATCTCCTTCCAAATTATTAAAAGTTATAGAAAAAAAAACTACTGAAATAAAACTGTCGCATAATGAAAGCCTTCTGAATTTATTCGCAATATCTAAAGACAGCACCCTTATATATTCAGAAAATAATCTATTTATTTCATCCATCCAAAATGGAAAATTACAACAAACATTTCTAGATTTTAAAACTAATTTTTCTTCAGTTTTTTCCGATATCCCATTCATATATAGAGATACTAAAGGAAATTTTTGGATTAACGCTGGTGACTCAATTTATAAATATACTTCAGACTTTTCTTCATTTGAAATTGTACGATTAAAAAATATACTTAAAAATGCACCAAGTAATATCAGAATTAATTGTATGCTAGAAGATAATGAAGGAAATTATTGGTTTGGCACGAATCTGGGGGTTTTTCATTTAATTAAACATAAGCAATTCAGACATCCAATCTTACAAAAAGTAGGTCAAATAAGAGAGATTGCTGAATCTAAAAATCATTTTTGGTTTGCTCTACCAGATGGAATTTATAAATGGAGAAAAAAAACAGTTGCAAAACCTAAAAAAATAAATTCCAATAATGTAAAATCTCTATATGTAGCAAGTGACAACTTTTTATACACTGTCGGTAAAAATGCAAAGAATAATACATCACTACTCAAAATAAACCCTAATCAAAATAATATCGAGTCGGTGTCTCTTGCCACTATAAATTTACAAAAAGATGCTTGCTGGAAAATTATTGAAGATAGAAACCAACGTTTATGGATTTCACAATGGGACAAACTAGTAGTTTATAATCCTAAAAAAGGAACTGCTTTTGAAATAAAAGTATTTAAAAAGAACATTGGAATTATAGATATTTTTAAAGATAATAGCGATAATTTATGGTTAGCAACAATAAGTTCAGGATTACTTCAGATTTCAAATCTGAGTAAATTAAACGCATCTAGCAATTTTTCCTTTATATCTCATACCCATAATCCTAATAATCATAACTCTATCAGCTCTAATTTGATACAATCTATTGAACAGGACGAGAATGGCACGATATGGATTGGTACGGATGGTGGACTCAATAAAATGGATAAGAAAAACAATACATTCAAAAGATATATAAGGAATGAATATATGCCAAATGATAAAATTCTATCTGTACTAAGCGATAAAAATGGAAGATTATGGTTAAGTACGGTAAGTCACGGTATTTTATCTTTTGATATTAATTCTGAAAAATTCGAAAGTTTTATGGCTTCGGATGGTTTATATAATAATTCAATGTTAATTAGTTCTAAACTCATGGATAGCAATGGTAATATTTGGCTTGGAAGTGAAGGAGGACTGCAATTTTTCAATCCAAAAAACCTTATCTCAAATACAGCTAAATCAAGATCTATAATTTGGGAATCTCTTACTAAATTTAGAAGAGATACCAATTTAGTTTATAAATTTCCAAAACAAAATAAGACCTATAAAAATACTTTATTCATTGAACCAAAAGATCAAAGTATTCGTTTTAAATTTCAAACTATATCTTTCGAAAACCAACAAAAAATTAAGTATCATTTTAAGCTAAATGGTTTACACAAAAATTGGCTTCCTCCTCAAGATATTGGTGAAATTACCCTATCCTCTATTCCTAAAGGAAACTATAATTTGGAAATAAAAGCAACTTATAACGATCAACTTATTGGAACTTATAATCCGATTAGCATCACCGTAATCCCATCTTGGTATAAAACAGATATAGCATATTTAATTTATACTTTACTTATTGGATTATCGATTTTCGCCTTTTATAAAATCCAAGTGAAAAATAAAATAGCAAAAACCGAAAAGGAATTTATATCGAATTTATCGAAAGCAAAAACACGTTGGTTTAATCAAATTGCACACGAATTTAGAACTCCTCTTACTATAATTTTGGGAGCAACTGATCAAATAAAAAGCGATCAAAATCATTCTCAAAAATCTAAAACAAGTAAACATCTTACTCAAATTGAAAATCAAACCCATCATTTATCAAACCAGGTTCAAAAGATACTCGAAATTGCTCAAATGCAGGATAATAAATTAGATGTTCAACTTAATCAAGGTGATTTCATTGCTTTTGCTAAATACCTGTGTAATTCATTTAACTCTATGGCCGTTGAGAAAGGAATTTGTATAAATTTTAAAAGTTCACACGCAAAAAAAGAGTTGTTATTTGATGAGGATAAATGGAGGAAAATTATATCTAATCTTATCTCTAATTCTATTAAATACAATAGAATAAATGGAAAAATAGATGTTTCTGTAAGTGTCCTAGAGCAATCACAAAATCTAGAAATTAAAGTACGTGATAATGGAATTGGCATGAATGAAAAGTTTCTTTCTCAACTGTTTAATCCCTTTAGTAAAGAAAAACCTTTAAATAAACAGGGTGTTGGATTAGGACTCACTTTAACTAAGGAACTAGTGAATCTTTTGAAAGGTACTATTCGTGTAAAAAGCAAAAAACACAAAGGAACAACTATTTCCATAATAGCACCATTTGAACTACCAAAACCTAAAGCAAATTTTAGTAATCACGATTTCGTTTTTGATGAGAATGATCAACGTCCCATCATTCTAATTGCTGAAGATAACGAAGAAGTTATGGATTATATGAACTTTTGCTTATCAAGTAAATATAATCTACTTAAAGCAGCTAATGGGAAAATTGCTTGGGATTTATGTAAAAAACATTTACCAGATTTAATATTATCTGACATAATGATGCCTGAATTAGATGGAATAGAACTGAGTAAAAAAATACAAGAAAACGAGGTTACTAATCATATTCCTCTAATATTTCTAACTTCTAAATCGAGTCGAGAAAGTAAATTGAAAGGATTAAAAACAGGTGCTGAAGATTATATTATAAAACCATTTAATAGAGAAACACTGATACTTCGTATTGAGAATATAATCAACTCCAGAAAAAAGCTACAGAAAAAATATAAAAACGAAGAAATAACATCTTTATCTAAAAATAAAAAAATCGATTCGTTTATGTCGAAAGCAATTCAAATAATTCATAAGGAATTGGATAATGATGAATTTGGAGTTCCTGATTTCGCCGAAAAATTAAACATAAGTAGAATTCATTTATTTCGAAAAATAAAAAATCTAACTGGACTACCTCCCAACAAATTTATTAGAAGAATTCGTTTACAAAAAAGTAAAGAATTACTCCACAATCATAAATATACGATATCAGAAATTGCATACCAGGTTGGCTTCAAAGACCCAGCTTACTTTACTCGGGTTTTCAAGGAAGAATTCAAAAAATCACCCTCTGAATTCAGAAAAAATTATTTCTAAAACCTTAAGAATAACATTTTATTTAAAACAAGTAACAAATATCCAAGAATAAGTAACTAGCCTCCAAGACTTATTTTGTTTACAGTACTAAATTGCTTTTTATAAAAGCAACACACATTTAATTGAGTATAAATATTCACATATGAAATACTACAATAAAAAATAAATAAAATGGACACAACACACAAGGCTCAAAAATTTAGTTATTCTTTGGAAAATATTCCATATTTTCTTAAAAATTCACTTTCGGAATTTAATGAGGAACTACTATTAACTAATCCATTAGAAACACTAACTATTTTAAGCTACTTTGCAACATCACTATATGATAAAAATACTATAAGTGAAGTCCTCTGGGATATTACTGAAAATTGTATTTCATATTTAAATCTGGAAGATTGTGTTATTTATATGCTGGATAGAGAAAAAAAATATTTAGTCCAAAAAGCTGCATATGGGAACAAAACCGATTGCAAAAAGAAAATTATAAGTCCTTTAAAAATTAAAGTAGGTAACGGCTATGTAGGAAAAACAGCAAAAACAGGTAAATATAACCGTATTGATGATGTTACTCTTTCCAATATTTATATTAAAGATGATCTAAAAAGAAAATCAGAATTAACTGTTCCTATTTATATTGATAATAATATTATTGGTGTGTTAGACTCTGAACACTCCCAAAAAGCTTTTTTTACTGATAATCATGTATACTTGTTTCACTTAATTGCCAAATTAACTGAACTTAAATTAAAACAAGTTATAAATCAAAAAAGCTCAATTAATATAACTGGAGATAATAAGTATTTTAAAAAGTTAGAAATACTAATGACAAAAGAAAAAATATTTAGAGACCCAAATATCAGTTTAATAAATATAGCTAATCAACTCAAAATAAGCGGGAATTATCTATCTCAACTTATAAACACCATAACTGGAAAAAATTTTGCAGATTATATTAATTCTTTTAGAGTTGAAGATGCAAAGTTAAAACTTACTAATAATCGTTTTTTAAACTATACTGTTATTAGTATTGGTCTCGAGTCTGGGTTTAACTCAAAATCTACATTTTATAGTGCATTTAAAAAAATGGTAGGAATTTCACCAAGCATTTACAGAAAAACCACCTAATATGTCCGAATATTTTGACTATCAATACTTTTGGATATTTATCGATCAATTCAAACATACCTTTGTAAATAAAAAATGTATAAATTATTTAATGTATATATTTTGATTACAGCATTGATGTTTGGCTGTAGTAGTGAAATTAGTAATGACATTACAACTACTAATCAAAATCCAGGGAACTTTACGATAAATGTTACAAATATTACCAGTTCTAGTGCGCTGCTTACTTGGTCTGATTCAATTGATCCTGATGGAGATATTGTATCATATTCAATATATTTTAATGGCAACGAAATTTCCTCTGGTTTAAAAACTACTGAATTCTTAATTGAAAAATTAGCTCATGAGACAAGCTACACTGGGCGTGTTATAGCAAACGATGAGAGAAACGGAATTACAGAACGTAACTTTTCATTTACTACCATAACAAATACTAGTGATGATGTACAAATCTCCTGGCAAAAATCATTGGGAGGATCCAATACAGATGTTGCGTACGCAGTAATTCAAACAAACGATTTAGGATATCTTGTCGCTGGTTCCACAGACTCTGTAGACGGAGATATTTCTTCGAATATGGGAGGAACCGATTGTTGGATTGTAAAACTGGATTATTCAGGAAAATTAATTTGGGAAAAAAGTTTTGGAGGTTCAGATCAGGATGTAATTCATGACATAAAAGAAACAAAAGACGGCGGTATTATTGTTGGGGCGTTTTCAAGCTCAGTTGGTGGTGATGTTTCGACCAACAACGGTATGCGTGATTTTTTAGTTTTTAAACTTGATAGCGGAGGGAATATTATATGGAGTACAAGCATCGGAGGTTCAAAGGATGATATTCTAGAATCAATCATAGAAACCTCCGACGGTTCATTTATTGCCGTTGGTTATACTAGTTCTGATAATTTCAATGTGCTTGGGCAATCAGATGCATGGGTTGTGAAATTATCTAATGAAGGCGAATTACTTTGGCAACAAAATTTAGGGTATGAAATGAGAGATATTGCAATGTCAATCGATGAAACAACTGATCTTGGATATATTATTGGAGGTTTTAGCGAATCATCAAAGGACAAAAGAAATATGTGGATCTTTAAATTAAATTATGATGGAGTTTTACAATGGGAAAAGTTCTATGTTGGAACAGAAAATGAAGAAATCGCTTCTGTTTCAGAAACCTCAGATAATGGATATATTATCTCAGGATACTCTAGATCGGGCGATGGTGATATTGGGGCAAATAATGGTAGTTTAGATGCCATAGTCATTAAAACTAATAATGAAGGTGATATAACATGGAAAAAAGTGTTTGGAGGAAGTGATGTTGACGGCTTAAATGAAGTGAAACAAACAGTAGACGGGGGCTATATTGCCATCGGAGGATCTCGTTCAAGTGATATTGATGTTACACAAAATAGTGGCGCATTTGACTTCTTAATTCTTAAAATGGGATCCAACGGTGAAGTTTTATGGCAAAAAAATATAGGTGGTATTGGTGATGACATACCATATTCAGTAGAACAATCACAAGATGGAGGATATATTGTTGCTGGTAGTTGGTATACTAATATTTCCGGACAAGGAGAGGGAGCAACGGGAGATGACAACTTCTGGGTCCTAAAACTGGAATAATAGTCTTAGATATTATTATAATTGTTAACTAATTCATATTCAAACATTTCACCAAATGGGATGATTTTTTAAATCGATCTACATTGATTGATCTTCATAGTATTGAAAATGATGGTTTTGCTTTACCTAAAACACAATCAATAGATCAGTAGTTTCTGGTAAATACAAAGTTAACATATCAAAGCAAATTTTCAGAAACACAGCAATTAATAATAGAATTTCCTAAATAGCTCGCTCTATAGTAATCTAGCTAATTACTATTAGCAATAATTAACAATGAAGTAAACAATAAAAGTAAGCTAAAGTAGCTCAAACTAATTTCCTTCATAATCAAAGAATAAATCTTTTACTTCTTACGTATGATTATCGTCTTAAAAATTAATGAGAAAAAGGAGAATAAAATGAAACATATCGTCTCAAAACTAAGTTTGGATTGATGTATAAATTTATCAATAGATAAATCTTCTTCACTATCCGATTTTTTTGATATTCAAGAATACTGGATACTCCTGCACTTTGTTCCTACTAAATTTACTTTATTATTTTAAAACAAAAGAAATGATAACGATACATAACACAATAAAACTTTCTTTGGCAATAATATTTTCATTGATAATTTTTTCATGTAGTGGTGAGGATGGCGAACAAGGAATTGAAGGACCACAAGGAGAACAAGGTGTCACCGGAGATACAGGTCCCCAAGGAGAAGCTGGCTCCGCAAACGTATTTTATTCAGATTGGATTACAGCTAATTACACAATAAATGGTGCTCAGGTTACAAATTTAATGGGCTTAGATGTTCTAACTGAATCGGAATTAAACCCTGATACAGATGTTGTGCTTGTATATGGTAGGACAAACGAATCAATAGAAAGTAGAGGCATTTACGCCTTACCCTATTTTTTTTCCGATCAAAATGAATATTATACATTCGGACTATTTGAGGGAACAAATGAAACAGGTATTCAAGTGCGAGTAAGTTCGACTGACTCTGGCACAAAAGTATTTACGTTTTTTATGGAATACAGGTATGTTATTATAAAAAGTTCCCAGTCGATATCGGCAAGACAGAAAAGTGAATATGCTAAAATGAGTTTTAATGAAATTAAAGAAAAATTTAATATTTATTAAAGAATGTAAAATCAGGAAAAATTATCCATATACATATCAAATTTCACAATAAGTTATACTATCAAAAGTTAACTAGACTTATAATTTTTTATTAGAGCTCTCATAAGAAAATAATAGGCCGTATTGTAAAGTACTACACTTAATATTACATAAAAAACTGAAGTTCCCATGATTTTTTTAGACCCTGATAATGCGTCTGAAATAATAAAAATAGCAACTGCAAATAGCATTTCTTTGTTACCAAAATTCATTCCTTTCGTTGTAAATAGTGAAAAGGCTGTAGACAATATTAACACCAAACCAACTGTAGTTAAAATTGATAAATAATAAAAAATTGAGTCTGTATATAGCAAGTATAAAACAATACTTGATAAAACAGTTGCTATGGCAAAAGTTACAAGAAGAATACTCTTATTAATCTTCGTATTTATGTCAAACATTAACTTTAACCAAGATAATCGCAAACCAAATAAACAAAGCATTCCTAAGAGAGTGTAATCATCAAGAGAAAATAAAAAACCTGTTAAAACTATAAATACGCTTAAAAGCCAAAAACTAGGTGGTGTTTTTTTTACTGAATAATAACCAAACAAAACTATTGACATTAAACTTAACGTTCTTGGAATCCAAAGTAAATCTCTCATATCCAAATAAATACAAGAAATATCTATCACGCTAAATAGTATAAATAAAGCTAACCAAAAATGCCTTGAAAGCATTATATTATATTTAAAAATAATAAAAATCAAAGATATAAAAATCCTGCACAGAAAGTGCAAGATTGTAACGCTAAACACTTAATTTTAAGCTCTTTTTCTCTTTCTATAAAACAAAATCCCCACAGCAATTAACAATAATATTGACCATGAATTAACTAGTACTAAAAGAACATCTTCTAATAATGTCCAACCAAATAATAAGCCTTCTTTAGTTTTTGTCCAAAAAGCAACTTCTTCTATCTTGATTTCTTTATATGGGATTTCCTCATAGAGTATAATATCAATGGAACTAAATGCTACTCGATTCGACAAATATTTCAATCTTCCTTGAGCTGCCTCAATTTCTTCTTGAATACTTCCTAATTTTTCTTCTGTATAAATAATCTCCTCGACAGTTTTTGCCTTTTTACGAAGTACACTTTCATAACGTTCCTTTACCTGTAACTTTGTCTCTAATCTTGAAGACACATCTACAAATTGCTCTGTAACATCTTGTGTATTTATTGTTTCTTGGTCAACAACTTCAGCATAATTGCTTATACTATCTAATAACACATCAAAATATTCCTTCGGTACTTTAATCTTAAATCTATTCTCTTTTTGATATGAATTATTTACATATTTCAAATTAGCTATATAAGCATTGAAATTCTCAGTAACTCTTTTAATACATGCAGTTGTTTTATTTACGTTTTTTACCTTTAATTTTAAAGTACCTGACTTAATCATTTTTAACTGGTCAATTTTGTTATTCGGATGAATCTTGACATTTTTTAACTCCACTTCGATTTCTTTACTTGGTAAATTATTAGCGATATCATTAACCTCAGAAACAGAAATGTTTTCTTTATACTCAGCACCTTGATGACAAGAAACAAATCCAAAGAAAAGGATTACTACAATTAAAGTTCGAAATTGAATTCCTTTTAAATAAACTTTCATAATTTTATATTTAATAATTATATCGACAAACTTATTTTTACAATGAAACATAGGTTTGTAAAACACTTGTAAAAGCTTTGTAAAACGTTTTACAGAAAAAAAGAGATTAAATTGTCTGGAGAGAAAACCGATATTTTTCACTTTGAATTACTTAAAAAAGAGATTGTTGCCACTTTTTTAAAAACTCATAGCGCTCCCAATACTATTGAAGAATGGAAAGGAGAAGATATCGTGCTTTTTCAAGAAGATTTATTCGAAAAAGTTAAAGGAAAAGTAAGTGAAAAATGGTTTTATACCTATTGTAAGAATTCAACGGATAAATTACCAAGAATAGATATTCTGAATTTACTCAGTAAATATGTTGGTTATTTAAACTGGAATGATTTCGTAAATCAACATCAAAAATCTCTTCCAAAGAAAAACAATTACACCAAAATAGTAGCCTTAATAATTGGGATTGGTTTAATCAGCTGGTATTTCTTTCAACCTAAAACTCATGATTACGTTTTTTGTTTTGTTGACCATATTACAGATACCCCAATTACTAAAACTAATTTGGACATTACGATACTTCCACTAAATGAATCGCCACTTTATTTCAAAACAGATACAACAGGATGCTTTCGTTATTCAACTTCCGAAGATCAAATTACTTTCGTAGTCTCTTCTCCTTACCACAAAACTGACACGATAAAACGTACGTTTGCATCTAACAATAATAGTACGGTTAGAATTGCCTCTGATGATTATTCTTTAATGTTAGATTATTATGCAAATAATAACATTAAAGATTGGAAAGCTCACAAAGCAAAGCTTGATAATTTAATTGATGACGAGGTTGAAATTTATCGTTTTTATGGAAATCGATTAGGAGTTGAAATATATTCAAAAATGAGTTTCATTCAACTTATTTCTACGCCAACTAAGAGTTTAAATCGGATTAAAATATTAGATAAATCTATTCGAAACGAGAAAATTGTAAAACTTAAATTTATTGTAAAATGAAAAAACTAATTTACATAATCGGGGTATTATTTCTTTGGTCTTGTGCGAATGATTCATCTTTGAATAAAGAAGCTGCAATAGAGGAAGTAATTTCTAATGTAGTTAAATTTGAAAAAAGTGAAAACGCAATTTTCAAAGAGAAACTTACGAGGTATTTTGACTTACTAAAATTAAAAGAGATTCATCCGGATTTTGAAACAGATCTAATATCACAATTACAAAATCTATCTCAAAATGATATTATCGAGATCAAAAATTTAGAAGGCATCAACATTGAAAATATAACAGTGGTAAATAATATTTTAAAGGTTTCTGATTCTATTGAAAAGGTGAAACTTACTTATAATATCGTTGGTAAAAACTTCTCTAAAAAAGATAGTATATACGCTTATAAAACAAGTACTGAGATTATGATAGATGGATATCCAGCAAAATCATTTGACATTAAATTCGCCAAAGAATAATCATCCCTTCTTAGTTTCTTTTTAGTTTAAATGACTTCCTGTAAGTTAAACATCTCCAAAGCCATTCCGTTGGACCAAACTGAAAATACTTTAACCAAATTTTGCTAAAAATTATCTGAAAAGTAAACACAACTATTGCTGTTAAAAAAGTTTGCGTTGGGCTCAAATATGTAATCATAAAACGGAAATAATAAAAAGAACACTGATAAACCAAGTATTAATTTATCAGACTTCTTAATCAAAAAAACCGTAAATAAACCTAACAAAGCATACATATTCAAAACATCTCCAGACCAGAGAAGTAAAATATGTAATACCCCAAACGCAAATAGGAAAAACATTCGTCTAAAGAAGAAAGCTTTGGTTAATTTTTCCTTTTCAAAAAGTTTAACCGCTTGCATTGAAATTCCTAAACCAAATAGCAGATAGATAATTGGAAAAAACTTGGTGTAAAAAAATAACTGTAATACTTTCTGAATGGCAATATCTAAACTAGAAGTCCATTGTTTAGCGAACTCATCTTGATTCAAAAACGTTGAGTTCATAATTACAATATTAACAACAAAAACTCCAAGAATAGCAAATCCTCTATACACATCTAGCAATTCAATTCTTTCGGAGGTAATAGCAGTTTTTTGATTCTTTGATTCCATTAAACAAGTAAGTATTTTTTACATAAAAAAACCCTACACTGATTTAGTATAGGGTTTAAATTTATATTCTCAATATGTAATAAGATTACATTTCTAAAGCCTTCTTAGGATTTCCTCCCATTAGAAACTCCACTGGGTTTTCTAATGCTTCTTTAACAGCAACTAAGAAACCTACAGATTCCTTACCATCAATAATTCTGTGATCGTAAGATAAAGCTACATACATGATTGGTTGAATAACTACTTCTCCATTAACAGCCATTGGACGATTAACGATATTGTGCATTCCTAAAATTGCGCTTTGTGGAGGATTGATAATTGGAGTTGACAACATAGAACCGAACACACCACCATTAGTAATTGTGAACGTTCCTCCAGTCATTTCATCAACAGTAATTTGACCTTCACGAGCTCTAATAGCTAAACGCTTAACTTCGCTCTCAACACCTCTAAAAGTTAAATTTTCAGCATTTCTAATTACTGGCACCATTAATCCTTTTGGTCCAGAAACTGCAATTGAAATATCTTGGAAATCATAAGACACCATTTCTTTACCATCAATCATTGAATTTACCGCTGGGTACATTTGTAATGCACGAACACAAGCTAAAGTGAAGAAACTCATAAAACCTAAACCTACACCATGTTTTGCCTTAAAGTCTTCTTTATACTCTTTACGTAAATCAAAAATTGGTTGCATATTTACTTCGTTAAACGTAGTTAACATTGCTGTTTCGTTTTTCACAGAAACTAAACGTTCTGCTACTTTTCTACGTAACATTGATAACTTTTTACGCTCAACTCCTCTTGATCCCATTCCTGGTGTTCCCATTGATGGAATTGCTTTTACAGCGTCATCTTTCGTAACCCTACCATCTTTTCCTGACCCTTTTACGTCAGAAGCATTCATTCCTTTTTCAGCCAAAATTTTCTTAGCTGCTGGAGAAGCTGTTCCTGTTGCATAAGTTTCTTTAGTTGGCTCTGCTTTTGGAGCTTCCTTTTTTTCTTCTACTTTTGGAGTCTCTTTTTTCTCCTCACCTCCTTCTGGTTTAGCAACGCTCATATCTATATGACACACAACTGCACCAACTTCTACTGCATCTCCTTCCTCAGCTTTTAAAGTGATAATTCCGCTTTCTTCCGCAGGTAATTCTAATGTTGCTTTGTCAGAATCAACCTCTGCAATTGGTTGATCTTTCTCTACATAATCACCATCTTCAACTAACCAAGTTGCTATTTCTACTTCTGTAATTGATTCCCCTGGAGAAGGAACTTTCATTTCTAAAACACTCATATTTTCTTTTTTTTCTGAGTTTATTTTATTCGTTATTTATCAAAAACTTTGTCAATAATTGTTTGATGACGTTCTTTAAAACGTGCACTTGAACCTGCTGCTGGAGCCGCTCTATATTCTTCAGAAGCACACTCTAATCGAGCTAATTCAAAACGCTCTAACATGTAAGACCAAGATCCCATATTTTTAGGTTCTTCTTGTGCCCAAACATAACGGTCAACGTTTGGATATCGATCCATTACAGCTTTAATTTTATCATTATGTAATGGAAATAATTGCTCTATCCTTACTAAGGCAACATCATTTCTTTCTAACTTATTTCTTTCTGCTAATAAATCGTAATAAAATTTACCTGTACAAAATACCATTTTCTTCACGTTAGCAGTATCAATAGTATCATCAATAACTTCTTGAAATCCTCCTTCAGCTAATTCTTCTATTGTACTAACCGCAGCTGGTAAACGCAATAAACTCTTCGGTGTAAAAACTACTAATGGTTTTCTGAATTCACGCTTCATTTGGCGACGTAAAATATGATAAATATTCGCCGGTGTTGAACAATTCGCTATTGTCCAGTTATCCGTAGAAGACGATTGTAAGAAACGTTCTATTCTCGCAGATGAATGTTCTGGACCTTGACCTTCATAACCGTGTGGTAATAACATTACCAATCCGTTTTGTAGTTTCCATTTATCTTCAGCAGATGAAATATATTGATCGAAAACGATTTGTGCTCCGTTAGCAAAATCACCAAACTGTGCTTCCCAAATAGTTAAAGTATTTGGAGCTGCCATTGCATAACCGTAATCGAAACCTAAAACTCCGTATTCTGATAAATGAGAGTTGAAGATTGTTAATTCTCCTTTGCTATTCGGATTAGTATTTAAGAGATTAACACGTTCTAATGTGTTTTCGTCTCGCATAATTGCGTGACGATGTGAGAATGTACCTCTTTCGACATCTTCTCCAGAAATACGAACGTTGAACCCTTCTTCTAATAAAGTACCATATGCTAAATTCTCAGCTGTACCCCAATCTAATTTATTGTCTTCGAACACCATTTTAGAACGACCTTGTAAAATACGTTCTGCTTTACGCACAAACTTATGTCCTTCTGGTGTTGACGATATTACTTTTGCAATTTCTTTTAATGAATCAACTGGATAACTAGTATCAACTGGCTGCAACATATCTTCTAATTGCTTTCGAACAAATCCACCCCAAACATCTGGCATGAAATCTTGAATCTTAGAAGTTGTTTTCTTTTTAGACTCTGTAAATTCAGCTTCTAAATGATTTTTAAATTCTTCAGTAATTTGTTTTACGTAATCTTTTGTAATCGAACCTTCTTCTACTAATTTTTCTACATAAATTTCTTTAGCATTTTTATGCTTCTTAATAATCTTATATAACTTAGGTTGTGTAAAGCTAGGCTCATCTCCCTCGTTATGACCATATTTACGGTATCCTAATAAATCAATAAAAACATCCTTTTTAAAACGAGCTCTATACTCGACTGCAATTTGCATTGCATGACAAACAGCTTCGGCATCATCAGCATTTACGTGTAAAACTGGAGACAAAGTAACCTTCGCTACATCGGTACAATAAGTACTCGAACGAGCATCTAAATAATTTGTGGTAAATCCAACTTGGTTATTTACAACAACATGAATGGTTCCTCCCGTTTTATATCCATTTAATTGCGCCATTTGCACGACTTCATATACAATTCCTTGACCTGCGATTGCAGCGTCTCCATGTACTAAGATTGGAAGAATTTTGGTATCATCACCATCATAATCTAAATCAACTTTAGCTCTTACAATTCCTTCAGCAACTGCATCAACAGTTTCTAAGTGAGAAGGATTCGGAACTAAGTTCATCTTCATCTCTTGACCTCCTCTGTAAGATTTACTTAAAGTTAAACCTAAGTGATACTTTACATCACCATCAATTGTTTCATCTTCAAAATCTTTACCTTCAAACTCACTAAATAAATCACGAACTGGTTTTTTGAAGATATTTACTAATGTATTTAAACGTCCTCGATGCGCCATTCCTAAAACACATTCTTGAACTCCAAATTTTTCAGCTGCATCTCTTAATGCAACACTAATTCCTGGAATTAATGTTTCTCCTCCTTCAACTGAAAATCGTTTTTGCCCTACGTATTTAGTTTGTAAAAAACTCTCAAATGTTGAAGCTTGGTTTAATTTAGATAATATGTACTTCTTCTCATCTAAATTATAATTTGGATGGTTATCGTTTTGATTTAAACGATTATGCCACCATTTAATTTCTTCTGGATTTCTTAGATACATGTATTCAACCCCAATACTATCACAATAAATGGCTTGTAAGTGCTGAATAATTACATCTAATGTTTTAGGTCCAATTCCTAAGATTTGTCCTGCACTAAAAACAGTTAATAAATCGTTTTGAGTTAATCCAAATTTCTCTAAATCTAGAGTTGGTGTATATTTTCTTCGTTCTCTTACTGGATTGGTTTTGGTAAATAAATGACCTCTTGTACGATATCCATTAATTAAATCGATTACTAAAAATTCTTTACGAACTTCTTCAGGAATTTCAACTTCTTCTTCCTCATCAGTTAACGAAAAATTCTCGTTAGCCAAATCATAACCTTGGAAAAAACTTCTCCAGCTTGGTTCTACTGCATCTGGGTTTTTTTGGTATTGTTCATACAGCTCACTAATAAAACCTACGTGTGCTGCATTTAAGAACGAAAACTTGTCCATATATACAATTGTACTTTTCTGTAATAAGAATAACAAGGACAAAAATACAATTTTTAGTACAATAGCATTCTATTTTTAAAATTTTAATTCTGATGATCTAAAAATAATTTTCCATTTTTTTTAGAAAAAAGCTTGCAGATTAAAAAAAGGGTGTTATATTTGCACTCGCAAAACACGAAAAGTGTCGCAAACTCCTCCTTAGCTCAGTTGGTTAGAGCATCTGACTGTTAATCAGAGGGTCCTTGGTTCGAGCCCAAGAGGGGGAGCAACAGAAGCATCGCAATCAGCGATGCTTTTTTTTTAATTTTCTTCATAATTTTAAACCAACGTTTACAATCTCTAGCTTTAAGTGTATTTCTATTCTTTTTATTTGACCTCTCATAATCAAGACAATCGATTATGCGATTTTAATACGTAACTAATAGTTTTAACTTTATGGTTACAGGTGTTTTAATTTACACTTTAGTAGAATACATAAATTTCATAACATTTATGACAAAGTAACTTTATTCCATTTTCGGATACTTAATTTTTGTGACTTAAATACAGATACTAACCTACCATTAAAATAACCAGATTTACCTTACAATATCTAACTATAAAAAACTGCTCTAATTACTGATTTCTCGTCATATTTTATAAGGTTAAGACAAATAATGGTTAACTGGCACAAATGATCAATAAAATTTTAACTAGTTACATTTATATAGATTTTAAACGATTCTTTAACACACTTACTGAATACGAAGAAATTAAATACTATATACCGAATTAAAAGATATTTATTTTAACGAACAAAATTAATGGTAGAAATTTATAAGGTTTAGGAAATCAAAAAGTAATATGGAAAGAATTGATGCAAATTTTAAAATAGATAATTGTCAATTGGACAATCATTATCGTTGAATTGTAATTAAAAAACAATTGTAGATGAAAATCAAACTTCCTAAAAACATAGTACTAAAAAAGAAGATTAGTATTATCACCTATATTCAAGGATCATAAATTTAACTATCTGATTATAAACCCCGCAACAAAAAAACATATCAATTTATTTTATCAGTATTTGTTAAAACCTGTCTTATGCTTCTCTTTGGCAGAAAGGTATAATCCAATCGTGGATTAACATAACTTGATTAAACACAAAAATTTAATGATTAAGGATCATTTTTAAAAGCTGATATTAATAGTTTTTCCTTCTTTAGAATATTCTCTTTTTACCCCTTCTAAAATATACTGACGTTGAATTTTATTCTTTTTATTCGCAAGTGTTTTTAGGCAAGCATAATGAATAATATTAACAATATTTGATCCTGTTATATTAAATTTTTTAGCCAAATCCTCAATTGTTAACGAATCCTCAAGTTCGATTCGTTTCGGTAAATTATTTTTCCATAAAATTGACCGTTCTTCATAACCTGGAGGTTTAAATTCAATTATATTATGAAAGCGTCGAGTAAACGCTGCATCAATATTATTTTTAAAATTAGAAGCTAAAATGATAAGTCCAGGGTGCGCTTCTATTCTTTGTAATAAATAAGAAACTTCTTGGTTCGCATATTTATCATGTGCATCTCTAACATTGGTTCTTTTTCCGAAAATAGAATCCGCTTCATCAAAAAACAAAATCCAATTTTTATGAATCGATTTATCAAAAAGTTTTGAAAGATTCTTCTCAGTTTCGCCAATATACTTAGAAACGACCATTGAAAGGTCTACTCGATAAACATCTTTACCTGTATATTTTCCTAGCAAACTCGCTGTTAAAGTTTTTCCTGTACCTGGAACTCCACAGAACAACACACGATATCCTGGTTTAATTTTAGATCGCATTCCCCAATCATTCATTAAAACATCATTGTATTCGAGCCAATTTTCTATTTCTCTTACTTCTGATAATGTTTTGTTACTTAAAACTAGATCATCCCAATTTAAATTAGTAGTAATTAAGCTTGCTGGGAATTCTTGACTTAATTCAGGTTTTATTTCATTTCCTGTTAAAAGTTTTAGCACATACTCTTGATTCAAAATAATTTTACCGCTCATAAAAGGTTCTCCATAAGGCACTCTTTCCATTTCTAAAACGCCATCTCTAAAAAGTACGCTATTATGAATAATTCTATCTAATATTTTTGCTCTTTCAGCAGTATTATTTCCGGCTAAGATATAAACCAAGGTTTCTCCTGTTGGTAATATTCCACGGTGATTTTTGCCTTTTACACCACCAAAACCAGGAAACTCTCCTCCGTTTGGAAAAAAATCTGCAATAATATCAGTGAAAAAACTTGGTAAGATATGAGGAACTAAAGCAATTAATAATACCAATACCTCTTGATAATTCAACTTATACCTCTTTGCAAATATTGAAAACTCAGACTCATCACTAATTACGTGATCAAATACAGGAAATAGTACATCGTCGTTAGCGAACTCCTTTTTTAAACGATAATGAATGACCTCTCTTAAATATGAGAATTTCTGGTCGTAATGCGAAGTATTAGTTAAATTAATGTGCGTTGTTTCTTTCATGTTTTACACTAAAGGTTCAATAGAAAAAACGTCTATTTTTGACTTCTTTAAATTTCTTGTTCTTTTCAATACAGCCACTCCATTTCTTGAACCAGCAATGTTTGTATTTCCTTCAATTGTTTCAATTACATCGTCATTTATCGATATAATTATTCCTGTATGTACCCAATCAAATGAAGATTTCTGAATTAAAAAAATATCTCCTGGTTTGATTAATGAAGTGTCCTTTCTAAGCTTTGTATATCTTGTTAAAAGTCCTTTATTTAAACCTATTGTTCCGACTGTATCACAACTGTAAGTGTTAGGCATTAATGTTTTGAAATTCTTATCTAAAACACTTGCTGCCTGATCGATAATTGCCTGAACAAATCCCATACACCAATACCAAGGAGTTCCATCGTTTCCATCCATGTAAGAACGAACCCAAGGTCCACTATTTGATTCGCCTCCAATAATAAGCTCAAATGGATGATTTTTTAAATGAGCCTCAGCAGCTTCTATAACTAAGTCTCTAAGATTATCACTTAATAAAGGTTTATCAAAGGCATCTTTCAAATTAAAACATAGCAAATCAAACATTTCCTGAGTGACTACTCCATCTTCCACTACGCCTTTTTCTCTTTGAAAATTTTTTACTGCTCTTTCAGTGGCAGGACCAAAATCACCATCAATATCTGTTGCAGTTCCGCTATGTGGATTTTGAATACTGTATAATGTTAACCAAGATTGTATTTTACGAACATCTTTTCGGTTATTGTTATCACCTCTGCGTTTTTGCGTGCTTTTAATAACTAGCTCTTTTTGATACCAGTTTTTTTTCATTGTATTAAGATTTTAAGTTTAATGGTCTTTAAAGTTAGTCAATCGATGTTTCAAATCATAAGGAAAACAATTAAATAAAAAGGGGAAAAGCACTCTTGTATATGTATATAAACGAATGGCAAAAAGCCACTATTTATTCTTAGATGCTAAAAATTGTTTTTTAGTCTCATCAAAACCCTTGTCCTCTCCTACTGTAATTGATTTATCTGATTGTACAGTTGTTGTCGCCTTTTCTTCTCTATCATCTCCTTTCATTGTAGTTTCCAATCCTGATGCAAACTCTTCTCCTAAACTCTCCGATTTATAATTTATACTCATAAATTTAGCAGGTACAGCCTTCATATCTTTATTTATAGCACTCTGAAGTGTACTTATAAGCTGATCTTTTGCCTTTTTATCTTCAGCGTCTTTAACAAACTTTATATTCTTAGAATTATCCTTAGTAAACTCATCATTTAATAGTTTCTTCAAGTGCCCCGTAGACTCTTTATCATCAACTAATTTTGCTTTCGCTGTAAGATTATATTTACCTCCTTTGTTTTTGAAATGAGATGCCATTTGATTTTCCACATTCAACATATCTTTGGTATTGTAATCAGGTGATGAAGGATGAATATTTAATGATGAATTTCTACCTGAACCTCCAAATTGATCTCCAATGATATGCGCATTATGGAAAACGCTAGCACTGTCTGTTTTACCTCTACCAATTCCACTTGGTTTGCTTGATAATTTTTTTGCCTCAACTTCTCTATACTGAACCTTATCTGGAACTCCATCCTCTGCTTGTTCATAAGATATATTCAACTTGAACTCTGGGCCTGCTTTTCCATCTGCAGTTTTTGTTTTATAAGACGCCTCATATTTTCCTTTCTCTGTACTCTTTATTTCTATTTTTCCAGGTATAAAGTTTTCGTGCTCTGGCTTGCTTGATGTACCTGAACCTTCTTTTAAAACTTTCGATGAACTTTCAATCGTTAAAGGTGGATTAGTTTTAGCTTTTCCTGAAGCTCTCTTTATTTGCTTTGCCAAATTAGGATCGTCAACAGTAAAAAATTCATATCCTACTTTTTTCGCTGCCTTTTCAAAAACTTTATTTAACCTTTTTCCAGACTTAATGTATACATTCTGATTCAAATATTTACCTAAGAAAGCTTTAACTTCAGCATCTCCTTCTACCATTATTTCAGACATTAGGACAGATAGCGTATTTAACTTTCGTTGTAAATCTAAATCTTTCTGTTTTTGTTTTGCCCCTTCTACCTTCTCTATTTCTATCTGTAAATTTTCTGTTTCTTTATGCAGATTTATTGCTTGCAGAATTTTTCCTTTCTGAGTATCGTCTGCTGATTTTAATTTATGGTTTAGCATTACCTCGACAACTGTAGGAGTACTAGCAACCATCATTTTAGCAGACTTACCTCTTCCTTTATAATATAAAGTATGCGATTTACCATCTTTAGCTTTGAACTTTTTCTTCTTTTTCCACCATTGTAACAGTCCTTTTACTCCTTTCTTAATTTTTGGTTTTCCATTCTTCAATAATTTTCGGAATACCTTTCTTGCTTTCTTAATTATTTTATTGATGGCTTTGTCTATTTTCTTACGAACCTTCTTTATAATTTTTTGGATTTTCCCTGTAAGCCCTGTAATTCCAACTAATGCTGCTAAGAAACTTATTAGTACAGGTAATGCTTTTGCTAATGCTGTTTCTATTCCTTTTGCTACGGCTTTTACGTTACCGGCTGCTAATGCTTTAATACTATTAATAAATGCTGTTACTAATTCAAATATTTGCGCAGCACGTTCCACGAAGAATTTTACAATATCAATAATCATCATTGCGGCTTTCACAAAAGCTCCTGCTGGACTCAATAATCCCATAATCCATTTAATTCCCGCTTCAATTACTTTAGTAATTACCATATCGCGAATCGCATCCATCACCATTTCTTTCAAATTCGTAAACTGATCTTTGATATATTCCCACAAACCAGTAACCCCATCTTTCTTCACAATCTGGAACACCTCAACAGCTTTTTCCATTCCTTCTACAACTGGTTCTCCTAATAACTTAACTGCCTTACTTCTAAAATAATCCCAGGTTAATCCAAGCATTTGTGCCACTAAACTGAATATTCCTGATAAACTAAATAGATTATCTGGCATTGTAATACCAACATTTCCTAATGAACCTGTTAACCATTCAATCAAACCTTTAATCATGTGTTTCTTGATATTGTTTCCAAAATCAACAAAACCTTGTTTAACTCCACTAATTAAATTACTTAAGAATCCGATAGGATCAGAAATGATTGCACCAATTGCACTAACGGCAGCTGCTAATAAATTCAGAAGTAAATCTTTAATTTTTAAGATTGCTTTTACAACACCCGCTAAAGCATTTAATGCTGCTCCAATCCATCCAGCACTTACTTTTTCTTTGATTTCATCAAACTTTTCTTGAAGTACATCTACATTTTCTTTGTAAGACTGTGCTAAATTAGCGGCTAATTCCTCTTGTTTTTCATATACACTATCTTCTAAATCTGCATATTGATCATTAAAATCATTATACGCATCTTCAGCCAATTTCTTTTGAGATTCATCAAGACTATCAAACTTCTCTTTAGATTTCTTTTTTCCATCTTCAATAGCATCTAGTGCTCCATTCAAGCCATCTGCGATGATTACAGAAATATCATCTAAAACAGTATTCATAGTAGATACGAACTTCCTTTTCTCTGATCTAAATAATCGATCTATTGCTTCTGTATCTTCTCCAAAAATCCAATCATCAATTACCGTCCAACCATAAATTTCACCCAAACCATCTTCTACATTTTTTTCGAATGTTTTCTGAGCACTTTCTGCTTCTTTACTGAACTTTTTATCTACATTTTCAGATAACTTCTCTAAACTTTCTGTCACCTTTTGCTTTGTTTCATTATAAATAGTTTCAAACTCTGCGTAGATTTTTTCCTGCTCGGTTTTATCGTTTGTTTTATTGGTTGTTTGATTCGTTAGAACTGTATTTTCAGAAAGTAATTTAGCCGCTTGCATTTGGTCTAAACCTTCCTTACTTGTAGATGTTGCTGTTTTTTGAGCCGCACCTAATTGTGCTTGTTCCTTTTTTCTATATTTCGTTGGAGCTAATTTCGCTTCAGTTTGCGCTTTATTTTTCTCGTCTAAAGCTCCTGTAAATTTAGGTTCGTTTGATTTTGCTAATTGCTCATCAGTAACCTCGTTTTCGCTCATGTAATCATCAAGAGATTGACTTTCTTTTTCCATAGAAATCTCTTGACTTGTTTTTGGTTTTGGAATTGAAGCTTTTGCATCTAATGGTTTTGGTGGTGCTCCAGCATCTGCAACAGGTAACGGTGTTGCTTCCAATGTTGGTTGTCCACTATCAGGAGCAGGTTTATCCGCTTCTTTTTTCATTGGCCCAGCAAGTTTATCGCTCTCAGCAGTTACTTGTCCTGAAATATTTTCTTTAATTCCATCAATTGGTTTTTCATCTCTAAATTCTTGAGCTTCTTCTGAATTTCTTGGCAACTGATTTTCTAATTCGTCAAGATTTTTCTCTAATAATTTCTTGAAGGATTCAGGTGTAAATGGCTCTCTTTTCTTTTCTTGTTCAGAAGTAGACTCCATAGAAGCTGCATGCGCTTGTTGATTATTCTTAGCCGTTTGAGTTGCAGGAGAAGCGTGACCAGCCTCTTTCTGTTCATTTACTTTTGTATCTGGCTCAGGATGCTGTGATTTTTCTTCCTTTGCTTTTTCAGTAGCATCAATTTGAGTTTGAAAAGCTGGATCATCTTCTGGTTTCGTAGGTGCTTTTGGTATTTTAGCTTCTGCTACTTCACCTTCTTTATTTTGCTCTTTCTCGTTATTTTTTTCCTGACCTTTTTCTCCATCTTTAGCCATTCCTTTGTTAGGAATTGAAGAATTTGAAGAAGCACTAATATTTTTAGGTCCTACAGAAGATATAACTGAACCCTTTCCAATGTTGGATACATCAATATTTACTCCTGTATTTGATACATCATTACGTTTTAAATTTACTTCTGTTTTTGCAACATCATTTTCCTTTGTTTCGTCCTTCTTTTCGTTCTCTTTTTTATCTCCTTTTAATTTTTGAGAGGGAATGACATGTTTTTTTGGTGCAAAGAAAGCAGATGTTTCCTTCTTTACTGGAGAAATCACTTCATTTTTAGACTCTCTAGATGCTTCTTTCCCTAACTCTTCAGCTTTTCTAACATCAGGTTTAATTACTTTCATTTTGGGCTGAATAAAAGAGTTTCCTGATTTCGAGTTACGGGTATTAGGCTTTTTATGTCGAGCTTTCGGTGCAAACATGTTTTACTGCTTTTGTAGTTTTAGTTCTGCAGTAATACCTGCATTAAAATCTTTTACCTGTCCATCTATTATTTTTCCATTATTCGTGATTTTTCCCGTGAATTTTCCATTTGTTCCGACATAGGTTGTATATGGAATATTTACACTCATTGAATTCACCTCTCCTGATCCTTCAGCAGTTGCTATCCATTCTCCAAAAATTAATGAGTATTCAGTAAAAGTTATACCTCTTGAATTATCATGCGTAATTTCATATCTTCCAGTTGGATTATTTATATCTATCCATCTTCCAGTTAAATTAAACTCTTTGACTGCTACTTTTTTTTGAACTTTTAATTCGTCTTTTGTAATTATTTTTACTTCTTTTTCTTCGATGATATTAGGAGTTATTTCTTCTTTAACTACAACCTCCTTAGGAATATTCTTTTGAAGATCTTGACGTTTATCATCTCCTTTATTACCTATAATTCCCACATTAAAAAGTATTGTAATAATACTTCCAATGGCCGTAATTAAACCTGTAATTGCCATTACCGAAGTTGAAAATTTTGTATTGGTTGTGTTTGCCATCTTCTCTTCTATTTAATTATTCTAGGTATTGGCGGAAGTACACTTTTATCGATTACGGAAATATCTTTTTCTACCTCTTTTAATGTAGTAGGATCAAGATATATTCCTTTTGCATGGAAAGCGTAATTTTGTAGTCCATCTCTCATAGAGCTTCCGTAAAACTTAAAAATCTCAGCGACTGCCTCATTTCCTTCATCATACTTAGATGTGAAATTCCCTTCTGCTCCTTCTCCTGGTTCCATATTGTTTACCACATTTCCTTTTTCATCTTTAATCGCATCGATTCCATCTATTGCATCTCCATAATGCGTAAACTCATTAATGAGTACTTGATTTAAACTAATACTTATTGCATTTTTTTGTTCAGCACTTGCATTAGGATTTGACATAATTTCTTCATATTTCTCAACCAATCGATAGTCAAGTTTTATGGTATTTCCTTGATAAAAATATTCTCCATGTTGATTAGGATTCGAGAATTCGACAAGTTCAATTGCAGGTCCATTTCCTTTTTCAAAATCAGTTGTTTCTTTTATCTTTTCCTCAGTTAAAATACCTACAGAATTTTTCAACAATGCTTTTTTAATTTTTTCACTCCCTGTTAAATACTCTCCAAAATGACTTGTCATGTATTTATAGAAATACGGAAATGCTGTTTTGTATTTCTTAAGTTTATTTTTGTCTTTATCTTCAGTTCCTGGAACGACAGATTTTTTTTGAATAGATCTTTCTAACCTTCCTTTTTGCTGAATCGTATGTGTTAATTCATGAGCTAACAAATGCTTACCTTCCTTGCTCTCAGGATTGTATTTTCCCTTATTAAAGTAGATATCATTTCCGTGTGTAAATGCTTGCGCACCAATTTCTCCACTTAATTCTCTAGAGTTCCCATCATTATGAATTCTTACATTTGAAAAATCAACACCAAATCCTGACTCCATTTCTTGTTTGATTGAAATATCCATTTTTTGCCCTCCATTTCCTCTTTTCAATCTACTTTCAAAAGAATTCGAAGTTGTACTTTTTTTTGTGTTATTCTTTTTCGTTTGAACCTCTTCTTCTTTATTCTGAACAGCCTCTTGCTCTTCCATTTTCTGAATCTCTTCCTCTTTACTTTGAACAGCCTCTTCTTCTTCCATTTTTTGAATAGGCTTATCTTCCTCAGAACTTTCTTTCTTTTGAACAAATGTTGTTATCTCGGATGCTAAAGGTTTTTTCTGTACTTCGTCTTCACTTCCTTTTGATTGTATATTTTTATTTCCAGTTGATTTATTTACAACTTTATCAGCCATTTTATCGGCTTCAATTTCATATTTATCTCCGGGTTGTCCCATTTTCAACTTTGGCTGGATAAATGTTTTATTTTCTTTTACCGTTTGGAATTTTCTTCCGTGCTTTTGATCCCTTGTAAACATAGATTACACAGTTTTAGTTGATTTTGTTTCTTCTCTTTTCGACTTTGTAATGTCTCGTATTAAGCCAACTATTTGATGCCAACCATCTGTTCCTCCAGCAATAACCACTGCCGTTAAAATAGTATCTATAAATTTGAAAATGATTACTTGAATTTCAAAAGCTTCCGAAGGAACTTCCATAAACCTTTCTAATATGCGAAAGCCTGCAATTGCTAATAATATTCCAACACTAAAAGATGCCAATGTTGTTTTCCTTATGTTACTATCTCTAGTTTCGGATTTACACACAATAAAAACTTCATTAAATCTTTCTGTTAATGCTAAAATGATTGGAAAAGACATGAATAATGTACTTAGCTCTACTTCTTCAATCGGTTTTAAACTGATTAACTCTAAGTTGATATTTACAAGTACGAAACCTGTAATAATAATTGGAATTAGGTAGGTTAATTTAGTTTTCATTTTTAACTTGGTTAATTATAATGTGCTACTTAGAATGACCGATTTACCAGTCTGTAAACAATAATTTTTTCATCCAAGGAAGTTTGCATAAGCTGTAGTTCCATGGTAATTTATCTAATAAAATATCTTGTGTTTTTCTTTCAATTGTAATTTGTGGGTTTTCCTTTGTTAGATCTAATTTTCCTTGTCTTTGTATAAACTCGTTTCGAATTAAATCTGGCGAAGAACTTTTCAAAATCTCCCAATTAAACACCACCGACTCTAAAAGATTTTCTGCACTTTCTTTCATCTCATCGGTAAGTGTAATATTTCTATCAATAGACTCCTCAATTGGCACATTGCATAAGAACTTTTCAAAAATTAAATTGCTCTCAATTTGCTTTTCTTTTTTTGTTGCAACATAATGCAAAAGATGAACAGCCTCAGTTGTTTTTATAATTTGGTTGTGATCATTAAGTAAATTATTAGAAGCGAAAAACTGTTTGAGAAATGGATGAATTAATATAAGTCCAGCATTATTAATTATGTACGATTTAGACATTGTAAATCCGTTAAATAGTTCTTTCAAGTTTCTCAATGTTGCTGGTTTTTGATTCGTTTGATGTTTCATATTCTTTCTCGAAGAAACCTCAGCTACTTCTTTCATCAACACATTATTTGGCCTTGTTGATTTTGGTGTTGAAACATCAATTCTTTCATTACTCTTAGCAACTTTTTGCGAGTTTGAAATCGATGAATTCTCTTCATTATTTTCTTTTGTAAGCAACTCTTTATCATTTTTGGAAATCAATAATTCCTTTGAAAAATCATCTCCATTTTTTAAATCGAAACTATTATTTGAGGATGGCGAAATTACACTAGCATTTTTTTCATTTTGAATAACTTTATTTTCACTAGATTCTTCTGCAACCTTTTTGACTAACTCTTCATTTTCTGGCTTTTTATTTTCAATATTACTTGAACTATTTGCTATTATAGTAGTTGAATTTCCTTCCAACAATTCAGTTGGTTTTACTGAATATTTCTCTTCAAATTCTGAAAATGTTTGCTCAGAATTTTTTATGTTACTTGTAGAAACTTCCTCATTTCCAGAATCAGATTCAATTCTATCATTCTCTCTCTGTAAATTAAAATCATTATAAAACTGAGCATCAATAATTTCAATATTTTCTAGCTTTTTTTTAGTTTCAAAAGAATTCAAAAGGATTGAATTCTCTTCTGTTTTATTTAATGTCAATTCAGTTTTTTCGATATCTTTTTTTTCTTTAGAATTTCGCTCTAATACAGATTGTAAACTATTTTCTTCTGATAACTCAGTGTTTATTTTTATATCTTGATTCTTATCTGTTTTTTTATACTCAGGTTTTACATTTAAATTGGGTGAACAGAACTTTACTTCTAAAAGATTATCTAGGAAACTTGTTGGCAATAAATTCTTTACTTCAGGTTTATTTTGAAAAATAGACTTTATAAATAAATGAATTGTTTCTTTTTCTATTTGAAGATTATTGTTTTCAAAAAACAATTGATTTTCCAACAATAACTCGAATAATATTTGAATGTTTCCTTGAATTGTTAACTCTATAAAAGCGTTCCATATTTCTTTTCTGAACTCATTGTTAGTTTGATTTTTCTTATTAAACGAGATAATTTCATTTAAAAGAAAAACATATTCTTGTGGCTTTTGAGAAACACCTAAAAACAATAGTTGTAATTCCTCATCTAAAAACTGATTCAACAATCGAATTCTTGCTTTTACCGATTTCAAAAGATTGAAAAAGCTAGAATTGTAATTTACAGTTTCGGTTATTTCAAATAAGTCTTTTCTAGTAAAATTGTAATTCTCCGTATAATTATTCCACCAAGAAAAAGTTCCGTTTTCCATAAAATAAAAGAACGTATCAGCTTTCGATTTCTCTACAGATTTTTCCGTGATTTCAATATTATGAACCTCTGGTTGGTTTATGATTTCTTTTAATTGATCAGAAATATTTCGTTTTACTTCAATTTTAAAACTCTCGGAAGATACCGATGAAGTAAAACCGCTCAAATCAATATTTAAATTAAGTTTAGGAATTAATTTTATGATTTGATCTGTTGTGGAAATAGACTCAAAAAAGGATTCAATAAGAGGAAATATTTCCTCTTTTAAAAAAGTATCTACAGAATTTTTAAGCTCTTCAGCTACCTTTTTAGAACTCGTATTTATATCTACAACAACTTTGTTGATTATGTGTTCTTGAATCCTCATTTGAATCTCCCTCAATTTTTATCAAATAGAATTTTTTAAAGTCTCTACTAATTGTAATTGAATTACTTCTGCTATCAACTTTGAGTTGATTGTTTCAGCACACAGTTCTAAGAAAGTTTGTAAATTACCTCCACCAGAATCGGTTTTAATATCTATTTTAATTCTTCTTTTCTGAAACTCTATTAAATCCGTATCAATTTCGTTTAATACTCTACTTATTTGAAATGTGATAATATTTCCATTATCGCCTTTTGTTTCTAGAGTTTCCGGAGTTTGACAGTGAATAATAGCAAAGTATATTTTCACCTGAGCTCGATAATATTTCTTTAGAGTTTCATTCTCTGGATCTTTTTTAATTGCCTCTGCTGTATTATTTAATAAAGTTGAGAATGGCTTTTCAATTGTAGCATTGTTTTCTCCACTTGAATAATTGGTAAAATTCTTCAGAACTCCGTTATATAAATTGATTGTTGGATTTATAATTGTCTCTACAAATTCAGTAGCAAGTTCTTTATCTTCTGCTAAGAATAACTTTTGTTCTTCGAGTAAGATCTGTTGCATTTCCTCTTCACAAGTTTTTGTAATAATTGTAGGAATTTCAACAACTTCGGTAATAGTATTTGTACCACAATGACTTTGAACAGATAGTGAAACTCTAACCGAACTTCCTGTGAAATCCGATAAATCAACTGTAATTGTTCTTCTCGTAGTTTGAGGTTGTCTCTCAATTCCATTTATACTCCAGATATATTGATTTCCAATTTCTGATGTATTCGTTAATGACAATACTCTTGTTTCTGAATTAAAACTATGAGTAAAACTAGCTTTTGATCTTTCTGTTACTTGAATTATTCCCGTAACATTTGTTCCAACCAAACTAACTGTAATTGTTCCAGCAGAAGACAATCCCGCAGCCGCTGGAATAAATTCCCAAACTCCTCTTTCTTCATTAAACTTAAGTCCGTTTGCTTTCAAAACACTTCCTTGAACTACTGGTTTTATGGAAATTACATGAGGATTTTTATCTTCCAGACAGAAAGTTGCATCTGGAATGTCAATAATAAAATCTGGATAAGAAATTGTAATATCTTTCGTGTCTTCTGAAGTACAGCCTGTTTTTCCTTCAACAGTCACATTTACCTTGATTGTATTTACTGAATCTGGTTCAATAACAAAATTCGGTGTAAACATTTCAGCATTGCTTGTTTGCCCTTCTGCTTCCCATTTAATATTCAATGAATTTGCATCTGTTCCATTAGGTAATTCTACCGAGAAATCAGCACGATAAACTAGTTTCTCATCTTCCCAAACAAAACCTGAATTTTTACCTTCTATAATTTGAATTTGTTGTACTTCATAAATAACAATTCTTGCGTTTGTAGTTTGACCATCTTCATTAAATCTGATTAATTGGTCATATGCATTAAACTCAGCCGCATTAATTACTAATTCACTCCCCTCAATTGAAACGCCAGGAATAGGAACACCATTAATTGTAATTGCGCCACCTACGTTTATAAAAGGAATTCTTGCATTTGAAGTTGTTTCTGAATTTAAACAATATGATGGAACAATGGATAGTTCTGAAGGTGTTTCACTATCAAAAATAATCGGCTCAATAATTATTGATTTTGTACATGGACCTAACGATACTTGCAAAGTTGGTGTGATGATATTCAACTCATTGACTGGTAATGTATACAAGTGCGTAAACTGATTATCAACAGGTGTTTGTTCTTTTTGTAATCCGTTTCCTATAAAATCCCAATTAAACTTTACTTGATTTATAAAATCAGAAGTAATCAATGTATCATCATCCCATTTTAGTGAAAAAGCAACGGTTGCTTCTGTTTTATCCTCATTATAAGAAATTGGTTCTACAACAACACTTAAATTAACATCGGGATATACAATTATTTGACAATCCGTTGGCTCGCCATTTACGGTAAAGTTGATTGTTTTACCAAGGTAATTTTTATCGATTTTAGTGACATCTAATTTCGTTTTATTATCTGTAGGATCCACGAAAATTCCCGATTCAAAATCTTCTGGAATATCCGAACCTATGACTCCATCGATAGGTAACTTATTAAATACTAATGGTTCAATTGAAGTACTATTATCCAAACAAATATAGCTTACCGGTAAGCTTAAGAAAACAGGCTCTTTTGGAACAATAAAGTTTACTGGAGCACAATCTGAACAGCACATATATGGTAAAGAAAAATCAGCCACTACAGTATTTCGTAATGTTTCATTTTTACGTATCACTTCATTATCATCGAAATACAATCTTTTATTTGTTCCTAAAACATTTGGATTGTAGATTTGGAAATAAAATTCGTCTTTAGGAATCAATCGGTCTTTAATTGTGATTCGCATTCCAACTGAACCATCTTTATACATTAAAGTTTCTTCAGCAGAAATAATGTTTCCTAAACCTGCTCTGGACCAAGTTCTATTTAAAAACGCAGTAAAATTTACTACTGTATCTCCCAGTGTTTTTCCAACCAAAACAACATCATCGTCTAAAAATAATCGTTTGGTAAATTCTGGATACTTTGCATCTACAAAAGAGAAATTAATTGTTGAGCTTTTATCCCAAAGACTTATTAATCCTCCATTCTTATAACTAATTAAAGCGTCTTTTGTTAAGAGTTCATCTTTATCTGAAAAAACATCATCCCTAACCGAATCAAAAATACTATCCTCAATAGATTTCCGGTCAGTTGGTTGTTCTCTGAAAATTATGTCTAAAACAACATTATTAAACGTATTTGCATCTGTCGCATTTTCAGTAACGTAAACCATTACAAAAGTTCCCCCTGGAATCACTCCTGCTTTATGTTCTAACCCTGGATGATGTTTAACAAATTCTGATAATTGGATCTTATCCAAAATTTTCTCTTTTCTATTTTCTATTTCCGCAAGTAGTGTTTCTAGTTTTTTACCCGAACAACAAACTATTGATAATTGATTGATCATTAAACCTAGTATTTGCTTTGTAGAATCTGCTAAGTTTGTAACATTATATTTTGCTTGTAGTTTTTTTACTTGTTGACATAACTTTTCGATTGTTAGTTTATAACTCACCAAAATTGTGTCATTAATATCTCGAATATTTAAAGGAACTTTATTATCTAAAACATAAGCATGCACCAATGTTTCTGTAATATCTGTTAAAATAAAATCAGATAACTCTGGTTCTTGAATCCAAACATCTTTATCTCTTATTGGCGCAATTTCTTTTTCAAGCTCTACAATAATATCACTTGAAGAACCACCTTTGTTTTTATCTAAAAAATTTCCAATGATAAATCCTAAAGTTTCATCTTCTTTTGTAAGATTATCTTCTATAATATTTCTTTCATAAGATTTATGAAGTTCTCTTTGATCTTGAAATAGCACGTCGCTTTTACCATATACAACTTCCTCCTTGAAGGTGAATTCTTTATTCTCAATTACACTCTTTGTTGAAAACTCTCTTGCTGCTAAATCGTCTACAGCACCTATAATACCGTCGTTAATTGCATCTTTAACTGTTTTATACTTATCGGCAACAACATTTACTTTTGGATCTGTAAATTTAAAAGCGGAAAATGTTTTACTAACTTCTGAAAGAATACAGTTTTGCTCAGCTTTCCATGCATTCAATAACATTTTTAAATCTTCAAACTCACATTCATAATCATTGATATTAATAGTTTGAGACGTTGCATTTATTGAAAGTGTTTTAACATCAAAACTTAATCCGTGATCTTTTTTAAGTTTTTGAATTTTAGCCAAAGCTTCTCCGTACATTTTACCTTGATGACCTTCAATTCTATAAAAGTCATTCTTATCAATATTGTAGTGTAAAGGTCTTTGAATTGGTAAAGATTTATCTAGATTATCCTTGTGATAACTTAGGTTTTCATCAGACTTATAATTTACTGTTTTGTTATAATTCCAATTTTTCAACAACTCATTATTGACATTATAGTAAAACGGAACCGCTTTTTCACTTAACGAAGCATGCGCCATGGATGGAGTAACTTCAATGTCATCAGTTTTTGATGTACCAATATAATTAGTAGCAATTGAAATTGCTCGCTGAAGTAATATGTGAATTTTACTTAAATTCTCATCTTCGTTACTAATAATCGGTGAATTATAAAAACGATGTCTTAATTCCGGAAACTCTGATTTTTCAATTTTTCCTAGCATTAAATGCTTTGGAAAAGCACCAATATTTGGACAACAATTTACATTGATATGTAATAATAATTGCTTGATTTCATTGTATGTGTCAATCAAATCTTTTAAAGTATCATAACGATATTGGAAATCTAAAGGAATATTTAGCGCGCTAAAACTAAAAAGTGATTTTATCTTATTTGTGATGGTTGGAAGTCCAAATTTATTAAGAATTACTTCGTAACCTAAAATTAAATCAGTTGCAATACTTTCATCTTTAACTGCTGTATTATATAATCCTTTAAGAGAAGAAAATGTTTCTGTATTGTCTTCATTTAAAACAACTCTTCTTGCTTCAACAACAGGTAATGTATCATTGATTTTGAACCAATCATGCTGAGTAAAAATATCATCTTTGGTAGCAATTGCTTCTAGGACTTCATAACTAATTAATAAAACTCGTAAGTTGTTGATTTGCTCGATACCTTGATTATCACAATTCAATTTATTACATAAAGCATCTTCATTCGGATATTGTTCTAGATACAATATCGCAGCCATTTTTTTTATATCACTAAGCTCAACTAAATTCGAATATGTTCCATCGTTATCGGTAAAAACTTCCCATAAATCATATTGATTTGATTGGCTACTAAGAAACTTTGGATACTTAGCTTTATCGTCTTCAAATTTCCTGTAAAACCTAAACTTTTTTGATTTTAAATTCTTCTCAAGTAAATCATGAAACTGAACCAAATCCCCATCAGTTGTAACTCCTACACCTTGCGAAATTATTAAACTTTGAATAGCAGAATTATCAGCATTATATTCTGGAGTAAGTTGAAATCCACAAGCAATTCCAATGCCATTTAGGGCAATTCTTGATAATCGATCTTGATCATCAAAATAATCTATAAAAGCATTTAATTGTTTTGCTGTTAATACCTGGTTGGTATTAAACTTACTATATTCTGTCGTGATATCTTTTAGTTTAGTTTCCATACCGAATGTGTTTTGGCTGTGTCGTTAAACACCTTGTCTTTTTGATTCTATTTAGTTGTTATTCGTGCTTTTTTCTGTGTCTTGTTCAATCATACCAATACTTGATTGACCTAGTATGACCCTTCCGTCAAGTGCTTCATTTTCAGCATTACAATCCGTTAATCTTCCTGCTGGATATACTGTATTTAATTCTTGCATTGCCATTATTACGTTTTTTAATTCCAGAGTAGGCTGTTCTTGTTCAAGTTTGGTTTTTTCGAACAAGTATTCTTTAAATGCTTTTTCGAATCGGAACAAGTCATTATCCTCAGATATTCCTTTTCTCGCTCCAACCCAACAAATTCTAGGAAGTATGTGAGCTGGTAGTTCTTCTCGGATTATATTTTCCATGTATATTCTGAAATCAGGATTTGAGAAACGATATGTAAATCCGGGAAGTACAATACTTACGCGATATGAATACGGATCTATCGTTCCATAATCATCGCAATTATCGGTACAAATTGGAAGAAATTCTTTGGTTGTATTGGTTGTAACATCTGGACGTAACAACATGTGTTCCACTAGAAAAATTCCTTCTTCAGTAAACTCCACTTTCATGAACTTAATGATATTCAATATACCCTCTTTCAATTCATCTAAATTGTCATAATATTTGAACTGTCTAGCGATGATAAAATCTGTACTATCTTCTGATTTTTTAGGATTTATAATGTTAAATGAGTAACGAATTGGGGTTTTAGAATCTTCAGGTTCTGTTTCATTAATTATAAAGAAACCTACTTGAGACCCATCAATAAATGATTCTTCAAAAGCATTTTCAACTTCCTTTTCTGAAGTCTGAACAATTTGTAATGCGGTAAAGTATAATTCTTCGATTGCAAGTGCTGTAGTTGCATAGTCCTCAGTAGCAGATAGTACAATATTTCCTTGATTATCTTTTATTCGCCAGCGATATACAAGTTCATTATCACTGTTAATTAAGTCATATACCTCAACATTAGAATCTGTTAAATGTCTTCTTTTTTCATTAGTTACTCCCATCAATCGCGCAATTCTTTTTTGAAATCCAGAAATATTCGAGGTATTCCAAAGGTTTGCTTTTGATTGATCATAGTAATTGAAAGCTAGACCTCTATTGGCACTTATAACTTTATAATCCTTTAAGAAAGCTTCTTTATTTGCTAATACAATTTCATCAGTAGCTGTTCCGTATAAAGCTTTCATTAAAAATGTATACTCCCCAAATCTTTCAGCAAACCGAGCAATTAAATGATCTAAAACAGTATTTCTTCTTTGAATATTATTATCGAATTGATTTAGTAAAAGATGCGTTAACTCGAAATCATTTGATTGTGGGTATTCATTTACTAAATCATCGAAATCTTTAATATCTTTTATCGCCTGTGTAAAATAAGAGCGAGTTTCAACACCTGATACAGAAAGCATTGTGCTTACCTCAGATAAATGTTTGAAATATGTCGCTAATATTTGATCAAAAAATGTTAAGTAACCTTTTAATTGTTTCGCCTTTGCTCTTCTTTCCTCTGTAACATGTATTGATAAACCTTCTTGCCCTATTCCGTACGTATCAGGAAAATCGTTTTGAATTGTCGTATATTCCTCTGAATTCAAAGGAACTCCATTGGGAATTTCTAGTTCTAAATCATCTGGAGTGATTTCTTGCGCTACAAAAGCGTCCTTTTCTATTTGAGTTTTATATTCATAAACTCGATCGTAATTTAAGTTCAGTGGTAAAAATCCTTTTGTAAAGTTAAACGAACTTTTACTACACAAAACAGGTTTCTTATCAGGATCGATACAAACAACCCACTTATTTTCCTGTACAATAGTTTCGTCACAAAAACCTACTGAAATGTCTTTAATTAATTTGACTCCTTCAACATTCATAATAATTTTCATGATGTCTGAAAGTCTCACCTCTCCTCTCAATTCTGCTTCTTTAAGTTCTTCTGAATCAATAAATCCATGTTCTAAAACTGGACCTTCAAAAATTTCGTCTGTAGTATATTCTTTTTCTTGCATTTCTTTCAACGAGTAGAATTGCAATGAAGGAGATAAATAATTTTCTATTTGATATAAAATATTTGCATATACCCATTCTTCATCAACTTCAGTAAAGACATCGATATTTGCACAAACTGCAATAGGCTGAGTTTTTACCTGTTTAATTTCTACTAAATCTTCACATAAGTTTCGATGATTATGATAAATCGTTTTTATGGTATTAGTAACTTCAGTATTGTCTGTATTATCTTCAAAATCTACCAATAAAGAATACAAACCTTTTAACTTAAAATCCTTTTGAAACTCTTCTGGAATTTCATGGAACTTTTCATAAGACAACAAACTATTTTTGCAATCGACATGTACCGTTTTTTCAAACTTTCTTAACCAACAATTTTTAACTCCAGGAATATCAATGAATAATTTACGATAGTCTAATTCATTTACTGGTTTTGATGGAAAAATCTCTGAAGCTTTATAAAACTGTTGTTGAATTGCCTTTTTAGGATCTTTTGATGCTAATAAATTCTCTAAAGGAGAATCTATTCTCATTCCTAAATCGGTAATTGCATAGCACAGCATTTCTAAAATGGTAATTCCGGGATCATGCGAATTAAAATCGGTCCAAAGTTTACCTCCTAACTTTTCCAAATAACTGATTCCTTCTTGACGTAAAAAATGAAAATCTAGATCGTTATTCGATGTACTATTTTTAGGAATTGTGATATGTTGATTTATAGTTGACATACAGGTTCTATCTTAGTTTTTTTTCCTTTACATGTTGTTAATACGGTACTTATTGAATGTTCTTTCGCTGAAACTAAAATGGACTTGGGATCTGTTGGTACAATTTTGTAAATATCTGCATCCTCATTCATAGTAACATTCTGTAAATAATCGACATACGAAAGTTTTTCTATATAATCGATTAATACACTTTTATGAAGCATTACTCCAAATGTTACTTCTTTTGCATCATCAAAAGCCCAAGGAGATAAGAATTTGGTTATATCTGTTTTGAGTTGTTCTTTGTAAAAGTTCTCGTCATAACCATCGTAGAATTTAGCTTCTAAACCAATGGTTACTTCTTCATAATTTGGATTGATAACTTTTGCTTTTACATGAAGCGTATTTAGTTCATTTACATGATTGCTAATTTTATTCAATAAAGCCATGCTTACTCGTGGTTGATAAATATCAAAAACATTTTTGTTTACCGTATCTGGTACAACAACAATTGTTACATTTCCTGCTGATGTAAAACTTTTATCAGAAGTATGATTTAAACATTTTACTTTATAAATTTCTGGGAACTCTTGTAATATGATATGTTCATAATCCCAAAGAGTTATTGCTCTATTTTTGTGCCGTAAACGTTCACTTATTCTGCGATAAAAATTCTCATCTGTCTCTTCAGAACTTCCTCCGAACGCATTGTAAGGTTGAGTTATTGACTTTACTTGCGGAATTCTTGTCACCATTTTTTTAATAGTCCCTGATGGTAATCCATCTTTTAAGTGACTCACCTCATTGGAATTATTTTCAAAAGTTGCTACGACCGCCTGAGCATGGATATCTATTGCTTGACAAACAGCATCGAATTCTCTATTCATTTGAGCTTTGATCCAAACAAAGCCCTCTGGAAGTAATGTGTTATTGGAAGTTGCTTCTCTCGGAATTGAAATGTTAATAATTCCAGACTTTAAAAAATTATCGGTATCATTTGAGATGATATTACTCTCCAGACTTTTCCATTTATTATCACATAAGACTGACCAGTGTACTTTTTCGGAATCGCTAAAACTAGGAACTAAAGGATTTTCACTCCCTTCTAAAACCTGAATTAACAATGCTACATTTTGTTGATTTACAACATTTTCTAACCCAATAAATAAATGACCTCCTTTACAATATCTTGGAACTAAAAAAGTTTGAATTGTATCTTTATCGAAGACATCTATAATATTTTTCTCTTCTTGTAAAACTTTCTTTTTTGAATAATTCTCTTCGCTTTGTCCGAATGCGTGTTCATGGAACAATTGAATTCTATTTGTCTTACTTGAAGCTTCTGAAAGTACTAAAGATTCCTCAGCTACATAGTCCACAGAAATGCTTTCTATTAAAGGTGTATAAGGTTCATTTGGTAAGTCAATATCCAAATTTTGAGAACTTACAGCAAGCGCGTATAATCTTGGATACAATTCATGTAAGAAAGACTGTTCCAGTGACAATTGCAATGGTCCAGCTTTATCAATCGCGTAAGAATTAGCAACATTTTGAGTCGTAATTTTTGATGAATAGATAACTTCTTTATTGTCTCCATCTTCAATTTCATCTCTTGAAAAAAGATTCATTATTTCACCTGCTGTTTCTTTTGAGACTCCTCCTGTATGTAATAATCTTTTCTCTATTTTAAAATAATCGGAACCTGATACAATTAAGTTTCGACTTTCAATTCCGATGGTATTTTTAATTGCATTTCCATACTCAGTAATAGATGAGAAACTAGAGGAATTGACATAAGCTGCATACCAATTTTGTAAATCATCTGGTACATTTTTCCAATTTAAATTAACTGTGAAGTTCGTCCATTTTTTTGAAAAAGCTTCTTGGTAATTCACTGAAAAATTACTTCCAGAAATTGGTCGAGTTGTAAATGGATTAAAAGGTTTATTTGGTTTTAAACGTCCATTATCATTTTCAATAGTAACTGACTTTACACCTGCTACATCAACATTGATAATGATTTCATTCAAAGTATTTTCCGCTAATATTTTATAAAAATTATAACTTGATGAATTAGACATGTCAAACTCGAAACGAACTAAAGGATGTTTTGTATCATACTTTGTAAGAAATAACTCTTGGTTATAATTAACCAATGGCTCAGTATCATAATCTAACTGAAGCGTGAAGCTAATTTCTTTTATATCAGTATCTAATTCACCAGCACTCGCACCATTTATTAAGGTTAGTTCTGGTTGAATCCACTTTTCACTACCACTTCCAAAAATGGTTATCGTTTCTAGGATTTCATCAATATTTAATTTCTCTTTAGTGAAATTATCATTGAATTTAAAAGTTAGTATTATAGTACGTAAACCCTCTTCTAGAAACAACATTGGAGAAGCAATTGAAAAACCTAAGTTGGCATCTGGTAATTCGTTTACATTCTTGGCTATTGATGGATAACCAAATGGATACCAATATGGTTTATCTTCTTGTAGAGGTTCTTCTAAAACATCTTTTGTTTTTGCATTTGAGCTTACTTTTATTTTTTGTAACTCTTCTTTGTTACTATTGTAAACCGTTTTAATTTGGCTGACCACAGTTTTATTCGCAATTAACTCTTCGTTTGTTTTATAAATTCTTACATTACCAAGAGCATCTTTTTTTGCATCTAAAGAAGTTCCCTCTTGTATTTGTTGCTCTGTGATTTTCTTAGCTAACTCAAAAACAACATGTGCTTGATCAGCAATTGGTTCTCTTTTGTCAACTTGTAGTATTTCTTTGTAATAAAAATCTAAATGACGTTTTGTAAGTTGATTGAATCTCTTTTTAGATAACTCTAATAAATTAAGAAAACATACAAAAAGTGTAAGATGAGGCGTCAATTTAGATTCTTTTGATAATTCCTTTAAATTATCACTTATCGTTTCTTTTAGTTTATCATATTCTCTGGTCCCTCTGAATGGAATAGCATCAGTAGTTAACCTCTTATAAAAGTTTTGCCAATCTCCTGAAGCAACCTCATAGTTATTTGTAGAAAAGTAATTTATGTTTTTAGAAAAATTATAAGCGAATAGTATCCAATCTTCTATAGTAAAATCATGTAATTCGAAATTTTCAGGATGCAAAGCACTTATAAATCGTTGCTCCTGTCCAGCTCCATTACGGGTTAATATATTAGGTAGGATTTTACTCATGATTCTTTTTAGTTTATATCTGTTCCTTCTCCTTTATAAAAAGGAAAAACAACATTTGTTCTACTATTTGTAGCTCTTATTCTGTAATCAATTTTTATCACTAGTTGACCTTCTAAAGGATCTGTTTCTGAGATATCAATTTTAATTACATCAATTCTTGGTTCATGATAAAGAATTGCTGTTTCAATAAGTTCCTTCGTGTAAGTAATTAGGGTTCTGTCTAACTTTTCAAAAAGTAAGTCTTGAAGATTACATCCGTAATTTGGTAACATTACACGCTCTCCCAATCGTGTATTCAATAAAATTTCCAAACTACTTTTTATATCCTCTTCTTCAGAAATCATTACAACCTCATTTAAATCTTCTGAAAACTCAGGAGGGAAACCCCACCCTATTCCTAAAAAAGCTTTTTTGCTTTCCATTTTTAACCTATTAAAACTGTGAATTCTCCTGTTACAATTGTACCTCCATGGGCGGTACTATCTCCTAATCTTGCAGCGGGCATTCCGCCAATTAAAACTGTTCCCGAACCTCCTACAATACTATCTGGTGGACCAGTACATGTTGCCATATCTCCAACCCTGGCTGCCGGCATTCCACCTATTAAAACTGTAGGTTCCCCAGCTGGTAAAATTGGTCCGCCAACATGCGGTACAGTTCCTGATACCATCGGACAAACATGCATATCTGTAACTCTAGCTGCTGGATTTCCCATTTTTTATTTTAATTTTTGACCTTAATTAATTTGAACTAATGAACCTTTTAATACAGCAATTGCACTTGTTGAAACCTCCGCTCCAGCACTTCCTTCCGCTTTAAATTCAGCATTCGCTGCAATGCTTACATTAGTTCCTTCAATATTTACATCCCCTGATGCTTTTATGGCAATATCTCCGGCACTTTCCATTGATATACCATCACTGTTTATAATTATAACATTAGAATTATCATCTTCAATTGTAATTGCTCCTTTATCTTCATCAAGAGAGATAACTTTACCTGCTGGCGTTTCAATTGTGATAACCTTTTTATCATCATCAAATAAAACTTTCATCTCACTTCGTGTAATGATTCCTTTTTCATGATTATCATCTGTGGCAGTTATCGGTGATGGTTTTGCACTGCTGTGGAGCATTCCTAATACAATTGCATCATTTGGATCTTGATTGATAAAACCAACAATGACTTCATCACCAATTTCTGGTCGGAAATAAATACCTCTATTTTCTCCTGCATCCGGGGATGAAACTCTACACCAAATTCCTTCTTCTTCATTATTGATGATTGGAATTTGAACTAGAATTCTATCTTCTCCATCAGGGTCTTCTTCTAATTGTGAAACAATTCCAACTTGTAATCCTTGAATAGCTGGTAATAATCCTGAAGCTGGTTTAGATGAGATATCGAATGTTTCTGAAAACCATTCGGTTGACAAACCAAATTGTGCATTCGCCACCCAGTTTCCATTTGTAATAACGTGCTGTACACCTGTTACATAAATGTTTCCATTAAAACGATCTCCAACACCTTCTAGTTTTAATACAGTATTAGGTTTTACCGATGGAATACCTTGAAATTTAATTCTTCCTCGAACTTTTGCTAATTGTTGAAATAACCATTTTGCATCTGCCCAATCTTGAAGTTCTGTATCCGTAACAACCCCTCCATGTCGAAGTTCTAAATTTTCTAATCCAATAACATCACTTAAATCTCCAGAACTTAAATTTCCATTTAAACTAACACTCGGATCTTTCCCTTCAACTTCGACTAATTCTTGATCGGCATGATTCCATCCATACGCAGCAACTTTAGATACTTGATGACGAGCATCAATTTCAGCATCGAAATCTAATAGTGAACCTCCAAAGGTTACCGTTTCAACTTCTGATTGACCTATATCTGGTTTAGCAATAGTTATGGTTCCATCATCGATAAAACAAAGCTTCCCATTTGCTTGCGCTCTTGACACTAAAAAATCCCAATCAGAAGCATTGTACTGAACAAGTTCTTGATGCGTATGATTTGTATTTTCAATATTGTTCGTTAATCCATAATCCCCAATGATTTCCTCAAAAATGTCACTATCAGAACTCTCATAGAAGTACTTACTTTTTCTTCCTATGGTCATCTTTACAGCTTCATCTTTACACTCAATTATTAATTGAGCTGATTTTGCTCTAATTCTGAGATTATGTTTAATTACAATTCCTTTGAAAATAGTTTCTTCATCAGAGTGATAACCTGCTGTAATTTCAATTTTCTTACCAGGAATTAATAAATCCTCATTACTTAATTTAAAATCTCTTTCTGCAGGATCGCCATCAATCAAAATTATTTGTGCGGTAGGTATTTTATTAACTTCTTTTGAAACCGTAATATTTTTTACTTGATACACTTTCGAAAGTTCCTCCCCTTCAATTAAGATTTTAAAAGTGATTAAATCTGCACTTTTAGAAGTTTTTATGACTCCGGTATTATTCATTTAGGCAAACTTTTGTAATGGTGGAAAAAACAATTCTTGACCTGTTTTTAATTTTCTAAACTGTGTGATATTATTTACTCGAGCTACTTCCAAATAATACTTTGGATCTCCATAAATGCGATGACACATTAAGGGTAATGTTTCTCCTGCTTTTACCTTTCTGTAATGCGTTAAATCTGGTGACTGATTATTCTCTCTTGCAACTCTCAAATCGTCATCAATAGTTCCTTTAAGCTTAAGCTTAGCATTTGCTCTTATGGGAGTTCCATCTGGAGCAAACAATCGGTATTCAATAGACAAGTCGACTAAAGAACCTTTGAAAAGTAATGCGCCCCATTTTACCATTAGATAGTTTGGTTTGTGCTTATCTCCGTCGTACTCAAAAACAATACGTTTAAAATCTTCTATCTTACCAATAATTCCGTCTACATAATCGGCTTCACCATCAATGACTCCTGAGCTATCAAATAGTAAATCTAGATCAATCTCTTGTGGAGCAATTTTAGCAAACTTAGGATGCCAACCACTTGTTCCTTGCCCTTGTTCTTCCGTGTATTCTGGTTTGTAAGCAACCATATACTTTTCAGGATTCACAAGTGTTGTAAACTCACCATCAGCGACTTCGTCATTAAACTTTTCGTCTTTGTAAGCTTTAATTACAAGTTTTTTTAATTCTCCTTGACTCATTATCGATCGTTTTGTCTTTTAAGAATATCCATTACCTCTTCAACACAAGCAGTAATTATTTCATCTTGATTACCTCCTTTTGATCCTCGATTATTTGGTTTATCATTAGATTTTTCATCAACATTAATTTTGATATGTAACTCTTTGATTGTTATTGGCATCTTATACGATTTTAAAGTACTGATAGGTTAATTCGATAGTTTCTATAACAAGTTTGTTCTCTTCGGCATTAAAGTCTCCTACACTCCATTTTATTGGATACGCTTTAACAATGTTCCAAGTTTGCAATGCTTCATGTTTCTCATCAAGTAACATTACATTGATATCAATCGGCTTAATTTCAAAATTTTCTAAAGCTTTTTTACACCATTTTATTACTTCGGAACCCACTAACATTCCTCGTTTTAAAACTAGGTTTGGAAACTTTGAACGTACAGGAATTTTATGCTTGAATCTATTTTCTCCACCTTCAGCAATTTCTTCAGTTTCAAGGTCTACAGTGAGACCTGAAACCGATTGAAAAGAAATATCTTTATCATTAGTAGAAATGCTTTTAAAATCTACCTTAAAATGAAAACCTACAGGTGGATAATAATTTCCCATTAGCTTATCATTGTTAATTTTTCATGAACGAACTCAGCAGTTTCAATTGCAATTTCGTTTCCATCTGCCTTTAAATCTGTTGGAGTAACCTTAGTGATATATGCATTCTGACATTTCCATGTTACTGCTGCATCACCATTTTCATCTAGCATACTAATTGTTAAGTCTCCTCTAAACTGCTCACCTCCTTCCTGGAAGTACACTGTTTTAGCCCACTGATCATAAAACTGCTTACTTTTATCTATAAAAGTTCCTCTTTTAATAGTTACATTAGGATATTCAAACATCCCAGGTTGTTTTGATTTGTGGTATTCGCTGTCTGCTCCTCCACGATACTCAATCATCTTATTTTCAAAAGTTAACCCAGAAACTTCTGTACAGTTAAACTTCGTGTCTCCAAAAGTTACCTCAAACGAAAACTTTGGAAGTGGATATAATTGTGCCATGATTTCTTTATTTTATGTTTTTAAATTTTACTTAACTTATTTAATTATGCTTCTTGCATTTTATGTGAGAACTTAAGAATGATAAATTCTGCTGGACGTACCACAGCCATTCCTATTTCAATAATCATATTACCTTCAAGGATATCTTGTGCTGTCATTGTTTCACCTAAACCTACACTTACATAAAATGCTTTATCTGGTGTTGGCCCTGCTAATGCTCCAGCTCTCCATTGAGTAGTTAAGAAGTTGTCAATCATGGCTTTTACACGAATCCACGTATTTTTGTCATTTGGCTCAAAAACAAACTGTTCAGTTGCTTTTTTAATTGACTCTTCAGCCATATTAAAGAAACGTCTTACAGAAATATATCTCCACTCGTTATCATTTCCAGCTAATGTTCTTGCTCCCCAAACTAAATTTCCTTTTCCAACAAATGTTCTGATTGCATTTACTGATTTTCCGCCATTTTCATCAACATTAAGTTGTCGTTGATCTTCATGAGAAATGTTTAAACTTGGTTCAATAACGTAATTTAGGCTTACGTTCGCAGGAGCTTTCCATACTCCACGATCTTCATCAACGCGTGCATAAATTCCAGCCATAGCACTACTTGGTGGTAATTCTAATGGTAAGTTTGCAATCTCTGCTTTTACTAAATTATATTGAGCATCATTACTTGACTTTAAATCTGCAAGAGTAACTACCGAAGCACTGCTACTTGCTGTTGGAAGATTATCGATTAAATCTTTTAATTCACCAGAAGCTATTAAAGTTGCAATTTTATCAACTATAGAATCTGTTGATGAAGTATGAGTTCCTAGAGATCGTTGTAATGAAGGATCACTCGCTGTTGAATCAGAAATTTCATTTAAAACTTTTGTTTTAGTATCATCATCATTTAAACGATCAATAGCTTTGTTTAAATCTAACTGTAAAGATTCAATTTCATTTGTAACCCAAGTATCAAGAGCATTTGCCTCAGAAACTGCAGTTCCATCAGTTCGTGCTAAATCAATTACTCCTTCTAAATCAGATTTTAAATTCGTTAGGAATGTTTTAATGCTATTAATTTTAGTCACTATATTCGGAATTTCAGCAACTGAATCTGGGTCTTCGTCTGGTCCCGTAATTCCCGCAACTGTAGCCGCTAAGCCTTGAATATCTGTTAAAAAAGTTGCTAAATCAGTGGTGTCGATATTATCAGAAGCCGATTGGGCCTCATTTTGTAAATTTCTTGGAGAAGAGGTACTAATTGTAACGTTCGTAGTACTTTCATCATATTTATAATCAAGTATTGTTTTCAAGAATGGAAAATAAGCTGCTCCATATTTCAATGTATCCTTCTCTGATCCTATTTTACCTCTTAACATATCTACATTAGGAAATGTTCCTCCAGACGCTGCAGGATCATAAGTTCTTGTATCGATAATCGCAAAACGATCTTGTAATTCTCTGCACTGATCTAAGGCTGATTTATATAATTCATAAAAAGTAGTTTCATCTGTTAAGGCTGTTGCATCAGGAAAAACAAGTAACGTTACCTCATCAACTTTTCTAACCTCAGTCAAACCTGTTCTGAAATCAGCATCTGAAGTGATTGCTGTAATTGGTGAATCTAATGAATCTAATAAACTTGAATCTCCGTATCTTCCAACAGAAGTGATATAACAAGGTCCTCCTCCGTTTGCAAAATACAATTGTAAACTATAGTACATTAAGAACGGAGATCTACTAGAGGCATCTGGCACAACAGCAGAAACTAATCCATCTTCTATAGTTGCTTCAATTCCTGTTTCTGGTTTAGCATATCCGAAGAAAGTTTCAAACTCTAACATTGAAGTGATTCGAGTTGGAACACCTTTTAAGTCTCCTTTAATTTTCTTTGTTGCTTTTTCTGTATACCCAATAAATGCAGGTATTGCTGTTTCTACTTGTGCCACCGATGGTGGAAATTTTACGATTTCTTCAACGTAAACTCCTGGTGTTTTGTAAGCTGACATAATTATTAATTTTAGTTTTTATTAAATGAATATTTCCGAATAGTAATCTTGTTCTTCTTGAGTGATACTTTCAATAGTAGGATTTGGAAAAAACAGCGTTCCTTGGGGTTGAGGAGTAACATCAGATTTTTCTATTTCAACTTTCCCGTTTTTGGTAAGTGGATACTCTTGATTTGTTACCATTATTTGATTTTCAGACTGTTGTTTGTATCTCCAATATGTTTTCTTATTTTCAATATAGATTTGAAAATCTGGCGCAGATTTTAAGAGACATTGTTTTTGAACATCAAAGAGTCCGGTTTCTAGATTTTCGGTATCAACAATTTCTGTTAGATCTGAATTAGCTTCACCCGCAACTTTCACTTTTAAAACACCTATTACTCCTGTGTTTTTTAAATGTTGAACAGAATTGTTTAAGTAATTGTAGATATCACTCTCTGATTCAGTCAATGAAGTATCCGCTACTATTTTATCCTCAATACTTTCAATTAAAGATTCATCGATACTAGAAATCGTAACAAGTTTTGGAGAAACTGTATCGAACTCTTGTTCTTTTTCTAACTCATAAACTAGTTTTCTTGATTCTCTTTCCGTGATTAAAAATTCATCCCATTTTTCAATATTTCCATTTGATGTAAATAAGTTGGAAACAGATGAGCTAACATTAGTTAAGAGATAGAGTCTGTTATTTTTCTTATCTGTTATATCTGAATAATTCAGGAAGAATCTATCTTTAATTTTTATGAAGAATGTAAATGTTGTATCATCTGACAATTCGATAATTGGATTATACCTCTCTACAGTATTATTTCCTTCTTCGGAATTAACCTTTAACGAACTTGTTAAAACCCTCAATCCCTTTGAATGATTTCTAATTAAAATTCGATGGTTTTTTGCTAAAATTTTTGTCCTCTTATTTGGTACAACCTCAATGAAATCGAATAAGTTATAAGATCGAATAAGTTCATTTTTCTCCTTATCAGACAATTCATCACTGGCATTTGCAGCGTGGTATTTCTTTTCCCCTCTATCAAGAAAATAAGCATGTAACACATCAATATTAAAAAGTGTTTTATAGACCATTTGTTAATTGTTGATTAAAGAATTTCTTTGCATCTCTGAGATTACTGAACCTTCCTTAGCAATTACCTCTCTTTCGATTTCGAGCAGTGTAATTTTATATAATACAGATGGTTTTTGTTTTCCACCAAGTGTTCCCCAAATGAAGTTGAGTTCTTCAAAAGTTGGAGTGTAGAGTTCTGTAATGAACTTGAAACTTTTTATGTTTTCAATTCCATCAACATTTTGATAATTTGAATTTGCTTGTGTAAAAACTTTCTTTCCTTGGAAGAATGCAATAAGCTTTGTCAAACTTTTTAAAGACTCCGTGTAAGTAGACTTATTAACACTAAAAAGGATGAAAAGGTTTAAATAAACCTTAGGGTTTTTATATGTAACTGAACTATTATTTACGTAATCATTTCGTATGTTTTTAAGAGCAAACTCTTCTTGTAGATTTATCAGTGACAATGCTATGTCTGGAAAATTTCCTGAAGAACTCCCTTCTACGTCAGCATCAGCAATATTTGCCAGCGACACGGCATTTTCATCTAGATAATCATTTAACTCTTCTGAAATGATTTGTAATATCTCATAGATCATTACTAGTAGTTTATTTGGTTGGTGGTCAACCTCAAAACTACTATCGGATTTATTAATTTATCGCAATAAAAAAACGGTTTTAATTATGTTGTTTTCCTTGAATTAATTCAGGGGTTTTGAGAAAGAAAAAAGGGGGAATCCCCCTATTGAAATTGTGTTGAAAACTTTAATACTTAGCTATGAATACTTAGTGTATCTTAATAAAAAAAGCACTCAAAATTTACTCTGAGTGCTTTTTTAAATTTCTATCGAAGATTATTATACTGTTTTTAATAATCCTCCTCTTATAAGTCTTTTCGCTAATTTTAATTTGTTAGCATCATTTACTTTAGGAATATCTCGAACCTCAAAAGTATCCGACTCAGCAATGAATTGGAAAACAGATGAAATTTGTGCAGGTCCTTTAATAACATTTCCAGGAAACAAAATTCTGCTATATTGACCGTTATCAACTACCTTAGTAGGCATATTATCTCTTTTAATAAGTTTAGATTCTAATGTTAGAGAATCAATTTTATCTATTTGAGCAAAATGACCGTCTGACTTGGGTTGTACTTTATTTCTAAATTCATCACTTACAGTAAATAATGTATTCTCTAAATTACCCTCAACTAATATCTTTTCTAATGTATCACTAAATTTAGAAGATATCTCTTTTATAAATTTCCTTTTTTCAACTTCAGTAAAATTTAAAAAACCTACTGGTAGTGCTTTTCTTAAATCTATATCATTTTGCGCCAAAGATTGAACCGCTTTAGACAATAAATCTACATGTTGTGTTGGATAAATGCCTATTGTTAAATGTAGTGAAGATTCATCTGTAGTATAAGCCTCATGAGGTAAACCCCTTGGAATATACATTAAGTCTCCAGCTTCTATAGTAACTTCTTTTTTACCTGATAATTGACCTTCTTGAAATATAGGTTGAAAACTATTTAATAAAGGTGTTTTATAATTGGCATCATCATAAAAATTCCAATGCTTCTTACCAGAAATTTGTAATACAAAAACATCATGGGTATCATAATGAGGTGCCAATGCTTTTTGATTTACAGGTGTTAAGTAAGCATTCGCTGTAACATCATGGCTTAACTCTTGTCTCATATTATGAACCAAGTTATTAATAGGTTTACAATATTTATTAATTTCATTAACCACAATAGTATAGCCATCTGCATAACAAACATAAAGTTGGTTTAAATTCAAACTTCCATCGTTATTTTCATATTTGGAAGATATTAATGGCTCCTGGTTTTTAACCACTCTTAAGTTACTTCCTTTGGGTTGACCATACTCTAAAATCGAATCAAAATCTTGAATAGAGAATATATCTTTAAAATATTCTTTATTTTTCCTTTTATTATATAAAAATTTGTTTTCCCAAAAATCTGATATAAAATCCGCTGATTTTTTTGGTTCTATTAATTTATCAAAATTGAAGTTGTTGTTATCTGTTTTCATTATAATGTGTATATCTTGAGAAATAAAGATAATTTTTATAAGAATGACGATAATGCCAAAAAAAAATAAATATTCTACTTGAATGTTTTTAACTGTTTTACATATTACTTATTATAATTTGTAATTGAATTATAGGAGTTAACAAACTATTTACAAGTTCAGACTTTTCTATTTATTAAAAAATATCACAGAAATTAAAATTGTCAAAAAAACCAAAATAGATAATGGATCTATTTTGGCTTTTTGAGGTATCTGATGAATCTTAAAATATTTATATTGTATGAATTAATCTATTATTTTTTGAATAATTTAAGAATCCAAAAAACTGCATTTATAAAACATATTAAAAGACCGATTGACATTAGAGCATAACCCGTTTTTTTTGATCCCAATTCTTTTACATGAGAACCATAGTACATTAAAATTAATCCTACAATACAAACAATGCCTGCTTTCGTAATATTTATATCATCTTTATTTTTATTCATAAACGAATATATAAATTTATTTTTTATTTGCATAGTAACCTACTACAGCACCTGCACCAGCAGCCACTAGGGATGCTCCAGCTAATACACCTACAACAATAAGTGTGCCTACAACTACATCACCACCAGACACAGTGTCTAATTGCTCATCAGTTAATTCAAATTCATCTACATCTACTTTTCTGGGTATATTTAAATAAATTATATCACGATTAGTTTGATCTTCGACTATAATTTTTCCCTCATCTGCTAATACGTCTGAGTCTAAACCTGTAACTTTCTTAATAGTTTGTTTTGGATTAGTTATTAATTGATTCTTAAATTCTGGACTATCCCATGATTTCTGTATTAGGGTGTTTAAAAATTCTTGCCCTTGATTTATCTGTTCTTGTGTAATCATTTCTTCTGTTAATTTTTAATAATAAACTATTTTGTAGCTATATCTTTACCTACACCATATCCAAAAGAAAATGCAGCTCCGAGCAAAGTAGCTACTGCAACACCAGCTGCAATTGTAGCTCCAGTAATTAAATCGCCTCCACCCGATATAGTTTCTAATTGCTCGTCTGTCAATTCAATTTCATCAACATCAAACTTTCTTGGAATATTAATATAAAAAATATTAGAATCTGTTTGATCTTCCACGACTAACTTAACATCATTAGAAATATTTGCGCCTGTAATTTCAGAAATAGTTTTATAAGGGTTGTTAATTAACTTTTCTTTAAAGGTTGCACTCTCCCATGCTTTTTGCACTAACATTTGGTGTAATTCTTTTCCTTTTTCTTGTTGTTCTAATGTTCTTTTCATAATATTATATTTTAAATTTGAGTTTCTTGTGTTGGATCAAATACGTGTTCAGGTTTCAAAATATTGTAAAAAGGATTTACAACACAACTTCCCCCATTGGGTCCACCAATAACACCTCCCGCTACAACCTCTAACTGGTCTTCGTTTAATTCGACATCCTCTAATTCCTGTTTAGCAGGTATGTTAATATATACTGTACTCTCATCAGTTTGATCTCTCACTACAAAGGTTTTACCTTTTGGAATACTTAACTTTTCTCCTGTTAAATCCTCTATAGCCTCTAATGGATTTGCTATTAATTTTGATTTAAAATCAGCATTTTCCCAAGCTTCGCTTACTACTTGTTGCAGTAATTTTTGTTCTCTTGTAATCTCCATAATATTAAAGTTTAATTGTTATTATTTAATTAATTATTATTCTTATTATTCACATCAATCGTTTAACGAATCGGTTGGTAATGTAAATATTATCCTCCATGTTGGCTGTATAACACCATCGCATGCTATTTACCTATAATTGCTCTTCACTTAGTTCTAAATCTTCCATGTTGGATTATGGTGAGATATTTATATAAACCTTAGAATCATCCCTTTGATATTTTAATATTAAGGTTTTACCTTCATGTGAATTAATACGTTATCTAGTTACCTTTTCAATCGTATCAATAGGGTTTGCTATTAAATCTTGTTTAAAAGTCTCTTCTCCTCACGCTTTTCTTAATATAACTTGAAATTGCTCTTGTGATTTTTGCTGTTTTTCTTTAATTGTTATATGTTTTTATGTGTGAAATATAGCATAAATATGATGTGAAGCATTATGATAAAAATGTCATTAACACTGACTAATTATTTATGACCTCCACCATCTTCACCTGGTACCCAGTTTAAAAAATCAAGATTTATGATTGGAAAAATAATGCCTCCACCAGCAATTACCTCTAATTGTTCCTCATTCAATTCCAAATCATCGATATTAGGTTTAGCAGGAATATTTATATAGATCACAGATTGATCCGTTTGATCTCTTACAATTAAGGTCTTCCCTTCAGGCAAATTAATACGCACTCCAGTTAATTCTTCAATTGCCGCAACTGGATTTGCTACTAATTCCGTTTTAAAATTAGCATTTTCCCATGCTTCCGTTATAACTTGTTGAAATAGCTGACCTTCATTTCTCGATTCCATGATTTCTATTTTATTATTGTTGATATTTATTATAATTTCGTTTTGAGTGATATTGTAATTAAGTCTTACAATATTGTAGGAAATGTTGGTATAGTTGGAGTAAGAATATCTTTTATTACATCTATTAAATCTCCTAAATCAGCACCACCAGCAACTGCTTCTAACTGTTCTTCAGTTAATTGCAAATCTTCTATATTAGGCTTAGCAGGTATATTTATATATACGCTTGATTCATTTGTTTGATCTCTTACCACAATCTTTTTTCCTTCTGGTAAATCAAGCTTTTTACCTGTTAATTTTTCAATAGCATCTACCGGATTTGCGATTAACTCATTCTTGAAGTTTTCGTCTCCCCAAGCTTTTTCTACTAATTGATTAAATAATTGATTTTCTTTTGTAGACTTCATAATATATATTGTTTATTTTTTGATGTTGTAAAGATATTTTATGGAATTATCACAAAAATGTCAAAGAGCCTGAGAAAACTGCATTTGATTGTTTTTTTGCTCATTTTTTTGAAGAAATATTATTTTTTAACGAAACGAAATACATTTCTAAGGCTCCTTTCCCTTTAGCTTCAATTGCTCCTCGGTATTCAAAAACCAAATCTTTTTCATCTTTGACAAGGTTGTATGTAGCACTACTAATGTTCACTTTTTCAATAACTCCATTGCTTTCCATTCTACTAGCTGTATTTACCGTATCTCCCCAAATGTCATATTGGAACTTTTTTACTCCAACAATTCCTGCTACTATAGGTCCCACATGAATACCAACTCTCATGTCAAAAGCTGGTTTGTTTTTCGTTTCATTTTCTATCTTTCTTAATCTGATAAAATCTTGCATTTCAAGTGCAGCATAAATCATTTTCTTTACAGCATTTGCATCTGGTTTTGGCAAACCACCAGCTGCCATATAAGCATCTCCAATAGTTTTTATTTTTTCCAATGCATATTTTTCCATGATTTGGTCAAATGCTTTGAAACACTCATTAATCTCTTGCACCAATTCTTGCGGTGTTAACAATGAAGCAGTTTGAGTAAAAGATTTAAAATCGGTAAATAATATGGCTGCTTTTTCAAAATCTTGAGCTTTAACAAACCCATTTTCTTTGAGTTCATCTGCAACTTCTTCAGGTAAAATATTATGAAGTAAATGTTCTGATCGATCTTTTTCTACTTGTAACCTTGCTTTTGCTTTTTTAGTAAAATTAAGCCTACTCCACAGGGCAACTGCAATTAAAATAATAAATGCCCCCGATACCAATAACATGTTTCTTTGCTTTTCCTTTTTAGCAACCTCTTCTTTGTGCTGCATTTGGAGTTTTCTTTCTTTTTCAACATTGGCAATACTATCTAGTAACATTTCTTTTTCAAACTTCATTTTTAATATTTTATCTGAAGTTTGTTTCAAATTCAAACTATCTTTTAGCAAATGCATTTTTTCTAGATATTTTAATGCATATGAATTTTTGTTAGCTGATTTGTACGCATTATATAAACATTCACAAGCTTCTTCTTGAGTAGATATTACCTTCAATTTCGTTGCAAGCTGAAGTCCTTTTTTACATTTTTTTATCGCAGAAAATATTTCTCCTTTTTTTTGCTGTAAAACCCCAATTGCTATAGTAGCATTGCTTTCGTATAACGTATTATTTTGCTTTGTAGCTTTTATTAAAGATTCATTATAATATGATAATGCAGTACTATAATCTTTTTTTAAATAGTATAATTTCCCTAAGTTGAATAAAACTTCAACTTCTAGTCTCTGATCTTTAAACTTTTTAATTAAATCAAGTGCGCTTTCAAAATTTTCAAGAGCTTCATTAAATTTAGATTCTCTTAAACACATCTCTCCTAAACCATCTAATACTTGTATTAAAGGTTTTTCTTCATTTATTGATTGGTATATTTTTTTTGATAATAAGAAATGTGACTTTGCACTTTTAAAATCTTGTAGCTCTAAATAAATACCTCCAATATTTTTCGTAGTAGCTGCTATTTGAGATTTATTATCTAACTCTTCCTGAATGGTTAAAGCATTTCTATATTTATCTAGAGCTTTAGGATAGTTACCTAAATAATAGTAAATAGCTCCTTGATTATTGAAAGATGAAGACAATCCTTTTTTAAAATTAGATAGTCGATAATATTGAATGCTTTGATCAAAATTTAAAAAAGCTTCATTATATTTTCCTTGATAGTAATAGACTACTGCAATTTTACTATGACAATCTCCTGTACGAGTATTGTTATTTTCTCTATTATATATTTCTAAACTCTCAACATAATCTTTCAATGCTTCTTTAAAAACTCCTTTTCCTAATTTTTTATTTCCCTCTTCGTATAAACTATCTGCCTTGCTCTTATTTATAATAGTTTCATTCTGACCATAAATTGAATTTATCATCAAAACAAAAAAAGGAAGCACCATTCTAAGATACTTCCCCAAAGTAATGTTTCTATAAACTACTAATTGAGCATTCACTCTTTGAGAATTTTGGTCTTTAACTTCCTCCTCCTTGAACTGTTACATCTGAAACTCCATTTACAATAATAATTGGGGAATTAGTACCACTTCCACCTGCTACAATATCAAGTTGTTCGTCATTTAACTCAACATCTTCCATACTAGGTTTAGCAGGAATATTAAAATATATATTAGATTCATCTGATTGATCTTTTACTACAAAGGTTTTACCTTCTGGAATAATTAATTTCTTTCCCGTCAATTCCTCAATTGCATCAAGAGGAGAATTTATTAACTCTTGTTTAAATTCATAGTTTTCCCAAGCCTCTCTAATGATGCGATCAAATACTATTTGTTCTTCTGTTGGTTCCATAAATGATACTTTTTAACATTATATATTGTAAAAATAACATGACTAAAAGTGATAAAAGTGCCAAAAAAACTGACAAAAGTAAAACTAGTTTACCACAAGAATTTTAAACTTTGAACTTTCTCGATTCTAATAAAATACTATTGCATTTTTCAATGAATACAGAAGTAGGTCCATCTTCTTGATTGATTTTTTTTGCCGTTAAAAAATGCGTCGCAGCATTTTGGTAATCTTGCTTTTTATAACAAACTAACCCTTTTGAAAAAGCAGTATTAAAACTTACTTCTTTTTCAGTTAGTTTCTCTCTTTTACTCTTAATTACTGTAAAAATATTTACTGGAAATTGCTTACCTTTCACACAAATAGTATCGATTTGACGGCAATAGAATTCATCTTTGATTTCATTGTAGGTTTCTTCACAAATCAATAAATCGATATCATAAATTTTTGTGGCACTTTCTAAACGTGCGGCTAAATTCACGGAATCGCCGATAACCGTATATTCAAATCTTTTTTCTGAACCAATATTTCCTGAAACAACATTTCCTGTACTTATTCCTAATCCGATATTGATATTTGGAGAAAGTTCGTTTCTTTCATTTAAGCCTCTCAAGCTTTCTAACATTTCAAGAGCACAATAAACGGCATTCTTACTATCCGAAATATTTGCATAAGGAATACCAAAAACCGACATGATTGCGTCTCCTATAAACTTATCTAAGATCCCATCATATTTGTACACTAAAGAAATCATGGCTTCGAAATAGTTGTTCAATAATTTTACTATTTCTATCGCCCCAAATTTTTCGGTTAATGTGGTGAAGTTTCTTATATCTGAAAACAGAATACTACACTTTGAATATTTCCCTTTTAATAAAGACAAATTATCTCTATTCATAACCTCATTTACTAAATGCTGAGGAATATATCTACTTAAGTTTGATTGAATTCTTTTCTCTTTCGTAACATCGTTAAATACAATAATGACACCCACATTATTATCTTTCACATCTTTCATCGGAAGCACACTGATGTTCAGGGTCAATAACTTTTCTTCTGAAAGTTTAAGTTCTACATTCTCATGATATAGTTTCTTCCCAGATTGCAATGTTTCTAAACATAACTCTTCAAATTCCATTCTCAAGAAATAAATATCATTGATTTTATTGTCTATAAATTCAGAACCTTCATTCAATTCAAAGATTTTATAGAATTGATCATTTGCCGTTTTTACTTTCAAAGAATTATCGATCGTAATAATTCCATTATCCAGATTTTGCACCAAAATATTCAGATAGTTCTTCATTCCTTGGATTTGATCGAAAAGCTTTGCATTTTCAATTGCAATTTTAATTTGACTAGCAAAACCGGTTAAAATATCTAAATCTTCCTGATTAAACCCTCCTTTATGTTTATTGATAGATTGAACAACTCCTAAAACTTCATTTTCAGAATTAAAAACGGGAACACTTAAAATAGATTTGGTTACATAGCCCGTTCTTTTATCAACTGCCGAATTAAAATCAGGATGACTATAAGGATCATTAACTATAAGTGGTTTTTTATTCCTAGCAACATTTGCTACAATTCCCTTTTTAGTTCGAACAACATTATTCTCAAGACCTTTTGCGAAAATTGTCCAAAGCTCATTTGTTTCTTCATCTACCAAAAACAAAGAACTTCTATCCGCATTGGTAATTTCTGCCGCTTTATTCATAATAAGCGGAATTAATTTATTCAAATTTAACTCAGAAGAAACTACTTTAAAAACTTCTAACAGTGATGAAAAATTATTTTTCAAATGCTCACTAGCATAGTAGAGTTCGCTATTTTTAACAATTAAGTTTATAGCCGCCGCAAAACTGTTCAGGATTCTAACATCTTTATTCGAAAAAGTCCCATTCTTCTTGTTCAAACATTGTAAAACACCAATAACTTGTTCTTTATCATCAAAAACAGGGACACATAATACCGACTTCGTTACAAATTTTAATTGATTATCAAAACTATTATTGAAATGTGAATTAGTCTGTACATTATTTTCAATAACTGCATCTGCTTTATTAAAGGAATCCCATACAAGACCAGTATTCTTAGGAACAGAAATCACAATATTCTCTACTCCTTGTGCTACCATACTATCGAGTGTTTCTTTTTGTTCGTTTAACAAAAACAAAGTGCTTCTTTCTGCATCAAGTATGGTTGAGATTTTATCTAAAATTGAACTTACCTCTAATAATGTTTTTTCATGTTTCTTCATTCTATCAATTCTTCTTCTGTATGTTTATGATAACTCCTTAACAAGTTCTCTTTTCCATCTTCCATCGACATAGAAAGGAAATCTGTTTCACATAAACTTTTAATTCTGTTTAAAAAATCGTTTGACGATTGAATGCTACCCAGAGTTTTATCGAACTCGGCAATATTGTCAATGGCTTTTACAGTAAAATCTCTCAAAAGTGAAATTGCCTTTTCAGATAAATTTTCATCCAAATAGTTTTGAAACCGTCCCCCTTCGCGGTAACTAGGATAATTCTCCAAACCAAAGAAATGTAGCATCCAATCTTTATCAAACTTCTTTCGGGAACTTACAATACCTGTATAATCTGCAACTAATTCGTCGTATATATTCTTTGAAATAGATCCATAATACTTCTGAGTAAATACATGAGCACACTCATGAGCTTTTCTTATAGCAACCGAAGTTTCTTTCCAGAAACCCTTAGAAACACCTATTGTATTAGCACTTACATTACTGTAAGGTTTTGTACTTAACACGATAAGCTTATCCTTATATAATTCTGGATTAGGGACTATTTTATTTTTAAAAACATTCCCCCAACTTTCAAAAGGCTCTTTATTTTGCCAATACTGTTTTTGTTTTTCTATTCTATGCCAATTATTAATCCCACTAATAAATATTGCTCCCATTGATTTAGCTACATTTGTGGGCTCATTTTTATAGCATAAAGCAGAAATAATTGATACAAAATCATCTGAATCAGGAACAGTCAAAACAGGAACCTTACCTACAAATCCACTTTCATAAACATCCAATTCTATCCCCTCTTTATTGTTAAGTTTTAATCCTTGTACAGGAAAGTCTTTTTTTCCTTTTAAAGTCGTATTTCTGTAACTTTCAGTTTTTGAAATATTCTCTTCAATTGGAAAATTAAACTGAACAATATATTTTTTAAGTGTTTCAAAAACTCCGTTACTCAGTGATTCTTTTTTGTAAAAATCCCAAGCTTCAATATAAGGTTCGTCCTCAACAAAATCGAGGACATTAGAATTACATTTGAATTTACTTTCTGTATAATTCAATAATTCCTCGATTACCTCATCATCTTTAACGAAGTTTTTGATATACTGATATTTCTTTCTTCTTTCCATTAAGCGATTTGTCGTTTCGCTAATTTTGAAAATACTCCATTTTGTTTCATCAATTCACTGTAGGAACCAGACTCTACAATTTTTCCTTTGTCTAAAACGTAAATACGATCTGCATTTATAACGGTACTCAACCTATGAGCAATTACAATACGAGTTGCTTGTAACTTATCTAAACTTTCCGATACTATATTTTGAGTCTTATTATCCAATGCACTTGTCGCTTCATCCATAAATAATAGTCTTGGTTTATGAACAATAGCTCTTGCAATCATTAATCGCTGTCTTTGTCCACCAGAAAAAGTTCCTGCACCTTCACTAATAACGGTATGCATTCCCATTGGCATTTGCTTAATATCTTCTTCCATACCCGCCATTCTAGCAGCTTCCCAAGCATCCTCTAATGTTAATTCTGAATTACCAACAATATTTTTATAAATACTACCAGACATTAAGGCTCCGTTTTGAAGTACAACACCAATTTGACGACGAACTAAATCCTTATTCATAGAATCGTAAGAATTTCCATCGTAATATATTGAACCTGCTTCCGGTTCTTCAAACCCAAGAAGTAATCTCATAATTGTAGATTTCCCTGAACCTGATGTACCTACAAATGCTACCATTTCTCCAGCGTCAATTTTAAAAGAAAGGTCATTCAAGATTAATGGTTGTTCTTCATGATATCTAAAAGAAATTGAGTTTAATTCAATTTCACCCACAAGCTCACCTGGATCTAAACTTTCTCCTTCCGATTCTGGCTTTTCCTCAAGAATTGGCTTTACTCTTTCATATAAAGTAATTATATTCAAAGAAGTGATTAAGGCAATACTCATTTTTAAGCAATCACGTAAAAATTGATTGAATGCGCTTATGAATGCCATAAATGCTCCAACAGAAATCATTGCCCCAACATTAGCGGCATTATTCACTGTATAATAAATAAATCCGAAAAAGAACATATTTGTTAATAATGGATAAGATGCATTAAAAGTTTCAACGTAGTTTTGATAACTTCCTGAGCTAAATCCTAATTTTTTAAGCCTTGCAAATCTATCTGCCCAAAGCGCAAAAATTCTTTTTTCTCCACCAGTGATTCGGATTTTTGTTATTCCCGATAAAAACTCAAACAAAAAACCTTGTAATTCTCCTTGTGCGTCAGAAATTTCTCTATCATACTTCAATTTTGCCATACCAATGATAGTCATAAAAGCGATTGCTGCTACTGCGAGACCTACTCCGATCCATGCCAAGCTTGACTCGTAATAGAATAAAAGAAATAAATTTACAAAAGAGAAAGCTCCACTTAAAACAGCTGTCATAACAGTATTTGATAAAATCTGTCGAATTCCATTAATACTTAACGCTCTGTTTGTAAGGTCTCCTGCAGAAAACTTCTTGTAAAAAGTAACTGGTAACCTCAACAGGTGATCTATAACACCAGCCTGTAAATTAATACTTGATTTCGTTTCTACTCTTAACTGAAGAACTCCTTGAATTAATTGCATACCTGCAGTAACTAAAGCTAACATTACCATAATTACTAACACTTCAATATGCAAAGATTTATCTGCTGTTGGGATTACATCATCAAACATAACTCCTGAAAGTATTGGAACTAAAAGTCCTACTAAACTTCCTATGAAAGCAGCAATCATTAAAAATCGACCATCCTTTTTCACCCCTTGAATAGCAAAATTTCCTATTTCTCTTACTGAAGAAATTGTTCCTTCGAATCCATAAAAAAACATATAAGAAATAGGATCTAATTCTTCTGCAATTTTATAATCCACTACTTCTTCATTTCCTGTAACAACATCTTTCATTACATACGATGTTGGTGTTTGTTGAATTAAAGCAACTGGTGTTTTTTCTTTCTTTTTAAATGCTAAAAGATGACCATTTTCATCTTTCCACCATGAACCTCTTAATATAATTTTTCGAACACGAACTTTTGAAGCTTGCGCAATTGCTTGTAATTGATTTGCTGTGTTCTTTTCATAAGACTCTATATATTTTGGTGCCTCAAATTGAAACCCTATTGCATCTCCAATTAACTTGCAAGTATGAAACAATTCGTTATCCAGATTCGTATGACCACTATCTTCAATTACACCTGCTTTACCAGATATAATTGACTTTAACTTTTCTAAGGTTGAAGTAAGCTTAATTTGCTCCGAAGATACTTTGTCAGCAATTCTCAATCTTTCATTCTCTTTAGCTCGATTAAAATTAGCAATTAACCTATCGTACAAATATTCTTGCAGATTATTCATAGATAGCATGAAAAAGATCTCTTCCTTTAATATATCGTTTGTGCTTTTTACTTCTACCTGTGTTCTATTATCTTCAGCTTTTAACCAAAAATTATTTGAAACTGGCACAGGAAATTTAAACTCATCCTTAAGAGTAACCTTATTTTCTCCGGTATAAACACCTATTGTTCCCTGAACTAATTCTACCCAAACAAGTTTTTTTGATGGATAAGCAGTACTATTCTTCTTTAATTCTACTAAGCCAAATTCATCAAGAGCACTATGAACTCTTGGTGCAAGTTTATTATGAACCGTACTAGCATGTTTTAATATCCATTTATCGATCATACCACTAAGCAAGAAATGATCGATATTTAATAATCTATTTTTATTGACTGCAACTAATGAAGCACCTTTACTCACAACAATTAAGTGCATATCTTTCCTAGCTTCTTTTGAAGTTATTAAACTGAATAATAACTCTCCTTGTTTTGCAGTGTATAAATAGTTTAAACTACTTTTATAAACTCCTTTATCATCAACATTTGTATAGAATACATCTACTTCTCCAGAAGTAATCATCCAGAAACGATCATACTCACTTAAAACTAGTGATTGATTAGAAGCTAATTTTATTTTTTTATTTTCAAACATTTCGATGATTATTTTGCGTCAATTAAACGAGCATATGCTCCTGATTTCTCTAATAATTCCTTGTGTGTTCCTCTTTCTACTATCTTTCCAAACTCCATCACAATAATTTCATCACAATCCATAATTGTACTTAACCTATGTGCCACTATAAGACAGGTACAACCGCGTCTTTTAATATTATCCATCACAATCTTTTCAGATTTTGGATCTAACGCACTAGTAGCTTCATCCATAACCAAAATAGATGGATTTAGCGCTAATGCTCGAGCTATTTCTAATCTTTGACGTTGCCCTCCACTAAAATTTGCCCCTCTCTCAGCAACAGCACTATCATAGGCCTCAGCTCTAGAGGCTACTACATCATGTATTGCTGCATCCTTTGCTGATTGAATAATGCTCTTCTCTGGAATTTTATGATCCCAAAATGCGATATTCTCTTGAATCGATCCTTTAAACATTAAAACTTCTTGGTCTATAACTGCAACAGATTCATTTAATATATGTCTAGGTATTTCTCTCCTAGGAACATCATCGAAAAGAATATCTCCGTTCCATGGATCGTATAAACCAGATGCTAATCGTGCTACTGTAGATTTTCCACTACCAGAACCACCAACTAAGGCAACCCTGCTTCCTGGCTCTACTTTTAAGCTGAAATTCTCAATTAACGGATCCATTGTAGTATTGTATCCAAATGTGATATTTTTCATTTCGAAATGACCAGATAGTTTGTTATGAAACTCTCTCTTGTTTTCTGGTTCATTTTCATCATGTTCAAACTCGCTAGCAACTTCATAGTTTAATACATCATCAATCCTGGCCATATCACTTTCTGTTTCTTGTAGTAAACTACCTACAGAAACCAATTGATTTACAGGACCTATAAAATTGTTCATTAAGTATATAAATGCAACCAACATACCCAAAGTCATTTCTCCATTCATAACTCTAGTTGCTCCAACTCCTAAAATGATTGCGCTATTTAAAGACATTAATAAGGGTGGCACTGTATTTAATCTTGTAGTTAACCATCCCAATTCTTGTTGAGCATTTACAACTTTCGCCAAATAACCAGTCCAATTGGTGAAGAAATCATTTTCTCTTCCTGAAGCTTTTAACGTTTCAATCATACTAATTCCAGATGTAGTAGTACCTAATAACTTGCCGTTTTCACTGGTTAATCTCCTATTTCCATCTTTTCTTGCACGAGAAACATATTGAAGAATTACGATATTTAAACTGGCCATCACAATTCCAATTACTGTTAGAAGGACATCATAAGAGAACATTAATAAAGCATAGAAAACTACCATAATGACATTTAATGCTGAATTAGCTAAATCACCACTTAATAACTTTGCTACTTTATCATTTAAAGAAACACGATTCCCGATTTCTCCGCTATAACGTTGAGTAAAAAAAGCTATTGGTAAATGAAATACATGCCATAAAAACTTACTCGAAGTAGTTAGCGCTAGCTTTGTTTCTAATCTTAATAAATAATATTGTTGTATATATACCAATAACGCATTTACAGCCAACATACCTCCCATTATTAATAATAATGGCATCACGAAACTTGATATTCCATTGATTAAATATTTATCAATAAAAATCTTGGTAAATGATGGAATTACTAATCCTGGAATTACTAAAAACAAACTCGCAAGGACTATATAGGTTAGACTTAATTTTGAATTAGAAACTCTAGAAGCTAAAGAATTAAGCAATCCTTGCTTTTCGTTCCCTTTTTCAAATTTTTCTCCAGGCTTAAAAGTAAGAACCACACCCGTGTATGCATCATCAAACTCTTGATGACTCACATAATACCTTCCTTGAGCTGGATCACTTAAATACACTCTATCTTTTGTGAACCCTTCAATGACTAAAAAGTGATTAAAATTCCAGAAAATAATTGCTGGCATTTCCAACTCTTTCAACTTTTCTATAGATTTTGCATATCCTTTACCCTCAAGACCATATTGTCTTGCAGCTTTTAAAATATTTGTAGCTTTTAAACCATCTCTAGAAACCCCACAAGAGATTCTTAGTTTCTCCAATGGAACAAACTTCCCATAATATCCCAAAATGATACTCAAGGCAGCGGCACCACATTCTACTCCTTCCATCTGCAATACAGTTGGAGTAGTAACTCTTTTAGGTAGTTTGGTTTTTGTATTATCTTTCTTTGTAAACATAACTCAACGGGTATTAATAAAGATCAAAAAACTTCTTAAATGCAGGAACTACTAAGGCTATTGGCGGCTCTGATTTTACCGTAATTTTTCCCATACAAGAAGTTCCTTCATTAATTAAGATCTTAGGTCCTTGAGCTGATGTCCATTTAAACCCACTGTAAGCTGCTTTATCTTTTTCAAACTCAACATACACTTCAAATAATGCTCCTTGCGATAATAAACCTCTAACTAATTGATCATTCTTAACCGTCATCATCATTCCTTTTTGGGTAATTGGGAAATCAGAAACATATGTAATCTTCCCTTTCATAAAACCGAATTCTTGAGGTTGAACGGTTGAAGGAACAACTAAAGCTTGCATCCCTTCTTTGATCTTTTTCCCATCTTGAGAAGGAATATATAACACCCCTCTTAGTTTACTATCATCTTGATTTTGGTTTTGATTTTTCAACTTAAATAAAGGAGAACCTTGTCTTACAATCACACCTATATCAGTTAATATTTCAACCACTTCTCCAGAATAGGAGCTTGTAATTTTTGTTTGTTTTGAGTAACGTTCTTCTAGATGCTTTAATCTTCTTTCTGCTTCCGAAATACGTTGTTTACTCAAATTTATTTTTTGCTGTAAATCAAATCCTAAATTCAGTTTTTGACTTGAAGTTTGAACAAGCTGTGCTTTTAATCTCTCGATTGAATTTTTTGATACTTCAATTTGTTGTTCTGTATTTACGACTTGAGTTCTTGTAATTAATCCTTTCTTCAATAAACCTTGTTCGGTTTCTAATTGATTTCTCAGAAAGTCTAATCTTTTTTGATCAGATTTTATTTGCAACTCGATACTGCTTCTTTGTTGTACAATTAACTCTCCTTGAATTTTTGTATCCTCACTTCCAAATGACAACAATCTTTTTAACTCAAACTCACGTTCTTTTAGAGATGCTTTCACCTCTTCAATCTGCTGAAAAAGTTCTGGTTGCTCTATCAGTCCAACTACTTGTCCCTTTTCAATGTTATCTCCGATATTAATCGTTAGTTGAATTAACTGTCCTTGAGAAGTTGAAACTACCTCATGAATCTCTCCACCTAATAATACTCCCGTTACATTTAATTTTGTTTTTATATTACCAAAGAAAGACCACACAATTCCAGTGGTTAAAGCAATAAATACTGTTACTAACGCAATCCATCCTTTAGGACTTGTTACTTTTATTAACTGATCCAGTTTTTCTGGTGTCGAAAGCTTTTCTAATGCTGCTTTTCTAAAAAATCCTGCTGCCATTTTGTTTTGTTTTTTATTTTTTTGGAATTGAATAAAATAATTCCTTTGATATTTGTGAGTTAGTTTTTCTAAGTAGTGTTCCTGTTTCGTACCTCAGGTTTACAACTGCATTTGCAAAAAGTTGATGTGCTTGTAAATATTCTAACTGAGCGAACGTTAATCTTTCTTGGAAAATAATTAAGTTTAAAAGTGTAGTTAATCCGTTTTGAAACTTTTCTTGCTCATTTTCAAAAACTTGTCTGTAATAACGTAGAGATAATTCCGCTTTTTCGAGAATAGTCACACTATTCTCTAAATTTTGCACAGCGATAGAAACATTTAATGCAACATTTCTTTTTAAGTTTTCATTAGAAATCTGCTGATTTTCAAATAGTGTTTTATTCTTTAAATAATTACCCTGAGCATTATTATTGTTCAACGCAAAAGTGAAGTTTAAACTAAGTCCAAAACCAAGGTTTCTCCCATCTCTTTGAGAAAAAGTTGACAATGCATTACTTAAACCATTCCCAAAATTAAGTCCTCCGTAATTAACAAACCCTGATAAATCCAGCTGAGGTTTTTTACTATTTTCAACTAATGATAATCTTGTTTTTATCGCTTCTTCCGTTTGCAGAGAGGCTTCTATATCACTTCGATTAGCATGAGCTATATCAATATAATCCTGAAGAATCAAATCTTTACTGTAACCTGACGCTAATACTTCTGGAAAGTCATTTGTAGGGTTTGCTAATTTCTTACTCTCGTCTTCACTTAACCCTATTACTCTTCCTAAATTTAATTTTGCAGCATAAAATCGCTGCTCTGCAACCGTTGTTTGTCTTGCTTGATTCGCTAAATCGGCCTGAATTTGAGATAAATCACCAGCTGGTTTTTTATCTGCTTTTACTAATTCATCTGTTATATCAAGTACTCTTCGAACTCTTTTTTCGTTTTCTCTAAAAATCTCTAAACTTTTAAACGAGGCTACATAATCCCAATAAGCACTTGCTAGTTGAAGTACTTCTACAGAGTTTCTAAAATTCAAGTTTGTTTTCTCGCTTTCTAAGTCTAAAAGAGTCGACTTTTCTAAAGCATCAGCAACATTCGCATTCCCTCTTAGTAAAGGTTGAGTTAACGAGAAAGTACTTGAAACTACATGTTCTCTTATATCGGCTCCTACAGTTTGACCGAACCTATCTAGAGGTAAATTATCTTTTGATGATGAATAATCAACAGAAAAATCAGCAACTAAGCCGATTCTAAATCTTTTTTGTAAACCAAGAGTAGTTATAAATCTTGTTGATTCTAAGTCATCGTTTAACACCGAAAACCTTGGATCAAATGTATATAAGTTCGATACGCTTCTATCAGTTGTCACCCCCGATCTTAATTGATAATCGAAAATACTTTGCTGAACTTGATAATCTCCTTCTGCGTTAGTAATTCTTAACTGATTACTTTCCACAATTGGGCTTTTATCCAATGTAAGTTCAGCTAAATTAACAATATCGGACTTACCGATTTGTTGTGCATTTACACAATATAATAGAAAAGTAAAAATAAATGTGATTGTAAACCTATGCCCCATGTTTGCCTTCAATTATACCTCTGAAAATTTTTGTAATATTTGTCCGAATCTTGAACCTCCCATTGATACACCATCTAAAACAGATTCATCAATTAAATCTTCTTCACTAGGATTCCCATATCCTAATTGACTAGTAGTTTTTCTTAATCTATTTGACAGGAATAATGCCAATGCATAATAAAAGTTTGCTTTAAACTCTAAATTCGAAGCTAATCGACTATTCATCAACTCTCTAGAGATAGCATAAACGCTTGTTTCTTCAGTTGCAATTACCGAAACTGAAGGCGGACGTGATTCTAAAAAAGACATCTCTCCAACAATTTCACCTGCACCAATTTCTGCGATTAGCTGGTCATTATTACCATCTGTAATAGATAATTTCCCCGATAAAACAATGTATAAACTATCTATCGTTTTACCTTTTTCTATTAATCTATCTCCTACCTCTAATTCTTCCTTATATCCGTTATTAATCATCCATTCGATATCCAAATCATCAAGATGTCCTAATAAAAAAAGTACTCGTTTCATAATTATATTCTTTTCTGTTATCTATTTATGCTAGCTAAATTAGTTTGATAAAGTCCTAGAAAAAGGACAACATAACAGGTATATCTGCCAAATTCTTAGAAGAAAGAAACTTCTAGTATGTGTCAAATTCGAATTAATATGATCTACAAAACTGAATTTTTCTCTGATAAAAAAGACCATAAAAAACGCGATCTCTATCAAGATCGCGTTACATTTCTCACTTAGTAACAATTAAAAATTTTAATAGCATATCCCTTTAATCTACCCTATTTTGTTAAACGGTTATTGGCTATTAAAACTTCAACCTTCCTAATTCATAGCATGAATGAAAAAAGCTAGAAAGTAGTTAACATAATTGTATAATGAGAAATAAATAGAAATAAAAATCACCACTCCTAGCTTAGTTTATAATTCTCGTGACTTCAATAATTCCTTAGGGTAAACTCCGTATTGTTGATTAAACAACTTTGAAAAATAATGTGTATCATAATATCCAACTGCATATGAGATTTGCGAAACAGTATCGTATAAATAACTATCTATTAAATCTTTCGCTTTCTGAAGTTTTAAAATTCGAATATATTTATTTGGTGTTAGTTTTACCAGGTTTTTAATTTTTCTGTGAAGTTGTCTTTCACTTACTGATAACTTAAACGACAAATCATATAAATTCAAATCTTTGTGTTTAATATTTTTGTGTATTTCCTGTTCCATTTTTTGTAACCAAGAAATATCCTGTTTTGAAAATTTACGAGTATTCACTTCTTCTTTGCACATAGATTGTACTCGTTCGTTTGACCTATATACTTTAAAGAAAACCAAATCTTCAAAGGTAGTTCCGTTTGCTTTTTTTACCACCTCGTCCACAATTCTTTTGATTTCTAAACTATGCGTAAAAATGAGTTCATTTTTTGTCATCTGTTGTACGCCCTCGGTCTCCGATTTCTTGAACTCTTCAATAATTGAAGTTAAAGGAGATTCAATGTCTTTTAGTAATTTGGATAACATTTCCCCGTTAGTTGATCCATTAGTATTTTGCAAACTCAAATTCATAATTCAAAGGTTTAGATTTTAAATACTCATTTACTTTCTGGTTGGTTGATATGTTTAAAAACTTTTACTGCTTTTCCCCGTTAGCAGAAGTATTAACACATCTACAAATCAACTACAGAAATGCTATGAATAAAAACATCATTACTCTGGATTTATAAATCTATAGGTTGGATTTATAAATTAAACTAATGTTAAAAACCAACTTAAACCTTTATTTAACAAGTGTTTAATGTTTTTAACTTTTTGTTTTACAGAAAAAGGCTATTTTTGTATTGAGTCTCAAGAAACCAAATGAAAAAAACTACAAATCCTTATAATTTTTTAAGGAATTTTTGTTTTAGAAGTCCCGTATTGTCATTAAGTTTCTATGAAGAGTTGATTAAAAAATCTTCTCTTGAAGTTAATGATTTAATTACTTTATGGGATAACCCTGTAATTAAAGAAGCTATTTTTTTGGCTTCAAAACCACTCTATGATGAAATTGACAAAAACGTTTCAATTTCAAATTTTGATAAGCTAGCCACTTTAAAACAATCCTTTTTAAAATATCTTTTCAGAGCATCTACAAGATGTACTCCTTTTGGATTATTTTCAGGTATTGAAATTGGAGAAATTTCAGATAGTACTTCTCTAAAATTGAAACCTGTTGATTTATTTACAAGAAGAACAAGTTTTGACACAGGTTATTTATTCAATCTAGCAGCTAAATACTCAAAGGAAGAGTCGATTAAAAAAAATGCTGTGTATTACCCAAACTCTTCCTTATACTCTTACTTTAATCAATACAGATTTATTGATTATTCTTCGGAAAAAAATCAAAGAAGTTATAGTATTGAAGGTGCACACAGAAATTATTATTTAGATGCTATTATTGACAAAAGTAAAACTGGTTCAAGTTATAATGAATTAGTAGCTTCATTAATTTCTGATGAAATTAATGAAGATGAAGCAAGTAACTTTATTGACACGTTAATTGAAAATCAACTTCTAACAAATGAAATAGAGGTTAACATTACCGGAAACGAAGACACTTTTGAAACATTAATAAAACAAATCGAATCCTGTACTGCTTCTGAAGAGCTTTTATCAAGATTGAAATCATTACAAAATTCATTAGATGATTTGGATCTCAACATTGGAAATGAGATCCATTTGTATGATCAAATCATTAAAGCAGTAAAGGATTTAAATATAGACTATAACGCTAACTATTTGTTTCAAACGGATCTAAAGCTAGAATCCGTAAATAATCAATTAGATCGAAAAATTGTTTATCAAATAAAGAAAGTAATTCCGTTTTTATTAAAGCTTGACACCTATAAAGAAAATGGCAACCTCAAAAGCTTTAAAAAAAGTTTTATTAATCGTTATGAAGATCAAGAAGTATCGCTAAATGAAGTATTAGATATTGAAAGTGGAATTGGATATATTCAAAATTCTTTAATATCAGATACTACTCCGTTCCTAAAAGATATTACACCTTCTCAGAAACGAAAAACAACATATCATTTTAAATTAAATGAAGCAGAAAAGATTATTATTGAAAAATTTCTGGAGTGTAAAAACAAAAGTACTTATACATTAAATCTTAAGGACGAAGACTTTATTTCCATTGTCTCTGATATCAGAAATTTACCTGATACATTATCTGCCTTTACTGAAATTATTGAAAATGATAAAGGTAACTTTATTGTTTTACACAACTTAAGTGCTTGTGCTGGTAAATTATTAGGTCGATTTACACATATAAAAGAGATTGAAGAATATGTAAAAAAAATTACTTCAATTGAAGAAAAAATACATTCAGATAAAATCTTAGCAGAAATTGTTCATCTTCCTGAATCAAGAGTGGGAAATATTTTAAGACGTACTCATTTAAGAGATTATGAAATTCCATACATCTCTAAATCTACATTGAGTCAAGAAAATCAAATTCATGTAAACGACTTATTGGTATCTGTTAAAAATGATAGAATAATTTTAAGTTCTAAAAAACTTGAAAGAGAAATCATACCAAAACTTACAAATGCGCATAATTATACTTTAAATGCACTACCGGTGTATGAATTTTTAGCAGATCTAGAATTACAAAATCAAAGAGAGAGCATAAGTTTCACTTGGCCTTCTATTATAGCAAATCATAGCTTTTTACCTAGAGTTATGTACAAGAATATAATTTTATCAAAGGCAACATGGAAACTAAATAAAGATACTATTCCTGGTTTTTTAGAATCATCTGAAAAAGAAACACTTTCTATAATTGAAAAATGGCAAACGGAAAATAATGTACCCGATTATATCCAAATTGTTCAAAGTGATAATACGCTACTTATTAATCTAAAACATTTAGACAGTCTATTAATATTGAAAAATACACTGAAAAAAAGACGTAAAATAGAAATAGAGGAGTTTTTACAAATGAATAATAAGTTTCTACGTAATACTTATGGTGAATACTATACAAATGAATGTTTATTCACTTTCTACAACCAATTAGAACTAAATAAAAACTAATGACACAAAGAAAATTTTTATTTGGTGACAAATGGTTATATTATAAGGTGTATTGTGGAAAGAAAACAGCTGAAACAATTTTAACTAAACTCATCCAACCACTTGTAAAAACTCTTTTTGAGAGACACTTAATAGAAAAATGGTTTTTTATTCGATACGCAGATCCTCAAAGTCATTTAAGAATTCGATTTTTATTATCCAATAATAACTATGTAGGAGAAGTAAATTCATTATTCAATAAATACCTCAAAGAATATTTTGAAAATGGTTTTATTTGGAATATTCAAACAAGTGTATATAATAGAGAATTAGAAAGGTATGGATATTCTACTATTTCGAATGCCGAAGATTTTTTCTTTCTAGATAGCCAAATTTGTTTACAAGCCTTATCAATTGTTCAAAACGATGAAACGCAATTCTTGTTTTCGTTAAAATATATAGATACAATCCTTACTAGTTTTCAGTTCAACCTTAAAAGAAAATTACAATTTGCAAAAGAACATCTTGAATCCTTTAAACATGAATTTAATGCAGATAAACAATTAAACAAACAATTAAATATTAAATATCAAAAGCTACGACCTACTATTTTATCTTTTTTTAGTCTGAATAATGATTCCTTCAAGGGTTATTATGACTTAATTGATATCGACAGCCTGCATAATATTGCAGATTCTGTATTAAAAAAGCTACCAACAGAAAACATTTCGTTGGATGATTTACTATCTAGTTATATACATATGACAGTCAATAGACTATTTAGAGATAAGCAGCGCTTACATGAATTAGTTTGTTATAGTTGTCTCCAAAAATATTATCAATTAAAAATCAGCACCAATGAATAAAAAGTTAACCGTCCTATTCCTACTAATTATTCAGTCTACATTTTCCCAAAATGCTGTTATAGATTCTTTAGTCAATGAAAAGTATGAAAATCTAAAAGTAAGTTTTCAAAAAATAGAGGTTGATTCCATTACAGAATATAATCATGCCCATGCTTATTTAAAAAAGGCAAAAAAAGAAAAAAACTTAATTAGAATTGCTGATGGTTACTATTTCTTATCACGTTTTTATGATGATACTCTTTCTTTACAATACGTAGATAGTATTATTAGTCTTTCAAAGAAATTAAAAAATCACCCAAAATATCCAGCCATCGCATATGAGACTAAAGGATTAGTATTTCATCAAAAAGGAGATTTTGATAATGCTATAAAGTTTTATGTCTTAGCCTTAAATCATACACAAAACAATAGCTTTCGTCATGCAAGTGTTAAATTTGATATTGCTTCATTAAAATACAGATTAGGCTTTAGGGAAGAAGCTAAACAATTATTCAAAAGTTATTTAAATGAATTAGACAAACTCGATTATCCCAACAAAGACTACTATTATAATATAGGTATTTATGCTTATTGTGATGCATTAATTTACACTAAAAAATTAGATTCTGCACAAATCATGATTGATCAGGGAATTAAAAGAACTCTAAATAGCTCTAAAGTTGTTCTTAAGTCACGATTTAAATTAAATAACGGAATAAATTCGTATTACAAAAAAGAATATACTAAAGCTTTAAAAATTCTTAAAGAAATTTTACCTGTTATTAAAACACAAGGTGATGATTTAACAACTGCAATTAATCAATCTTATATCGGTAAAACCTATTTTGAATTAGGTAAAAAAGACAGTGCCATAGCTTATCTAAACAAAGCTCACCTGTTTTTACAAGAAACAAATGATGTTGCTCTTGAAATTTTAGATGGATACCAATATTTAATTAATCATTACAAAACTGAAAAAAAATATGACAAACAGTTACTCTACATAAATGCGTTAATGAAATTCGATTCTGTTTACAACTCAAAATCGCGTAGAGTTTCTCAACAGATTACAAAGAGTTATGAAATACCTTATCTACTATCAGAAAAGGAAAAATTAATTTCTACGCTAAAAGAAAATGAAAATAACAATAATAGTTTAAAAGTTATCTTTTTAATAATTAGTATAATTGCTGTATTCGGAATTATTTTTCTTACTAGAAGAAATTATATACTTAAAAAGCGATTTACACTTGTTGTTGAACAAAATTCAGCTCAACTTGCCTCAAAAAAACAAGATATTGAAGAAATATTAGAAAAAACTTCAATTAAAAATGAAGAAAATTCTTCTGAAAATAAAATTGAAATCACAGGAGTTTCAGAAGAAAATATCCAAAAAATTCTTTCCGATTTACAAAAGTTTGAGGACAAAGAACAATTCTTGAAAAAGAAATACACCTTATCTTCTCTTGCAAAAGAACTAAAAACAAATAGCTCATATTTATCAAAAGTTATAAATTTTAAAAAAGGGACAAACTTTGCAAACTATTTAAACAATTTAAAAATTGACTATGCAATTAATAGATTAACCACTGATAAAAGATTCAGATCATACACTATTAAGGCAATTTCCGAAGAATCGGGATTTAATAGTCAACAGACTTTTTCAATTGCTTTCCACAAGAAAACGAAACTACAACCCTCTTATTTCATAAAACAACTCGAAAAAAAACAACCAACTGAATGACAGCCGCTTAAGCTGTATTTTTTTATAAATCGAGAGCTTTAGATTTATAAATCTAAAGATATAACACTTTTTTTGATAGGTTCTATTATATAGTTTAGCTTCAGAAATAAATCTTAAAATAGAGTATAATGGGAAATCACAAAAAGAGGTTAAAGTTAGACAAGTTTAGAGTAACTAAAATTAAAAATTCAAGCGAAATTTTCGGTGGTGCTGCAAACGGTGGCGAAAACCCAGATTGTTCACTAACTAAACTTACAACTACTGCTAAAGACAAAAACAAAGGAAATAACATTGTAATTTAGTCTTTAAAAAAGAGATTATTGAAATAAACTTAATAATCTCTTTTTTTTTATTTTTACCAAACTAACATCAAATAATGCTAAAAAAAACCCCCTTCATATTAGCGCTCTTTTTTTTTCAGTGCAAAGATTATGACATGTTGAATCAAGAAGTATTAACACCTAGAATCGTTGTTGAAAATCATCATGGTAAAGAATTAACAGATCATTTCAGATATCTTGAAAACGAAAGTGACTCTACAGTTATTAACTGGTATAAAAATCAAACAAACTTTGCGGTAGAAATATTACAAAACATTACAAATAGAGAAAGAATATTTAGTTATTTTGAAAACATCAGTAATGAAGAATCAAAAGAAAAATTATCTAGCCTTTCCATAGTAAACCAGTTATACTTCTATTTAAAAGCTCCAAACTCAAAAACAACTAAAGACTTATTTTATAAGAAAACTAATAATGGAAATGAAATTCTATTATTCTCTCCTTCCGAATCAGAAAAATTTAAAAATCATGTGATTAACTACATAAAACCTAGTCCGAATGGAACAAAAATAGCAGTTAGTCTTACCGAAAATGATAAAGAAATTTCTCAAATGATTGTTGTCGATGTTGCAACCAAAGGAATATCCGCTCAAATAATAGAAAATTGTTGGCCGTCTGCACTAGGCGGAATTAGTTGGCTTCCTGATGATTCAGGCTTTTTTTATATGCATATTCCTGTAACGGATAAAAGCTCTGAGGAGTTTGCTTTAAACACAAGTTCCGTACTTTATAAATTAGGTACAGATCCAACTGACTTAAATATTATTTTATCGAGTAAGACAGGAAGTAACTTTAAAATTAAAGAAGAAGAATTCCCAATTGTTCATCTAAAAGATGATCGATATATTTTTGCTGGTATCTATAATGTGAGTGAATTTGTAGACTATTACTTTGCTCCTATTGAAGAATTAAAAAACAAGAAAATAAATTGGAAACCTCTTTATAAAAGCACCGATAAAGTAAAAGATTTTTACCTACAGAGCGATTCAATCTACTTATTATCTGCACACAAAGCTTCAAATTTTAAAATCTTAAAAGATAAAGTTTCCACGATTAAAATTGAAAAATCTAAAACATTTGTTCCAGAAAATACTTCTGAAGTTATAACAAGCATGGCCATAACTAAAGACGGTTTGTTTTATGTAACCAATAAAAATGGTATTAATGCTAGCATTCATAAAAAAGGCTTTGAAGACACTTCATCTCAAAAACTTAATATTCCACAATCAGGACATATAAATTTAAATTCATTAGGCATAACAAATGATGATTTATGGATCGTAACTAAAGGATGGATAAGTGATAATGTAAGATATAAACTTGATACAAAGTCAAACACTTTCGTCCAAGAAAGCATTGTCCATTCAACTAAAAAAGAACCAGTTGATTTAGTCGTTGAAGAAGTTGAAGTAAAATCTCATGATGGAGTTTTGGTTCCTTTATCTATAATTCATAAAAAAGGTATCAAACTCAACTCCGAAAACAGAGTCATGATAACAGGATATGGAGCTTATGGATTTTCAGACACACCTTTAATGGATAATTATATTAAAGGTTGGACAGAAAACGATGGTATTTATGCAGTTGCTCATGTTAGAGGAGGAGGTGAAAAAGGTGACACCTGGCATTTAGGAGGTATGAAGAAAACCAAACCTAATACATGGAAAGATTTTATAGCTTGTACCGAGTATTTAATTGAGAAAAAATATACATCATCTGAGAAAACTTTTGCCTGGAGTGCTAGTGCTGGTGGCGTTTTAATTGGAAGAGCCATTACCGAGAGACCCGATTTATATAAAGCCATATCGGTTAGAGCCGGAATGTTAAATGCTACTAGAGTAGAATTTGGCCCTGCCGGTCCAAATAATGTTACAGAATTCGGCACGATAAAAGATAGTCTGGAATTTGATTATCTTCTTGAAATGGATGCATATCAACATATTAAAAAAGATATTAAGTATCCTTCTATTCTTCTAACTGCTGGTTTAAACGATGGTCGAGTTGGTGCTTTTGAATCTGGTAAATTTACAGCTAAACTTTTAGCATTCAATGATAATCCTAATCTAACTTTATTAAAGATTGATAAAGAAGGTGGACATGGTTTAGACCAAACTAATACTAAAAGAATCGAAGACTTAACAGATATTCTCTCTTTTGCTTTATGGCAGACTGGACATCCAGACTTTCAGCCAGAATAACCAAATACTCTTTTATATTGAATTATTATTTTCCTATTAAAACATCTTAATAGAATTATTATAGCGAACTTTGCCGCAAATTTCTAGAAATTCATCAAACAATGAATACCAGAGTACTTGCGTTAGCAGCAGTTTCTATCGTTACTATAATTTATGGAGTTACATTTACAGTTGCCAAAGAGGTAATGCCTCACTATGTAAAACCTTTTGGATTCATTTTTATACGAGTAAGTTCGGCAATGTTGATATTTTGGCTAGCCAGTTTATTTATTAAAAATGATAAAGTTGAAAAAGGTGATTATAAATTAATAGCGTTAGCAGCTTTCTTCGGAATAGCCTTTAACATGCTTACCTTTTTCAAGGGATTAAATTACACAACTCCCATTAACGCATCTGTTATGATGGTTACCTCTCCTATTTTAGTGCTCATTTTTTCGAGTATTATCATGAAAGAGAGACCAACTATTATAAAAATTCTTGGAGTTATAATCGGTCTTGTTGGTGCTGTTATTTTAATTCTTTATAGTGGAAGCTCAAGTGGAAATGCTACAAATATGATGCTCGGTAATTTCTTAGTATTCGTAAATGCAGCATCTTATGGAATGTATTTGGTTGTAGCTAAAAAAATTGTTGGGAAATATAAACCAATAACCTTCATTCGTTGGTTGTATTTATTTGGTTTTATTTTTATGTTTCCCTTCGGAATATCTGAGTTTACAGAAATTCAATGGGATATAATTCCTACTTCAGGATATTTAAGAATAGGATTTGTAGTAATCTTTGCATCTTGTATTACTTATCTATTCAATTTATGGGCGTTATCAAAACTGAAACCAACTACCGTCAGTGTGTTTATTTATTTACAACCAGTAGTGGCAAGTATTTATGCTTTAATTGTTGGAAGTGATTATTTAGATACCATTAAAATTTCCGCTACCATACTAATTTTCATTGGTGTATACTTAGTTTCAAAACAGGCGTCTACAAGTAAAAGCAAATAATGTATCTTTACGTTTCATTAAAATCAAGGTATGATTCAATCTATGACAGGATACGGGAAATCCGTATTACAATTACCCACTAAAAAAGTTACTATTGAAGTTAAATCTTTAAACAGTAAAAATTTAGATATTAATACAAGAATTCCTTCTTTTTATAAAGAGAAGGAACTAACAATTCGCAAGAAATTGGCGAGTACTTTAGTAAGAGGTAAAGTAGATTTTTCTATTTATGTTGAAATGACTGCTGATGAAACTTCAACCTCTGTTAATAAAGGAGTGGTTTCTGAATATATTAATCAACTAAGAGAAATTGTTGTTGTAAGTTCTGATAATGATGTTGAGTTATTGAAAATGGCTGTTAGAATGCCTGATGCATTAAAAACTGAACGGGAAGAATTAGACGAAAATGAATGGTTTGAGATAGAAAAACATATCGAAGTTGCTTTAAAAGAAATTGTTCAATATAGAACTGATGAAGCGGCTTCTTTAGAAGCTGATTTTAAAAAACGTATTGCCAATATCAAAACTTGTTTAGAACAAGTTAGAGAAATGGATGGTGAAAGAATTGTAAATGTAAAACAAAGATTAGCTAAAGCTCTAGACGAATTAAAAGTAGAAGTTGATGAAAATCGATTTGAGCAAGAATTAATTTATTATCTAGAAAAGTTAGATATTAATGAAGAAAAGGTTCGTTTAGCAAATCACCTTGATTACTTTTTAGAAGCCCTAAACACGAGTGATTCTAATGGTAAAAAACTAGGTTTTATTATTCAAGAAATAGGAAGAGAAATTAACACTACTGGATCAAAAGCAAATTTTGCTCCAATGCAAAAAGTGGTAATTCAAATGAAAGACGAATTGGAAAAAATTAAAGAACAAATATTAAACGTATTGTAATGGCGAAAGAATTTAAAGGTAAATTATTTGTGTTTTCAGCACCTTCTGGTTCTGGAAAAACTACAATTGTCCGTCATTTACTTACTCAAGAAAAATTTGGATTAGCATTCTCTATTTCCGCAACTTCTCGTGCGCCACGTGGAGAGGAAATTAATGGTTTAGATTACTACTTTATTTCTAGAGAAGAATTTATCAAGAAAATTAAAAATGATGAGTTTTTAGAGTGGGAAGAAGTTTATAGAGATAATTTCTACGGAACTTTAAAATCAGAAGTAGAACGTATTTGGTCTCAAGGAAAGCATGTGATTTTTGATATTGATGTTGCAGGAGGACTTCGTATTAAAAAGAAATTTCCAAAAGAAACATTAGCTGTTTTTGTGAAACCACCGAGTGTTGATGAGTTAAAAATTCGTTTGAAGAAAAGAAAAACTGAAAGCGAAGACAAAATTAATATGAGAATTGCCAAAGCTTCAGTAGAATTAGCAACTGCTCCACAGTTTGATAAAATTATCAAAAACTACGAATTAGATATTGCACTTAAAGAAGCAGAAGAATTAGTAGGAAATTTTATTGATTTAGAAAAATAAACAAAATATTCAATATTCTCTTCGGTATTAAACAAACTCTATTTAACACAAAACATTGAATATGAAAAACATAGGGTTATATTTCGGTACTTTTAATCCCATTCATATTGGTCATTTAATCATAGCTAACCATATGGTGGAAAACTCTGATTTAGATGAAATATGGATGGTTGTAACTCCACATAATCCTTTTAAGAAAAAAAGTTCTTTATTAGAAAATCATCATCGATTCGAAATGGTGTATCGAGCTACGGAAGATTATGATAAAATTTCTCCTTCCGACATTGAGTTTAAATTACCTCAGCCAAATTACACCGTTCATACATTAGCTCATATTTCAGAAAAATACTCTTCCAATAATTTTAGCTTAATTATGGGTGAAGACAATTTAAAAAGTCTGCATAAATGGAAAAATTACGAGACTATTTTAGAGCATCATAATGTTTATGTATACCCAAGAATTTCGCAGGGAAAAGTAGAAACCCAATTTGATAATCATCCTAAAATCCATAGAGTGAAGGCTCCAATTGTAGAAATTTCTTCAACTATGGTTCGAAATGCCATTAAAAACAGAAAAAACATTAAACCGCTTTTATGTGCAACAGTTTGGAAATATATTGATGAAATGAACTTTTATAAAAAATAGTCTTCCTATTTTTTCGTTGTATATTTGGTACTCCAAACAAAGTATTCGTGGCTAAAAACAAGAAAAAACCAAGTAAGTTAAAACAAAAACTGACCGATAAATATCGCTTGGTTGTTTTAAATGAAGATACATTTCAAGAACGCTTTTCTTTGAAACTTTCTCGTTTAAATGTCTTTGTTGTTGGTGGAGTTTTTTCAATCGCAATTATTACACTTACTGTTTTTTTAATTGCATTTACTTCCTTAAAAGAGTACATTCCTGGATATTCATCAACTCAACTAAAGAAAAAAGCTACACAATTAACGTACGAAGCTGATTCTTTAAAAATTAAAATCGCCGTTTTAGAAAAATTTACACAGGCTTTAAGACCTGTCTTAACAGGTGAAATTGAACCCGATGCAATTGATTCAATTAGAAATGAATCTAAAAAAGCTGCTATAGATTACACAAAATTATCAGCTACTGAACAAGATTTAGAATTCAGGGAGCAAATTGAAAATAAGGATCGTTATGCTCTAACAGCTGGTGGTGCGGATAGAGCAAAAATTATATTTTTTGCTCCAATTACAGGTACTGTTTCCCAGTCGTTTAATGCCGCCAATAAGCATTTCGCTATTGATATAGTGGCAAAAACAGGTACACCAGTTAAAGCTGTTGCAGACGGAACTGTAATTTTATCTGGTTGGACGGCAGAAACTGGCTACACCATTACCATACAACATAGTAATAATTTTGTTTCTGTATACAAGCATAACGGAGATTTACTAAAACAACAGGGTGACTTTGTAAAATCTGGTGAAGTAATTGGAAGTGTAGGGTCTACAGGAGAACTAACGACTGGTCCTCATTTACATTTTGAGCTATGGAACAACGGTTATCCTACAAACCCAACAAATTATATTGACTTTCAATAAATGTTACAAGTCAGAAGTCGAAAACAACTATTTAAACTTCTATCTTCAAACAAAAAATAAACTATATGTCTCTTAAATCTTTTTTAGCAATTCCTTTCGCAAAACGTGCTGTAAAAAGCGTTAGAAAATGGGCTAATAAACCTTTAGAAACTCAAGAAAAAGTATTTCAAAATTTAGTTTCGGAAGGATGCAAAACTGCATTTGGAAAAGACCATGACTTTATTTCGATTAATTCTTATGAAGATTTTAAAAAACGTGTCCCTGTAAACGATTATGAAGGTTTAAGACCATACGTTGATAGAATTATAAAAGGTGAAGAAAATGTATTATGGAAGGGAAAACCGATTTACTTCGCTAAAACCTCAGGAACAACTTCTGGAGCTAAATACATACCAATTACCAAAGAATCGATGCCTACACATATTAAATCGGCTCGAAATGCTTTGTTATTTTATATCAATGAAACTAAAGACGCTTCTTTTGTGAACGGAAAAATGATTTTCCTTCAAGGAAGTCCTGTTTTAGAAAATAAAAATGGTATTAAACTAGGTCGTTTAAGTGGAATTGTTGCGCATTACGTTCCGAATTATTTATTAAAAAATAGACTACCAAGTTGGGAAACTAATTGTATCGAAGATTGGGATACAAAAGTAGATAAAGTAGTTGAGGAAACATTACCTGAAAACATGACGGTAATAAGTGGAATTCCGTCATGGGTTCAAATGTATTTTGAGAAATTAATTGAAAAAACTGGTAAGTCTATTTCTGAATTATTTCCGAATTTCAACTTCTTCATCTATGGTGGAGTCAATTTTGAGCCTTACAAGAATAAGTTCGAAGCCTTAATTGGTAAAAAGATAGATTATATTGAGTTATATCCTGCATCAGAAGGTTTCATCGCATTTCAAGATTCGCAACAGGACAAAGGAATGTTATTACAACTTGACTCTGGAATTTTCTACGAATTTATTCCTGCTACCGAATTCTTCGATAAAAACCCAACTCGTATTGCTTTAAAAGATGTACAATTAGGAGTTAACTATGTAATAATTCTAAATACTACAGCTGGACTTTGGGGATACAATATTGGTGATACTGTTGAATTTACTTCCCTCAAACCTTTCCGAATAAAAGTAACAGGAAGAATTAAACATTTTATTTCTGCTTTTGGTGAACACGTAATAGGTAAAGAAGTAGAAAAAGCATTGAATGACGCTATAAAAGGAACAGGTGTAAATGTAAGTGAGTTTACAGTAGCTCCACAGGTAAACCCTGAGACTGGATTACCATTTCATGAATGGTTTATTGAATTTGAAAACGAGCCTGATCACTTGGAAGAGCTAGCATCAAAAATAGATACTTCTATGCAAGAACAGAATATATATTATCAAGATTTAATTGAAGGTAAAGTACTACGTTCATTAATTATCAGAAAGGTGAAAAAAGGTGGATTCCATGAATACATGAAATCTGTAGGTAAATTTGGAGGACAAAATAAAATACCTCAACTTTCAGATAACAGGAAAATTGCCAATATATTAGAAAGGTTTTTAAAGGAATAAACTATGTTTAAAATTGTTACTAAAAACGGTATAAATGTTGGAGTTTTAATTGGAACAATCTTGGCCATGATAATATCTTGGGATAGAAATAAATCTGTACTCTTCGCTCTCATTCACGGAGGAGTGGGATGGCTTTATATTATTTACTATTATTTTTTCCTAAAGAAAATAAAAATACAGTAAAATAAAAAAAGAAGCGTTATTTTTAAAAATAACGCTTCTTTTTTTATTTAATTCAACTTATATCTGAACCAACTTCTATTCATTATTTTTTTCTAGCTCTAACACTTTTAGAATCATATTATCATCAAGATGATTCATTCTATACAACCCTTGATCATTAAATAATTCTCGAGCAATGGTTGTTTTCAATAACTTTTTTAATTTTTCTCTGGTCAAAGATGATAGTCTTAAATCTTTAATATTACTAAAAAATTGAGATGAAATTTTTTGATTAGCATCAAAAGTTTCAATGAAATCCTCAATTTTAAGTGACGATAAATCTTTCCTATTATTATCTACATATTTAAAAGCAAAATCGTTTAAATAAGCATAATAATAAGGAGAAATATAAGATGATGTGTCGATTGGCACAAATACATCCGGAATAATACCTCCACCACCATATACAGTTTTACCTTTTGGAGTTGTGTACTTTAGGCTGTCAACAATTTTTATACTGTCTCTATTGAATAATTCTCCATTTCTGTATCTGTTTTCAACTTCATCACCATAACTTAACGGCGAACCACTTGCATCTTCAGGCAACTCGTTATCAGTATAATTAGGCTTTTTATACGGCTTTTGAATTGAACGCCCCGTAGGTGTGTAGTAACGTGCTGTAGTTAAACGAACTGCAGAACCATCACCTAAATCCATTTCTTCCTGCACTAATCCTTTCCCGAAGGATCTTCTCCCAACAATAATTCCTTTGTCATTATCCTGTAAAGCACCTGCAACTATTTCAGATGCGGAAGCCGAATTTTCATCCATTAAAACATATAAGCCACCGTTTTCAAAATCACCATAAGAGGTTGCGAAAGATTCACTAATTTCTCCTCCATTATTCTTTGTGAATACAATAAGTTTGTCATCTTCTAAAAACTCATCAACAATACTATTTGCGATGTCTATAAATCCACCACCGTTACCTCTTAAATCTAAAATCAAATCAGTCATGCCTAGATCTTTCAAAATAGTAAGTGACTCTTTAAACTCTTTATAAGTGTTACGTGCAAATCGATCTAATTTAATGTAACCAATACTATCATTTAACATGTAGGCGATATCAACACTTTTAATATTGACTTTTCCTCGTTCTACCGTTACATCAAATAAACTATCGTTTGATTTTCTGTAAACCGTTAGGTTTACTTCTGTATTTGGTGCTCCTTTTAATTTTTTAAGCACTTGATTGTTACGAATTCCTTTTCCAAACAAAGTATCAGAATCGGCAATTAAAATTCTATCTCCAGCCTTAATTCCTTTTCTAATACTAGGTCCTCCTTTCATCGGATGAACTACCGTAATACTGTCATCCATAATTCTAAATTGCACTCCAATTCCTACAAAATTACCTTGCATATTTTCGGTAACGGCTTGTAAATTTTCTTTGGGTATGTAAACCGAATGCGGATCAAGTTTAGTTAGTATTTGTGCAATTGCTCCATCCAACAACTCATCTGTATTTACCTCATCAACATAATCCTGTTCAATGAAGTTTATTAAGCGCTTAATTTTTTGTTCGTTTAAAGAACTTTTACTTAAAGTAGCAGATTGTCCAGTAAAGAAAGTACCAATTAAAACACCGAAAGCCATAGCTATGGCAAAAAATATAGGTAGATTATTTTTGTTCATTAGGTAAATAAATCAATTCAACTCCTGCCTTTTCTAGAAATTCTAATCCGCTTTTATCTTTATACTCGTTAGAATAAATAACTCTTGTAATTCCTGATTGATGTATCAATTTACAACAATCTTTACATGGTGATAATGTAATATATAAAGTAGCTCCTTTGCATGATTGTGTAGATCCTGCAACTTTCAATATTGCATTGGCTTCTGCATGTAACACGTACCATTTCGTCCATCCTTCTTCGTCTTCACATGCATTTTCAAAACCAGTTGGTGTTCCATTGTATCCATCAGAAATGATCATCCTATCTTTTACAATTAATGCTCCAACCTGCTTTCTCTTACAATGAGATAACTTACCCCATTCAGTTGCCATTTTAAGGTAAGTTCGTGCATATCTTAATTCTTTCGTTGTTAAAGTCATATGAGCTAAAATAAGGAGAAATTGCAGTTTAAGAAGTTAATATTTACCAAAAAACACGATTTATCATCATTTGAATAGCAAATCCGATTACGATTGAAGAAGCTACTAAAATCCAATCTCTTCTATTTACACCGAATACTGATTGAACTAAACTACCCACCAATAAAATCAACCCAACAATAATAATTTGCGCAGCTTCCACACCAAGTGCAAATTCAACCAATGGTAAAAACTTATCTGATGCTCTACCTATCATTGCCTTAAAATAATTCGAAAAACCTAAACCATGAATTAATCCGAAGAATAACGCAAAAAATAAATTTTGATTTTCTTTACCAACAGATGCCTTTCTTGCTGTTAATACATTCATTAAACCAGTTATAAAAATTGTAAGCGGAATTAAAAACTCTACCAAATCTTCTCTTACTCTTATAACATTGTAAGCAGATAATGCTAGAGTAATGGAATGTCCTACCGTAAATAACGTAATTAACCAAATTACTTTCTTCCATTGTTTGAATTGATAAACAACTGCTAATACAATTAAGAACAAAATATGGTCATAGGCCTTCAAATCTAAAACATGAAACAAGCCCATTTTGAAATACAATATAAAATCGTTCATAAAAAGGTTTAAATTTTTATTTGTCTGTCTATTTGTTGATCCAAAGATATGAATGTTTCCGTTCTTGAAACTCCTTTTATACTTTGGATATCTTTATTTAACAAATGCATTAAATCTTCATTATTCTTACACATTATTTTAATAAAAATAGCATAGTTTCCGGTAGTGTAATGACTTTCAACAACTTCAGGAATGTCCTTTAATCTTTTAATAGCTGATGAATATAAACTAGCTGAATCTAAAAACACACCAACAAAAGCGGTTGTAGTATATCCTAAAGCTTTGGGGTTTAAGACCATCTTATAGCCTTCTATTAAACTCGACTCGTCTAATTTTCGCAATCTTTGGTGTATAGCCGCACCTGAAATCCCAACTTCTCTAGCGATACTTAAAATAGGGGTTCTTGCATCTTTCACCAATCTTTTGATGATAATTTTATCAATACCATCAATTTTCAACTTTTTTGACATAGGGATAAAGTAAGTATTGGATTGTCTCGTTAAGTGTAGCACAATATAGTTAAAAAATAAAAGAGAATGGTTAACTTTACACAGATGTTCTTATTCAGTATTTGAAAGAACAAACATTGATTTTATTCTTATTTGAAGCATGAGTTTAACATTAACATTTTTTAGTCCGAAAGATATAGTAAGCGATGGTGCTTTATTTATTGATACTGGCATTTCTGCTGGTTTTCCTTCTCCTACAGAAGATTTTAGTGAATCTAAATTATCGTTAGATGAGGAGTTAATAAGGAATAAAGACGCAACTTTTTTCGCTCGTGTTAGTGGTCAATCAATGATTGGAGCTGGTTTGGATGATAAGGACTTATTGGTTATAGACCGAAGTATTCCCCCGGTGAACAATAAAATTGCAGTTTGTTTTTTAGATGGAGAATTTACGGTGAAAAGGTTACGTGTTGATGGAAGTGAAGTATGGTTACAGCCAGAAAACCCTGATTATCCTATTATTAAAATCACAGAGGAAAATAATTTTGTAATCTGGGGAATTGTAACAAACGTTATCAAACGTGTATAAATATGAATTTTCCGAATAAATTAATTCATAAACTCAATCAAAGAATTGAGTCAAATTCATTACGTAGCTTAGACTCCTCTACTGATTTAATCGATTTTTATTCTAATGATTATCTTGGATTTGCTCAATCTGAAGAAATATTCAACCTTACACACGATTTGCTTCTCAAAGAAAACATAAAATTAAATGGAGCGACTGGTTCTCGTTTAATTTCAGGCAATCATTTTTTGTATCAAATAACAGAGGAACATATTGCTCAGTTCCATAAAACTGAAAAAGCGCTATTATTCAACTCAGGTTATGATGCCAACGTTGGTTTTTTTTCTGCCATTCCTCAACGAGGAGATGTTATTTTTTATGATGAATTAATTCATGCTTCTATTCGAGACGGAATTCAACTTTCAAAGGCAAAAGCATATAAATTTAAACATAATGATATTGCACATTTACAAGAACTTCTGAATCGCTTTGATTATGATAATGCCTACATCATAACAGAATCTGTTTTCTCGATGGATGGTGACTCTGCAAATCTGATTGATTTTATTGAAATATCAAGTAAGGACAATACCTTTTTAATTGTTGACGAAGCGCATGCATTAGGTGTTTTTGGTAAAAATGGTGCTGGACTTGTTCAAGAATTAGGAATAGAAGATAAAGTTTTTGCCCGAATCACGACTTACGGAAAAGCTTTAGGTTGTCATGGAGCCGCCATATTAGGAAGTAAAAACCTTTATGATTTTTTAGTTAATTTTTCTAGAAGTTTTATTTACACTACAGGATTATCTCCTCATTCAGTTGCAACAATTAGAGTTGCTTATGAGCAATTAATTCCTAATAAAATAAATGTACTTAAAGATAAAATTACTCACTTCAAATCAGAATTAAAGCGATTGGAATTAGAACATAAATTCATTTCAAGTTCATCGGCGATACAATGTTGTATAGTTTCAAGTCCTGAAAAAACGAAAGATCTTGCTAAAAATCTTCAACAAAAAGGATTTAATGTAAAACCTATTCTTTCACCTACAGTTCCTGAAGGTCAAGAGCGCTTGCGTATTTGTCTGCACAGCTTTAATTCTGACGAAGAAATTACTAGAATCTTATCGCTTCTTGCTACCTTTGTTTAAAATTTAAAATGAGGGAAGATTATACAATTTTAACAGTATTTGAATATTCTACAGAAGCACAAGTCATAAAATCAAAATTAGACTCTGAAGGAATTAGTACTATGTTAATGGATGAAAAAACCATTGATTCTGATCCACTGTTAAGTCAAGCTATTGGAGGAGTAAAACTTTTAATTGCTAATAAAGATTTAGAGAAAGCTTCCAAAATTTACGCCAATATTAGAACCTATGAAAAGGATGAAAACGGTGATGAAATTCATTGTCCAAATTGTAATTCTAGTAGAATTTTAGTAGCAGAAGCTCAACGTAAAAGTTTCTTTTACATGCTCTTCCCATTTTTTGAATCAAGAAAATTAATTTGTAACGATTGCCAAACAATATTTAAATGAAAAAATATTTTATAACTGGAATCTCTACTGAAGTGGGAAAAACAGTAGCTTCAGCTATTATTACTGAAGCTTTAGAAGCTGATTACTGGAAGCCAGTGCAATCTGGTGATTTAGAATATTCTGACACACATAAAGTAAAAAACTTAATTAGTAATAACTCTACTGTATTCCACGAAAATAGTTATGCTCTCAATACACCAATGAGTCCGCATGCCTCTGCGGAAATTGATGGAATTACCATTGACATCGATAAAATTAAAGAACCTGCAACGCAAAATAATCTTGTAATTGAAGGTGCTGGAGGATTATTAGTTCCTTTGAATAATGAGCGCACCATTTTCGATTTAATTAAACCAGATTATAAAGTTATTGTTGTTTCTAGACATTACTTAGGTAGTATAAATCATACTTTACTTACATTAAATTTATTAAAGTCGAAAGGATTTGATACTTCTTTAATTTACAGTGGTAATGAACACAAAACTACAGAGATAATTATTGAGAAAATGAGCGGTGTAAACGTACTTGGAAGAATTGAGGAAGAACCTTACTTTGACCAAAACGTTATTAAAGAATATGCCGAAAAATTTAGAGATAAGTTATAATCATGACTTTACAAGAACGAGACAAAAAACACATCTGGCATCCGTTAAAGCAACATCAAACGCATCCAAATAGTTTAGGAATTATTAAGGCGAAAGGTTGTATTCTTACCGATGAAAATGGAAACGAATATATCGACGCAATTTCATCTTGGTACACTTGCATGTTTGGTCATTGTAATGATTATATAAATAATCGAGTTTATGAGCAAATGCAGCAGCTCGATCAAATAATGTTTAGCGACTTTACGCATCCAGCCGCTGTAGAATTATCTGAAAAATTAATCTCAATTTTACCTGAAAATCAGGCTAAAATATTTTTCAATGATAATGGTTCAACCGCTGTTGAATCTGCTATAAAAATGGCACTTCAATATTATTATAACTTAGAAGATCAACGCACCACTTTTATCGCATTCGAAAATGGATTTCATGGAGATACCTTTGGAGCAATGTCTACCTCAGGCTTATCTGTTTACAACGGTCCATTCGAAGATTTCTTGATTAACATTCACCGCATTCCTGTGCCAGATGGAACTAACCAAGAAGAAATCTCACAGAAATTAAACGAAATAACTAGCCGGCATAAAGTAGCTGCTTTTGTTTACGAACCTATTGTCCAAGGGGCAGCTGGAATGAAAATTCATGATATTGATGGGTTAAATGAAATTATAGGGTTTTGTAAATCTAAAAATGTTCTGACAATCGCTGACGAAGTAATGACTGGTTTTGGAAAAACTGGTAAAAATTTTGCTTCTGAGCACATGACAAATAAACCCGATATTATTTGCTTGAGTAAGGCATTAACTGGAGGATTAGTACCAATGGCAATTACGTCTTGTACTCAAGAAATTTATGATGCCTTTTTAAGTAACGATATTTCAAAAGGATATTTTCACTGTCATACCTATTCTGCAAACCCAATTGGTTGTGCGGCCGCTATTGCGAGTATTGACTTGTTAACTTCAACAGAAATTCAGAATAATATTCAAAGAATATCTCAACAACATAAAACCTTTGGTGCTACTATAACGAATCATCCTAAAGTGAAGTCTACACGAAGTATTGGAGTAATTTTTGCTTTAGATTTAGATACAAATATGGAAAGGTATGGTACTTTAAGAGATTTGCTTTTATCGTCTTTTATGAAAGAAGGTGTCTTTTTAAGACCACTTGGAAACACCATTTACATTCAAACTCCGTTCGTTATTTCAGATGAACATTTGGAGAAAATATATAATACAATCGTTAAAGTCTTAGATACTCTCTAAGACTTTTTCATTGTCCAATAAATTAATACGTTCATTTGTTTCTTTTATAAGTACGTATAAATCCTCATAGATCCATTTTTTGTCTTTACGAATTCCTTTTACAATTAAGGTACCTTCTCCTCTATTTCCTTTAATCGGAACTCTAAAATCAACTTCGCCATCATTATTAGAAACTGAAATTTCCCCATTTGGAAAACCATCTGTATCAATTTCATAACCAACAAATTCCACTACTCTTTCATTCTCTTCGGCTCTTTCTAACGCTTCTTCAAGAGGTGATAATTCAACTAAGTTGTTTACAACTCCAAAAATTGTTGCTCCAACACCAAAAACAAAAAGTAATATTAAAACCAAACAACCTGAACAACAACCAACTGGTAATGCCCATGGCCAATTTCTTGCGATCCAACTCTTTTGATTTTCGTTATATCTATTATCCATAACAACAAAACTATTACGTATTTTACTCTTATAAGACGTAAGAACTAAATACTTGTTTCAAGACTCCTAAAAAAATATAACCCTTAGTCTTCTAGATGTTGATTCTGTTTAAAGATTTAACCTTAATTTTGCTGAAATTTTTTAGACTTGAAACCGATATCAATATCATCTATTGCTTCAATTTCTCCATTAGGTAATACCATGGATGAGGTTTGGGAAAGTTATTTAGATAATGAACATAGAATAAATAAAGAAAACTTTAAACATTTCTCTGAATGGGTTGCAAGAATTTCTCAACATAATATGAAGAATATTGATGAAATTAGAAATTCCGACAACAAATATAAAAACCTTGACAACACTGTTTTATTGGCTATTTATGCTTCTAGAAAAGCAATGAAAGATGCAAATTGGAAAGAAGGTGATGATTTCGGTATTAATATCGGCTCTTCTCGAGGAGCTACAGCTCTTTTTGAAAAATATCATCAAGAATTTCTAGTTAAAGGTATATCCTCTACTCTTAGTTCACCAACAACAACTTTAGGGAATATTTCTTCATGGATTGCGCATGATTTGAAAAGCTCTGGTCCAGAAATTTCACATTCGATAACTTGTTCTACTGCATTACATTCTTTATTAAATGGAGTTGCTTGGATTCAGTCTGGAATGTGCGATAAATTTTTAGTAGGAGGAAGTGAATCCCCACTTACTGATTTTACAATCGCTCAAATGAAAGCTTTAAAAGTTTACTCGAAAGAAACCGAAGGTAATCCGTGTAAAGCTTTTGATCTCAATAAAACTAAAAACACAATGGTTTTAGGAGAAGGTGCTGCCGTAGTTTGCTTAGAAAATGAAATCAATGAAAAAACCATTGCTAAAATTGAAGGTGTTGGTTATGCTACTGAAGTTTTAAAACACAACACATCGGTAACAGCAAACGCAGAATGCTTTCAGAAATCAATGAAAATGGCATGTAAGAATATTGATTTAAACGAAATCGATGTCATTGTGATGCATGCTCCTGGTACCATAAAAGGTGATTCTTCAGAAGTTAGTGCTATTGAAAAAGTTTTCGGAAATCATCGTCCATTTTTAACAACTAATAAGTGGAAAATAGGACATACTTTTGGCGCTTCAGGATTACTAAATTTAGAACTTGGACTTTTAATGTTACAACATCAAAAAGCTATTGAAGTTCCATTTGCAGAGAAACAAAGACAACCAAAACAATTCAATAAAATACTCGTAAATGCCGTAGGGTTTGGGGGTAACGCTGTATCAGTTTTAATTTCAAAATAATATAATAATACAATTACTTTTCCTACTTTTGATAATGCAAACAATGACGACTATATGAGTGAGACTAGACACAATTGGACTAAAGAAGAAATTTTAAAGATTTACAATAAGCCGATGATGGAGCTATTGTATGATGCAGCTACAATTCATCGTAAACACCACGATCCAAACACGGTTCAAGTATCAACGCTTTTATCAATAAAAACAGGAGGATGTCCTGAAGATTGTGGATATTGTCCGCAAGCAGCAAGATATCATACCGAAGTTGAAGGAAATGATTTAATGAGTGTTAATCAAGTTAAAGCACAGGCATTGCGTGCTAAAGCCTCTGGAAGCTCAAGAGTTTGTATGGGAGCAGCTTGGAGAAACGTAAAAGACGGACCAGAATTCGATCAAGTATTAGAAATGGTTCGTACAATTAATAAACTTGATATGGAGGTTTGCTGCACACTAGGAATGATTACTGAAAATCAGGCGCACCGTTTGGCTGAAGCAGGTTTGTATGCATATAATCATAATTTAGACTCTTCTGAAGAATATTATAAAGAAGTAATTTCAACAAGAGGTTTTGAAGACCGTTTAGAAACTATCGATAATGTTCGTAAAACTAATGTAACAGTTTGTTCAGGAGGAATTATTGGTATGGGAGAAGCTATAGAAGATCGAGCTGGAATGTTAGTTGCTTTATCAACTTTAAATCCACAACCAGAATCTGTGCCAATTAACGCTTTAGTTGCTGTTGACGGAACTCCTTTAGAAGATCAAAAACCGGTTTCTATTTGGGAAATGGTCAGAATGGTAGCAACAACAAGAATCGTAATGCCTGAAACTCAAGTGCGTTTGTCTGCGGGTAGAACAACAATGAGTCAAGAAGGACAAACGATGTGTTTCTTTGCTGGTGCGAATTCTATTTTTGCTGGAGATAAGTTATTAACAACTCCAAATCCCGATGTAAATGAGGATATGAAGTTATTTGAATTATTAGGTTTAAATCCTCAAAAGCCATTTATTAAAAAGATGCAACCCCAAACGGTTGAAGCCGAAGACTCTCAGTTCCAAACATTAGGAGAGAAGCCTAAATGGACTAGACCTAAACATAAAATTGATAGAAACGAACAGAAAAAAGCAGAAGCAAAAGAAATTAAAAAACGTGAACTACAAGTAAAACGTTGGCTAAAAGAAGAGCCGGAGCCAAGTAAAGAAACGAACAGTTAAATAATAAATTTAAAATAGGTTATTTGATGTTGAAAATACTTAAATGACCTATTTTTTATTTAATAAATACTTCCATTACGGTCACTTACAGGATGAGTCTTCCATGAATTCTATGTCAAAACACATATGAAAACCCGCTATATTTCCCTAATTGCTTATTTCAAAAGGCGAATTATTATCACAAAATTTTGCAATAAAAGGAAGATCTACAAGCTTATACATTTATTTAACTTAAGACTTTCTCTCAATTAAATTAGTTGCACCAAAGAAAGTTTACTATGTATTTACATCAGAACTACAATTTGCTTAAAAAAAACTTTAAGTCATAAATGACTTTCGTAGAAAGAAGGAGAACTTTACTTTAAATCTTTAATAGGTTCGTTTGAAATATTAGCAACATGAATATTCATGCTCAAGGGAATTTACAGCTCTTGTATTAATTTTTCAAATCTCACTCCTTTAACTGATCAAAATAAATATTGAATGGTGAAAATGGTTTTTTACTAAAGTCCTCCTTCCAATTTAAATATTTTTATACCAGAAGTAATCTGATAAATCAATCATTAAAAATGCTAAAAGTATTGCTAAATTTAATAAATTTACAGCTCGCAATTTAATTTAATGAGAACCAATCTAAATAGAATCGTAACGTTTTCTTAACTTTGCGAACATCAAATATCAATTCATGGGGTTACAATTGGAACAAATCGATAGAGTCGAAACGATTACCAAAGAAGACTTTATCAAAAATTACTTTAAGCTTCAAAAACCAGTGGTTATTGAGCGTTTTATTGAAGATTGGCCTGCTTATAACAAGTGGTCGCTAGAATATATGAAAGAAGTAGCTGGAGACAAAACCGTACCTCTTTATGACGATAGACCTGTAGATTATAAAGATGGTTTTAATGAACCACATGCCACCATGAAAATGAGTGAGTATGTTGATTTATTAAAAAGAGAACCTACAAAATTCAGAATCTTCCTATGGAATGTTTTAAAAGAAGTTCCAGTCCTTCAAAAGGATTTTAAATTTCCTGATTTTGGTTTGCGACTGATGAAAGGATTACCAATGTTATTCTTTGGAGGAAGAGATTCTTACACTTTTATGCATTACGATATTGATTTAGCCAATATTTTCCACTTTCACTTTGAAGGAAAAAAGAAGTGTATTTTGTTTGATCAGAAACAAAATAAATACCTCTATAAAATACCTCATTCTCTAATTACAAGGGAAGACATTAACTTTAACGATCCTGATTTTGAAAAATGGCCAGCGCTTAAAAATGCTAAAGGTCATGTGACAGAGTTAGAGCATGGAAACGTTTTATATATGCCTGAAGGATACTGGCATTATATGCGTTATATAACACCTGGTTTTTCAATGAGTCTTCGTGCAATAGCAAGAAACCCTAAAAACCTTGGAAAAGCGATTTATAATGTCTTTATTATGCGCTCTATCGACAATTTTATGCGTCGAATAAAGGGACAAAAATGGATTGACTGGAAAAACGACCAAGCCATTACCAGAACGAACAAAGAAAACGGCATTTATTAACAATAAAATAAGGGAAAAAACCCATTAATTTCTAGGTAATAACATTAAATATACTTTCTTATCTTTCATTAAGTTTGTTTAACTAAAAAAGAAAGATGAAAGTATGTCCACACTGCGGCTCTTCGAATAGAGTTCGTAGAAAAAGAATGGGATTTGTAAAGTACCTCAGCTTTATTAAATTTTACAATTGCCTAGATTGCAGAAAAAATTATTACTGGATTGATTCATGCAATTTAGCGCTAAAAGCAAAAGGTCGTTCTTGTAAGAAATAACTCATTTATTTTTACCAAGTGACAATTTTGTAAATATTACTTCTACTTAAATAGTTTCACAATATCATTACCATTTGCAAAGATTAATAAAGCAAGTAATAATACAAATCCAACTACTTGGGCATATTCTAAAAACTTGTCACTCGGCTTTTTACCCGTAATCATTTCCCATAGTGTAAAAACTACATGACCTCCATCTAAAGCAGGGATTGGTAATAAATTCATAAAACCTAACATAATAGATAGAAAAGCTGTAATACTCCAAAAACTGTAAGCACTCCATTCTGAAGGGAAAATACTTCCTATTGAAATGAATCCTCCCAAACCTTTGTATGCGCCTGTACTTGGGTTAAATATTTTCTTTAATTGTTTCACGTAACTGGTCAATGTAGTCCAAGATTTATTTAGTCCTGCTGGGATTGATTGCATAAAAGTGTACTTTTTATCAGCAAGTTTGTAATATCCCAATTTTTCTAGATCTAGAAGGCCTAATGACCCAGAAAACACCATTAATTTCCCTTCTTCACTTACTTTTACAGGTACTTCTTTAGTTTCTTCTCCTCTTTTAACGACTAGTGTTGTATTTTGATTTTTTAATGTTTTTAACATAGCAGCAACCTCATCAAAATATCTCACTTCTTTCTCTCCAACACGCACAACTATATCTTTTGGCTGTAAACCAGAGGATACATTTATAGAATTTTCTGGAACATTTGCGATGACAAATGGTGTACGGTAATTTATGAAACTTCCAGCATCTTTATCTCGATCCACTAATTTTGAAATAAAATCAATAGGAATTTCTTTCTCAATTTCTTGTCCATTTCTTTCTATGATAAATTTATTTCCATTTATGAACTCAACTGGAATCTCGCTGAATTTTCTGATTGCATTTCCGTCTACAGAAAGAATTTTATCACCTGTTTCTAAACCTAAAGTTTGAGCTAATTCATCTTGAGCCCAAATACCGTCTTTTACATTTTCATTTGGTAAATATTTTTCACCATAAACCCACATTAAAGCGATATATATTAAAATCCCTAAAACAAAGTTTACAATAACACCTCCTAACATAATAATTAATCTTTGCCATGCTGGCTTAGAACGGAATTCCCAAGGTTTTGGTTCTTCTTTCATTTGCTCGGTATCCATACTCTCGTCAATCATTCCGGCAATCTTCACATAACCTCCTAAAGGAATCCAACCAATTCCATAAACAGTTTCTCCAATTTTCTTCTTGAATAAAGAAAATTTGTAATCGAAAAAAAGGTAGAATTTTTCAACTTTTGTTTTAAACAATTTAGCTGGGATAAAATGCCCTAATTCGTGTAAAACAATTAGTAATGATAAACTTAAAATGAATTGTGATGCCTTTATTAAAATTTCCATAAATGGTATTATTGTCTCTTTAGAATTCAGCAAATGTACACTTTTAAAAAGAGTTGTAAAAATGCTCTGTTTACACTTGTTTCTGTTTTAACAAAGATTTTAGGAAACTGGCTTTATTAGCCTTATTTTTGTAGAAGAATTTAAGTGCAATGGACATACGTTTTTTTAAAAAATCGAAGTATACTTTTCTGTTTTTAATCTTCTTTACAATAATCGCTTTACCAACCTATTATTTCTTAGTTCGAGTTGAAGAAAAACTACCTATCTATAATCCAGCAGATATTAATCCTAAGTTAGTAGATAATTCCTTACGGATGTTCACTAAGAATCATACCATTTCTGATTTTGAACTTATTAATCAAAACGGTGAAAAAGTTACTCAAAAAGATTACGAAGGGAAAATATATGTCGCTGATTTCTTCTTTGTTACCTGTAAAGGAATTTGTATTCCAATGTCTAACAATATGCTTACACTTCAAGAAGAATTTAAAGATGATAACGACATCATGTTTTTATCACATAGCGTGACACCAGAACTAGATAGTGTCCCAGTTTTGAAAGCTTACACCGCACGCAAAGGAATTAATGATAAAAAATGGAATGTTACCACTGGTGATAAAAAGCATATATACGAACTAGCTAGAAAAAGTTATTTCGCTGTTCTGGATGAAGGAGACGGTGGTGTACAAGATTTTATACACACTGAGAATTTCATCTTGATTGATAAAGACAAACGAATTCGAGGTATGTATGATGGTACAAAATATGAGAATATGCAAAAGATTATTGATGACATCAATTTGCTAAAAGAAGAGTATAAGTAAACTTTACTTTTTTAGCTTATTCCCTTCTTTATCGTAATACTTGTTTAATTCTTGTTCTGTTTTTAGAACACAAACACCTAATGTAATTACCATGATGGCAATTGGTTGCCATGAAGTTTCTTTTGCTATAAAAGATAATCCTAAAGCAGCCGCAAATGAAATTCCAGCATATTGCAATAACTGTTTATTGAAAAATCCATTAGCAAAATCCCAAATATCTTGGTTTGCCATCGTTCTCGGTGTTCTATAACCATACAATCCGTTTATCTTCTTGGGAGGATTGTAATAAAAAACAATACTTAATAAAAATAATAGTCCGTTAACAGATAATACGTAATATACTGGATTCATAATTATTTCTTTTTTTGAGGTCTCATTAAACCTTCTTGTGCTACTGATGCTATTAATTTTCCTTCTCTTGTATAAATGTTTCCACAAGCAAATCCTCTTGCTCCAAAAGTATTTGGGCTTTCAATTGAAAATAACATCCAATCTGAGAAATCGAAATCGCGATAAAACCACATTGAATGATCTAAACTTGCCATTTGCGTATTACCAAAATTTGCCACACTCGCATTAGGATACAAACAAGCTGTTAAAATATTGTAATCAGAAATATAGGTTAGTATTTGTTGCTTTATTGTTAAACTTAAATTTGAACTATCTCCTTTAAGCTTAAACCAAACATCTACAACTGGCGGCAAATCTTTCTGCTCAAAAGGATTAACAACTTGTACAGGCTTAAAATAAATAGGACGTTCAATACTTAAAAACGCTTTCATTTTTTTTGGGAGAAAATCACCGAATTTTTCTCTCATATCCTCCCAACTCATTAAATCCTCCGGCTGCCCAATATCTTTTTTTATTGGCATTTGATGTTCATAACCATCTTCTTTTTTATGGAAAGAACATGCCAAGATAAAAATAGTTTTATCATTTTGATGTGCTGTAACTCTTCGTGTTGAAAAACTTCCTCCATCACGTATTGTTTGAACGTTATAAATGATGGGTAAATCTAAATTTCCCGCCTCCAAAAAGTAGGAATGTAACGAGTGTAAAATTCTTTCAGAACTCACCGTTCTGTAGGCAGCGTTTAAAGATTGTGCTAATACTTGTCCTCCGAAAACATTTGGACTTCCAATATCTTTACTTACTCCACTAAAATTAGTGTCTCCCTCATCTGTAAGTGTAAGAATATCGAGTAGATCTTTCGTATCTTTCATTGATTACTATTTACAAATTAAAAGTACTCTTTTTAATTATGAGCAACAAGATTTTTAACCTTAAAAGGGAACTTTTGATTAAACGGAGTTGGTTGAATTTTATTGACAAAAAAGCTAAAAATCTTATTTGGAATATGATTCTTATGTCTAAAGTAAATTGTTAGATTCTGAGGTTCAGCACCAACAGAACTTTTTATTTCACTAGCAGTTCTTCCAAAATTAATTTGACTCAGTTTCTTATCAATGGCCAACTGAATATAATCGTATAACATTCTTTGGTAAATGGCAAACTCACGATTGTAAGTGTAATCGATACCAACATAATGCGCATCTAAGTCTTTCTGATTAATCATCGCTGACAAGTATCCAACTACTTTATCTTTTAGTAAATAAATTCTAATCACATAATCTTCACCTAGTTTCTCTTTTAATGAATTATATGTTTCTAAATTAAACGAACCTAAATTAAAACCAGCCTTTGAAGAAACATTTTTATAAAGCGTTTCCATTTCAGGAGCATAATCATGAAAATTGTGTTGCGTAATGTCAATCACTTCTAATGGAAAACTTTTTTCCATTGCTTTTTTTGCTTTAACACGAAACTTAGTTTTCATTGCTGCCAAATAATCCGTGAAGTCATTCCAATCAGAATCAATTTGCATTAACATGTTTGGCTCAACATTGAAAGAATGATAATTGTACCCAAGTAATTCATCTGTAACAAATAAGGATTCATGAATAAAATCCTTGAGCATAAATCCACTGATTTTATAATTAAATTGCTTCTCGTCATTCACTAATTCAACGACGGATTTTGCTAGCTCTTTAATTACTTTTTGTTTATTCTGATTATTCTTAATGAAAATTCCGTGTTCTCCACTAACAAAGGTATTTCCACAGGTAAGAATTTTGAAAGGTTTTTTTTTAGCAACAATTCCAAATTTTCTTCCAATCTTTTTAATTTGATTAACAAATCCTTTTAACTCATTTTGAACACTATCAAGCAAAAAATCAACTACTTGTATGGTTGCGAATGCAATTGGACTGTTTTCATCATCATGTAAAACCACATACAAAAAATCAATTCCAGAATGGTTATTAGCAATGGCTGATAAATATTTCGGACTAAAATATAGGTTATTCGTACAACCTAAGTCGTTCCAGGTTTCTTCTGGAACATCCTCTATGTGCACATAATAATCTGTATTATGTACTTTTCTACAAAAATTCAAACAAGGGCCTAATTTATTTTAAACTAAAATTAATAAAAAAGATTATTAATTTTTAGTTATCCTTTTCTTAATCTTTCTAATTGATGGAGAACTTAAATAAAATAAGTAAAATCCTGATAAAATAGTTGCTAAACCTAAAACTGAAAATATACGTAATGTCCAATTTGTAATACGATCACGAGTTTCAAAATCCATTACATGCAACATCCATAAAAAGTCAAATCGTCGCCAATTATCATTTCTTACTGATGTAATTTTTGCAAGATTAGGATGCACATAAACTTTTGTATTTGTAGAATGATCTAAGGTAACAGCATAAACAGGGAGCGGTTTTTCACGATACTCATGAGACTTTGAAATATTTTCTTCTGTTAGAAAAACTGTTTCTTTTATGGCTATTTTTTCCTTTAACCTACTTTTTACAAAAGATTCAACTTCTTCTTTGGTAAGCAATTCATTTAGTGCATATTGATTCTTATTCAACTTTAATAAATAGTGTTTTGATTCAGATTGTACACGAAGTAAGCTATCTTTATTTACTAATATTGCTTCAACACTTTTAATCGGCTCTTTAATTGCGGTAAATAACTTAAGTACTGGTTCATTATATTCAAATGAAAAGGTTTTCTCTGATTTATCAACCAAAGTCTTGCCGTGGACATCTTTCATGTTATTCCAACTAAAGTACAATCCACCAAGTGTCCAAAATAAAAACTGTATTCCAATAAAAACACCTAAATAACGATGAACCTTACGTGTTCGTAAACTTAACTTTCTTGACATTTTACTTATACTTTAATTTCATTATTATCAATACTAAAACTGACACCTTTGTGATTGCATTCGCTAAGATAAATGGTATGTTTTTTTTTATTTAGTTAGATGTATTAAAGACAAGCCAACAAAATTTTATTGTAAATTAACAAATTACTGGAAAATTGGAACTAAAATCTAGGTAAAAAATATCTGTAGATTTTACAAAAACCCTTAATCAGAATAACTGATTAAGGGTTTTATTTTATGAAAATGTACTATCTATTTATCCTACAATATTGATAATTTTACCAGGTACAATAATTACTTTTTTTGGTTCTCTTCCTTGTAATTGTTGTTGTGTTCTTTCATGAGCCATCACTACCTCTTCAATTTCTTCTTTACTCATGTCTAATGGTAAGTTTAGCTTGAAACGCATTTTCCCATTAAATGAAACTGGATATTCTTTCTCTGATTCTACTAAATACTTCTCCTCAAACTTAGGGAACGGTGCCGTAGAAATAGATTCTGAATTTCCTAATGTACTCCACAATTCTTCTGTAATGTGCGGAGCATATGGAGAAATTAAAATTAATAACTGCTCTAAAATTGCTTTGTTATTACACTTTTGAGCTGTTAATTCATTCACTGCAATCATAAATGTAGAAACTGACGTATTAAACGAGAAGTTCTCGATATCCTCTTCTACTTTCTTAATTGTTTTGTGTAATGTTTTTAAATTATCCTTAGTTGGCTCTCCTTCTGTAACTTCAAAAGTTTCTCCGTTATAGAATAACTTCCATAATTTCTTTAAGAAAGAAGATACGCCAGAAATACCCGAAGTTTTCCAAGGTTTAAATTGCTCTAACGGGCCTAAGAACATTTCGAATAAACGTAAACTATCTGCTCCGTACTCTTCACAAATATCATCAGGATTAACAACATTAAACCAGCGTTTAGACATTTTTTCTACCTCACGTCCAACGATATACTTACCATCTTCTAGTTCGAATTCAGCATTTTCAAACTGAGGTTGCCAACTCTTTAATCCGTGACAATCTAACTCGTCAGAAGAATTAATTAACTTGACATCCACTCTTAATTCTTCAGTCTCGTATTGATCTTTTAATCCTTTAGAGACATATTTATTAGTTCCAGAAACTCTATAAATAATTGCAGAAGTTCCTAAAATCATTCCTTGGTTGATTAACTTCTTCGCAAATTCATCCACTGGTAAAAACCCTCTATCGAATAAGAATTTTTGCCAAAAACGTGCATATAATAAGTGTCCTGTTGCATGCTCAGAACCACCAATATATAAATCAACTTCTTTCCAATACTCAACCGCTTCTTTACTCACAAACTCTCCATTGTTTGAAGCGTCCATATAACGATTAAAATACCAAGAACTTCCTGCCCAACCTGGCATTGTGTTTAGTTCTAATGGGAAAATAGTTTCATTATCAATTTTATCGTTTTCAAATACAGTATTTGTCGTTATATCCCAAGCCCAAACGTCAGCATTACCTAAAGGTGGTTTTCCATCTTCTGTTGGTAAATACTTTTCCACTTCTGGTAACACAATTGGTAAATGTTCTGAAGAAATCATTTGTGGCATTCCGTCTTTGTAATATACTGGGAATGGCTCTCCCCAATAACGTTGACGACTAAATACAGCATCACGTAAACGATAGTTTATCTTTCCGTAACCAAAACCACGTTGTTCCATTTCATAAATAACAGTTTTCATGGCTTTTTTGTACGATAAACCGTTTAAGAAATCAGAGTTTGCAATTACGGTTTTTTCTTTATCAGCAAAAGCTTCTTCAGAAATATCAACACCTTCAAAAATATTTGGAATTTCTAATCCAAAATGATTTGCGAAATCATAATCACGTTGATCTCCACAAGGAACCGCCATCACAGCTCCAGTTCCATAACTCGCTAACACATAATCACCAATCCAAATTGGAACTTGTTTTCCAGAAAATGGATGTATTGCATATGCTCCAGTAAACACACCAGAAATTGTTTTTACATCGGCCATTCTATCACGTTCTGAACGTTTTGCTGTTGCTTTAACATAAGCTTCAACCGCCTCTTTTTGATCAGCAGTTGTGATTTTTGCTACTAACTCATGCTCTGGAGCTAATGTCATAAAACTTACTCCATAAATGGTATCAGGACGTGTTGTAAATACATCAATCATCGCATCATATCCATCAACATTAAAAGAAACCATTGCTCCCTGAGATCTTCCAATCCAGTTTGTTTGAATATCTTTTAAAGGCTGTGGCCAATCAATTCCATTTAATCCATCCAATAATCGCTGTGCGTATGCAGAAATTCGCATAGACCATTGTGTCATTTTTTTACGAACAACAGGATGACCTCCACGTTCTGAAACTCCATTTACCATTTCATCATTCGCTAAAACTGTTCCTAAAGCTGGACACCAGTTTACTTCTGTATCTGACAAAAACGTTAAACGATATTGTAATAAAATTTCTTGTCGTTTCGTAGTTGAAAAACCTTTCCAATCTTCAGCAGTAAAAGAAATTACATCTTCATCACAAACTGCATTTATATTTGCATTTCCTTCTGCTTCAAATTTTTCAACTAAAATACTAACATCTTCAGCTTTATCCGTGTCTTTATTATACCATGAGTTGAACAATTGAATAAAAATCCACTGTGTCCATTTATAATACTCAGGGCTTGAAGTACGAACTTCACGAGACCAATCAAATGAAAAACCAATTTGATCTAATTGTCTACGATATGTTGTAATATTTGTTTCTGTAGTAATCGCAGGGTGTTGACCAGTTTGAATTGCATATTGTTCTGCTGGTAATCCAAAACTATCATAACCTTGAGGGTGCAATACATTAAATCCTTTATGACGTTTGTAACGAGCGTAAATATCACTAGCAATATAACCTAATGGATGACCAACGTGTAATCCTGCTCCTGATGGATAAGGAAACATATCTAACACATAATACTTAGGTTTATCTGAATTGTTGCTAGCCTTAAAAGTTTGGTTCTTCGCCCAATACTCTTGCCATTTCTTTTCTATTTCTTGATGATTGTATTGCATCTTTTAAAATTATTCTTGCTATTACGAGTAATAACACACGATTAAAGGCGCAAATTTACAACTCTCGTTGGTAAGTGGAAAGTAATTTTATCTTTTGTAAAAAAGCAGCATCCATTGCAGGGAATTCAAGAAAATGTTACCTCAATAAACTTGTTGATTTTTTTGATTTTTGTAGACTAAACAACATTTTTTTAATGTTATAAAGTTAAACTAGAATAAACGAAAGAAGTTCAAAATATAGGATCGAGATAAGAAATAATTTAATCTTTAAAGAAGTTTTGAATGGAAATAGAAATAAAAAAAGGATGAAACCGAGCAAAAGTATCATCCCTTTAGAGTAAAAAATTGTTTATATGATTCAATTTAAACAATCCTTATAATTAGAATCTTTTCTATAAAGTATTATTTGTCCTTGAGTATCATCATACATTTCTACAATATTATTATTACACCTTACGACAAGATCATATTTTTTAATTATCCCAAAGTTGTAATCGATAACAAACTTTGAATCTATAATAGCATATGCCTTCTTCGAAGGAATAGCTTCTGTAAATTCACCATCAATTCCATAAAATGTAAATTTTTCACCATCAGAAAAAGTATGCATTACTCTGTCTTCAAAACCTTTAACTAACCACTCACCATTTTCTAACAGTGAAACCTTTTCTTGTAATGTTAATTCTCTGTAAACATCATTCTCAGACTTACTACAACCAACTATTAAAATAATTGATAAGATTGCTAAACCTTTAAGAATTTTACCTGTATAGTTCTTCATATGTATAAATTTTAATAACAGTGTAAACATCGATATTACCTAACATATGTTTCTTAATAAATTGGTTGAAATGAGCTAAAAAAAGGTTAAAGCCGAAAAAAATCGCTTGAAAATATAATAGTATTCAAGATACGTGATGTTTGGTAATAGTAACAATTAAACTTAAGAACTAACTTTACTCTGCACTATTTTAAGTTACCTTAACATCTTTCTTCCCATTCTTGTTAACTAAATGTTTAAGTATTAGTGAAAACAGAAATACCTGCATGCGAAAAAGATGCGACATCCTATGTGTTGTACAACCCATAAAGGAACTGTCTAAAAAGAATTAGTCAACTTAAAAAAGTTACATATTCAGCCATTGTTTAAATTCAGCAGCCTTGTTTTTACTTATAATTATTTCTTCACTGACCTTAGAGTTCAATACAATTTTAAGCTGACTTTTACCGTACTTTATAATTTTATCAATTGCAGAAATACTAATGATATATTGGCGATTTGCTCTAAAGAATAATGTTGAATCAAAGTTGGAATACATATCGTCTAAACTTGAATTTGAGGTAGATTTTTTTCCTTCAAAATTTACAACATATGTAATTGTATTCTCTGTATAAACATATGCGATTTCACTTATTAAGACTGGAACCAGTTCATTTCTCATGTAAGTTAGGATTCTCTTTCTGCCAACTTCTGAAGATTCATTTAATTTTTCTTTTGCTTCCTCGGTAATATCAGCAACTGTAACCTCAACTTTCTCCTCTTGTATTTTCTTTATTTTTTCTTCTACTTTTTTTCTTTCTTGAACAATCTCTTTCTCTTTCTTTTCTTTATACTTTACTAAATCTGTATTTAATTTGGACAAGTTAATCACTTCTGACTCTAAAGATGTGTACTTTAATTCCAACTGCTTTTCATATCTGCTTCCAATAATACGAACTGCAACAGAAGAAAGTACAATTACCAGAACACCCATGATTAAGAAAATTAAATAAAAGTTTCTTTCTAGTTGTTGTAATTGTTTATCGATACTGCTAACATTAACATTTGCAGCAACCAGTAAATCTGTGCTTTTTATTGCCGCGGTATGAATAACCTCTGCATAATTTTCATTCGATGATTTATGAGCACCGACAATATCATACAAATCTTCTGAATTATTTTTCTCTTTGAGGGATTCTAATAAATCAGCATTTGAATTTTCAATTTCGCCTAATTTGGTTTTATTGGGATGGCAAATCTTTTTCCCCGACCAATCTAAAACTGAAATAAACCAAGCATTCGTATCAGTTCCAAGAATTGTTTCTTGTAAATTTTTTAAGACTTCTTCTTTCTCCGCATTATTTTCTAAATGAAAATTGATAATACTTGCTATTTCATTAGCTTCTCTCTTACTTGTTTCAACTTGTACTTCTATTAATTGATTCGCACTTGCTTTAATGAAATATTGAGCTCCAAAAACAGAAATCAGCACAAACACAAAAGTGATTGCTAAAACTGTAAATAAGTATAAAGAATCTTTTCTCATACGATAAAACTACGAATAATTAAACCAGTATATTTTCCTTTTCATAGTTTTATATTCCCTTTCAAATAAAATTATCATTCAACTATAAAAATAATTAGTTTACTTTGAATTAAAGTAAATATAACACTATGACTAAAAATACTCCAATTTTTCTTAGGTGGATGTTTGTTTTTACTACAGCTTGTGTGATTTCCTTAATTACGGGATGTTCAGATCAAAATAAAGTTAAAGGAGTTACTCCAAAATTTGTAGTTGCCTCAAACAATCTTATGAAAGAATTCTCCGAAAATGAGCAATTAGCAAATACTACCTATGTAAATGAAGTAATTGAAGTATTTGGAAAAGTAAAAGATATTAGTAAACTCAATAATAGACTTACTATTATTTTAGAAACAGATTCAAGTGCTGGGATTATTTGCGATTTAAACCTTCTTGAGCAAGAGCAACTCAAACAAATAAAGAAAAATCAACTCATACACATAAAAGGTATTTGTAAAGGATATTTAAAAGATGTAATACTCTTAAATTGTTTTATAGATTTAACTAATCAACATGAATAAAATACGACTTTTACTACTATTATTTTTTTTGAATTTAGGAACTATTTTGGCTCAGCAATTTATTGCTAGACAAGGGCAGGTTACTTTTTTCTCATATGCCACCGTAGAAAATATAGAAGCCAAAAACAACCAAGTGCTAAGCATTCTTGACTTCGACAAGAAAGAGATAGCCGCAACGATGTTAATGCGTGCTTTTGTTTTTAAAAAGGACTTAATGCACGAACATTTTAATGAAAGTTATATAGAATCTGATTTGTATCCTAAAGCTACTTTTGAAGGATTTTTACTTGAAGGACTGGAAAACGCTGGACAACAAGTTCAACTTATTAAAGGAAAAATTACTATTCACGGAATTACAAAAGAGATTGAGATAAAAACAAAGATTCAAAAAACCGATAATAGTTATAACATATCAGGAGAGTTTCAATTAACTGTAAAGGATTTTAATATTAAAATCCCCCCGATTCTTACAAATAACATTGCTAAAATTGTAGTCGTAAAATTTAATTTCCAATATAAACCTTATGAAAATAATTAGAATTTTATACTTTTCAGCATTTGTAGCTTTCATACCATTTTCTGGTAAAGCACAAAGATTATTGGATAAACTAAACAAAGAGTATCCTAAAAAGCCAACTTATGAAATGGCTACTTTTAAAACAACCAGACTTGGTTTAGGTCACTCAGTAGAGACACGCAAAAAAGGAGCTCTAGAAATATCTTGGTATAACAGATATTGGAATAGACCAACGGGAGAAACTCAGTTTTTCCTTGCCGATGAAGTAAATATGCGCTTTGGTTTAGATTATGCAATTTCCGATAATTTCGCTATCGGTATTGGTTATAATACGTGGAATGAAAGTACTGACGGTTATTTAAAATATAAATTTTTGAAGCAGACAAAAAAAGGAAATCCATTTAGCATGGTTGCTTTACAAACAATATCTATGACAGACAATATCATGAGTACAGGTCTGTATGATGGTAATTCAACTACAAATAATTATAGCTTTACTTCGAAAGTATTAATTGCTCGAAAATTTAATCCTAAATTATCACTTCAAATAAGTCCATTTTTAATTGCACGAAGTGAGAAACCAATGAATAATAACCCTGGAACACAATATGGAATTGGTTTTGGTGGTCGTTATAAAGTAGGAGGACATGTTTCTATAGTTTCAGAATATTACGCGGTATTCAATCCTGTTAAATCGATTAAAACTTATAATCCTTTTATGGTAGGAGTAAATTGGGAACTAAGTCATTTAATGTTACAGTTTCAGATGACAAATGCTCGAACTTTTACTGAAGATTCATTTATTACACAAACTACAAATAATTTCAACTTCCACGATGGAAATTTCCATTTTGGATTTAACGCAACGTTTGTTTTGCATACCAGTAAAAATAAATTGTGGTAAACTTGACAACAAAAAAAGCCTGAGGAACTACTCAGGCTTTTTTATTTTATATCAGCTTTTATTTTTTAACCTTTTACTGGAACTGAAACTAAAACATCTCCCCATCCCATGTAAAGATCAGCGTCATTTCCTTTTCCATCAAAAGCCATTGAAAATACTTCTAAAGTACTTTTAGCCTTGGAAACTTTGGCCATAACTCTTACAACATCTTCACTTTCGTTATAAAAATAAGCTCCCCAAACATTTCTTGCAGTACTTAAAATAACTGTCCACTCATTATCTCCAGGAATTGTGAATAATGTATACGTCCCTGCTTTTACAGGCTTACCTCCAAATGTAACATCCTTATAAAAAGTAATTTCAACTGCTTCGTTAGCACCAGTTCTCCAAACTTTTCCTTTTGGAGCTAATTTATCTAAAGATCTTCCTTTTAACTGAGGTCGACTATATACTACTTTCGCCAATTTATCTGGGTTTTTCCAATCTGTAGGATACGCTGTTGCATCCATTGGACTTTTATCTATTTTTCTAAAATTTTGAGCAAGTGTATCATTAGAGAATACTAAAGCAATAGCACATACTAAAATTGATAAAATTGATTTTTTCATGATTGATCGTTTTAATTATAATTAAGGAATTTGTCTCTAAAATTAACTATCCTTACTCTCTTTTAATATTAATATTTTGTGAAAATCTTAAGATTTAAAAAAATTAGTTAGATTTCCAATGGTATCTATTACCAAAATAAAGTTCTCAATTTGTTTTGGAACACCAAGGATGTCCTTTGTTTTTCATAGGCAAATAGAAAAGGTAGCTGTACAAATTATTTCAATTAACAATGTTGCTACAATTAATACTAAATACCAATTCTATCCTTCAAAATGCCCATAATGAAACATCTTTAATCAAATCTTTCTTCTCATTAACCATCCTGCATCACTCCAATCATAATATTTAATTAATTCTCCAGCAATAATTAGAAGTTATAGAATTGAAATCTACAACATGTAATGTCATGAAATAATCTCTTAAATTTTGAATTCATAGTCAGATCGCTTCACAATTGAAATTTTTTGTAATGACGTTTATCAATTTATATTTAAGATGATTCATCTAGATTTAAACATAATTGTGTATCCCAAAATAAAATGAACTTGGGTTTCCAATGAATTGAGAAGAAATTGAAAATTTTTTTTATTTCAGCTCCCATGTTTTTAGTATTCCTTAATTATGTTAATGTTTACGGTAACCCAAAAACTTTCATCTAATTTCAATAAAAACATGAATTTTTATTCAACCTATAGTTGAATCTAAACTTTTGAGCGAGATTACCATAACTTATTTAGCGTCCAAAACTTTCTCTTTATTTTGAATCAAATTATTATAATCAAACTGAACATAAACTGTATAATTCAAAATGTCAGCTTCATCATTCAAATTGCAATCGCGAGAATTTAACATATATTTTAATTATTTACAGCGAATACTGTAAACCAAAAGTTAATGTTTCTCTTCTTTCTAATTGAATACCATTTGGTTGTTGATACAATGGCTGTGCATATTCAAATCCGAAACGAATATTTTTAAATGATCCTTTAGGAACGTAAACATTAAACCCAAATCCTCCGTTGACATATTTTCCTCCTGAATTTGGAATGTCAGCAGTTGTAACCATCATTGGATTCAAATTTGGATTCGCACCATTAATTCTTTCTTCTACTAAAACTTCTCCTCTAGCTGAAAAGCTAATCCAATCATTAACTTTATGCGCAAACCAAGAATTCAAACTATATCTGTTTCCTAAAGAATAATCAAATTCGTTTCTATCAAAACGGTAGGTTCCTTTTAACTGTGAACCCCAAGAGTAATTATCTGTTTGACCTAAATAATTTAATCCCAAGTCTAAATCATAAGTTCCGCTTCCTATTTGCATTGGATAAGGCAATTGAATTTTATTTGGAGCAGACATTGGAGTAGCATCCTCTGCTTCTAAGGTTCCAGTAGGAATAGAAAGATTAACGATTGCATGTAATGATTGGCGTTTTACATTTACAAACTTGTATAACATTCCTAATTTTACATCTCCAAAACCTGAAGAAGAAGTTGAAAATTGAGTTGTCATTCCAGACATCATTCGCATTTGTAAATCCATTTCATTTTGAGTGTACATTGCCATGGCAACTAAAGTTATCTTATCAGTTAATCCATACATTATACCCAGCATGTGCATATCCATTGGCATATTTGATGGAGTTACCATATAACCACTATCGTGCCCTTGAGCATTTGTAATTTCAGTAGATCCTCGCAATAAACCTTCCATGTTCATTCTCATATATCTATAAGAAAACATTACATCTTCTTTACCGTGATAATGATCTCCCATTACAGAAATTGGTGCATGTCCATCTGGTCTTCCAGCTGCCCATAATTCTGTGTTCTTTTGTGCGTATGTAGTTTGTACCATTGCAAATAAAGCAACAGCTATTTTTACGATGTTTTTCATCTGTTTGTTTTTTATTTCTGAACGTTTGAAATTCTTTAGAAACGTTCATATACCACAATGGACTTTACTCATTGAAATTTTAAATTCCGAATGAAAAACCTTGTAGTTTTATTATTAATTTTTAAGCATAATTCGACTGAATAACTGAGAAGTTATTCTGAATAGTCACGAAAATTTGAGCTTAAACGGTTGGCGGATGAAAAACGTTATGCTGAAATAGATAGTTATATTCTATATCATAATGAAAATTATTTTTTAAGTTTGAAGTAATTGTAGATTCTTTCTTGATTTTCAAAATTTCAACAAAACCAATGGGATATTCTTCCATATGAATTCGTAATGTATTAAAATCCTCTTCCTCTTGCTGTTTTAGTTTCTTCATCAATTGACATTTACCATTACAACTAAGTTCTGGTTTGTCTTTGTTTATACATAACACTTTTGCAATATAATTGTAATTAATAGCATACTCCACGAAAGGTGCTATTGGACGTAACATTGCAATTCCATACAAGAAAATAAATAGATATGTTGTGATTTTAGTTTTCAAAAAATGAATCTACTTTTGGGCTTGCAAAGATAGATTTCTTATGGCCTTTCTGATTATTTTATATACAATTAATTTATTTAAAAACTACTTAAATAATTTATAATTTCTTAACCCTAAGAAGGGGTTTTTACTAGAAATTTAACATGTTGTATGTTGACTTATTTTTACTAGAAATTCAAGAAAAATTTCTAACTAAAATCTGGACTATAAATCTCAAAGGTAAGATTGAAGTTTTCCTCCAAAAACGAGATAGTTTTATTTGCTAAAATTTCGTCGTCTAACGAAACTAAAAGTTCTTTTCTTGTATGCTTATCATTCAAAAGCGTAACATCATTTTTATGATACGATAAAGCTTGATCTGGATTTGCAATGGAAAACCAAGCCATTTTCTGACGCTTACGTAGCTTTAAAATTGCAACTTTGGGTTTGTCTAGTAAACTTATTTTTTTCTTAATTAAAAGCTTGCCAAATAAATATGTTCCTTGATATAAATAGTTATTCTTTTTTAAAATCCCCTCCTTTAGAAAAAGCAACATTATTAAAATGATTAATGCGATAACCAATGGAATTAATTGAGGAAAACTAAGAGTAATATTTGATAAATCATTTTGTTCAAAATGTTTTACCAATGTCATAATTGTTACAAAAAATACTGGAATTAACATTACAACGGAAATATGAGTTTTCTGATGTGGAGTAAGCTTACTTTCTAAAATAATTTCGTCTTTCATAGTTTAGTTTTGATCATCTATAAGTACATAATTATAAGATTTTGTTACGATTAAAAATTTTATTTTAATTTATTCTAAATAAAAAACTATATTTGCACAGATTTTAATTAAGCATGATTGTATTTTATACACCTAAAAAAGAAACTATTACAAAATTACATACTTTAAATACATGTGATAGCGCTTGTTCCGCTTCTTGTTTAAAACCAAAAAGTAAATGTTGTAATAAGTACAAGAAAAAAGGCATCAACTGTAAGCGATGCCCTTTAACTTTTGATGTAAAAATTGCTTCTTAGGCTATTTCAAACTATTCTACTTTTAATAAAAAGTAATTCTTTTTACCTCTTTGTAATAACACATATTTATCTGCAATTAAATCTGAATTTGTAATAGTATAGTCTTCCTTTACTTTTCCTTTATTAACAGAAATCGAATTCTCTTTTAATGCTCTTCTTGCATCTCCGTTAGACTTTAAAAACTGAGTTTTCGCAGATAACGCAGCAATCATGTCTAAACCAGCTTCAAATTCTGCTTTTTGAACTACAGCCTGAGGAACACCATCAAACACATCTAAGAATGTAGCTTCATCAAGTCCTTTTAAATCTTCAGATGTAGATTTTCCAAACAAAATATTAGATGCAGCAATTGCTTTATCTAATTCTTCTTTAGAATGCACAAATGTAGTAACCTCTTCCGCTAATTTCTTTTGTAAAACTCTAGCCTCAGGAGCTTCTCTATGCTCTTCAATTAAAGCATCAATTGTTTCTTTGTCTAAAAAAGTGAAAATTTTAATATACTTTTCTGCATCTTCATCTGAAGTGTTTAACCAGAATTGATAGAATTTATATACTGATGTTTTCTCTGCATCTAACCAAACATTTCCACCTTCCGATTTTCCAAATTTAGATCCGTCTGCTTTTGTAATTAATGGACAAGTCATTGCGAAAGCTTTTGCTTCTCCGCCAGGATTCATTCTGCGTACTAATTCTGTTCCTGTAGTAATATTTCCCCACTGATCAGAACCTCCCATTTGTAACATACAATTGTGAGATTTATGCAAATGGAAAAAATCGTATCCCTGAATTAATTGATATGTAAACTCAGTAAAAGACATTCCACTTCCAGACTCTCCAGAGATTCTTTTCTTCACAGAATCTTTTGCCATCATGTAGTTTACAGTAATTCTCTTCCCAACATCTCTAGCAAATTCAATGAATGAAAAATCTTTCATCCAATCGTAGTTATTTACTAAAACAGGTGCGTTTTTCTCAGAACTTTCAAAATTTAAAAAACGAGCAAGTGTATTTTTAATTCCGTTTACATTGTTTGCTAATGCTTCTTCATTAAGTAAATTTCTTTCATCAGACTTACCAGAAGGATCTCCGATCATACCAGTTGCGCCACCAACTAAAGCTATCGGTTTATGACCAGATTTTTCTAAGTGAACCAATAAAATAATTGGTACTAAACTTCCAATGTGTAATGAATCTGAAGTTGGATCAAAACCGATATAAGCACTTGTCATTTCTTTTTCTAATTGCTCTTCGGTTCCAGGCATAATATCATGAACCATTCCTCTCCATCTAAGTTCTTCTACTAAATTTTTAGCCATTTTAAATTTACTTAATGTGAAAGGCAAATATACTATTTAGAAAATTTTAAAATTAAGCTTCAATTATAATTTTTTGAATGAATTTTAAATATAGAAGGTTGTTAAAAATCTGGTTTTGAATTGAAGTCACGATTTATTTATATTTATTTTTGCTGCATGATTTTAGTAACAGGTGGAACCGGATTAGTTGGATCGCATTTATTGTATCATTTAACCATTGAAAATGATGATATCATTGCGATATATAGAACCCAAGAGAAAATAGAAAAAGCAAAAAAGGTTTTTTCTTATTACACAGGAGAGTTTCAAGAATTATTCAATAAGATAAAATGGATAAAGGCTGATATTACTGAAACCCCGTCGTTAAAGCCAATATTTGAACATAATATTTCGACTGTATATCATTGTGCCGCTTTAGTTTCTTTTGCTCCAAAAGATTACTTTAAAATGCGACATGTTAATATTGAAGGAACAGCCAATGTTGTAAACTTTGCAATTGAAAAAAAAGTAAATAAGTTTTGCTTTGTAAGTTCAATCGCAGCGATTGGAGATTCTGTCAATGGAGAATTTATTAATGAAGAAAATGAATGGGTTGATAATGGAGATAAACATGGATATGCGATTACCAAATACGGAGCAGAAATGGAGGTTTGGCGGGGTAGTCAAGAAGGAATGGATGTCGTAATTGTGAATCCTGGTGTTATTTTAGGTAGTGGATTTTTCGATGAAGGTTCTGGTAAAATATTTAGCCAAGTTTACAATGGGTTTAAATTTTACACAGAAGGAATTACAGGTTTTGTTTCTGTTAAGGATGTTGTAAAATCTATGATTTCTTTAACAAAATCTAATATTAAAAACGAACGCTTCATATTAGTCTCAGAGAACAAATCTTTCAAGGACATGTTATTTTCTATTGCTGAAGTTTTTAAAGTCAAAAAACCAAGCATTGAAGCTACACCATTAATGACTTCAATTTTTTGGAGAGTTGATTGGCTTTTGACAGTAATTACAGGAAAAGCTCCTTTAATGACTAAAAATTCTGCTCGGTCAACACACAATCAAGAATTTTATAATTCGGACAAAATCCGAAATTTTATAAATTTTGAATTTGAAAAAATAGACAAATCAATTCGCGATGTCTATTCTGACTTTATTAAGTAATTTACTCTTCAAACGTATTTTGATTGACCTTTTTGATTTCTTTTTTAGTAATATTCTTTAGTGAATCTAATTCTTTTTTCAGTTCCTTCTTCTGACTTTTCTTAATAGAGTCTGATGTATTAATTTCTCGTTGAATTACAGTTCCTTTTTCCTGAAGATTTGCTTTAACTTCATTCAACAACTTATCATATTTATCGATAATAGAAGTGTAATATTTATTACTACTTTCAAACCTAACACTATCTATTTTATATTTTTCATATACAAAATGCATATAGCTCACATCTTTGGCGCTAAACTTATTTTTGGTTTGTTTTGCGGCAGATGCTATATGCATATCTGTTAATAATAAAACCATAGAATCTCTTGGAATGAGATTCTCTGGCTTTTTATAAATTGTATTTCCAGTACAAGAAACTATAAATAGAAGTACTGGAATCAAATAGTATATTTTTTTCATTATCTATCAAATAACAAGCGTTTTCCTTTTATTTCTTCGTTGAACATACCATTATCGTACATTAAAACTCCATTGATAAAAGTATGTGTGATTTTAGATGAGAATTTTTCTCCTTCAAAAGGAGACCAACCACATTTATATAAAACATTCTCTTTAGAAACTTCCCAAGAATTATTAGGATCTACTAAAACAACATCAGCGTAATATCCTTCTTTCACATAACCTCTCTTAGAAACTTGGAAAAGTTTTGCAGGATTATGAGCCATTTTTTCAACCACTTTTTCAATAGAAATTACACCTTCTTTCACCTTTTCAAAAAGAGCGATTACTGCATGTTGTACTAAAGGCCCTCCACTTGGAGCTTTTGTGTAAACATTAGATTTCTCTTCTAGAGTATGAGGTGCATGATCAGTAGCAATCACATCAATTCTATCATCTAATAATGCTTCCCATAAAGCAGCTCTATCGTTAGCAGTTTTAACTGCAGGATTCCACTTTATATGCGTTCCTTTTTTATCATAATCAGCATCCGTAAACCATAAATGGTGAATACAAACCTCTGCTGTAATCTGCTTTTCTTCTAATGGAATATCATTTCTGAACAATTCCATTTCTTTTGCTGTTGATAAATGAAAAACATGTAAACGAGCTCCTGTTTTCTTTGCTAATTCAATTGCTTTTGAAGACGATAAATAACATGCCTCTTCACTTCTAATAATTGGGTGATATTTTATGGGAATATCGTCTCCAAATTCTTCTTTAAACTTAGCTGTATTGTCGCGAATGGTTTGCTCATCTTCACAATGAACAGAAATAATCATTTTAGTAGATGAAAATATTTTTTCTAAAACCTCTTCATTATCAACCAACATATTTCCTGTTGAAGAACCAAGGAATAATTTGATTCCAGCAACATTCTCTGGATTCGTTTTCAAAAGTTCCTCCAAATTATCGTTGGTTCCTCCAAACATAAATGAATAATTAGCATAAGAAGTTTTACCTGCAATCTCAAACTTATCTTCCAATAATTCTTGTGTTGTTGCTTGAGGAACTGTATTTGGCATTTCAATGAAAGAAGTAATTCCTCCTGCCACTGCCGCTTTACTCTCTGATGCTATATTTGCTTTATGTGTTAATCCTGGTTCTCTAAAATGAACTTGATCATCAATCATTCCTGGAATTAAATACTTTCCTTCTGCATCTATGACGGTTACACCTTCTGAAACATTAATCTTTGAAGCAATTTTTTCTATAAACTCTCCTGAAATTAAAACATCTCCTTTAAAGGTTTTTCCTTCATTTACAATGTTTGCGTTTTTAATTAGTGTAGTGTGTTGTTTCATTGTCTTTGTTATATATTCATTCTCATGTTAACTAAACTCTTCTTGAAACCAAAACTTTCATAAGATTTTAGAGCAGGAACGTTATTATTGTAAACATCTAATCTAAGTTCTTTTAATTCTTCTTTTGATGCCCACCGTTTAAGTTCTTTTAAAATTTTCGTGCTTATTTTTTTTCCTCTAGAATTTGATTCTACATAAATAAAACCAATGTAACCATGTTTGGGATTTTTATGATAGATTTTATTTTCCTCTATTCTAACATAACCAGAACCAATTAATTTAGCCCCATAAACAGCAACGATTAAATAAGTACTGTCCGACGCAATCATTTCTTCAATATTGTAATACTTTAATTTTCCTTCTCCAAGAAATTCATCTAAAGGTTTCTCAGCCTCAATTAATGCTTGTTCAAAAAGCAGTAATGTCGATAAATCTTCTTTCTTAGCTTCTCTAAGTATTACGTCGGTCATAAATTATTTCGGTAATCCTTTTAATCTCATTTTTATCACACCAAACAATGCCTCGTATACAATTCCACCGCTCATTTTTGATTCTCCTAGCGTTCGATCAGTAAAAATAACAGACACCTCTTTTATTGAAAATCCGTGTTTCCAAGCTTTATACTTCATTTCTATTTGAAATGCATAACCAACAAACTTAATTTTATCAAGTTTTATGGTTTCTAACACTTTTCTATTCCAACATACAAATCCGGCAGTAGTATCATTTACAGGAATTCCTGTTATAAAACGAACATATTTTGATGCAAAATAAGAGAGTAAGACACGATTCATTGGCCAGTTAACTACATTTACACCTACTGAATATCGTGAACCTACTGCAACATCTCCACCATCAACAACACAAGCGTTGTAAAGTCTTACTAAATCATCCGGGTTGTGAGAAAAATCAGCATCCATTTCTATAATATATTCATAATCTCTCGCTAATGCCCATTTGAAACCATGAATGTAAGCTGTACCTAAACCATTTTTACCAGTTCTTTTTTCAATATGTAGTTGATTTGGAAATTCTGCTTGTAAACTTTCGACAATTTTGGCGGTACCATCAGGAGAATTATCATCAACGATTAATACATCAAAAGCTTTTTCTTGATCGAAGGTAGCTCTAATAATTGCCTCGATATTTTCTTTTTCATTATACGTAGGAATGATGACTAGCGTGTCAGACATTAATTTGATTTTCGTTAAAAAATATGAACAAAGATAAACTAATTTATTGCTAATTTTGTGATAATTAAATTATTCTCTGACTACGTCAATTCATGGAAGTTATAACACGTAATCTAGAAACGAACGACTGGACAACACTAGTATTTATGATAGCTTTGGTTCTTCTGGCATTAATGAAATTATATAAGCCGCAGCTATTATTGGGATATACTATAGCACTATTTTCTCAGGGCTTTATTGAAAATAGAGCAGAAAAAAAGCCATCTATTTTCTCTACTTTTCACGTTTTAATTTTCATCTTTTCTTGTTTAATTTTTACCTTAACACTACAATTAATAGCTGAAAATATTTTCAAATTGCAACCTTACAACTATTTTATTTTACTAGCCGGCTTAACAGGTTTTACTCTCGTAAAGTTTGTTCTTATAAGGTTATTGGCTCATATTTTAAACATAGAAGAACAAACGAGATATTTTACATTTACAAAGTCTGGATATTTATATAACATAAGTATTTGGCTATTTCCGATCTTAATATTGTTCAAATACGGGTACTCCAATATTATTTTTTTACTCATTTGTATTTCTTTATTACTGATTTTTAGAGGTTTTTTGATTTTAAGGAATAACAAAAAACTGATTTTTAATAACTTCTTTTATTTTATTTTGTACTTTTGCAGCCTCGAATTAGCTCCTTTGCTAATCATATATAAAACAACAACGACATAAAGAGAAAGTTTTATGAAAGTGAAAACCATTTTAGTGTCTCAGCCAGCACCCAAAACAGAAACTTCACCTTATTTTGACCTTGCTGAAAAGCAAAGAGTTAAAGTTGATTTTAGATCATTTATTCATGTTGAGGGGATTCCGACCAAAGAGGTAAGAGCACAAAAGATTGATCTTAATAATTTTTCAGCAATAATTCTTACGAGTAGAAATGCTGTGGATCATTTTTTTAGAATCGCTCAAGAAATGCGTTTTACTGTACCGGATGACATGAAATATTTCTGTCAATCGGAAGCAGTAGCTTATTATCTTCAGAAATACGTAGTATATCGTAAACGTAAAATTTATGTTGGTACTCGTACATTCCCTGAGCTAACGAAATTAATCAAGAAGCACAAAGATGAGAAGTTCTTACTTCCTAGTTCTGATAAATTAAAATCGTTAATTCCAGATGAATTAAATAAGTTAGGAATTAACTGGACAAGAGCTGATTTATACAGAACAGTTGTAAGTGATTTGTCTGACTTAGAAAATGTATTCTATGATGTTTTAGTGTTTTTTAGCCCATCAGGTATTGAAAGTTTGTTTGAAAACTTCCCTGATTTCAAACAAAATAACACTAGAATTGCTGTGTTTGGAAACTCAACAATCAAAGCGGTTGAAGCCAAAGGTTTACGTGTAGATATTGCTGCACCAACCCCTGAAACTCCTTCGATGACAATGGCATTAGAAAAATATATAAAAGAAGTAAATAAAAAATAACATTACCTTTTTTTGATAAAACTAAAGACCTCGCTATTTGGCGAGGTTTTTTTGTTTAAATTAAACCTTTCTTTTCTGAATAAGTCTCAATAATATGAAAAACAAGCATATTCTTCATTTATACAATAGAATTGGATTCGGAATTCTCCCTAAGGAAGTTGAGAAACTACACTCTCAAACTCGTTCTGAAATTGTCGATACTCTTTTTCAATCTGCAAAAACTATAACTCCATTATATATTGAAACAAGCTTTCTGAATTCGACATCTACAAAAAAAATAAAAAATAAATCAAAGCGAAAAGAATTGATGAAGTTGAATCGGAAAAAGGTTCGTGAGTTAAACTTAATTTGGATGGGCAGACTTATGAATTCTAAGGAAATTCTTCGAGAAAAAATGACATTATTCTGGGCGAATCATTTTGTTTGTGAAGACAAAAATGTACTATATGCTTTACATTACAACAATACGCTAAGAAATCATGCATTAGGAAACTTTGGAGATTTTGTAAAAGCTATTTCTAAAGAGGCAGCAATGCTTAAATATCTCAATAACAAACAAAATAAAAAAAACAGTCCAAATGAAAATTTTGCTCGTGAACTTTTAGAGCTTTTCACACTCGGACAAGGAAACTATTCTGAAAAAGATATACGAGAAAGCGCAAGAGCATTTACAGGTTACAATCATAGATTTGATGGAGATTTTATTCTCAAAAGAAAACAGCATGATAATGGAAAAAAAGAGTTTTTAGATCGAGTAGGGAATTTTGATGGAAATGATATTATAGACATCATCCTTCAACAAAAACAATGTGCACGTTTTATTTGCCATAAAATTTATGCATACTTCGTAAATGATAAAATTAATTCCTCTAGAATTGAAGAAATGACTTCCATTTTCTATAAAGATTACAACATTGAAAAACTTATGAAACATGTATTGAAGTCAGATTGGTTTTACGATGAAGAAAATATTGGGGTAAAAATAAAGTCTCCCATTGAACTTTTAGCAACAATTCATAAAACTGTTCCATATACTTTTCAAAAGTCAAAACAGCAAATACTTATTCAAAAATTACTGGGGCAAGTTTTACTTTATCCTCCAAATGTTGCCGGTTGGAAAACTGGTAAAGGTTGGATCGATAGTAACACTATGGTCACTAGATTAAGACTTGCTTCTGTTCTTTTAAATAATGCCGAGATTAGTTACTCAGAAAAAGATGATTTTAAAGCTATAGTTAACTCGGTTACTAATGAAAAAAGAAGAAAAAAAGCCTTTATAAAAACAGAAACAAACTGGCATATATTCAACAAAAACTATGAGTCAATTTCGAATGAAGAACTATTCGAAAGTTTAATTATCTGTCCAATTACCAGTGGAACAAAAGAAATCATAAATCAATATAAAGATTTACCCAAAAAGGATTTCTGCATTCAATTGATGTCTTTACCTGAATATCAACTTTGTTAATTTGAAGAAAATGAAAAGAAGAAATTTTATAAAAAGAACATCATTAGCTTCTGGAGGATTATTTTTTGTTCCTCAGTTTTTAAAAGCTTTTGAAAATGGTTTACCTGAACGCACTAATTACAAAAAACTAGTTATTATTCAATTAAAAGGAGGAAATGATGGATTGAATACTATTGTTCCTTTTAGAAATGATATTTACTATCAAAATCGTCAAAGAATTGGAATTCAAAAAAGCGAATTATTGAACCTTAACAGTGAACTTGGTTTTCATAAAAGTTTATTACCCCTGAAAAGGTTATTTGATAATGGTTATGTAAGTATTATTAATAATGTTGGTTATCCTAATCCAAATCGTTCACATTTTAGATCCACAGATATTTGGCAGACTGCAAGTGATAGTAATCAATATTTACAATCAGGTTGGGTTGGCCGATTTTTAGATGAAACAAACGCTAAACCATATGGAGCAATTGAAGTAGATGAAAGCTTATCTTTAATGCTTAAAGGAAATAATCAAAATGGATTGGCAATTACAAATCCCAAACTATTTCATCGTATATTAAATCAGCCGTTTTTCGATAATGTATTTAATAAATATTCGAACGATTCGCATTTAAGTGAACACAATCTTGGTTACTTGTACAATACCATGATTGACGCGAAATCATCAGCAGCTTACATCTACGAGAAAACTAAAACGAGTTCATCTACCATAGAATATCCCAAAAACGCCTTTGGAAAGCAATTAAAAACCATTTCTGAATTTATTTCTTCAGGAATAGACACACAAATTTATTATGCTGGATTAACAGGTTTTGACACACATGCCAATCAAACAAACAGGCAATCAAGATTATTAAAAGTTTATGCCGAAAGTATAGAAGTTTTTGTAAAAGATTTAGAGAAAAATAATCAATTCAAAGACACTATAATTCTAACATTTTCGGAATTTGGAAGACGAGTAAAACAGAATGGATCTAACGGAACGGATCATGGAACAGCTAATAATGTATTCGTTATTGGAAAAGATTTAAAGAAAAATGGAATATACAATTCATTACCTAATCTAAATGATTTAGATGATAATGGAGATCTTAAATTTTCTATAGATTTTAGAGAAGTGTATGCAACATTACTTGATAAGTGGCTGGGTATAGAAAATGATAAGATTCTAAATAAAAAATTCTCGCATCTGGGGTTCATCTAAAAAACATATATTTACTTAATAATCATAAAATTATACTTCTATTTGTTTAATAATTTTAAAAAAATTTCTAAATTGAATGCAATTAACCATATAAAATAAGATCATGTTAAAAAACATTTCAAACTTAGGAACTACCCTGAACAAAACAGAACAAAAACAAATTAATGGAGGATGGACATATATTATTTGTCTTGAATGCAAGCCTCTACCTCCTGGATACATTTGCATGAACGAAGTTTTTTGCGGTCCTTTTTAAAGTTATTGTTAAAACATTTTATACCATTTTACTATTGATAGTAAAATGGTTTTTTAAGCAAATAAAGTAGCAAAAGCTTCTTCTATTTTTCCAACTAAAATTAGTTTAATAGAATGGTTTTTCGAGCTAATCTTATTGTATTTAGAGGTTACAAAAGTTTTATATCCCAGTTTTTCGGCTTCTACAATTCGTTGATCAATTTTTGGAACGGGACGAATTTCTCCAGCTAAACCGACTTCAGCTGCAAAACAAACATCAGGATTTATTGCAATATCCTGATTAGAAGATAAAATTGCCGCTACAACTGCTAAATCAATAGCTGGATCATCAATATAAATTCCACCAGTTACATTTAAAAATACATCTTTAGCACCTAATTTAAAACCTGCTCGTTTTTCCAAAACAGCTAAAATCATATGCAAACGCTTTAGATTATAACCGGTAGTAGAACGTTGTGGAGTTCCGTATACAGCAGTACTTACTAATGCTTGTATTTCTATCATTAACGGACGAACTCCTTCTAGCGTTGAGGCAATTGCAGTTCCACTTAAGTCGGTATCTTTTTTCGAAATCAGAATTTCCGATGGATTGGTAACTTCTCGCAAGCCATCCGATAACATTTCATAAATCCCTAATTCTGCCGTTGAGCCAAATCTGTTTTTTTGAGATCTTAAAATTCTGTAGGTATGATTTCTATCTCCTTCAAATTGAAGAACAACATCCACCATATGTTCTAAAATTTTTGGCCCAGCAATGTTTCCTTCTTTATTAATATGTCCAATTAATAAAACGGGAGTATTGGTTTCTTTTGCAAATTTTATAAGTTCTGCGGATGTTTCTTTTATTTGAGAAATACTTCCAGGAGAAGCTTCAATATTATTGGTGTATAACGTCTGAATGGAGTCAATAACCAAAACATCTGGTTCCACCTCTTCTACATTTCTAAAAATTTGTTGCGTATTGGTTTCCGTGAGAACTAAACAATTTGAATTTTGATTTGCCAAACGTTCTGCTCTCATTTTAATTTGCGATTGACTCTCCTCACCTGAAACGTATAATACTTTCTCGGTAATTTGTAATGCAATTTGAAGTAACAGTGTAGACTTACCAATTCCTGGTTCACCTCCTAATAAAACAACCGATCCTTTCACCAATCCACCTCCTAAAACAGTATCAAGCTCATTGTTTTTAGTTTGAATTCTCTCCTCTGTATTCAATTTAATTTCTTGAATCTTTAGAGGTTTACTTACTATTTTTTGAGAATTTAATGATGATTTCCAATTTCGTTTTTCTTCTTTTTGAACTACTTCTTCTACAACTGTATTCCATTCTTTACAATTAGGACATTGCCCAACCCATTTAGCATGTTGTGCTCCACAATTTTGACAGAAATATGTTGTTTTGGTTTTAGCCATTTTTATTATTAATGAGATGAAAGTATAGAATCTATTTGATGAATTGTTGGACTTTTTAAAAGAAGTTTACCTTTACCATCAAATAAAAATTGAGAACCTCCTGAGTTAAAAATATTATACATACTCCATATATTGAACTCATTATTTAACTCATAATATATTTCCCAAGGATAATTATATTTCTCTCTCACAAATTCATACTCTTCCTTTGTTTTAATACCTCCTAGAACAGATAGAATTTGAATTCCTTTCCAGTTTTTCCTTTTGATATTATTCTTTATTAATTGACCTTTTTCTATACAAGGCCTACACCAGGAAGCCCAAAAATCTATTAATAGTAATTTTTTGTTTACAATAAGATCCTTTGCCATAACTCTTTCACCTTCTTTCGTATTCAGATCAAAATTCTTAAAATTAGAAATCCCCTTTTTCCCTTCAAGTGTAACATCAACAAGTTTACTATAATAATGATTTGGATATTTACTTTTATACTTCTTAAACCATTTTTGAAAACTTGATAAAGAATAAGGCAATACTTGATATGCCGACATTAACTCATACAACAAAGCATAGCCATGAATAGAATACTCTTCAATTTCTTTTTTATATAAAGCAAGAGTTTCTTCTTCTAATTTCTTTAACCCTGTAGAATCTTTTTTACGATACAAATCCTCGTACCTGTAAGCTAACTCAAAATACTTTTTCCTGTATAATGATCTCAATTTATTCAAACTGCCACCTCGTACTTTATTCTTATCAAAATCTTTAGGATGAAGATCAAAAAATACCGTGTCATTGTCATTGAAAAAATCTATTGGTATAAATTGTCCATCATTTTCAAAAATCAAAGAATACTGCTGTATTTGATTACTTTCTATTTTATATTTAAAACTCCCGTCTATGACAGGGATTTTTTCATTTATTCTGAAATCTACTCCATGCTTCTCTAAAAAGAGTGTATCATTTAGTCCATTAGTATTTACCTTACCAATCAAAAGAGACACATGTAAATCCTTATTGTTGATTCGTTCTTTATTTCGTTGACCGCACGAAACACAAAAAATTAGTATCAGAAAAAATAAACCAAGCCTTTTCATTTTTTTTAGCTCGAAGATAAAATTATTTATTTTTATTGTAAAGAGGTAACAACAAAAAAGATAATCCACCGAAAACAATAATCATAGCTGTTTGAGCTGTCCACATAATCCACCCAAAAGCATTCGCTGGTTCTTCTGGAATTCCAAATAAAGCAAAAGCACCTGCTACCGCAACAGGATATAATCCAATTCCTCCATTCGTAGCAGCAATACTAAAACCACCTGCTATAAAACCAACTAACACAGCACCAAATGGAATATCAAAAGTTTCAATTGCAGGAACTGTAGCCCAGAACATAGCAACATACATTACCCAAATAAACAAAGTATGAACAATAAAAAGCCATTTATTCTTCATTTTGAAAATACTCAATGAACCTTCTATTAGTCCAAACACAAAGGATTTAATCTTCAACCCAACTCCATCTGTAGCTTTTTTTACAAATCGAACAAAAATGAAAAGTCCAACAACTAAAATTCCTAAAAGCAATAAAATTTTACTTGGAGAAAAATTCTTGGTTACTAATTCAAAAATGAAGTCAAACTGCACAAATAAAGTAATTCCTACAATTAACAACATCATAATAAGATCAGCAATTCTTTCTGCTACAATTGTTCCAAATCCTTTCTCAAATGGAATATCTTCATAGGTTGTCATTACAGTTGCCCTAAAAACTTCCCCTGCTCTCGGGACTGTTAAATTTACCAAATAGGCAACTAAGACCGCCATTGTGCTATTTCCAAAATCTGGCTTATACCCTAAGGGTTCTAATAAAAACTTCCACCGATAAGCTCGAGATAAGTGACTTAAAACACCAAAGAACAAACCTAAAGCGATCCACCAATAATTAGCATTCTTGAAATATTGAACTAAAGTATCTATTGAAACGATTGATAAAGAATACCAAACTAAAAAACCTCCCAAAGCGAGAGGCAATACTGTTTTTATAATTTTTTTTAACGACAAATTGAAGTGGTTTTATTCTAATAAATTTGTTTGCTCGTTTGGAAAAACTAATTGAGGCTTGAATTTTTTAGCTTCTTCTATATCCAAAAATCCGTATACAATTAAAATCAACACATCTCCTTTTTGAACTCTCCTTGCCGCAGCTCCATTTAAGGTAACTTCACCGCTTTTTCTTGGACCAGGAATCGCATAAGTTTCTAGACGTTCACCGTTGTTATTATTTACAATTTGAACTCTTTCTCCTTCAATAATACCAGCTGCATCCATTAAATCTTCATCAATGGTAATGCTTCCTATATAATTTAAATCGGCACCCGTAACCTTTACGCGGTGAATTTTTGATTTTACTACTTGTACTAACATGCTACAAAAATACTGTTTTTAAAGAATCTATCTTTTATAATTAGTTAATTGTTTTTGAAACGGATATTATCAATTAATCGGATTTCTCCTGCGAATACAGCAATAAAAGCTCTATATCGTTTATTACCCTCAAACTCTTCCACAGAAATTAACGTTTTTTCTTCTGCAATTGTAAAATATTCTAGTTCTAACAGAGGGTGCTCTTGAAATTGTTTTTCAACCCATTTCGTTATTTCTTTAACACTTTTTATGCCATTTTTTTTTCTTGCCTTTTTTAATACTTTATAAATGAAAGGGGCTGCTTCTCTGTGCTCTTTACTTAATCTCGTATTTCGAGAACTCATGGCTAATCCATCTGGCTCTCTAAATATTGGCATTCCTTTTACCTTTACTGGGATATTATACTTTTTTACCAATTTTTTGATAATCTGTAATTGCTGAAAATCCTTTTTGCCAAAATATGCGATATCCGGCTCAATAATTTCGAACAAAGCTTTTACAATTGTTCCTACTCCATCAAAATGCCCATCTCTAAATTTTCCTTCCATTTGATTTTCTAAACCATCAAAATCAAAACTTTCTGAAACAATATTTCCGTCATAAATCTCATCTACAGATGGATAAAACAGAATATCACAATTAATACGTTCGAGTAATTCTACATCTTTCTCAAACGTTGTTGGATACTTAGCTAAATCTTCCTTATTATCAAACTGAGTAGGATTCACGAATATACTTACTATAGTAACATCAGTTTTGCTTAAAGCCATCTCTACTAGAGAAAGGTGTCCTTTATGTAATGCACCCATCGTAGGAACAAATCCAATACTATTTCCCTTCTTTTTTTCTTCCGCTAAATAGATTTTTAAATCGGATTTTGACTTGATTATTTTCATTAAATGTATGTTACGATCTGGGCAAAATTAGCAATTTAACAGGATTTTAGCATAAAATTTCGTAGTTTTGCAGCTTTAAAAGAGTTAGATTTAATGAAGGATAAGAGAATATTGTATGTTTCATCGGAAGTTATTCCTTACTTACCGGAAACAGAATTATCATCTACCGCATTCAATGTTGCAAAATTTGCGCATTCTAAAGGAGTTCAAACCAGAATTTTTATGCCACGTTTCGGCGTGATTAATGAAAGAAGACATCAACTACATGAAGTAATTAGATTGTCTGGAATGAACTTAATCATCAACGACATGGATATGCCTCTAATTATTAAGGTTGCATCTATTCCAAAAGAAAGAATGCAAGTATATTTCATCGATAACGATGAATATTTCAAAAGAAAGGCTATATATACAGACGAGGACGACAAACTCTTCAACGATAATGACGAAAGAATGATTTTCTTTGCAAAAGGTGTTGTTGAAACAGTAAAAAAATTAAACTGGGCCCCAGATATTATTCATGTTCATGGGTGGATGGCTTCTTTGCTTCCAATGTATTTGAAAGAATATTATAAAGAAGAACCGTTATTTACTGATAGTAAAATCGTTACATCTTTATACAACAAAGAATTTGAAGGTGAATTAAATAGTGATTTAATCAACAAAGTAAAGTTTGATAAAATTAATAATTCTTCTGTTGCTCATTTAGAAAAACCAACACATGAGAACATATTACGTAACGCAGTTATGAACTCTGATGCAATTATCAAAGGAAGTGATGCATATTCAGAAGAGTTCGAACAATTCATTAACGAAAGTGGCGTTACATTATTAAACTACCAATCTGAAGAGTATTTAACTGAGGCTTACTTAGACTTTTACAAACAAAACGTTCTTGAGCTTCAAGATTCTTAATTTTTCAAACAAATATGATTAAAAAAATTGTGTATTTAAGTGTAGCTTTAGTTTCACTTTTATTTGTGATTTCGTGCGAAAAAGATTTTCGTGAAATTGGAGTTAATGTAATTAGTAACAATCAATTTGATACTAAACAAATTACGCTTGAAGTGATTGTTAAAGATAGTATTTTAGAAGCTGTAAGGGCGGATAACCTTGCGATTGGTAGCTTAAGTGAATATTTATTAGGGGTATACAACAATCCTGATTACAAAAGAATTGAAGCATCAATTATAGGTCAATTAGGTGTTGTAGTTAATCCTCAAACTGTCCAAAACACTACAGAAGCAGAAAGTGGAGACGAAGAAGATTTAGATTCTATTTATGTATTTAACGAAGCGGTTCTTGAAATTCCTTATACATCAACAAGATTGGAAAATGAATCTGATGGAAAGCCTAAATTTAGACTAGATTCTTTACTAGGTAATTCTTCAATTCCAATGTCTTTAGAAGTATTCCGAAACGGGACATTCTTAAACAACTTAAACCCAGGAGACCCAACACAGCAAAATTCATATATGTCTGACGCAACATATGTAGAATCTGAATTATTGAATGATGATCCAGGGTTTACATACACACCAGATCCAACAGATACACTTTATGTTGTCGAAAGAGAATTAAGTACAGGTGAAACGTTTGAAGAGACTATAAAATTAACTAATAGCATCCCTTTTTTAACAGTTCCTTTAAACAAAACTCGTATGAAAGAATTATTTTGGGATAAATTCTCTGATACTGAATTTGCATCTCAAAGTGATCTGAACAATTATTTCAGAGGAATTATTTTAAAAACTAAAGGTACAGATGGTTCAATGGTTCCATTATCATTGGGGACAAATGCACCTCGATTGAAATTTTACTACACAATTACAAGATTGGATGAAGGTGTGGTTAAAGACACCATCGTTGGTAACTACACATTTAACTTTTCAGGAATAGTAAACAGTCAATATAAAATGACAGCCCCTCAAAATGCTGCACCATCAAATAGTTTTGCTATTCAAGGTACTGCGGGAAGTATGGCGACCATAAACATTTTAAATGGAACCGAACTTCAAGATTTAAGATCTCAAAATATTTTAATTAATGATGCTTCTCTCGTGTTCAGCATCGATACTTCTAGAGACACCACCAAAGTCCCTTCAAGATTATTAATATTTAAAAATACGGGAGTTGGAGATGGTGAACAAATTGAAGATAGTTATACAGAACAATTATTTTTTGGTGGATTTTTAGGAGATGATGATGACGGTAAACCAAAGGATTATACAATAAGAATAACTGATTATATTTCAAACTTGGTAAGCGGAGACTCTAATGAAAATTACCCTTTAATACTTAAAGTATATAATTCACGAACAGACGCTGCTGTAGTTAACAATTTTGTTCAAACTCAAATAAACTCTTACAACTGGAATCCCAGAGGAGTTACATTATTAAATCATTCTTCTGTAAATGGCGAAAAAAGAGCTAAACTTATTATCTCCTATTCAGAGGAAAAAGCAAATTAAAAACTAAGAAAACTAGAAAAAATTATTATGTGTGGTATAACAGGTTATATAGGAGATAGAGATGCATATCCAATAGTTATTAATGGTTTAAAAAGATTAGAATATCGCGGATATGATAGTGCGGGTATAATGATGTATGACGGTAATAGCATTAACTTATCTAAAACAAAAGGAAAAGTTTCAGATTTAGAAGTAATCACTAACAAAGAAGAAATTAGAAAAATAGGAAAAATAGGTATTGGACATACTAGATGGGCTACACATGGTGAACCTAACGACGTTAATTCCCATCCGCATTTTTCCGAATCGGGAGACTTAGTAATCGTGCACAATGGTATAATTGAAAACTACGATACCATCAAAAAAGAGTTACTTTCTCGTGGTTATAAGTTTAAAAGTGATACTGATACTGAAGTTTTAGTTAATTTAATCGAGGAGGTAAAAAAAACAGAGGAATGCAAACTTGGTAAAGCAGTTCAGCTAGCTCTAACAAATGTAATTGGAGCATATGCAATTGCCGTTTTTGATAAAACTAAACCTAATGAACTTGTGATAGCAAGATTGGGAAGTCCTATCGCAATTGGAATCGGTAAAGACAACGAAGAGTTCTTTGTTGCGTCTGATGCATCTCCTTTTATTGAATTCACCAAAGATGCTTTATATCTTGAAGATGGGGAATTAGCAATTATTAAGAAAGGTAGAAAAATAAAAGTAAGAAAAATTGATAATGATAAACCCGTCGATCCAGATATTCAAGAGCTTAAATTAAGTTTAGATCAAATTGAAAAAGGTGGCTATGATCATTTCATGTTAAAGGAAATATATGAACAACCAAAAGCTATTATAGATACTTACCGTGGTAGAATGTTACCTAATGAAGGAATTATTAAAATGGCAGGGATTGATGATAATATTAGTAAATTCTTAAATGCAGATAGAATTATCATAATCGCTTGTGGTACTTCTTGGCATGCTGGTTTAGTTGGAGAATATTTAATTGAAGACATGGCAAGAATTCCTGTTGAAGTTGAATATGCTTCAGAATTCCGTTATAGAAATCCAATTATCACACCTAATGATGTTGTAATTGCTATTTCTCAATCAGGAGAAACAGCTGATACTTTAGCTGCTATTAAATTAGCAAAATCTAAAGGAGCGTTTGTATTTGGTGTTTGCAACGTTGTTGGTTCTTCAATCGCAAGAGAGACTCATGCAGGTGCTTACACACATGCTGGTCCAGAAATTGGTGTGGCGTCTACAAAAGCATTCACTACACAGATTACTGTTTTAACGTTAATATCTTTAAAACTTGCTCAAGCTAAAGGAACTCTTTCTAAAACAGCAGTAAATAACTATTTACAAACAATGCAACAAATTCCTACGCAAGTAGAACAATTATTAAAAATTGATCCAATTGTTAAGGATATTGCTCATCATTACATGGAGGCCACTAACTGCCTATATTTGGGACGTGGATTCAACTTTCCTGTGGCTTTAGAAGGAGCTTTAAAACTTAAAGAAATATCTTATATTCATGCAGAAGGATATCCTGCCGCAGAAATGAAGCATGGACCTATTGCATTAATCGACGAAAACATGCCTGTATTCGTTATTGCCACAAGAAAAGGCCATTACGAGAAAGTTGTAAGTAATATTCAAGAAATCAAATCAAGAAGAGGTAAAATTATTGCCATTGTTACAGAAGGTGATGAAACCGTAAAAGAAATCGCAGATCACGTAATTGAAATTCCAGAAACGGAAGAAGCGCTAACGCCTTTATTGACAACAATTCCTTTACAGCTATTATCTTATCATATTGCTGTTATGTTAGGTAAAAATGTAGATCAGCCAAGAAACTTAGCTAAATCTGTAACTGTTGAATAACTAAGGAATAGAAAAATATTTAATCTAAAAAACCCAGCTTATATAGGCTGGGTTTTTTAATTCTTTTTAAGGGTTACAAACACTGGAAAATGATCTGAGAAACCTCCTCTATACCAAGGTCCAATATATGTTCTAAAAGGAGCTCCCTTATGCTTACCTTTCCTTGTCGTAAGCCAAGATTTATTAAATATTTCAGCACTTATGAATTGATGACTTCTGTTATCTGAATTAAAATTATTTGATAATATAATTTGATCAAACAAATGCCATTCTTTTCTAAATGTTAACGTTCCTAAACCACTTTCATAAATAGATAACATAGGATTAAAGAAATCTTTTGTCACCAAATGATTACTAATACTCTCAGATGTTGGATTATCATTAAAATCTCCCATAATTATGATTTTCGCATCTGGATCTTTACTCCTAATTCTGTCCACTGCTTCCATTACAACATCAGCTGCCTTTATTCGTTTTGACCTAGATACTAATTCCCCTTCTCTTCTTGATGGCCAATGATTCACCAATATATGAACCAAATCGTCATTCATAAAACCGGAAACTAATAAAACATCTCTTGTATAATCAAAGTTTCCATTTTCATCTAAAAAATTGAATTGCATTGTATCTGTAGAAACCGGATCAAAAAAACGATCGCGATATAATAAAGCGGTATCAATACCTCTTTCATCATTAGAATCGAAATGGACATAACGATACCCAAATTTTTGCAAATCTTTTTGATTCACTAAATCATTTAAAACTCTAGCATTTTCTACTTCTGCTAAACCAACTAAAACTGGAGGTTCTGAAGACCTCTTTTTACCTATTTGGGAAATAACATAGCCAATTTTCTTTAGTTTACTATAGTATCGTTTATAATTCCAATTTCTCTCTCCTTTAAGGGTATATACATCGTCATTGGTATTTGGATCATTTATAGTATCAAATAAATTTTCAACATTATAGAACGCCACCGTCAATATTTCGTCTCTACTATAACTCATAAGATGACAAATATAACTACTAAGAACGCAACCATCTGGTTGCGTTCTTCTTTATATCGTTTCTCCCAATTCTTTTAGTTTGGATGTATTTTCAGCTAGCATCAATTCATCAATGATTTTCTGGATATCACCATTTACAATATTCTGTAAATCGTAAAGTGTTAATCCTATTCTATGATCCGTAACACGACCTTGAGGATAATTATATGTTCTGATTTTTGCCGAACGATCTCCGGAAGTCACCATAGAACCGCGTTTCGCAGCATCTTCAGCTTGCTTTTTAGCTAATTCTAAATCATATAATCTAGAACGTAAAACTTTAAATGCCTTCTCCTTATTTTTATGCTGAGACTTTTGATCTTGACACTGTGCAACCAATCCTGTTGGAATATGTGTTAAACGTACCGCAGAATATGTTGTGTTCACAGACTGACCTCCTGGACCTGAAGAACAAAAGAAGTCAATACGCACATCTTTAGGGTTAATTTCTACATCAAACTCTTCAGCCTCTGGAAACACCATGCACGTAGCTGCTGATGTGTGCACTCTACCTTGAGTTTCCGTCTGTGGAACACGTTGAACACGGTGAACACCAGCTTCAAATTTTAACGTACCATAAACATCTTCTCCAGAAACTTCAAATTGAATCTCTTTAAATCCGCCATTAGTCCCTTCGCTGTAATCAACAATAGAAACTTTCCATCCTTTTCCTTCACAATACTTAGAATACATTCTAAATAAATCACCAGCAAAAATACTTGCTTCATCACCACCTGTTCCCGCTCGTAGTTCGACAACAGCATTTTTTCCATCTTCTGGATCTCTCGGAATTAATAAGAACTTAATTTCTTCTTCTAATACAGGAATTCTTTCTTTTGCTTCATCCATTTCCATCTTAGCCATTTCAACCATTTCTGCATCACTACCATCGGCTATAATTTCCTTAGCTTCTTCGATATTGTTTAAAAGCGTTTCATACTCATTTGCTTTTTTCACAACCTTACCTAAGTCTTTGTATTCCTTATTGAGCTGTACATAACGCTTTTGATCAGAAATAATATCTGGTTGGATAATTAAATCTGATACCTCATCGTAGCGTTGCTTTACTATCTGTAATTTATCTAGCATTATTCTTTTCGTTGGAGTGCGAATTTACGACTTTTCTTTAAATTTGTAGAACTGAAAATCAGTGATTGATTTAAAATCTGACTTCTATGCGTTACCTAATTTTACTTTTTACAATTTCTATTTGTTTCTCTTGTAAAAGTGAACCTAAATATCCCCATTTTTTAATTGGTAAATGGAAACGAATTGATGAAGATTCTACGAAAACAACATTTGAAGTTTGGAACGATGATTTGTCTGGAATGGGTTATTCTTTAAAAGATAAGGATACAATTTTCAAGGAGACTCTTAATATAACTCTAATTAAAGGTTCTCCTTATTTTCAAGTAACTGGGGTCAATCAAGAACCTACACTTTTCGACATAACTTCACTTACAGAAAAATCCATGGTTTGTAAAAATGAACAAAACGATTTCCCGAAAGAGATTTCATATAGGATGGAAGAAGGAAAACTAAAAGCTAAGGTTGCTAATGAGGACTTCGCAATTGATTTTGTTTTTGAAAAGATTCACTAACATAACTTAATTTTTAATAAGCATAACTAAACCTGATATCAGTAATAAACCGAGTACCATATTCTTTAGCACAATCTCATTTAGCTTATTATATAAGGATTTTCCCAAGAATGTTGCTAATAGAAATGAGGGTATTATATACAATGAATTGTAAAAATGATTGTATGTTAGAATATTTTGTGCATACAAAATTGGTACGCGAGTAATTGTTATCAAACCTAAAACACCAATCATAGTCGCTCTGAAAGTTCTCATATCAACCACTGTATTTTTCACAACCATTACATATAAAGGCCCACCCGTTGAAAAAAGTCCTGAAAAAAAACCACCAGCCAATCCAAAAACAAAGCTAAATCGATTTTTCTTTCCACTTGTTTTTTTAACCACAAACATGTTAAAAATAACGTATAGTAAAATAAATAACCCCAACATTTTTTTGAGAACCAATGGTTTTCCGTATTGTAATATCCAAATTCCAAGAGCTACTCCAATAATTGTTGCAACGGTAAGTTTTAGCAGTACTAGTTTATCAATATTTTTCCACTCTTTAACAACTAAAATGGAACTAGAGTATAGGTAGAACAATGCTAAATACGCAATTGCATCTTGTAAATTCATAACTATTAATAACATAGGTAATGCAACCAATGCTCCAGCAAAACCAACAACAGTTTGAATAAAAAAGCCGAGAAATATAGCGAGTACTAACACAAAAAAAACACTTAAAGCCATTATATTTAAATGAATAAATTCTTGACTCAAAATTAAAATCCTATTACTTTAGTAGGAAACTAATTCAACGGTTATAAATGCTAATTTGAGTTGAATTGGTCTTTTTTAAATCTAAAACCAAAAAATCAATGGTAGACCAAATAGATCAGTTAATTTTAAATACTTTGAACTACAATTCTAGAATATCTTTTGCCGATATTGGCAGGAAAATTAACCTTTCACCTTCTGCAGTTCGTGAGAGAATACAGAAACTAGAAGATCATGACATTATAAAAAATTATACTACAGAAATAGATTATTCTAAAGTAGGCTATGGTATCGAAGCATTCATAATGCTGAAATTACATACGGGAAAACTTAAACACTTTTTAACCGAATCAACCCATTTCTCGGAAATAAAAAAAGCATATCGTATCACAGGTTCTCAAAATATTCATATGAAAGTTGTACTTAAAAATCAATTACATCTTCAGGAATTTATAGACCAACTTATTGATTATGGCGACACTACAACTCACTTAATTTTATCGGAGATAAAAAGTAACTAATGCAATATAATTGATATTTTTATTATATTACAATATTAAATATCAACTATTTAACAATGAAAAACTTACATTTAGTTTTTATATTTCTACTGTTATTTACAATTTTAGGATGCAGTGGTGATAAAGAAACAATAACTATACAACCCTCACAGTTTCCAATGAAAACTTTAATCGAAAATGGTATACTTGATTATCAATCTGGTGTTAATAGTCCAAACACATTTGAAGTTGGTTATCAATTTAAAACTTTTAAAAATGGAGATATTGTATCTGTAAGTATCCGAGTACCCGCTAACGGAGCATACAGAGTTTCACTTTGGAATTTTGAAACCCAACAACTTTTGCATACTGAACAGGTTCAATCCAGCAATGGTTTAATCTCTACAAAAGAAATTTCTCCTATTCCAATTGAATCAAGTGTGGATTACTTCGTATCTCTAAATACAAGTAATTATTATATTTTCAATAAAGCTGGAGATCCAATATTTCCTTCAGATATTGGAGATGTACTTGTAAAAGGATATGGAACATATTTGGGAACAAATCAAGATTTACCAACGAGCTTTTCTACAACCTCTTATCTTGGTATGGTAGATATTGAATTTGTACCAGATAATTGATTATTCTAAATTTTAAAAGGGATTTTCACATTTCTTTTACATTAATTTGACACTTTTGACGAAGCGCTAAAATAGTTTTACTCAGAATTAAAAAATTAAATCAGATGAGGAAAATTATTATACTATTCGTTTATTTGTTTTGTGTATCCACTCAAATTCCAGCTCAAGAAAAACTCAATATCAATATCGAAAAAAGTACTATTAAATGGATTGGTGAATATACATTTCATTTTGGTGGTCATGAGGGGTTTATAAACTTTAAAGATGGCTTTTTTATAAAAACAAACGATGTTATCACTGGTGGAGAATTTATAATTGACATGAATTCAATAACGAACACCGATATTAAAAACACTGAAGGAAATAAAGGGTTAGTCAATCATTTAAAAGATCCCGATTTTTTTGACGTTCCTAAATATCCTATTGCAAAATTGGAAATTACCTCTGTTGAGTATTTCGAAAACAACAAAGGGAGGATTCACGCGAATATGACTATTAAAGGAATTACTAAACCTATCAAATTTAACACAGAATTCAATTACGAAAAACAGGAAATGTTTGCTCGTTTTAAAATAGATCGTCGAGATTGGAATGTTAGCTATAAAAGTAAGTTCAAAGATGGCGCTATTTCAGACGCAATAGGTTTTGAAGTCACTTTAAAACTGTAATTGTCATGAAAAGATTAGTCTTAATTTTACCATTCCTTATTCAAACTTTAACTGCATACCCACAAAAGGAATCTTCTTTAAAAATTTTTGAAAACACGAAAAAATGGAATAGAGAAGTGATTCAATTTCCTATAGAATGGGCTCCGAAATTTAAATTGACTGGATTTGAAGAACTACTCTTTACACCTAACTGGAATAAACCTAAAGACCAAGACTATTGGTCTTTACTAATTGGCTGGAAGATTAATACAGAACAATTAATTTCATTAGATGAAATAGAATCAAATTTTCAAGGTTATTTTGATGGTTTAATGAAACCTAAACATTGGTCTAAAGAATTTCCAGATCCCAAAGTTAATTTTCATAAAGACAAAAGTAACTTCATAGGAACCATGACTTTCTTCGACGGATTTCATACTGGAAAAGTGATCAAAGTTAATATTCGAGGAAATCAAAAATTTGACAAAACCAAGAAAAAATCCATAATCAAATTTCGAATATCGCCTCAAGAGTTTGATCATCACATATGGAATAAACTAAACGAAATTAAAGTAACAGAAACATCTAGGTCTATTTTTAATCTTGATTCTTCATGGGGCAAAGAAAGGTTTCCTTTTCCCATAAATTTTGCTCCAGAAATTAATTATAACGGAATTGCTGAAGTAAGATTTCCTCCAAAAGGATGGAGAGATCCTCATCACGAAAATTTTTGGTCTTACACCTATGCTTGGAAAATAAATCTAGACAAACCAATTACTGCCGCGGAGTTAGCTACTAATTTAGAACTGTATTTTGATGGTTTAAATAATCTAAAACACAATAAGGATTTAAGCAAGTATAAAGCAGTTGCGAATATCATTAAAATTAAATCTTTACAAAACAACAACTTATTTATTGGTAGGATCAAAACTTATGATCGTTTTGCAACTAACAATGAATTGGATTTAAACGTATTAATTGAAGCTTTCAATTATCCAACAGAAAAACAAAGTATACTTTACTTTAAATTTTCACCAAAACATTTTAGTCATAAAACGTGGGAAATGCTATCAAAAATTCAACTTAACAAAAACCAATAACACAAAAAAGCCTCGGATTTATCGAGGCTTTCTATTTTTATTCTAAACTAGTATTCGAAAGTACCGTATTCACTTTTTATTGTAAGCTTTTTACTTTCTGAAGCCTCTACTCGACCAATAATTTTAGCATCAACATTGAATGATTTGGAAATTGAAATAATTTCTTCAGCAGCTTCTTGAGAGACATATAATTCCATTCTATGTCCACAATTAAATACTTGATACATTTCTTTCCAATCTGTTTTAGATTGTTCTTGTATCAATTTAAATAATGGTGGAATTTCAAACATATTATCCTTAACAACATGCAAATTATCTACAAAATGTAAAATCTTAGTTTGGGCACCTCCTGAACAGTGTACCATTCCGTGTACTTTATCCGCATTAAATTTCGATAAAATTGCCTTAATTATTGGTGCGTATGTTCTTGTTGGAGATAATACTAATTTACCAGCGTCTATTGGAGAGTTTTCAACCTCATCAGTTAACTTCACATTTCCTGAATATACCAATTCAGATGGCACAGCCGCATCAAAACTTTCAGGATATTTATCAGCTAAATATTTATTAAATACATCATGGCGAGCAGAAGTTAAACCATTACTTCCCATTCCTCCATTGTATTCTTTTTCGTACGTTGCTTGACCAAAAGATTCTAATCCTACGATTACATCTCCAGCTTTGATATTGGCATTGTCAATTACATCAGTACGCTTCATTCTAGCCGTTACCGTCGAATCAACAATAACTGTTCTTACTAAATCTCCCACATCAGCAGTTTCTCCTCCTGTAGAATGAATGGTAACTCCAAAACCTTTTAGCTCTTCAATTAATTCTTCAGTACCGTTAATAATTCCAGAAATTACTTCACCAGGAATTAAGTTTTTATTTCTTCCGATAGTTGAAGAAAGCATAATATTGTCTGTTGCTCCTACACATAATAAATCATCAATATTCATAATTAACGCGTCCTGTGCGATTCCTTTCCAAACAGAAATATCTCCAGTTTCTTTCCAATACATGTAGGCTAATGATGATTTCGTTCCTGCACCATCAGCATGCATAATTAAACAATGCTCGTCATCATTTGTTAAGTAATCAGGAACAATTTTACAGAAGGCTTTTGGAAATAAACCTTTATCAATATTTTTAATTGCATTATGCACATCTTCTTTTGATGCTGAAACACCTCTTTGTGCATATCGTTTAGAAACTTCTTGACTCATTTTGTTGTGTTGTTGTTGGCCACAAAATTACTTTAAAAGGTAAGACTACCAAAGTAATTTACTGTTATTTACTTCTTCATTCATATATTACTGTATCTCTCCAAACTCCATTGAGCTGAGCAATTCTTTCTCTGTAGCCCACTTTTCTAAATCCAAACTTCTCATGAAGTCGAACACTTCCATTATTCTCAGAAAACATACTAGAATATAATGTCCAAATTCCATTCTCTTCAGAAGATTCTATTAACTTCTCCATAAGAGAAGCACCAATTCCTTTTCCTAAAGAATTTAGCTTTATATAAACACTCACCTCTGCAACTCCTCGATATTCGAATCGTTTAGAAACTGGAGCCAATGTACACCACCCTAAAACTTCTTCTTCCTGAACCATTATAAATCTACTATGCTTATGACAATTAGAATCCCATGTTTTCCAGTCTGGAACTTGTGTTCTAAAGGTCGCATTACCAGTTAAAATTCCTTCTTTGTAAATCTCAGCAAATTGGGGCCAATGTTCCTTTTTAAGTGGTAGTATTGTCAAAACATTCTATTTTGTAAATAACAGCTCTCTGTACTTTGTTAATGGCCATAAATTATCATCCACTAACAATTCAAGTTTATCCACATGATATCGTATATCCTCTAAGTAAGGTTTTACTTTATCACAATATGCATCTGCGTTCTTTTGCCCACTGAATTTATTTGCCTTTTTTCGCTCATCCGTCATTTGCTCAATCTTTGAATTGATTTCTGCAATATGATTTGAAATACGCTTAATTAAATCGATTTGCTCAGAAGCATATTGTTGAAATTCTTTACCAAAAATCTCTTTTAAACCTTTTACATTTTCGATAAGCGTATTTTGATATTGTATTACCGTTGGAATAACATGATTTCTAGAAATATCACCTAAAACTCTACTTTCAATCTGAATACGTTTTGCATATTCTTCCAACTCTATTTCATGTCGAGCTTCTACTTCAATTCTATTCATTACTCCCATTTCCTCAAAAAGCTCAACATTCTTTTCTGAAATTTTTGCTTTTAAAGCCTCAGGGGTTGTTTTATGATTACTTAAACCTCTTCTCTTAGCTTCTTTTTCCCACGGTTCGCCATAACCATCTCCTTCAAATCGAATTTTTTTTGATGCTTTTATGTATTCTCTTAACACATTAAATACAGCTTCATCTTTTTTCAATCCTTTCGAATCAATTAAGGCATCTACCTCTTTCTTAAAATCTTTCAACTGTTTTGCAACAATAGTGTTCAGTACGGTCATTGGACCTGCACAATTTGACCATGAACCCACAGCTCTTAACTCAAACTTATTTCCCGTGAATGCAAATGGTGAAGTTCTGTTTCGATCCGTATTATCTAATAAAATTTCCGGAATTTTTCCTACGATATTTAATTTTAAGTCTGTTTTTTCCTGAGGAGATAACTTTCCTTTCGTAACATTTTCTAACTCATCAAGAACTTCAGACAATTGAGAACCGATAAATACTGAAATAATTGCCGGTGGAGCTTCGTTTGCTCCTAATCTATGATCATTACTGGCACTTGAAATAGAAGCTCTAATCAATTCCTCATAATCATGAACTGCCTTAATTGTATTCACAAAAAAAGTTAGAAACTGAAGATTTTTCATTGGTGTTTTTCCTGGACTTAGAAGATTCACACCTGTATTTGTACTTAAACTCCAATTGTTGTGTTTTCCAGAACCATTAATTCCTTTGAAAGGTTTCTCATGAAACAAAACTTTAAAGTTATGTCGTTGTGAAACCTTTTCCATTAAATCCATTAATAAAGAATTATGATCTACAGCCAAATTCGCTTCCTCGAAAATTGGAGCAACTTCAAACTGATTTGGAGCAACTTCATTATGCCTTGTCTTTACAGGAATACCTAGTAACATACATTCTTGCTCTAAATCGCGCATAAAATTCATGATACGTGTTGGAATTGACCCAAAATAATGATCTTCTAATTGTTGACCTTTCGCTGAAGAATGACCTAATAAAGTTCTTCCTGTCATCATTATATCAGGTCGAGATGCCGCTAACGCTTTATCAATTAAAAAATACTCTTGTTCCCATCCTAGAGTCGCTGTAACTTTTGTGACATTCTTATCAAAATATTTACAAACTGCTGTAGCAGATTCATCAATTGCCTGCAATGCTCTTAGAAGCGGAGCTTTATTATCTAATGCTTCGCCAGTATAAGCAACAAAAATTGTTGGAATACATAAAGTAGTACCATATATAAATGCAGTTGAAGTTGGGTCCCAAGCGGTATATCCTCTTGCTTCAAAAGTGTTTCTAATTCCACCATTAGGAAAAGAAGAAGCATCTGGCTCTTGTTGAACTAATTTTCCACCATCAAACAACTCCATAGCATCACCTTCACCAATTATTTCAAAAAATGCATCATGCTTTTCAGCAGTTGCACCTGTAAGCGGTTGAAACCAATGAGTATAATGTGTTGCTCCTTTTGACAATGCCCAGTTTTTCATACTAACTGCAATTTGGTCTGCTATACCTCTATCAATCTTATGTCCAAACTCTACTGCTTCCTTAACACTTTTGTAAGCATCCTTTGTCATGTATTGAAGCATCGCTTTATCATTAAAAACATACTCAGAAAACAAATCAGAACGCTTCTTACTTTCATCAATTTGTATTGATTTCCTGTTTAAAGTTTCTTGAAGAGCATTAAATCTAATTGTCGCCATGATTATTAATTTTTAGCAAAAATAAATTTTTACCCCAAAAAAGTAAGGGGTTAAGTCATATTTTTAAATTAATTTATTCTTTTAACCCTGAAAATTTGGGGGTGATTAAAAAATTACACATTTTTGCACCATAAACTAATTAACGATAAAAATATCATGGCTAAGTCAAAATTAGAGTACATTTGGTTGGATGGATATTATCCAACTCAAAACATGCGTAGCAAAACTAAAGTTGTAGAAGATTTTAGTGGGAAATTAGAGGACTGTCCAGTTTGGTCTTTTGACGGTTCTTCAACAAAACAAGCTGAAGGTGGAGACTCAGATTGTTTATTAAAGCCAGTCGCTATTTACCCTGATCCTGCCCGTAATAATGGATTTTTAGTAATGACAGAAGTATTAAACTCCGATGGAACTGCTCATGAGTCTAACGCGAGAGCCACTATTGATGATGATGATAATGATTTCTGGTTTGGATTTGAACAAGAATATTTCATTATGGATACTCACACTCAATTACCTTTAGGATTCCCTATTGGTGGTTACCCAGGGCCTCAAGGAATGTACTACTGTTCTGTTGGTGGAAAAAACACTCATGGTCGTGATTTCGTTGAGGAGCATGCAGATTTATGTATCGCAGCTGGTTTAAACTTTGAAGGAATTAACCAAGAGGTCGCTTCTGGACAATGGGAATTTCAATTATTTGCTAAAGGTGCGAAGAAAGCTGGAGATGAAATTTGGGTAGCTCGTTATTTATTAGATAGATTAACTGAAAAGTATGGTTACTATATTGAATATCATCCTAAACCAGTGAAAGGAGATTGGAATGGATCAGGTATGCATGCTAACTTTTCAAATACATTGTTAAGAACTTGCGGAAGTCAAGAAACTTATGAAAAAGTTTGCGAAGCATTTAGACCTGTAACTTCAGAACACATTGAGGTATACGGAGAATATAATGATCAACGTTTAACTGGATTACACGAAACTGCTTCAATAAATGACTTCAGTTATGGAATTTCAGACAGAGGAGCTTCTATTAGAATTCCAATTATTACTGTAGAGAAAGGGTGGAAAGGATGGTTAGAAGATCGTCGTCCAGCATCGAATGCAGACCCATACAAAGTTGCAGGCAGAATTGTTGAAACAGTAAAAAAGGCAAAAATTTAAATCTCAGTATTTATTTAACCATATCACTTATTGAGCTCACCACAAGGTGGGCTTTTTTTATTTAAAGGCAACTAAATAAATAAAAGCGACGTAGGATAGAAAAAGAACCAAACCCTTAATTCTATCAAGTCTAAATTGTTTTGGCATAAAAACTATAGGTAAAATCATAAAAGCAAAACCAAGCATCCAGAATATATCTCTCTCCAAAATTTGAGGCTCAGTTACTGGAATATCTTTAACCAAAGAAGTTAATCCCAAAACTGAGGCAATATTAAAAATATTAGATCCAATTAAATTTCCAAGTGATATAGCTTTTTCACCTTTTACCGCAGCAATCACGGAAGCTGCTAATTCTGGAACACTTGTTCCTATTGCAATCATAGTGATAGAAATTACACCTTCACTAACACCAGCACTTTTAGCAAGTGTTTTCGCTCCATCAACTAGAAATTCCGAACCAAAATACAAAGCCAATCCGCCAATGGCAAGCCAAAACAAGATTTTACTATAACCAACTGTAGCTAACTTATCATCTACTTCATCATTCTCCTCCTCTTCTTGAGTTGACTTAACCAATATAACAAGAAATAATATTAAACCTAAGAATAAGCTTAAACCTTCAATTCTTGTTAAAAATCCATCATTCTTAAGAAAATAGAACAAAAAAAGAGAGAAAACCATCATCACAGGCCAATTAAGTTTATAAAAATCTTTACTCACTATAATAGGAACAATAATTGCTGTAATTCCTAAAACCAGACCAATATTAGCAATATTGGAGCCAATAACATTATTTAAAGCGATGGCAGGAGATCCATCCATAGCAGCCTGTAAACTCACCAAAAGTTCTGGTGCTGAGGTAGCAAATGAAACAACCGTCATCCCAATCACCATTTTAGAAAGATTCAACTTAAAGGAGAGACCTACCGACGATCTCACTAAAAACTCCCCACCAACTACCAATAAGAACAATCCTAAAATAATGTAAACAATACTCATGTATAAATTTTTTACGAATATAGGAATATTTACTACTGTCACAAATGACGAATCTTAGCGATAAATTGGTCATAAATAACTCAAAATATGACAGCCAGTTTTTTGAATCTAAAATCCCAACAAATAATCAAAACACCAAAATCAAGCGAACTCGAAATAAAATTTCCTTTACTTTTCCAAAACTAGCAAAAACCACTCTTTATTTCATTACAGTATTCGATTAAAAACAACGAATACAACTACAAATATAAATCTAATTCAAGGAGAAATAGTTACAGATTAAAATATATTTAACTCTTTTGACTTCATATATAAATTTAATTTAATTAAATCATTCTAAAAAGTTTGGAACTCGATTTTCTTTCCTCATATATTTAGAAAACAATTTCGAAATTGAACTAATTACTAATATCAAAACAAACTAAAAAATGATCGTATTTATAATAAAATTAACCGTTGCTTTAACTGAGTTTTTATGCAGTTTAGTTCAATTAATATTTTAATAGTAACAACTATAAAAACAATACAATAAGACTAATTGAAAATCCAAAACATATCATTTAACAATACTATGAATTGAAAAGGAAAACTAAATTAAATAAAGAGAAAGTCCTGTAAAAGAGTAGAGTATTTTAAAAATTGCTAGAAAAAGAAACGCTATGAAAACAAAAGAAACATCTTAAGTGGGAATTGCTAGAAAAAGAACAACTCTATTAACATCTTATAATAGAGCTTACACGACAAAGGGAGAATTTGCGATAAATCATTTTAAATCATTATCGAATGGAAAAATGACTGTAAGAAGAATAGAAAGAGAAACAAAGAAAAAGTAATACAAAGTGGTGAGACGCTAACTCGCCACTTTAATTCATTTTTCATTATATTTGATTATATCAGTCAATAATGAAAAAACCTATTTTTAAGGCATTAGCCAGGATCAACAAAACTGTTTTACCATCGTTTACGAAAAAACAGTTAGACATTTCTAAAGCATCCAAATTTCAATTGGCCATAATTGGATGGAGAGCTTTTGTAACAATGAATTCTTTAGATTAATTTAAACCTTGTATTATGAGTGGTTATATCAAGTTATTTTCAGGTACATCTATTTTAGTAAATAGATTGGCTTATATTTTAGATGAAATAGGGATTGCATCTATTGTTAAGGACAATAAGGAATCTGGCAGATTAGCGGGTTTTGGAACCTTAGGCCAATCTGTTGATTTATTAATTAATGAAGGAGATTATGATAAAGCGAAAGATTCTTTTGAAAATTTTAAGAAAGAAATTTCCAAATAGTTTTAGTATTTAAAAAAATAATTTATATTTGCATCCGCAAAAATGGCCTCGTAGCATAACTGAATAGTGCACTTGATTACGGCTCAAGAGGTTGCAGGTTTGAATCCTGCCGAGGTCACAAGCAATAATAAGGGTTTCAAGAAATTGAGACCCTTTTTTATTTTCTTATTTGCACAAGATTTGCATTTTTTTAAAGATTTAAAATCATAATCTCAAAAATTGATTTAATCTCTCAATACTAATAGATTCGCCGTTTTCGATATAATTTCTAAGCTTTTTATACCTTTTTGTTTCTTTACCATTGTAACATGGTTTAAAATATTTTCGATACACTTCTGCATAATATTTTTCTAGTTTAAAATGATTTTCAAATTCTTTTTTAAAAAACCTTAATTTTTTACTTTGAATCTGACTTTCATACATAACACCCGAAAAAGCTTCACGATGCAAAAACTTACCGTTAATCAAATATAGTTTTCTGCATCTTTTATTCGTTTCAGGACAAACAAAGTAACAAACCTCTCCTTTTCCTAGATTTGATGGTAAAAAAGCTAAAAACACCTTTAAATTAACTTTGTTGCCCTTGTAATTGTAACTAAGTGAAATAAATTGATTTGAAATTGACAAAACTTTTATAGACGCTATTACCACCCCTCTTTTAGACCAAGAAACTATACCTTTTCTTGGAAAATCCTTTTGTAAATAACCCCACTTTTTTAAATCACAAATATTAAGTTTTAAAACCTCATCGTATAAAACAGCACTCTCTTTCATAACAACAACCTAAATAATTAAGGAATAATAAAATTAATTATTAATTTAAGCATTTAATACTTAAATCCTATGTCTAAAGAAACCAACTTAACACCAAAAAGAAAAGCATTTAACGAAAAGTATCAAAACTACACGGAAGCTGAAATACAAAAGGAAATTCTATACGCTCAGAAGATACTTATTGAAAAAACAGAAAAAGTAAGAAAAAACACATCGAACCTAGTAACATTTTTAGTAGCTATTCCACTAATATTTGGATTACTTTATTTAGTGTTTACTTTTGGCAGAAATGGAAGTATTTAAAACACTAAGAAATCACAATCTAATTGAAGTGTGAAATCTTAGTGCTTTGTATTTTTTGAGAAATTTGCTCTTTTATATTATCTGAATAGTTATCTACAATTTTATGATATGCTTTTCTTGGCTTGTCCTTATTATTTGCAGATAAATTTTGCCAGTATTTAATGTGCTGAAATTTGTTGTTTAAGGCGTTCTTTTCCCTTACGGTTAACTTAGTTTCATTTATAGTGAAATCGTATAATAAAACTTTATTCCAATGTTTTAAAAGAATGTTTATCGCTTCACTTAATCGATCGTATGTTAAATCTCCCAACGTTTTTATTTTAGCCCTTTCAAAAACCCTCATTTTACGAGTTTTTAATTCTACTCGAAGTTTAGATTCCTCTAAATTGTATTGACTGCTTTTATCATAGACCTTTAAAAAGTAATCACTCTTTTCACATATCGCAAAATGACTATTATACTTAAATTCAAATGCTGTTCCACCTATTTCAAGTAAATTTCTAACAACAAATAATGGATTGAAAAAAACTTGAATATTCAAACCTATTTCAATTTTCTTTATAACAAAATTAAACCTACTTATTCCAAAGAGTGTTTCAAGATAGATTATAACAAATAATACATTTTCAACAGTAAACTCATTACCATTGAAGCCTTTATAAACTGAATTAGAATTATAGTTAGGCGGTTTAATTCCGATAATAGAATTATACATCTTATGCAAACTACCTTTAAAAAAAACCGTTCCATTATCATAAACAAGAATTTTACAAAAATGATGTTCTGCAATTCTCTTATTATCTAAAACAACCCCGTTCTCGTTATAATTAAGACTAAAATCGAGTTTAGGGTTGTTTAAAATTCTATCACAGTTATACGACCTCAAATACAAGGTTGTATAATCAACTGGCATAACTAATCGAATAAACCTAATTGATTATTGTCTTCAACTAAATCAGGGTTTGAAGTGTACTCATTAACTAATTCTTTTGTAATAGTACATCTACGTTTTCTTAAAAAATATAATCTCCCTGATTCTTTTAATTCTTTACAATACCTACATATTGACTCCCTTATAACCCCAGTGACAACAAACACCTCTTTCATTGTGCGTGGCTTCTCGAAAAAAGCATCATAAACTGCTTTTAAATCAGTATATTTGCCATGTCTTTTATTCGGGTTGTTCTTTTGGTTATTTTCCATAGCGCAACCCTTTTTTATTATTAGACAACAACTCATCAACCTCATCAGAAACAGAATCTTGATGATTTACTTTACCCTCTTTTAAGTAATCTAACAACTCCTGTTTTGAAAAGTACAAACGACCGTTTCTTTTCATAAATGGCAACTCTTTTCTTGATACTTTTGAGTAAATTGTTGCAGAGGTTAACCCTAAAAAATTAGCTGTTTGCCGAACGTTGAAAAATTGTTCAGACGACTCATGTTTCGGTATGTTTTCTTTTTCCTGACTTAACAAACCTTTTAATTCACTTACTTCGTTAAGTAAGATTGCTACGGCATGTGGTAGCATTTCAAATGTTATACTCTCTAGCATAATTCTTTTTTTAAAATTACACTGCATTCTAAAAAAGAGTATAGGTTTTGTAAGGGGGTTACACCTTTGTATTAGTACTATTTAATCTAGTTCCTCTTTGCAATAATTTATTTCTTTCTTAGCGTCATTAAACGGCTTAGAGTTCACAGGAAGAATTTTTAAAATATTTTGAAGATTTATTAAAATTTGCTCAGGTTTTGTTGAGGTTTCAAATCTCAGTTCTTTTTTTACTTTATAAAATGTGTTTTTAAAATTAAGTGGAGATGCCTTTTCTCCATTCTGAGTTTTTACGTCAAAACATTCTAAAAAGTGTTCTATTTTATCTTTTATAGTTTTTTTCTCTGAATACTTTTCCCAATAGTAGAATGCGTAACACCAGACTTTGACTGAAAAAACTTCTTTATTAGAATTTTCAGAATTACTATTTTGATTAATATTACTAATTTTTTCAGAACCTAGCGCCTTCAATTCTTCAAAGTTAATAGAACTTTCTAATTGTTTTTGATAACTCAAAACCTTTCTTTTCAAAGGAGATTCTTTTAGTTTAATTCCTAAATAACTACTAAAATGATTTACTAAATTTTTGAAGTTATTATCTAAAAACCTTTTCACTTCAACTGCTTCTTTAATCCTATTCTCGTCTACCAAACGAGCAATAAATAGACTATGATAATCTAAATCGATAAATCTCTGCTCAACATCAAATTCATACCTGTTTATACGGTTAATTATATTTCTATTGCGTGTGTTTTTATAATCACAAACAGCATCGTAAAGCTTAAAAACATCAGAAAAAAACATACAGATTAACTTATTCTCTTGTTTAAGTCTTTTATGAATATCACTTTCTAAACTATTTTTTTGATAAATTTCAGCTTCTTGTTTCCTTTCATAATTCGCTAATAAATCGTGAATATAATTCTCATTCCTATCTCCGTTTTCATTTTTAAAACGACTTGCAATTTCAATATGACTCGGATAACAAGCACTATAATATTTATTGATTCTTTTTTCTTTCATCGTCTTTTATTCTTTAGCAATAAAGATATTGATAGTATTAAAAATCAAGTATATTTTTTGCAAACTCCTTTTTGGCTTCATCTTCAAACCCTGCAAAGTAATTTTTTGTAACACTTAAATTACTATGATTTAAAGCCTCACTAATAAACTCCATAGTTGCACCCTTACGAATTGAGTTCGACGCAAAAGAGTGCCTTGCCCAATATGTAGAAATATCATTTGGTAAATCGTACCTTTTAGCTATTCTTTTTATGTAGTCATTTACTAATCTAGTAAAGTTTTTAACTTTTTTATACTGCTCTGTACTATCTTCTTTTAACTGAATAATAGTAAACACATAACCATTTTTATTTGTACTACCATACTTTTCAATCACACTCTTAGAAAAGTCGTTTAAATAAACAGTTATTGGTGTTTTTTCAACAGATTTGCCAAAGGTTTTGGCTCTGAAATAAGTGAAACTATTGTTCTTTATATCTGAATACTTTAGCAACGCAATGTCTTTAAAGTTAATACCATTACAAGCGTAACTAAAAAACCAAAAATCTTTTGCAAGTTGTTCTTGTTCACTCATAACCTCAGCATCGAACAAAGTTTTTAATTGCTTTGAGTTTAAAGCCTTTTTTACCTTTTTGGTTTTTGATATTTGATATTTACCCTCTTTTCTTGTTCCGAACGGATAAATATCTTTACTAATATCACTTTCTCGGATTGCATTATTAAAAACTACTCGTAAGGTTCTAGTGTAAATTGATATAGTAGTAATCGACTTATTTTTATTTAACATAAATCTTTCATACTCATTTAGCCAGTCAACGGTTATAGTATCAAAGGTAAGTTTATCTAAAGCACATTTTTTCTCGTTTAAACTAAACTCTCCGAGCGATTTAAGAGTGTATTTGTAGCTTTCTGCTGTACCAACTTTGCTCTCCTTTAGATATTGGGTTATAGCCTTTTGAAAATGATACTTAACACTATTTTTATCAGATGATTTACGAAAAAGTTTAGTTTCAAATTTAGCAAAATCAAAAACAGTCATTTGTTCAGCTTCCTTGTTCGCTCTTGTTTCAATTGCTTGAAGTTTTAAACGTAACTCCTTGTTTTTGCCTCTCAAATTTTTATTAGATGTATTTAACCAAACAGTTTGATATTCTTTTTCCGTTAAATCAATGTTTAAAGAGTAAAGTTTAACCTTTTTGTTGAACTTGTTATAAACACGGAGTTTTAAAGGGTAAGAACTATTGTCTTTACTTCTCCTAGTATCTAAAAAAAGGGAGATATTGCAATTCATTATCTTTTATTTGAAAACAAAAATAAGGATTTGCACACGATTTGCACAAAATTTGCACAAACAACCACAAAATAAACTCATAACAGAATTATATTAAAATGATTAAATTAGCAATAAAAACAAGGGTTCACAAAGAAAAAACACAACTAACAACAAACTAACAAATAGTTGAATTCTTGATTACGGCTCAAGAGGTTGCAGGTTTGAATCCTGCCGAGGTCACAAAGTCTTTATCACTAGATGGTAAAGACTTTTTTTAGTTATAAATAATCCTAAACATTACATTAGGAGTAAAGCCAAGAGAAACCGTATCTGTTGTTCCTAAAACAGTATTAAAATTCTCATCACTCGTTAAAAAGAAACTTCGCTGCAACTTATTACTTCTGTCCAACATATTTAAGAAAGAAACACCTAGTTTTCCTTTCCACTTTCTATTTTTGGAAATATTAAATTGATAAGTTGACGAGAAATCTAATCTTTGGTAGTTAGCTAATCTTCTCCCATTAATATCTCCAAAGAAAAACTCTTGCGTTCCATTATTATTTCGCTCTAAAACCTCAGTAAAAGGAATACCTGTTCTATACACCCAACCCAAGGAAAAATCAAAATTCCCAACCTTGTAATTATGAGACCATCTTAAACGATGTGTAATATCGTTATTTCCGGAGAATGGATTTCCTTCATTTGTTTGTGGAAAAGTAAACTTAGTATCTCCATAGCTATAACTGATCCAGGAAGTATAATCATTAAAGCGTTTTTTCAATAAGAAATTAATTCCTTTAGAAGTACTGGAACCGTTCGCAATAATATTAGCATTTGTAGCCACACTTTGCCCCAGTGATGTCAGTCCATTAATCTTTTTATGATAGACATTAACATCTATCATCCAATCATTTTTCCTAAATACTAATCCACTTGAAAACTGATCAGACTTTAAAATTGGTATTTCATTTTTATTAGATAAACTCCAAACATAATTTTCTAAGCCGAAATCGTTTGTAGAAAACTCTATGATTTGACTTATGTTTTGTTGCTTTTTCTCATAAGAAAAATTAGTCCAGAAATTTGGAAAAACTTTAAACTGAGTATACAATCTAGGAGTAACAAAAAACACATTTTCCAATGAAAAATAGGTGTTTCTTAAACCGATTCGAATATTAATTTTATCCTCCTTTTCATAGACATAATTACCATACAAAGCATAGATTGTACTTGAACTGACTTCTTCTATATTATAATTACTTTCTGGAGAAAAAGAATAAGTTCTACCCAAATTATAGGAAACATCATTATTTATCAATTCAAAACCGTAACTAATTTGATGATTTTTTCGAAATTTATTTTCCAGTTCAGTTTTGAAACTAAACTCCTTAATTGAATTCTTTTTAATCGAACCTTGAGTAAGCACAGGATCTACATTTTGCTCTCCATTAAACTTATAATCTAAGTTATAGTCGGAAAAGTAGAAGGTAGTCTTTTGAGACAATTTCTTATTCCATTTTCTCAACCAATTTGCCCCAAAACCAAAATTCTTAACATTCAGTCGATCATTCTGCAAAAAAGAACCATCAGTTAATCCAAAAGAATAATTTAACTTATTACTTACGAAAAGTTGATGCACCATTAATTGGTCCTTTTCTCCGATGTCAAAAATCAATTTTGTGTTAAAATCTTGAAAATAGAAGTTATTATCCTTTTCAAAAACTTGGTCTACATCACTCTTTTCATTCTGATCAATAATAGTATTTTGAAAGACTTTCCTCGCTAAACTTCGAAAAGTTGAGGTTTCCAAGATATCAGACAAAGAACGTCTTCCAGAGATAAGTATCGAAGCTTTATCCCATAATGGCATTTGCAAATAAGCATCAGCGTGAGTAAGGTTTGTTCCAAGGGTGGCCTTTGTTTCTTTTGCAACTTGCGAATTTGTTCTGATATCAATCACTCCAGACACATGATTTCCGTATTGTGCTCCTACACCATCACTAAGAACATTAACCTCATCAATAATGTAAGGATTAAATGCTGAAATCATTCCAAAAAAATGCGCTGGATTATAAACACGAATTCCATCAAAAAGTACTAGGTTCTGGTCTGGCGTTCCACCACGAATATGCAATCCAGAAGAAGTTTCGTTTGGACTAACTATTCCTGGTAACAACTGAATACTTTGCAAAATATCAGGTTCAGTTAATCCCGGGAGAATATCGCGTAGTTGAGGACGAATCCCAATAGAGCCGTTTTTGTTCTTTGTAATTCCATTTACTAGATAACTTGTTATTAAAACCTCATCTAACTCCGCTGAATACTCTTCTATTTCATAGGTATTACACTTCCTAATATTGAATGAAATAACTTTCTTTTTAATTGTTTTATAGCCCGTGTATGCAATAAAAAAACTGTCACCCTCTTTCATTCCTCTTAATTCAAAATACCCTTTTAAGTCTGAAATTGACCCAACCGTTTTCTCTGAATTATAAATACTTACTCCTTCAATAGGCTTTTTCGTATATCTATCTTTAATATAACCGCATAGAGAATAATTATTTATCGGATTTTTCTCTAGAATTAAAAAGTAACGACTTGTAGATTTTTTAAAAATGAGTTTAGATTGTTTTTCTAGGTTTTGTAGAATAAGATCTAAAGAAACTTTGTAGTCTTTTATAAAAACATTTTTATTCCGCACTACGTCATCCGAATAAGAAAATTTTATATCATAAACCTCTTCGAGTTTGGCCAAGGCTATTTTCAAAGGAATTTTATCTTCTTTTACTTGGGAATACATACTGTTTATTAACAGGAAAAAGAAGAAGAAAAAATTTACACAATGCTGTTTTAAACTCATTTATTTTTTAACGAGTATAATTCTGCTTTTATCTACAATTTTAGCTTCAATTTTTAATGGTTGAAATACAGTCTCTAAAGCAATGTTTAAGCTTTCGTGCGTAAATGCACCAGTAAATTTATTTTCTGAATTTATTTTAGATGCATCAATTTGAACACTATACTGATTTTCAATGGCATCAATAACGTATTTCAAGGGAATGCTAACAAAAGAACTTTCTCCATTCTTCCAAGAAGGTTCTATTCCATTAAATTTCCATTTTTCCGAAATTCCGTTTATACTTCTATACGCTTTCCCTTTAGTCAAAAATATCACTTTTTTTTCAGAATCTACTTTAACCTCTCCTTCATAACAACTAACTTCTATTAAATCATCCTTAGAAATTATGCTAAATTGCGTGCCTAAAACAGTAACAGACCCCATATCGGTATTTACAACAAAGTTACTCCCTTTTTGTACTTTGAAAAATGCCTCACCTTTAAGTTCTATCATTCTATTTGTTGTCCAAGTTGTCTCATTGTAGGAAATTTCTGACTTAGAATTTAATAAAACCTCTGAGCCATCAGGCAAATTCAAAGCCATTTGTTCCCCAAAACTTGTAGTGTGTGTAGTTCCGGAGTTATATAATTGAAAGACGGTAAATAAAATTGCGATTGAAGCCACTACTCCGATGGATAATTTAGTATATAGGTTTTTAACTTTACCCTTTTTAGATTCGGAAATTTCTCTCTGAACTCTTGAGTAAAGTTTTTCTTTGTTATATGTTGGAACACTTAATTCTTCTGACTTCATTGCTATTTTTTGATACAATGCATAATATGGATGATGTTTAAATTCATCCAACTCAGAATCATTTAGTTCGTTGTTTAACCAACGTGATAAAAAAGTACCATCGAACTCTTCCTTCATGATTAAGGTTTCTACTTTTATTAAAAAAACAGTTTACTAACAAATTACCCTACTTTTATAGTAATTCAATTTTCTCTCTCAAGCTCTTTAAGGCCAAAGACATTCTTTTTTCCACAGCTTTAACAGAAACACCAACAATCTCAGCAATCTCAGTGTAAGTTTTTTTGTCAATTCTGTTCAACAAAAATACTTCTCTTTGTTTTTCAGATAAATCTGCAATTGCATCTTGCAATTTCTTCATAAATTCTTTCTCTTCTAAAATAAATTCTGGTGTTTCACTCGTATATTGTTTTAATGTTTGCTTTTGATGATTTAATACAACTTTTTTATGAGCAACAACATTTAAAAACAAGTTTCTTCCAACAGTAAATAAAAAGGATTTAGCTTTTAACACAGAAACTTTAGCACAACTTTTCCAAAGCTTTACAAAACTTTCTTGTACCAAGTCTTCCGCCATATCCAAATCGCCTGACTTATAGTACAAGTAATTTCTTAACCCTTCAGAATGAGCGTCAAAAACATTTTTGAACACCTTTGGTTCACATATTGACTCTTCGTGCCTCATAAAAACAAACTTAATTTTTTTTTCTTAAAAAGTAGGGTATTTTTCAAGAAGTCTGTTTCATAGCCATGTAAAGTGTGAATAAACCCTCTATGCACGAATATTTAAATCTTCAACAATTCAATTAGATAGTTACATGAAAACAATCGCTCTGATATGAACAATCTAAACCTGAGGAGCTGCTCCATTAATAGTTGAATTAATCCAGTTTCTAAGGTTTACCAAAAACAATTTTTAAAATGAAAAAAAATATAATTTTATTTGCCTCTCTTTTTTTACATCAACTCACTACTTCATCACAGGAAAATAATTGGAGAACAGCTCCTTTAACAGAGAGTAGTAATTTTTACTCAATTGTAAAGTCGCATAAAGAATCACTTAAAAATATTCGTCAGCGTACAGATAGAAAAAGCAAAAAAGAAATAACGCAATTTGAAAGATGGGTTAACTTTTGGCAAGATAGAATTTTACCAGATGGTACTTTCGTTTCTGCTTTTCACAATTATAATGAGTGGAGTAAAGAAAATGAACGTCATTCGTTTTTAGAAAAAAGTTCGACTACATGGAACTTAGTTGGACCTGTTAAACTTCCAACTTCGTCTATTTCTTTTTACCCAGGAATGGGACGTATAAATACAGTTGCCTTTAATGATTCTGATGTTACAACCATGTATGTTGGAACTCCTGGAGGAGGTGTTTGGAAGACAACTAATAGAGGAAAAAATTGGACAGCTAAAGGAGATAACTTCTCAAATATGGGAGTTTCTGATATTATTATAGATCCGACAAACACTGATATTTTATACCTAGCAACTGGAGATTGGGATGGTGTTCAAAATCGATCATTAGGTGTTTTAAAATCAAATGATGCTGGAGAAACTTGGAACTTCACAGGCTTGACTTTTACATTAGGGCAGAATAACCGAATTAGCAAATTACTTATAGATCCGAATAATACTAATACTATTTTCGCAACAACAGTTAATAGTATAAAAAAATCAGACGATGGCGGGGCTACTTGGAACGATGTTTTCACACAAACTGGTGCTACATTTAACGACATTCAGTACAAGGTAGGAAGTCGCAGAACAATGTATGCTACTTCTAATTTTGGAAGTTTTTACATCTCAAAAGATAACGGTAAAACATGGGAAGTAGCATCGAATGTTACAGCAGGCAGGCTTGATTTCGCGCTAACAGCCAAAAATCCAAACTTAATTATAACTGTTGACAGAAACGGTGTAATCAGACGCTCAACTGACGACGGTTCAAATTGGACAACAGTTTCAACTATTAATCAATTCGAATCGCAAGGTGGTTATAATATCGCAATAGCAATTTCTCCGATAGACGAAAATTTAATTCTAGTTGGAGGAATCGAAGGATGGAGATCTAAAAATGGAGGTGCTACCTGGGAACAATATCTTGACGGTTACTGGGTAAATGGCAAACCATATTTTTATGTTCATTCAGATCATCATGACATTAAGTTTGTTCCTGGAACTAACATTGCATTCTCAACAAATGATGGTGGTATTTTTAGAGGAGATGCTTCAAAAGATATTCCTTGGTCAGACCTATCGGAAGGAATTGCTATTACTCAATATTATAACGTTTCTGGAACTCCTCAAAATGCAAGGAAGTTAATAATGGGAGCTAAAGATAACGATATAGCTGTTTATGATGGAGCTACTTTTAAAGGTGAAAACCCAGGTAGTGACGGTGTTGAAGGATTATGGGACTATTCCAACTCAAACATCGCTTGGACTTGTAGTCAAGCAGGAATATTAAGAAGAACCTTAAACGGTTTTACAACTACAACTCAAAGGTTATCTACTCCATCAGGAGCTCCATTTGTATGGGAGCTTGAAATTCACCCAACTGATCCTAAAACTATTTTCGGAGGATTTGGAGATATTTACAAATCAACAGATAGAGGAAACAATTGGACAAACTTAAATTCTGGTGTTGGATCTATAGAATTTATGTCCATTGCTCCTTCGAATCCTAACGTAATTTATGTTTCTGGTAGTTTAGGAGTAAAAAGAACTACTGATGGAGGATCAACTTGGACTTCCATTACTATTCCAACATTTGGAAGAGTTAAAAGTATTGAAGTTCATCCAACAAATCCTCAAGAAGTATATCTAGCCTATTCTGGTTATGGAAGTGGAAAAGTTTATAAATCAACAAATTCAGGAAGTTCATGGACGAACATCACTGCATCATTACCGAACATCCCCACTCATAAAATCGTTTATAAAACTGGGACCACAGATGGCGAATTATTCTTAGCTACAGATCTTGGTGTTTATTATTGGACAAACACCAAAAATGATTGGGTAAGATTAGGAATAGGCTTACCAAACGTAATTGTTCATGACATTGAAATACATTATGGAACAGAGAAAATTAGAGCGGCGACATATGGTAGAGGAGTTTGGGAAGCGTCAATAGAAGCTTCTGCTTTAGGAACATCTGATCCATTATTACCAGATAACTCAGTGACTGTTTACCCGAATCCAACATCGAGTAAAACCTTTACAATAAGTATGAATGAATTAAATGGAGAAAAGCAGATAAAAATCTACAACATTATTGGTAGTGTTGTTCAAGATATGAGTACAACGAAGACGTCGGAGAAATTCAATCTTTCAAAATTTTCCAACGGAATGTACATTATCAAGATCACAAACGAAGGAAAGAATTTGACTAAAAAAATAATTTTAAAATAAATGAAAAAGTTGTTTTTCATTTTTATCAGCACGCTATCACTTCTTGGTTGTCAAAGCAATCTTGAAGTGATTAGTGCCTCAAAAAAATTAATACACCCCGGAATTGAAATTCAAAAACCTCATATGAAATTCAATTTATCACTAAAAGCTCCTAAAAAATTTTGAATTGATAGTGTGATTTTTGTTGACAATGAAAAATGCTACAGGATAAATAGGATTTATTACTTACAAGATACCTCTCCCGTAAATAATATGTTTTCCATTGAACTACTATTCAAGGAAAACGAAAAAATAGTTTTCAATTGCAACTCCTCAAAAAATGGAACTCTAAAATTATTTTACACTCATTTAAACATTTCAAAAGAATTGGAAATTCAATCATTTACAACGGAAAAGATAACAAGACGATAAATTCTACTATTTAGTTTTACTAAATAAATTAATAATGAAACACTATATTTTTTAATTATAGTTATTTATTAGGTGAATATTGTAGACACTAGGTTTTATGTATTTTTTTAAGTTTTTATAAACTCTCATAATATTATACTATATTTAGATATCATTTTTTTGATTTAGTTCAAGAAATTGTAAATTAGCCTACTATATACTACTCTTTAGGATTAGTAAGTGTTTATAAATAAAACCCAATATTAATAATATAATGAGCTCTAAAATTACCATTAAACCTAGCGGTTTTAAATATTTGATTGCAGCATTGGTCATATTGTTAATTGTATATTCATTCAAATTAAACAGTGATTATCAAAAACTTGAAGATGCCTTTTCAGAGCAAAAATTAGAGCTTCAGGCTGAACTTGATGAAATCATTGAGGATTACAAAAATGTAAATGTTAAAAATAAAGACTTATCCCAAAGATTAGTTAAAGAGATTAATAAAATTATTTTACTTCGTGATTCTATAAAGAATTTAGAAAAATCCAATTATAACTTAATAGTAAAGTATTCTAGAAAAATCGTAAAACTTGAAAGAGAAAATAGAAGATTATTTATCCAAGTAGATTCTCTAAATAAACAAAATTACGAATTGCTTCAGGAAAACATTGTCGTTAAGCAACAGCTTGATGAAAACGAGGAGTCTCAAAAAAACTTAATTAGAAAAAACATCTCATTACAACAAAGACAAGCTCAATTAAAAGCTAAAGTTGATATTGCAGGTGTAATTAAAGTGAGTAATATTATAGCTGAAGCAATGAAAGAACGTAGTAGTGGAAAATTAACAAACACTTCAAGATCAAGAAGAACAGATGCTTTTAGAGTTAAATTTGATTTACTTGCCAATCCAGTAACAACCGCTGGTAAAAAAGAAATCTTAATTCAAATTCTAGACGAAGAGGAGAAAGTCATAGCTTCAAAAGGAAGTAAAGCAATAAAGGACGGAACAAATGTTTTCTTTAGTGATAATATGTTCGCCAACTATGACAATAATAGACTTGGAGTAGTTTCTTTAATTTTAGTGAATAGAGATGACATTAAAAAAGGAACTTATACAATTAACGCATATGTGGATGGCACTTTCTCAGCAAAAACACAAGTAAAACTGAGATAAAATTCACAAAAAATATATTTAAAAAAGTGAAGATTGTAATTTCTTCACTTTTTTGTTTTTAGACTACAATTTATTCAAACCATATTATATTTTTGCAGTATTATGGCAAAACAAGAAGATCAATTTAAAAAGGTTATATCACACGCTAAAGAATATGGTTATATATTTCAATCATCCGAAATTTATGATGGTCTTAGCGCTGTTTATGATTATGCACAAAACGGAGTCGAGTTAAAAAAGAATATTAGAGATTATTGGTGGAAAGCAATGGTACAAATGAACGAAAATATCGTTGGTATTGATGCTTCCATTTTGATGCACCCAACAACCTGGAAAGCCTCAGGACACGTTGATGCTTTTAACGATCCATTAATTGACAATAAAGACTCTAAAAAAAGATATAGAGCTGATGTTTTAGTTGAAGATTACTGCGCTAAAATTGAAACAAAAATTGAGAAGGAAGTTAACAAAGCTGCTAAAAGGTTTGGAGACTCTTTTGATAAAGATCAGTTTTTAGCTACAAACCCAAGAGTATTGGGTTATCAAGAAAAAATCAATACTATTCTATCTCGATTAGCGAAATCATTAGAAAATGAGGACTTAGCTGATGTAAAAGTTTTAATAGAAGAATTAGGAATAGCAGATCCTTTAACGGGATCTAAAAATTGGACAGATGTAAAGCAATTTAACTTAATGTTTGGAACACAATTGGGAGCTTCGGCTGATAGTTCAATGAAAGTATACTTACGTCCAGAAACAGCACAAGGTATTTTCGTAAACTTCTTAAATGTTCAAAAGACAGGAAGAATGAAAATTCCTTTTGGAATTGCACAAACAGGAAAGGCTTTTAGAAATGAAATTGTAGCAAGACAGTTTATTTTCAGAATGCGTGAGTTTGAGCAAATGGAAATGCAATTCTTTATCAAACCAGGAACGCAACAAGAATGGTATAAGCATTGGAAAGAAAGCCGTATGAAATGGCACTTATCTTTAGGTTTAGGAAAAGATAACTACCGTTTCCACGATCATGAAAAATTAGCTCACTATGCTGATGCTGCTGCCGATATCGAATTCAAATTCCCTTTTGGTTTTAAAGAATTAGAAGGAATTCACTCTCGTACTGATTTTGATTTAAAAGCGCACGAAGAATTCTCAGGAAAGAAATTACAGTATTTCGATCATGAAGAAAATAAGAGTTACGTACCCTATGTATTAGAAACTTCAATCGGATTAGATCGAATGTTCCTAGCTGTGTTCTCTAATTCTTTACAAGAAGAAGATCTTGGCGAAGGAAAAACTAGAACGGTCCTAAAATTACCTACTGTTTTAGCTCCAACCAAAGTTGCAGTATTTCCTCTAGTTAATAATTCTGGTTTACCTGAATTAGCTCGTAAAATAGTAGATGATTTAAAATGGGATTTTACTGTTATGTATGAAGATAAAGATTCTGTGGGTAAAAGATATCGTAGACAAGATGCTGCCGGAACACCTTTCTGTATCACTGTTGATCATGATACTTTGGAAAATAATACTGTTACCATTCGTCATAGAGACACAATGGAACAAAAACGTGTTAAAATAGACGATTTAAGAGATATTATTAAAGAAGAGGTTGATATGCGTTCATGGTTAATGAAAATGTAAATTTCTCTTTTAAATAAACTTATAAATCCTGTTATTAATATATTAACAGGATTTTTATTTTTGTACGAAACACAAACAAATGAAAACACTAATTAAAATACTGTTCGTTATTTTCTTAGTTTGGATGGCAACAGGTGTGTATTTATTAAATACGCAACACGAACAAGCTAAAATAGTTATGGGATTAGGTGTGCTATATATGTCGTTCATACTAATGCCAATCTTTATATATCACAGATATCGAAATGGCAAGTATAAAAAGTATATTATAAAACCTGATGAAAATAAAAAAGGTTGAGAAAATCTCAACCTTTTAAAACTTTATGATATCTATAAATTATCTTAAATTTGGCGAAAAATTTGTAGGTAATTCACTAGCATCCGATAATCCATTCGTAGCCTCACCAAAATTACTTCCATATGCTCTATCAGTGGCTAAAAGGAATTCATTAGCCATTAATCCATAACCTCTTGCTGTTAAATGAACACCATCCAAACTCACCAAACCACCGAATACTAAGTCAGTAGTCATTGTGTAGTCTCCAAAAGTCAAACCTGAAGAAGCAGCCTGCGCTAAAATAGCGTTGAAATCTACAAAACCTAGACCATTAGCGTCAGCAACCGACTTAATTGTTACATTATACGCATCAGTCGCAACTTTAATATTATTTTGCTCCTCAGGAGTCAAAACATACTTATCTTCTAAAGGAACGGCAACTCCATTTACACTAGTTGGGTCTGACGGGTTAGCTAAAGTTCCAATAAACGAAGAACTCGTAAGAACTAATAAATCTTCGTCGGTAGTCTGTCTCATACTAACCAAATTAGGGTCAATAAATGTTAAATCTGTTAGATCCTCATCAAGTATTACAACTGCATTACTTGATCCTGCCTCAAAACTTATTTGGCGTCTATCTACCTCATCTTGATCAAATCCTGCAGCGTCAAGTATTGCAATTACCGCAGCCGGTAATAAACCAGCATTCTTAGCATCCAAAACACCTTGTAATCCTTGATTATAAGGTGTGTAAGCCTGATTTACAACGCCAGCTGTAGCTGCATCTAAAGGAACAGGATTATAAGGAACAGTAGTGAAATAAGATAATGAAGTGATATATGGTATATTACCTAATACACCTTTAGCTCCATTAGAAGTTAATGCATCTACCATTTGTGTTAAAATACCAGTAAAAGCAGTTGGGTCTGTTATATCCGTTGATCCATAGGTAGTTACATCAGGATTACCTGTCTGATCAACACCTGAACCACCACTAATTGCGTAACCTAAAACATCATTTCCTCCTATTTCAGATATAGTAAAAAAAGTAGGAGAGTTTGAAATGACATCTTGTAAAGCTGTTGCTGTTTCACTAGAAGAGAAACGAGCATAATAAGGATTTGATAATCCAAGGGGAACACCATTTACACTACCATAACCTGGTGCAAGAAAATGATAACTTTTTGCACCTGGAATACCATAATTATTCATGTTACTTGGTAATTTTGATGTAACCTCTGTCGTTGGAACAGCATCCAATGTAGCTGGCCCTGCACCATTAAAAAATAACCTAGGAGCGCTTATTACAGTACCTTGAAGTAATAAACCACCAATATTATCATTCATCAATGGCTGAACAAAATCTCCTCCACCCGCTAAAGCAAACTTTTCACTAATTATGTTTGGGAAAGAAAACTTTTGAGCCTCAATAAAAAGTGCATTATCTGTAAAACCTGCACTAAAAGAAGCACCAATTGCTATGTAATTAGACAAATCTAATCCATTTGCATCTGCCGCAATTTCTGGCGTTTCAACATCAGGAATCGGCTCTAAATCATTGTTAATATCACAAGCAGTTAGACCAAATAAAACAATTGGTAACCAACTATATTTTAGTTTAATTTTTTTCATATTCTAGTTATTAATTGTCCAAGAGATATAGTATTGAGAACCTATTGCACCAACTCCCGGTGCACTGAAGTACTCTTGTCCCGTCAAATTAGCTCCTCCAACTTTAATGATTGATTTAAGCGAAGGTATCTTATAATTCATTTGTGCATCAATTACTGTTCGTGCGTCAATATTAGCATCATGGAAAGTAGACTCCCAATAATACTCATCCTGCCATCTTACATTTAAGTTAAACCCAAAATTGTCAAAAATATTCGTGTGTCCAAATTGGAACTTAACTTTATGCTCTGGTGTATTAAAACCAGCTTCAAAATCAGGATCAGATGACTGATCAAAGTCAAACTTAGACCAAGTATAATTTAACCCAACGTTAAAACCATTGAAAACTTTGGTAGTTAAACCAATAGTTGTTCCATATGAGCTAATGTCCGCGCTAGAATTTGTATACGCATTAAATGTTGTAAAATCACCATTTCCTAGCGCTGCAAGTGCAACAGGAACAGCAGTTCCACCAGGACCAATAGGAGCTGTATCAGATAAATCAGCTTGTCCGTATAATGGAGCAATTACAACCTCATTTGCTATAAAATCCTCATATTGATTATAATAAACACTTAAGTCGACGCTCAACTTATTTTCTCCAGTAGGAATTGCACTCCTATACCCGACTTCAAACGCAGTAACTTTTTCTGGTTTAACCAAACCTACATCAGCCTTAACTGGTGCAGCAGCATTACCATTAACAAAATCTTGTACCGAACTTGATGAGAATGAGTTTTCGTATGCACTTCTTCCTGATAAAGAGATTGCAGGTACACCTGCAATAGCAGCACCATTACCACTTAGGGTAATCGAAGGTGTATTGTATCTATCTAAATTATCAGCTGCCGAACCTACTAAAAACGCCCTACCAATATCTAGACCGATATATTGATCTTGTGTTGTTGGATTTCTAAAACCTGTCTGAAAAGATGCTCTGAAGTTATGATTCTTTTCTTCTCCAGCAGCATAAGCTAAAGAAACACGAGGAGAAAAATTACCATCAAAATTTTGAGCCTTATCGTATCTAACAGAACCAGTGAACTTTAATCTATCATCCATGAATTTCTTTTGCATTTGGGTATATAGTCCATATTCGTCGTAGTTAATTGGACCATCAAAATCAGTATAAATTGTACCTCTTGATCTTAATGAGTATTCTCTGTAAGAACCTCCAACCTGAAATTCTGCAAAGTTAATGTAAGGGCTTAAGTTCAAATTAGCATCAACGTGTCGTATCTGAGACTGGTCTTGAAATTTTGATCCTCTAGCTAGGTCAGGATTAGATATAACTTGCTCCAATGTATTTTGAAAGGCTGCCGTTCCTGGAACTAGAGCTCCTTGTTGTGCTGTAGTTCGTCCAACCTGGTGAGCCACATCATCCGTTGCACCATTCAAAATTGCACCTAAATAACCACCAACATACTCGCCAAACCAAGTGTTATCATCTTTCCATGCTCTGTTTATATTAATCCCAGTAAATCTTGAATCATATGAGTTTCCAGCATCTTCAGCTGTTAAATATCCTCTCACAAAGAAATATTTACCTCTGAACTCTAACTTGTGCTGCTCCATGAAGAAATCTTTAATATAGTAACGGTTCGCTCCTTGATAAATAGTATTACCCCTTCCGAACTTAGAGTTCCAAATAATTTCAAGACGATCATTTCCCCATGGTCGATAATGTAATGAAGCACCAAATTTCATACTTCTTGCATCATAATCCATTAAATCTCTTTCTTGGTAACCGTTTCTACTTACATTTACACTTGGAATTAAAGCTGATGCACCTGCTGGAACAACTCCCAAACTTTCTAATACCTGTGCAACACCTCTAATATTTGTTGATACTTCGTCACCATAGATGTTCAATCCATCATAATTTATATCTGAATCTCTATCACCAGCTACGTATTCTCCATTAAAAGTATTTCTATCATCAGTAGCATACCATTCAGTACCTTTTAAATATGATAATGTTGCTTTTGCAGCAAAATAATCGTCAAATGTATGTGCTAAGCGAATACTTGTATCATAAAACTCATTGCTCCCAGCAGCTTCTTGCTGAGTTAAACCTGTTTTGAAAACAAAACTAACTCCTTGATCATCAAAAGGACTCTTACTTCTCATGAACATAATACCGTTAAAAGCATTTGCTCCGTATAAAGCAGACGATGCTCCCGGTAATAATTCAACGCTTTTCACATCTAATTCAGACAAACCTAATAAGTTTCCTAAAGCGAAATTTAAAGCTGGCGATGAATTATCCATACCATCAACTAACTGCATAAAACGCGTGTTAGCAAAAGTAGCGAAACCTCTTGTGTTTACTGACTTAAACGTTAAACTGTTAGTGTTGATATCTACTCCTTTCAAATTTTCCAATCCATCATAGAAAGATGGTGCAGATGTATTTTTGATTGCTCTAGAATCAAACCTTTCAATTGTTACTGGAGATTCCATAACACGTTCAGGAGTTCTAGAAGCCGAAATTACTACTTCATCTAACGCTGTTGCATTCTCTTTCAGCGATACTTCAACAACCTGATTGTTCTTCGTAATCTCAACAGTTACAGTTTGATACCCTAAAGAAGAAATTTCTAACATAAATGGAGGAGTATCTGTAACAGTTAATGTGAATTTTCCGTCAAAGTCTGTGTTAGTTCCTACAGCTTTTCTAGAAACTTTAATGTCGGCTCCAGGCAAAGGGCCGCCAAGTGTCGCATCGTTTACTGTTCCGGTAACAGTAGTTTGTCCCATCATATAGGAGCTACAAAACACTGTAAACGCAGCCAATAATAACTTTTTTATCATAATGTAAATAATTTGTTAACTATATCGCAAAATACAATTTTTTTTTATTCATAAAATATTTTGTTTGTTTTTATTACTATTCACACATTAAACCGACAGTTTTTTTGTGATTATGACATTTTCTTAATGAAAATTAAATTTTGATTTTAGAACTTGTAAATTTGTCTAAAATTTAATTTAATTTGGAGACAGTCCATTCAATTTTTGATTTTATACCAACTCAGGAAACTTATGTTACAATCGGCACATTTGATGGTGTACATATCGGTCACCAGAAAATCGTAAAGGATCTGGTAAAACAAGCCGCTGAAAACAGTAAAAAATCCGCTTTATTAACTTTTTTTCCTCATCCTAGAATGGTTTTACAAAAGGATGTTTCCATCGAACTTATTAATACAATTAATGAAAGAATCGATCTTCTAGAAAAAACAGGATTAGACTATTTGATTATTCATCCGTTCAGTAAAGAGTTCTCTCGTCTTTCAGCAATGGAATTTGTAAGAGATATTTTAGTTAATCAATTAAGAGTATCAAAATTAATAATTGGCTATGATCATCACTTCGGGAAAAATCGTGAAGGAAACATTGAGCAACTAACAGAATATTCTCATATGTTTAATTTTGAAGTTCAAGAAATTCCTGCTCAAGATATAGACTCCGTTTCAGTAAGTTCAACAAAAATTCGAAAAGCTTTAAAAGAAGGGTCTCTTAAAACTGCAAACAACTATTTGGGGTATAATTTTACAATTAAAGGAACCGTGGTCGACGGAAAAAAAATTGGAAAAAAAATTGGGTTTCCTACGGCAAACATACAAGTAAAGGAGAACTATAAATTGATACCAAAATCAGGAGTATATATCATACAATCAATTATTCATAACAAAAGAGTTTTTGGAATGATGAATATCGGTAATCGTCCAACGGTGGATGGCAATAATCAAACTATAGAGGTAAATTACTTTAATTTTAATGAAAATATATACGGTAAATCAATTGAAATAGAGTTGCTTTATTTCTTAAGAGAAGAAGAAAAGTTTGAGTCTCTAGAAAAACTTACATCTCAATTAAAGCAAGATAAAATAGCATCTTTACAATACATTCAGAATAATATGTAATGACTCGTTGTTTAAATGTAGCGCTTCTTTTATCTTTGTCGCTTAAATTTTTTAAACATCATGTTACAAGTTCAATTTATTCGAGAAAACAAACAAACTGTTTTGGACGGATTGGCAAAAAGAAATTTTGCGAACGCCGAGGCAATTCTTGACCAAGTATTAGAAGCCGATGAAACGCGAAGAGCTACTCAAGTTTCATTAGATGAAACACTTGCTGAATCGAATAAATTGTCCAAGGAAATTGGAGGTTTATTTAAGTCTGGCGAGGTTCAAAAAGCAAATATCTTAAAAGAAAAAACAGGACAGTTAAAGGATAAATCAAAAGCTTTGACTGAAAAATTAAATACTTTTTCTGAAAAATTAAAAGAACTATTATACCAGATTCCAAATGTTCCTCATAGTTCTGTTCCTAAAGGTATAAGCGAGGAAGATAATGAGGTTGTTTTTAGCGAAGGAGTAATTCCTAATTTAGGAGACAAAGCTTTACCTCATTGGGAATTAGTGAAAAAATATGATATAATTGACTTTGATTTAGGCGCAAAAATTAGTGGTGCTGGCTTTCCTGTTTACAAAGGAAAGGGAGCACGTTTACAACGCGCATTAATCAATTATTTCTTGGATAAAAACACCGCTGCCGGTTATAAAGAAGTTCAAGTACCTCATTTAGTAAATGAAGCGTCTGGCTTTGGAACTGGACAACTTCCTGATAAAGAAGGTCAAATGTACCATGTTACAGGTGATAATTTATATTTAATTCCTACAGCCGAAGTTCCTGTTACCAATATGTTTCGTGGTGAATTATTAAAAGCTAACGAACTTCCTATAGCTTTAACGGGATATACTCCATGTTTTAGGAGAGAAGCAGGAAGTTATGGAGCACATGTTCGCGGTTTAAATCGTTTACACCAATTCGATAAAGTTGAAATTGTTCGTGTTGAACATCCTGATAATTCTTACGAAGCATTAAATGGTATGGTGGAACATATTAAGGTAATTCTAAGAGAATTAAAGTTACCATATCGTATTTTACGTTTATGTGGAGGAGACACAGGATTTACTTCAGCCTTAACTTTTGACTTTGAATTGTATTCAACAGCACAAGAAAGATGGTTAGAAATTAGTTCTGCATCAAATTTTGAAACGTTTCAAGCAAATCGCTTAAAATTACGTTTTAAAAATAGTGAAGGAAAAAATCAATTAGCACACACTTTAAATGGAAGCTCATTAGCTTTACCTCGTGTACTAGCAGGAATTATAGAAAATTATCAAACAGAAGAAGGAATTAGAATACCAGAAGTATTAGTTCCTTACTGTGGATTTGATATTATTAATTAAAGTTATTTAGAAGTCAGTAATCAGTGCGCGCCGCTGGTTACTGGATTTCTTCAAACAATGTATTTATTAATTGGCAGCAATCGCCATCATTAATCTTTTATATTTATTCATTTCAAGCAAAGCTTCAAAATATTGAGTTATTTGTCCGTTCTTCATAAATTCCTTTGCTTTTCTATTCGACTGTTCGTATTGTTTTGTTACGTTTTTCATAATAAATTTGTATTAGTTTCTATCCATAAGACAAATTCCGTGCCAAAACATTACACTTACTTTAAAAAAAACCATCACTTTTAGTTAAAATTTAACATTTTTCTTCCTTATTTTTGATTGATGAGATATCGCATACTATTCCTAACTTTACTGGTTTTTAGCGTTTTTGTACAAGCACAATCGGGAAATTTCGCGTTAGCCGAAAATTATTTTCGAAATGGTGAATACGAAAAAGCAACACAATACTATAAAGACTTAGTAAAAAGGAGTCCGTACAATACAACTTACCTAAAAAGGCTTATAAGTTGTTATCAAGAAACAAATAAATTGGAAGTTTCTAAGAAGCTACTCGAAGAAAAAATTAAAAGAAGGCCAAATCTTACTTTTTTGAATGTATTACTCGGGTATAACTATGAAAAAGATCAAAATACAAAAGAAGCAGAGAAACTTTATTCCAAAGCAGTAAAATCAATTTCTAAAGAACCAAGCTATGGAGGTGCAATTGCTCGACTTTTCAAAGATTATAATAAGTTAGAATATGCCATTAAAGCCTATAAAGAAACAGCAATTCATAACCCGAATGCGAATTACGAGTTTGAAGTTGCTCAAATTTATGGTGAAAAGGGGGATTTCGAGTTTATGTTCAGCTCCTACATGGATTATTTAGATAAAAACGATAACTACATTAATGTTGTAAAGAGAAATTGTGCTCGTTATATAACAGACGATAATCAAGATCCAAATAATATACTTTTCAAAAAAGTATTGCTTCGAAAATCAGTTAGTAATCCTAAAGACGTTTGGAACGACTTACTTCGATGGTTATTCATAAAACAAAAAGACTATGGAAAAGCTTTAATTCAAAACAAAGCACTATATGCTAGAAATAATGATCGATTAGCAAGTATTTTTCAGCTAGGAGAAATTGCTTTCGATAATAAAGATTACGATACAGCAAAAAAATGTTTCGATTTTACTATAGAGAAAACAAACTATCAAAGAGATAAATTCAATGCAATTCAGATGAATTTGCAGATAGCTGTAAAGCAGAATGATCCCGAGGTTGAACAAAAATTTGATTCCGTATTTAAAGAATTTGGAATTAACAACAATACTTTTCCAATCCAGGTTGCCTATGCAGACTATTTAACTTTTTCCAAAAACAAACCAGAAGAAGCTAAAAAAGTTTTAGAAAAGGCACTCCCATTCTCCCGCAGTAAATTTCAGAAAGCAAGAGTTAAACTAAAGTTAGCGGATGTTCACGTATATCAAAGCTTATTTAATAAAGCTTTAATTTATTACTCTCAAGTTCAAACACAATTAAAAAATCATGAATTAGGTCAATTAGCTCGATATAAAGTAGCTCAAACATCCTATTTTAAAAATGATTTTAAATGGTCAAAGGCGCAGTTAAAAGTTTTAAAAGGATCTGCGAATCAACTAATTGCTAATGATGCTGCTGATTTATTTTTAGTTATTTCAGATAACCAACCAAAGGACAGTATTCCTTCAGGACTCCAAGAGTACGCCAAAGCAGATTTACTAGCCTTTCAAAATAAGAATAACGAGTCACTTTCAATTCTTAAAACTATATTAGTGACCTACAAAGGTCAACCAATAGAAGATGAAGCTTTATTCAAACAGGCTGAATTATTCACAAAAACCAATCAAATTACACAAGCAATTGAAAATTACAACACAATTATTGCCATAGATAAAGAAGGGATTTTGGCAGATGATGCTTATTACTTAATGGCAGAATTGTATGCTAATAATTTAAACAATTCGGAAAAAGCAAAAGAATACTATCAAAAAATAATTTTTGATTACCCTTCGAGCATTTATCTCGTGGATGCAAGAAAGAAGTTTAGGAAATTGCGAGGCGATTCTATTTAATAAAGAACAAAACGAAAAAATGTATATATATAACGTAACAATTAATATTGATGAGACTGTAGAGAAAGAATGGTTAACTTGGATGCAATCTCATATTCCAGAAGTCTTAGCAACAGGCAGATTTATAAGTGCTAAAATGTCTCAAGTTTTGGTGGAAGAAGAAATGGGTGGTGTAACTTACTCCATTCAATATACAGCGAAGACAAGAGAAGATTTAGACAATTATTACAAGCACGATGCTGAAAAACTTCGTTCTGATGGTATGCAACGTTTCGCAGATAAAATGCTGGCCTTTAGAACTGAGTTAAGAGTTGTTGAAGAATTTTATCCTATAGAAACTAGAAATTAAAGCGATAAAACGGTTCGTATACATATTGCTTTTTTGTCATAGTTTCATTGTAATTTCTCAAGAAGAAAAAAACTATTCAATTTCTGGCTATGCTTATATCAAAATTGGTAATGATTTATTTCCAAGTAATAACTTAGCCCTTAAATTAAATCCTGGTAACATATATACTGAAACTGATAGTTTAGGATTTTTTAAATTCAATAATTTAAGAAACAATACCTATCAACTAAAATATGTTTACGATGGAAGTAAAAACAATGAATTCGGTGTTATTATCAAAGATAAATCTATCGACAATTTTAAAATAGTTCATGATTCGAATTGTCAGTTCTCTAAACAAAGAGCACTGGAAGATATTGAAAACAACAACATCAAATTATTGGTCATTGGTGGCTATGCACCTGTTAAATATGTAACGGATAAATTTCAGGAAAAAAAATTCAACTTTAAATATTACATGTTTGGTTGTCTTATTGAAAACCCTCAATGTATTATTCAATACAATAAAACAATTTTTCAATTCTTTGATAAAAAGTATGGTAAACAATGGAGACAAGAAGTTCGAGAAGATATTACATTTTTAAACGGATCTAATTTTTAAATAATGAGTAAAAATATTTTCACAGTTTTGATATCGGTATTTTTCTTGTCGAGTTGTACTATTCCAACTCAAAACTTTTCTTCTGATTTCATTAAAATTACAAAGATTTCTAACCATGTATGGCAACACACCTCAACCCTAAAAACTAAGTCTTTTGGAGATGTTCCTTGCAATGGAGCCATTATGATGAACAAAGGAAAAGCTATTATTTTTGATACTCCTGTCGGGAAAAAAGCAACCATTCAATTAATTAATTGGGTCCAAAATGAATTAGAAGCCGAAATTATAGCTATTGTTCCTACCCATTTTCATATTGACTGCTTAGATACTTTAGACGAATTTCACAGGTTGAATATAAATTCATTTGCTTCAAACAAAACAATTGAATTAGCAAAAAAAAATAAGTCTAGCATTCCCAAATTGGGGTTTAATGCTAATAAAAAGTTTCAATTAGGAAACAAAAAAGTCCTGATTTCATTTTTGGGTGAAGGTCACACCAAGGACAATGTTATTGCTTATTTCCCATATGATAAAACTTTATTCGGTGGATGTTTAGTTACTAGTATAAATGCTCCGAAAGGAAACTTATCCGATGCAAATCCAAATGAATGGCCAACAACTATTCAAAAAATAAAAGAAACATTCCCTGACATAGAGTTTGTAATTCCAGGTCATGGAAAATCTGGAAATTCAGAGTTACTTGATTATACACAAAAACTATTTCAAAAAAGCTCTATATAACTTATTATCTTTGCAGCATGAGTGTACGTGCAAAGAAACATTTAGGTCAACATTTTTTAACGGATGAGAATATTGCTAAGAAGATAGCAGATACCTTAACAGAATCGGGTTATAACAACATCTTGGAAATTGGCCCAGGAATGGGAGTTTTAACCAAATATTTATTAGAAAAGAAACCTAAAGTATCTGTCTTAGAACTTGACTCAGAATCTGTAACTTATTTGAAAGAAACTTTTCCTGTTGAGCATTTTAAGCTCAATACTTCTGCTGATAAATTTCAAATTATTGAAGGTGACTTTTTAAAACAAAATTTACAACAATTATTCAACGATGAGTCCTTTGCTATCATCGGAAACTTCCCATACAACATATCAAGTCAAATAGTATTCAAGGCTATAGAAAATAGAGATGTTGTTCCTGAGTTTTCTGGTATGTTTCAGAAAGAAGTTGCTCAAAGAATTGCAGAGAAAAAAGGAAGTAAAGCTTATGGAATTTTATCAGTAATTGCTCAAGCTTTCTATGATGTTGAGTATCTTTTTACAGTACCTCCTTCGGTATTTAATCCACCGCCAAAAGTAGATTCTGGAGTCATGCGTATGATTCGTAAAGAAAACTACACATTACCTGTTGATGAAAAATTATTCATCAGAGTTGTAAAAACTGCCTTTAATCAAAGAAGAAAAATGCTTCGAAGCAGTCTAAAATTTATGAATCTTTCGGATAACTTAAAACAAGACCCTATCTTTGCGATGCGTCCCGAGCAATTATCGGTACAAGAATTTATAGAACTTACAGATAAAATTGCAAGTCATGGCGATAGAAATAACGAAAGAACTTCTTGATAATGTTTCCAGCTTAATCGCAAATCAAAAAGATACTGCTCTTTCTGATCTTTTTACTGATGTTCATCATGCTGATATCGCTGAAGTTTTAGATGAACTTTCTTTTGACGAGGCTGTTTATATTATCCGTTTACTAGATAGTGAAACAACTTCAGAAGTTTTAATGGATGTTGATGACGATGTACGTGAAAAAATTCTTGAACAATTATCAGCTAAAGAAATTGCCGAAGAAATTGAAGAACTAGATACTGATGATGCTGCGGATGTAATTGCTGAACTTCCTGAAGAACGAAAGGAAGCAGTAATGCAGCAAATTGAAGATGAAGAACACGCCAAAGAAATTGTAGAGTTACTTCGATTTGATGAAGATTCTGCCGGAGGATTAATGGCAAAAGAGCTTGTAAAAGTAAATGAAAATTGGTCTGTTTTAGGTTGTGTTACCAAAATGAGAGAACAAGCCGCTGAAGTTACCAGAGTTCATTCTATTTATGTGGTAGATGATAGCGGAAAACTTAAAGGACGCCTTTCTCTTAAAGACTTATTAATGGCTTCAACAAAATCTAAAATTGCGGATATTTATATTCCTAGAGTTGATTTTGTTAATGTTCATGACACTGCCGAAGATGTAGCTAATAAAATGCGTAAATACGATTTAGAAGCTATCCCTGTAGTTGATGAATTGGGAATTTTAGTAGGTCGAATTACAATTGATGATATCGTTGATGTAATTAAAGAAGAAGCGGACAAAGATTATCAATTAGCCGCGGGTATTACACAAGATGTTGAAGCCGATGACACTATTTTAGAATTAACACGAGCTCGCTTACCTTGGTTATTCTTAGGTTTGATTGGAGGAATTGGTGCTTTCTTAATTATGGGAGGTTTCGAAGATTCTTTTAAAGAAAATGCTGTTTTATTCTTTTTTACACCATTAATTGCAGCCATGGCTGGAAACGTTGGAGTACAATCTTCAGCAATTATTGTGCAGGGTTTAGCCAATGATGATGTAAAAGGAAGTATCAATAAACGCTTAATTAAAGAAATGTTATTAGCTGCCTTAAATGGTTTAGCCCTTGCAATTTTCTTATTTCTATTTATTTGGCTATATAACAAAGATATCCAGACTTCATTTGCAGTTTCAGTTTCATTAATTGTGGTAATTATTGTAGCTGGATTAATTGGTACTTTTATACCCTTATTTCTAGATAAAAGAGGAATCGATCCTGCAATTGCAACTGGACCTTTTATCACCACAAGTAATGATATTTTCGGAATCTTAATTTACTTCACTATTGCGAAGTTGATTTTAGGTGTTTAGCGTTTTATTTCCTTTTATTTTTTTTGTATCAATTGTGAACTTATTGGAATTATTTATTCCTTTGTATTCATAACATTGTTCGTTTATTTCCGTTTCAAAAAAAATATACTACTCACGCTATGAAGAATTTAATCATTTTATTATTATTTTTTCACACATCAATTTTAACTTCTCAAAATGCTGTTTTTGAAGCCGATAAACAATTACTTTCAAGATACGCTAAAAACAAAAAATTATATCATAAAATATTGCAATGGGAATGGATAATTAATAGGAAACATTTAAAATACGGAAGCGGAAAAGTATTCATTCAACCAAATAGTTCAAAATTAGACACCATCCTATTTCGTAAAAACAAAAAATCAACGTATGATACTATAATCACAAATATTGCTACTGCAAATTCATATCAATTTGAATATAATTTTTGTTGCGGAAACTTTAATGTTAAAAATAAACATAGGAATAAAACTACCCGAGTAAACAGTTTAGTTCAATTCAAAATCTCTGGATTAAATAAAGATTATAATTACTTAGGAATTATAGGAGAAGCTGGTATTCCAATATTAGAAGGAAATAAAGAATTTAATCTTTACTACAAGTGTAAAAGTACAATGAGTTCAAATGTTTCTAAAGTCTCTTTAAATATTGTTGATGACTGTGAAAACATCAAAGATTGTATAAGTCTTAATTGTATGTTTGAAAATAATAAAGTACAAATTCCAATGGCTAAATTAGAATACCGTATTCTAACCAAGTTGGTCGAAATTTCCTTTTTACCTTTGGATGATATTCCGCTTCATATAAATTACGATGCTATTAAAAACAACATCAAAATTTATTAATTTCGGACTTCAAAAAATTCATTTCTGTACAAGAAAATTAAACAACTCAAATTGCAATGGAAACGATTAAAATCTTCTTCCTATTATATTTTTTAGTTTATACCTCATTCTCTCAAACTAAAAGTAAAGTAGCCTTAAATAAAGCCAAACAAGCCATTGATCTTATGGACGAAGGCAGAATAGACGAAAGTATATCCATATTAGAAGAAAGTCAAAAACTTGACCCAAAGAACTATCTTTATCCTTATGAAATTGCATATGCCTATGTCTTGAAAAAAGACTACAATAATGCGATAAAGGTTATAAAGAAAGTTAAAAAATTAGACTCTATAAATAGTCAAGTTTATCAATTATCTGGTAATTGCTACAGCTATCTTGGTAAAAAGGATAAAGCTATTAAAGAATATGAAGAAGGAATCGAAAGATTTCCAAATGCAGGTAATTTATATTTGGAGAAAGCAAATGTTTTAATAGATCAAGAGCAATATGAAAAAGCGATTGAGAATTATGAAAAAGGAATTGAAGTTGATCCAAATTATCCTTCAAACTATTACAGATTAGCTCTAATTTACCTTAACTCTTCTGATAAACTTACGGGCTTAATTTATGGAGAAATTTTCATGAACTTAGAAAGAACAACTGAAAGAACCCGGGAAATGAGTAAAGCCCTTTACGATACATATGAATCATCAATTATTTTAGGAGAAGAAGAATCAAGGATTGATTTTTGTGAACTTATAATTGACGCATCAAAATTAAGTTCCGAGAACGAAATTCAACTTCCTTTTTGTGCAATCTTTGGTAAAAATTTCGTGCTTTCTATTATTGAAATAAAGTATTTCAATTTAGAATCTCTTGCTCTGATGAGAAAGAGATTTATTGCCAACTTCTATACACAAGATCATAAAAAGTATCCCAACGTTTTATTTGACTATCACAAAAAAATGCTCGATAAAGGATACTTTGAAACGTATAACCGATACTTATTTCAAATAGGAGCTCAAGACGAGTTTGATGAATGGTTATTAAATCACAAGGAAGATTTCGACCAATTTGTTAAATGGTATACCAATCCTGAGAACATTATCAATGTCACTTCAACTAACAGATTAAAAAAATAAACTTGCCTATTAATGAAACAAGAGCATATTAACGAAATTAAAAAACAAAGGAATATTTTAAAAGCTATTGGAGTTTTAGAAATAATTGGTGGTACTGCAGGAGTCGGTATTATTATGTGGTTTCTTTTACAAGGTTACCAAATGAACTCTTATACTTTTTTGATTTACTTAGTTGCAATCGTCTTTTACGGATATTCAATTTATGCTGGAGTCAATTTATTTAAGAAAAACGAAGATGCCATATCTCATTCGTGGATCATACAATTCATTCAAATTGTAAGCTTTTCACTTAATGGCGTAACGTTTCTTTTGACATCTGGTGGAAATTTATTAATAGGTTATAACTTTACCGAAAAAACCATTAATATTTCATTTGGAATCATAGCCAGTGAATTCAATATTATTGCTAATTCTATAGAAAATGATTTTATAAAAATTAACATTCTAGCTATTTTAATTATATATTTTCTAGACAAATCCTTCAAATCGATAAAAGAGAAACAACAAATTTTGAATAATTACATTGAAAAAATTGGTTCGCATAAATATAACAAGGAATAACGCTCTGTGACGGTAATCTTCAACATCAATTGTAACCCAAGATTCCTCTTTTTAAATTACTTTTGCCAAAAAAATAAGCATATGAAGAAAGCCTTTTTACTAGTCTTACTTTTAATAAGTTCAACAAACCTCTTCAGTCAAATTGATTCAACTAAAGTTGCTTTTGTTTCGTACTGGTCAACAGGAGATAGTTACGACTTTAAAATATCCAACATAAAACAACAATGGAAAAAAGGACAGTTAGTAAAGGACGAAAAAAGAGAATACGTAGCAAACTTTACTGTTTTAGACTCTACTGACACCTCTTATACTGTGAAATGGAGTTATCAAAATGACTTATCTAATGATTATGATATTCCAAAAGTTTTTCTCGACAAATTCACTAAATATAAAACCTCAGAGATCATTTATAAAACTTCAGAATTAGGAGAGTTTCTAGAGCTCATAAATTGGGAGGAGATAGGTGAAAAAATGAATAATCTTTTTAATGATATTATTAATATTGTGGGAGATGCAGATACTGAAGAAAAAGAATTCCTGAAAAAAGCGATGATGCCCATAATTAGAGCGTACAGTTCTAAAGAAGGTATTGAACAACTTCTGTTAAAAGAAATACGATATTTCCATTTTCCGATGGGTGTAGAGTTTGATATTAGAACAGCTCTAAACTATGATGAAGAAATAGCAAATATTCTTGGAGAAGATCCAATTAAAGCGAAAACTACCTTATCATTTGAACATGTAAATTTTGAAGATGAATTTTGTGTTCTAAAACAAAAAACAAGATTAGATCCTGATGATTCCATGAGAATGATCAAAGAATTTTTCTCAAGAATAAAAATTGATTCTGAAGAAATGGAAAAAGCATTTGAAAATGCAGTTTTTGAAATCAATGACAATAACACTTATGAATTTCATTATAACCCTGGAGTTCCGCACAAAATTGAAGCAATTAGAGAATCAATTATTGATTTTAATAAAGAAAAGGGAAGAAAAATTGACAAAACTATTATAGAGTTAATTTATGAAGAACAATAGATTTGAGAGTATTTTCAAAATTTTCTGCGCAACCTTTTTAGATTTTTTTCATCTTAAAAGAAAAACATATCACAATGAAAAAAGTCACACAATACTACACAATTATCTTGTTAGCTACAATTCTAATATTTTGTTCTTGTACAGATAAAAATTTTCCAAACGCTCAATGTGAAGATGCAGTTTGTACAAAAGATTTTAGAACTATTTTAATAACAATCAAAGATGAAAATCTAAATCCCATAGCAATTGACTCTTTCAAAGTAATTGACCTATCAAATGCTGCGGACATCACTATACCACTTTCAACTTCTGGATTTCAAACGGCTCAACAAAACGGTGAATATCCTTTAGTGAATGATATGAGTTTTAGTGAAAACTCACAAAAGCAAATTCAGTTCTATGCATATAAAAATAATATAGAAATCGTCAATGAGAGATATACTGTTAGCACTGATTGCTGTCACATTAATTTAAACACAGGAGTTTTAGAAATCATTTTGTAGGCTGCGTTAGATATATCTCTTTAACTTCTGACAGATACAACTCACGACAATGTAGGAGACTACATAAATTTATCGTATATTTCTTACAACAAGACAATTACACACATGAATATTAATGCAGTCTTTGATAAAATTCTATCCTTCAAGGTAAAAACACAAAGCGAAAAAGTTATTCTTATAATCGCAATTTCTAGCTACCTTATACATTTGCTGTTAATACTTTTAACTAATTTTGATATACTTCAACTGAATTCAAAATTATTAAAAAACCCCATTGTTGCTATTTACACTCCATTCTCTTTTATTTTAGTTTATGAAGTTTATCTGCTAATTTTTTTTCTTCCTAAATCTATATCCTTCTACATTGGTAAACAATATGAGATCATAACGCTTATTGTTATTAGAAGAATATTTAAAGATATTGGAAATTTAGAACTTACTTCTCGCTGGTTTCAATCTAAAAGTGATTTACAATTTACTTACGATGCATTATCTTCATTAATTCTCTTTACCATTATCTATTATTTTTATAAGCACATTAAAAAAAGACCTACAATACAAGATAAAGATCAGCAAAAGGAAATTCAAAAATTTATCAATTTAAAAAAAACAATTGCCGTCTTGTTAGTGCCAACCCTTTTAATAGTTGCTATATATACTTTTACCAACTGGGCTAGTGGAACTCTGTTAAATGATACAGGTAAAATCGCAACTTTTAAAAATATAAATAATGTTTTCTTTGATGAATTCTTCACTATCTTGATAGTTGTCGATGTTTTATTATTGTTGGCCTCTTTTTTTTATTCTGATAAATTTCATAAAATCATAAGAAATTCAGGGTTTGTTATCTCAACCATATTGATAAAAATTTCTTTTTCCACAGAAGGAATTATAAATAATGCTTTGATAATTGGTGCAATGCTCTTCGGTTTTTTTATTCTATTAATTCATAATAAATATGAAGATGATATTTCGAGTATAAGTGATTATAAATAAAATATTATATTTAAAAAAAATAAGGTTTAATCTACTCAAAAGGTTCATAAGATGTTGCAAAAACAAAACTTACCAACTACCGTAATCTTTTGTAAAGAACAAATAAAATCGGATGCTAATGTAGTTTGGAACACTATAGCTACCCCAGGAATACTCGAATTTTGTCATCCTTTTTGCAAGGAAAATAAGGTAACAAAATGGGGGGAAGTTGGTTCTAAAGATTCTATAGTTTACTATAATAATCTAAAATTATATCGATTTTTTACTGAATGGAAGGAAAAAAAGGGCTACACTTTACTTATTGGAAGAGGAAATGTTGCTGTTGCCGAAGTATTTTGGAATGTAGAAGCAATTAATGATAAAATCACGAGTTTATCTATTTCTATTCATATATTCACAGATATTGCACTAAAAAGCTACCCAAAATTTTTACGACCTTTACTTAAATACATTTATCTTATTCCAAAAATGTCTCATTATATTAAGAGTGTTGTTAAAGGATTTAAATATTATATTGAAACAGGAAAAACCGTAGAAAAAAACATGTTTGGTCTAAATAAAATGTTTTCAACTAAAACGCTAGCATCTTAATATATACAACTACTATAAATTGTATGACATAAAAATACTTTCCTCATAGTAGAATTGTAACAGAGTTTAGAAAAACTCATCGTTATTTATTTTCAACAAATACTAGTTTTATTTATTACAATTAACATCAAAACATCTCAAAATAAAGTCTTAAAAGGAACTTAAAAACAAATAGGAAATTAAACAATGTTGATGTTTTTTTGCTCTTACAAATAGCTACATGTAATAATAATTTGCCTTCTTCAGCTCAAAAAATAGCGAAATAAATATTTTTAAAGCAGTTGGTTATGCTCCTAAAATGATATATTGAATTATCATCCAATTAAATATTTACAAATTTATGACATGTATTCTTTTCAAATATTTAAATGTTTTAAACGGTATAATTACTATGTGTTTTATAGAGTTAGAAATCTCATGTAGCTCGTAAAAACATACTATTATACTGAAACCTGTAACCATTCCTTCTAAAATCTCAAGGAAGTATAGAAGCCGGTTATAAACATTGGAATTCGTCAGCGAAAAAAGCATTAAAAACTGCCTTAAACAAATTCAATCCCGCTACGAAATTACACATTCAAATCAACAAAGTAGAAGGAAAAACGACTTCAGATGAAATGAAAAAAATGCATTAGTTTGTAAAAGATGATTGACAAAATGAACCTGCTGAAATTCCTAATTTTAATAATATCTTTGAATAATTCATGATTAAGTACATCATAAAATTTACTTTTTCGGTTATTTCAAAATATGAATCCAATCAATTTTTTAATTGAGAAATTAAATCAAGAAGACCTTTGGTGTGATGAAGTTCATTTAGAAAGAAATGAATTTTTGAAAGTTAAAGGAAGTATTGACACGAATATTTATTTAGTTGTTACTGGTAGTTTACGAATATTTGTTGTTGATGTAGATGAGGAACATACGATAAGGTTTGGTTATAAGAATAATTTAATCACAGCTCTTGATTCATTTTTAACAGAAAAACCTTCTGATTTTTATATTCAAGCTTTAAAAAGCACATGTTTAAAAGTTATTGATAGTAAAACATTTAAATCGTTTATTTCATCATCAGAAAAACTTCAAACATTTTGGGTTCAAATACTCGAAGGTCTTGTCTTACAACAAATGGAGAGAGAAAGAGACTTGCTTACCTCTTCCCCTACTATTAGATACCAAAGAGTATTAAAAAGAAGTCCACAAGTATTTCAAGAAATACCAAATAAATACATCGCTTCCTATTTGCGAATGACACCAGAAACTCTGTCAAGAATAAAAAAATCTTAATTTCAATCAATTTTTTTGTCCATTTTACTTCTGACATTTGCAAAAAACAAATACCTATGTCATTAAAATCTGAAACTTTACTAAATGAACTGATTGAATTAACACAAAAAAACATTGACGCTGCTGAATTATTTAAAAATTATACTACTGAACAACTTAATTGGAAAGAAAACACTGAAAGCTGGAGTATTTTAGAATGTGTAGAACATTTAAACAGATATAGTGACTTTTATCTTCCAGAGATCTCCCAAAAAATTCGAAATTCAAAAAGTATTCCTTCTGAAATATTTAAGAGCAATTGGTTCGGAAGGTATTTCAGTAAATCGGTTTCATACAAAGAAAAACTCAATAAAATGAAAACTTTTGCATCTATGAATCCTATAAATTCCGAATTAAGTATTTCTACAATTGATAAGTTCATTATACAGCAACATGAAGTATTAGAACTTCTTGACAAAGCTAAAAACGTTAACCTTGATAAAACAAAAACAGCAATATCAATTTCTAAACTTATTAAGCTAAAATTAGGAGATACTTTACGCGTTTTAATTTACCACAATGAAAGACATATAAAACAAGCTGAAAATGTTTTAGAATTAGTATAATAAATTCTCAAAAATAAACCCCTACTAACTAGACATTTATCCAAAACTTAGAACATTAATGGAAAAAATATTTATTTTGAAGTAATAAATAGTTGAAAAAACAGCTACTTTAGCTAAAAGAAAAAAGTTGCTGTTCTATTCTGTTAGATTTCCATAATGAAACTCTTTCATTATCCTATAGTGACTTTTAAACACAAAAAACTAGTACCCACGAGAGCTATGGATGTAGAGTAAATTTATGGTCTTCCGACTTACGGAATAATTGCAAAGGAAAAGAAGTTCTTCTCACACTTAATAGTTAAAGTGGAAACTAAAAAAAGTCGAAAAAATAACAGCCCAAGACTACAATGGGGTATTTAATTTTTTTTTAATTATGAAAAACAAAATTTTAACATTAGCATTTGCTTCGGCGGTTGCGTTCAGTTTCGCTTTTAACAACTCAAAGAAAGAAAATAAGGAAGTGAAAATCGATCTTATCGAGTGTGAAAGAGCTACACTTTCTTGTGGAAAATCAGGTGTTGCATGTGCTGACACTAAAGAAGAAGTTAAGGAAATTATTAAAAAAGCAGAAGCTCATTTCTGTGATTAATCTAAAAATAACCTATCCTTTTTATAAGGGTAGGTTATCAATAAATAATATTAAATTCTCTCATTCAATGTTTAAAAATTTATTCTACTTATCCCTTATTTTACTTACAATAAAGATAAATTCACAAAATCAGCACATTTTCACATATAAGTTTGTTTACAACTTGACATATCAACCAAATAATAAAGATGTTGATACTAAACTAAGTGAACAGATGATTCTTTTTAGAAATGGAGAACGATCATTATTTATCAGTAGAAATAACTTTCTTAATGACTCTTTAGTTATAGAAGAAAGAAAAGGAAATATCTCTTTAGACCCATTAGAATATCCTAAAACTAAATTTTATTATAAAATTTTAAAAGATTTTTCAAAAGATAGTATTACCGTATACAATGAAATTTTTTTAGATAATTTTAAGTATACGGAATCTAAAAAGGCGATTAAGTGGAAAATTACATCACATACAACAAAAATAAATGGCTTAAAATGTCAGAAAGCCGTTACATATTTTTCTGGGAGATACTATGACGCCTGGTTTACCAATGAAATTCCGATTTCGGATGGACCGTATAAATTTAGTGGACTTCCTGGGTTAATTGTCAAAATTTCAGATTCAAAAAAACATTATATTTTTGAACTAGTTTCTCAGTCTAAAGTAAATCAACCATACCCAAATCTTATACCTAATAAACGATTATATATCACTAATAAGAAAACATTCTTTAAAAAACAAAAAGAATTTAAAGACAACATAGTTACGAAAATTTCACAGTCTGGATTTACCTTAGACAAAAAGCATGTAAAGAAAGTAAAGGAAAGAAATAAAAAAAGAAACAATCCCATTGAATTAGGTGATGCATGGTATTTAGATCATTAGTTTTAATATATTTCATTTCTTTAACTGTTCTTTCACAGACGAGTATTAACGGAATAGTAACCGATCTAAAACTAATTCCTCTTCAAGGTGCAACAGTAGTTATTACTAAGGAAAATGAAGAAACTATCTTAGCATATGCAATAACTGACAATAGCGGTAAATATTCAATAAACTTATCTACTACTTCAGGTAAATTGTTTATTAAGGCATCATTTATTGGTTATTCAAAACAGTCGAAAATTATTTCCGACAACAAGCAAATTATTGATTTTGCATTGAGTGAATCTTCAGAAAAACTAAAAGAAATTGTTATTAAGAATAAACCAATAATCCAAAAAGGAGATACTTTAAGTTATTCTGTAAGTTTATTTAAAGATCAAAAAGATCAGGTTATTGCGGATGTTTTAAAAAGAATGCCAGGCATAGAGGTTTTAAATGATGGTAAAATATTGTATCAAGGAAAACCTATTCAAAAATATTACATTGAAGGATTAGATTTATTAGAAGGTAAATACAACTTAGCAAACGAAAATTTGCCTGCAAATGTAGTATCAAAAGTTCAAATATTAGAAAATCATCAACCTATTAAACTTCTAGATAGTTTGGTCTATTCTGATAAAACATCACTTAATATAAAATTAAAGAATAATATTACCTTAACCGGAACTTCAAGAATTGGTTTTGGTACTTCTCCCTTTCTATGGGATGTTAATATTACCCCTATGCTTTTCACTAAAAAGCAGCAAATGATAAGTTCTTACCAAACTAATAATACTGGAAATGATATTTCAACACAAATTAAAAACTTAACACTTGAGGAATTATTCGAAAAACTCGAGTTTGACAGTGATAAAAAAAATTGGGCTACTATTAATGAACTTTCTGAACCAAGATTCTCTAAAGAAAGGTGGTTAAATAACAATGTACATTTACTTTCAAACAATTATTTGATTAGATTAAAAAAAGATGTCGATCTTAAAATAAATTTATCGTATTTAAATGATTACCAACAACAAATTGGTGCGACTCAAACAACTTTTTTTACTCCAACTGAAACGGTAAATTTAACTGAAAAAACAACAAATAAACTATACTTTAATTCTTTAGATAGTAAATTTGTTCTCACAAAAAATACTGCAAAAAATTACTTTAAAAACACCTTGGATTTTAAAAAATATTGGGATTTCCAAATAGGTTCAACAAACCTAAACTCTCAAAGTTTCACTCAAAAAGCTGAAATTCCCTACACTTCTTTTAACAATAAACTAAAAGTAATTGCACCTTTTGGAAAACAAATCTTTACTTTTAACTCAACTGTCAATTATTCAACTTCAAACCAAACCTTTTCATTCAATCAAAGTCAATTTGAAAATTTACTAAATGCAGACGAACCATATGATGAGCTTAATCAAGTTGTAAAACATTCCAATTTTTACACAAACAACTCTTTAAGTTTCACAAAAGGTTTTAAAAACTTGACGTTAATAACAAAAGGTGGATTTACCATTCATAATCAAGAACTAGATAGCCGAATTTTAATTACAGACGACACACCAAATGTTTTAAACACAAATGAATTAACTTTTGATAAATCTGTGATCTTTACTGAGCTTAAAACCCAATATAAAATTAATGATTGGAGAATTGATTTAGATATTCCATTAAGCTTTCAAAGCTTTAATAGACTAGATAATCTTTTAAAAAGTAAAGAAAACTTAAGAAGACTAACATTCGAACCCAAACTATCAGTTAGAAAAGATATCAACAATTACTGGAGAGCAACGGCTTCAACAAAAGTAAAAAACTCGTTTGGGGAAATAAACCAATTATACTATGGATATATATTAAATAGCTACAGAAATATCAGACGATTTGAAAACCCGATTCAACAAAATAATACTGTTAAATCCCTTTTTGGTCTTTCATATCGTAACCCTCTAAAGTCATTATTTTTTAATGGATTTTATTCTTACACTAATATCTACCAGAATTTAATCTTATTTAATGAAATCGACACAAATGGAGCTAACAACTTTAGCCTATTAGAACAAAATAACACAAAACATAAACACAGCATTAATGTTAGAGGAAATAAATATTTCAATAAAATAAAAACTACAATTGGTCTAGGTGCTTCCTCATCAATAATCAATGAAAATCAAATATTAAATAGTTCATTAACGGATGTTAAATCTAAGAGTTTGGAGCTTAATTCTAAATTAGAAACCGAACTATTTGATTGGTTTAGTATTGAAAATAAAAATCGAATTGCTATAACAAATATTCAATTCAACAATCAACAATCATTTGATCATATAATTAATCAGGAACATTTCGTAAACTTGAATTTCTATCCTACTTCAAGTCAGTTCATGGTTGTTGATTTAGAATACTATAAAAACATTTTCATTGGTCATACTAAGGAAAATTACTTTTTAAATTTAACATATGGAACTTCATTTAAAAAAGGAAAAATAGAGCTCGAATCCAGTTTAAATAATCTTTTAAACACGAAAAGATTCATATCTTTATTTAATAATAATTTTTCGTACACTACAAGTTCTTATGAATTACGACCTCGTCAAATTCTTATAAAATTAAAATTCAATTTTTAAATAATATATCCTTTTTTAATATATCTTTAGTTTACTTATTTTTGGAGTATAATAATCAAAAAACAAGCACCTGTTTGTTATTAAAAATTGCTCATAAAAAAATGAAAAAAGTATTTTTCCTACTGGTTATAACTCTGATCTCAATTTTCGGAAATAGTCAAAATCATCAACTTGAATTCGATGAATATTTCAAAGTACAAGACACCGTTAATCAATTAAAGACCTTGAAATCTTGGGAAAAACAAAACCCAAAAGATGCTGAATTGTATACGAGTTATTTTAATTATTATTTTTCTAAATCTAGAGAACAGGTTCTGGCTTTAACTAACGATCAACCAAATGGAGAAAGCTTGGTCATTCAAGATAGTTCAAATCAAAATGTTGGGTTTATTGGTGACCGAATAATTTATAATCAGGAAATACTTCAAAAAGGAATCGAGAAAATTAATCAAGGAATTAAATTATTTCCAAACAGATTAGACATGCGATTTGGTAAAATTTATGCTTTTGGACAAGTTGAAGATTGGGACAATTTTACCGATGAAATTATTGAAACAATTGAGCAATCATCTAAAAACAATAACCATTGGACCTGGACAAACAATGAAAAGTATGGTAGCGATGTCAAAGGATTTCTTCTGGATATTCAAAATTATCAACTTCAATTATACAATACAGGAAAAGATGAACTACTTCTAAAAATGAGAGCAATTGCGAACAAAGTCTTAAGTTATCATCCAAACCACATTGAAAGTCTTTCTAATTTATCAATTACCTATTTATTAAAAGATGAGTATGATAAGGCACTGGAACCTCTATTTAAAGCAGAAAAAATAAACCCAAAAGATTATATTGTTCTAGGCAACATAGCTCAAGCATATAAACTTAAAGGAGATAAAGAAAAAGCGATTTTATACTACGAGAAAACAGCTGAATTCGGTGATGCTTACGCTAAAGAATATGCAAAGCAAGAAATTGATCTCTTAAAAAACGATAGAAAATAAAAAAGTAAAACTTTAATGATGAATTGGATGAAATCATGAAATAAAACTATTCTACTGAAAACGAAGCAAACATCAATTTGATTAAAAAAATAAACGTACCACTTATCATAATTCAAATCCTCGCTTTGACTCTGGTACGATTAGGTGTGACAAGAATTTATTATTCATACTATTTTAAAAATATTGAAGCTGCCTTGAGTAGTGAACCTGAAAAGTATGAAATAGAAAATGAAATTGGAATTGAAATCATTTTATTCTACGAGGCGTGGGTGTCACTTCTAGTACTTTTTTTATTGTTAATTTCATTTTATATTTTAAATCATAAAAAGAATATTCACTGGATAAACTTTATGATACTTTTCTTCTTAACAATCGGCTTGCGTATTTCAAGTTCTTACTACTCTACTGTTACAAAGACTTTTTTTAATACTTGCTTTACTGTATTTAAAAAAGGATTTAGAGCCTCAAATTTAATCGAAGGTTTAATCCTCTTTATAGTTGGAATTTTCATCATTTTGAATCAATATAAAAACTTGAAAAATTCGAAGTATTCTTGAATTAACTTTTCTGTTTTAGAAAATGATTTCTTGTGGTAATAAAAACTAGATGTTTTTTAAAAATGGAACTTATATTCTTTTGATAATCCAAAAAATTAAGAATATAAAAAAAAGGAGCAATTCGAAAATTGAAAAATTTGTTCATGGCCCTGCTGGAGATTTTAATGCAAACACCTCTAGCAACCCCACAAAATATATTGTCTCGGGTAAAAGTTTTGTAATGTGTACTTATTTGAATCTGCAAGAATGCAATTCAAAAAATCAAAATAATGTAACCTTTGGACTATTTGAGCGATCTAAAAGAAACTTAGATGATTTATATCCGATAATTATTTACAATAAATATGTAATCAATAAGTAACCTACAATTGTATGATAATCGTTAGTTCTATTCATAGTAACTCTACTTTTAAAAAGTTCATAATGACATATTTTATAACTATTTAAGCAGATTCTGTGTATTAAAAATTAACGCAACTTTGTAGCGTTAAAAAATAAACTTAACTTTATAAGACAAAACAAAAATTACATCATAAAAAAAATCAATCGAATTATGTTACAAAGAAAATTTGACGAAGTAGTAAAACAAGAATTTCCAAATGCAAAAGACGCGAAGGATACATCCATTCATTATTTAGGAAAAATGCAAATTGAACATCAACTGGATATTTCAAAAGTATTAATGGCAACTTCGGTTTGCTCCGACGATATAAATGTTCCTTCGACAACCTTTTTTAATGTTTTATTCGGTCCTTTCGTAATGGGAGGTCTTGGCGGTATTCCATTTGTTGGTCAAACAGGAATGACCGCTTTTGCTCATCATATTCCTGACAACGGAAGTGCTTTTATTTTTTACGGACCTCATATTGGAATTACTTTAGAGGGCGATCTCGGTAAAATGTATAGACCTCGAATGGAGAATACGGGTAATTCCTGCGGTGCACTGATGCTTGCTTTAAGCCGACTGGAAAATAAAAATTATGCACCTGTTCTTAGCGATGACGATTATCAACAAATGAAGTTGGAGGAAAGTCTCTTACCATTTAGAGAGGAAATTTTAGCAAGTGACAATCCTTCTAAAGCAATTACAGAAGCCACTTATGAAATTATAGATAAAAAGATTCATGAATACCTTAAAACATGTAAAAATGAATTCAACGTTGATAAAGTTACACTACTTGGCGGTATTATCATCAATACAGACCATGGTGTAGATGACTACTTTGATGCTCGTAATTTTGAAGTAATTGAACTAAATAGCTTATAATAAATTATTTCATAGTATATCCAAATAGCCGTTAACATTTTCTTGTATGAAGATAAAAAGGCTATTTGGATTTTGACAACAATAAACATCATAAGTGTCAATTTGTAAACTTAGTTTCCTGTAAAATAATTTGAAACTACCCTTTTAAAATAGACTCATTTTAGAAATAATAACTAAATATTTGTGGAAAGGTAATTTATAAGTAAGCTTCGTAAATCAATCCCGATTAAAAATTCTAAGTTTCAAAATTCTTATATCTGGCAAAAAGAACAGCTATATGAATTACTCACAATGATGGGTGCTTTTGTTTTGTAATACATCATTCTTTCCGTGACTTATCCTTATCCTGCAACCATGGCGGATTCATGAAATGATATATTATCTGCTAGGACAATAACCATCAATGCCTATCGCACCATTGGTTATTATTGATTTATATACTTTATTCACTTCTTTACCACAAAATTAGTGCAACATTTACTGGATATTACATCTCCAATACTTTTGTAACCATAGTATTTCTATTCACCGTTAAGTGTCTTTTCAAATGACAACAACTCACATTTTATCTACTTTCTACTTTACTTATACTTTCGGCAAGTATTGTATTTTATACTAATTATAGTATATATTATATTTTAACTCACTCACACTACTAAATATTACAAGTAGTTTCTGTATACTAAAACAACCTAACTTTAGAAATATTAAAATTCATTTAATTGTTTTATATATTATCATAAATGTAAGATATGCAGCGCTATTTTAACCCATTTTATATGTTGAAATATTTCTATATCACATCAAAAGAAATAATTTTTAGCTTTTTTTATTCCTCTCAATTGTAATTGCTCTTTTTATTTATATCGACAAGAAATCAAGTGTAAGAAAAAATTATCATGTTAATGAATTCTCTCCATTTAGTGGTTGAGGAATAGCAAATAATGCTGTTGCTGTAATTCCGCATATCTATTTAACAACAGATAAAATAGAAGATAACCTTGAAAAATTAATACATCAAGTTGTTAACTCCTATCCTGATTCTATTTGTGAATTCAAATATATTCTTGAAACAAGCTTCATGTGGAGTAAAGAGTTTCCAGATAAATAAATTTTATTCTATACCGTAAAACAGAAGCGGCATAAATATTCAAAGACATGGGAATTCACCGGACAGAAATTGAAAAAATTTTGATCGCTTTTGTATTGATTTTAATTCTATGCCATGCAGATTTTAGTGTAATATCACATCCAATTAATAATTGGAGGTACTGAATCCATATTTATAGTCCTCAATTACTAATTATCTCAATTGTTTTGAAAGAGAGAAGTAATCTCTTTTTAAAAATCTGTAAAATGAAGACATCCTAAGAGCCATGAAAAAATATTTAAAATACGCACAGAAAAGATTGAAACAATATTTCTTTTCATCTAAATAATGTTAGCAACAAACTATTCTTAAATTCAGAAGTTTCTTGTTCGCGATTCAGTTACAATACTAAAATAAAAAAGAAGAAATAGTAATATTTCTCCTTTTTTTAAACTGTCTTATGTATACTATTTTGACGATTAATAATTACTTACTTCTTGTAATTTCCACTTTATCCATTATTTCATCAAACTTCTCTTTAGGAACAAAACCTTTTAGCATCATTAAAGCTCCGAATGCAATTAATAACACTCCCATACCTCTTTTAACTCTATAAATTACTAATGGGGTTAACTTAGATCGTAATTGTTTTGCTAGTAATATCTTAACTACGTCTGTCATAAAATAACCAATAATCACCAATGTAAAATACCAAAAAATAGAGGTTGGATTCATATTTAAACTAGGACCTACAACTACCATAATTCCCAACCAGCCTGCTAAAACACCGATATTAATAAAGTTTAGAAAGAAGCCGTTTAAGAATAATTTGAAATAGTTGTTACCTTTCGCAACTTCAATACTAGACTGATCCAACTCTTTTTTATTGCTCTTATCTAAATATGTAATTAATCCGTAAACAATGAGAATTAAACCACCGATAAAAAACAATCTCGGATCGTCTTTAATTTTTTCTAGTAAGTTTCTACTTCCATAATAAGCAATACTAATAAACACAATATCTCCTAGAATTACGCCGATATCAAAAGCAATAGCAGCTCTAAAACCTTTAAGAACACTTGTTTTTAGCAACATAAAAAAAACAGGACCAATCATAAAAGACATAAAAAGTCCGACTAAAAAAGCATCCTTATAGTCCAATAAACTCATAATTTATAGCAATTTATACATCATCAAAATCAACAGTAATTTTTGGTGTTGTTGGGTGCGCTTGGCAAGTTAATATATATCCTTCTTCTAATTCAGCATCGGTTAAAATTTGATTTTTTACCATTACTGCTTTTCCTTCCGTAACAATGGCAATACAACTACTACAAACTCCACCTTGACAAGAATAAGGGGCGTCTACATCATTACGTAAACTTTCTGATAAAATATCTTTGTCTTGAGGCATGGTAAAAGAAACCGTTTCTCCATCTAGTAAAACATCAACTTGAGTTTGTCCGTCTTTTACTTGATTAGCCGCTTCCTCATCAATTGAAGAAGTAAACAACTCAAATAAAATAGAATCTTTATCAAATCCATTTACTGATAAAGTTTCCGACGCTACATTTATCATTTCTTCAGGTCCACATAAATATGCGCTGTCAAACTTTATGTCTTTGTAAATATTCTTTATGAAGTAATTTACATGAGCTTTATCAATCCTTCCAAAAACTGTATTCTCGACATTTTCTCTACTGAAAACATAACTTAAATTGAACCTTGAATCATACTTCGATTTTAATTCATTCAATTCAGCATAAAAAATAGTATCTGCAATGGTTTTATTACCATAAACTAATGTAAAAGTTGCAGAATCGTTACTTTCTAAAACAGACTTTACCATTGATAAAACAGGAGTAATTCCGCTTCCTGCTGTAAACCCTAAATAGTTTTTTGCTGATTCTGGTTGTAAAATAAACTTTCCTTCTGGAGAGGAAACTTCTAACTCGTCTCCTGCTTGTAACTTTTCATTTGCATAAACGGAGAAAGTTCCATTTTCTACAGCTTTTACAGCTACCTTAACTGTGTTGCTCTTCGGAGCAGAACATAAAGAATATGCTCTTCGAACTTCTTCTCCTTTTATAATAGCCTTTAAGGTAATGTATTGTCCAGCAACAAAAGAAAACTCTGATGCTAATTTTGCTGGTATATCAAAAACTAAGGAAACAGCCGCTTTAGTTTCTCTGATTACTTCTTTAATCTTCAGTTTGTGAAATTGACTCATTCTAAAAAATTTAAACACAAAAATACGGAAAGAAAAGAAGATTTAAAGTTAAACTCATATGATAATAACATACATAAGATTTTTATGTATAAGAAAATTATGTATATTTGCATACCTAAAAAACTTAGGTATTAAAAAGTAGGGCATGGGAAATCAAAAATTATACAAAGGTTCTTTACAAACGATCATTTTAAAACTATTAGCAGAAAATGATAAAATGTATGGTTATGAAATTACTCAAAAAGTAAAGGAATTGACTAAGGGAGAATTGCACATTACAGAAGGAGCCTTATATCCTGCATTACACAAATTAGAAGCAGAAGGACTGTTAGATGTTGAAGTTGCAAAGGTGGGGAATCGCTTAAGAAAATATTATAAACTAACTGAAACAGGAACTAAAGAAACCGTTAATCGGTTAGCACAAATGCAAGAGTTTTTAAACACAATGCAACATTTAGTAAATCCTAAATTTAGTATAGAATAACAACTATGGAACTGAATAAAGAACAGATTAAAAAAATAGATTCATTTCTTGAAGCTATTGGTGTTGAGTACATTGATATTCGTTTTGAAATGGTGGATCATATTGCTTCAGAAATAGAAGATAATGTGAAAGATATTAATGCGTTTTTTAAAGATGATGGTTTTCAAACATCATTTTTAAAATACATGTTAAGTCGAAAAAAAGAGTTTGAAATTAAATATAAAAGTCAAGTAAAAAAGTTGAACTGGTTCTACACAAAGAATTTATGCAAAGGTATCTTCAAACTAACATCAAAACCAAAAATTCTATTGCCGATTTCTATTTTGATCTTCTTATGTATTCAATTTGGAAATCTATATCTCAAGGAAATAAGTATAGCCTTATTTATGCTTCTAATTGGAAGTTATCTATTCATTCTATTAAAGCTTAGAACTTTCGGAAAGAAATTTGCAAACGTAAAATTTGTAAAATTCTACACAGTTCTAAATTCTTTCTTAGTGATTCTTCCTTTAAACTTCCCTAATATTTCTAATGTACTATATAAAGGAAATTACTCTACAACAATGATGTACTTATTTTTGATTTCTCTTATTGGCATTTCACTTATCAATTTTCACTTTTTTAATCAAAAAAAAATAATTGAACAGAAATATAATTTTTTAATTCAATAAGCTATGGAGTTGAGTAAAGAACAAATAAAATATATCGATGATATATTATACGATAATGGCGTTAAATTCTGGGACGTTCGAATCGAAATGTTAGATCATATAGTCTCTGAACTTGAACAGCAATCAGATTCAAACTTAAACTTTAAAAAAAGGGTGTTTGAAGTTTTCAAAATAATGGGTTGGAAGGAAAATTTTAACGGTAGTAATTTTGAAGAAATAATTAAAGATCATCACAACAGCATTTCTAAGAAAGTCAGAAAAAGATTCTCTAAAGCAATGAAAGAAGATTTTTCGAATCCAGTAATTGTTGCTATTTCTATTGTGTTATTATATGCTTTTTATGAAGTTGCTCATTATAAAGAACTACTTAAATATTTCAGTTTATTGATATTATTAGGTCTAGTTTTTCCAATGATATTTTTCTTCACAAGAAAGATGTTCTATCGATCAATTCATTTAAATCATGTTTCAAGTATCGCATTTTTCTCTTTGAGTTTTTTTAATTGTTTTATCTTATTACCCAAAATCTTTTTTGACTTTAATATTTTCAATTATCCAATATTAGTTGCTCTTATTTTTGGAATAACCACAATTCAAACTGCACTTGGAATTAAGTTCTTTTTCAAAGAATTCGAAAAAACAAACGACGTTTACAAAAAACTGATGACGCTGTGAAACTAACAGAAACTAACATAACAGAATTATATGAGTTTACAAGAAAACATTTCGTTGTGCATTACGATGTTCAAACAGAATTAGTGGATCATCTAGCAAATGATATCGAAGCTATTTGGGAAGAAAATCCGGATCTTAGCTTCGAAAAAGCAAGAGATAAATCTTTCAAAAAATTTGGTGTTTTTGGTTTTATGAATGTCGTAGAAGAAAAGCAAAAACAGGTTGGAAAGAGATATCGTAAAATTTTATGGACAATGTTTAAAGAATGGTTTAAACTCCCAAAACTTGCAACAACATTAACCTTATTTTTTCTGTTTTATACTATCCTTAGATTGCCAACATTAGGAACATATTTCTATTATACTATCCTAGGAATTTATATCGTTTACTTTTTTGTTAGATGCAGATTACTTATCGTAAAACATAAAAGAAAGGTAAAAGAAACTGGAAAAAACTGGTTGCTTGAAGACATCATTTTTAAACTGGCTTCCTCTAATTTCCTAATACTGTTTAGTAATGCTTTCAACATATTTCAGTTCGGAGATTTATTTCAAGAAATGCAATATGCTTTTCTAGTAGCTGTTTTCTTGGTAATATTATTACTCGTTGGATATATCACCTTAGTATTAATTCCAAATAAGGCAGATGAATTACTAGAAGAACAATATCCAGAATACAGACTAGTTTAACTTATTTTTTACCATCAACAATAATTACAATTTCGCCTTTAGCCGGTTTTTCAGTATAGTATGATAGTATTTCTTTTACACTTCCTCGCTTGGTTTCTTCGAACATTTTAGTAAGCTCTCTAGAAACTGAAACTTGACGTTCTTCGCCAAAATATTCGGCGAAATTCGATAAAGTTTTTAGAAGTTTATGTGGGCTTTCATAGAAAATCATTGTTCTGCTTTCTTCTGCTAAAAGTTTCAATCGGGTTTGTCTACCTTTTTTAACCGGTAAAAAACCTTCGAAAACAAATTTATCATTGGGTAAACCTGAATTCACTAAAGCAGGAACAAAAGCTGTTGCTCCAGGTAAACATTCAACTGCTATTCCTTTCTGAATGCAAGCTCTTGTAAGTAAAAATCCTGGATCAGAAATTGCCGGAGTACCAGCATCAGAAATTAAAGCAAATGTTTCTCCAGCTTGAATTCGTTTAACAATATTCTCAACTGTTTTATGCTCGTTATGCATATGATGAGATTGCATTGGTGTGCTAATATCAAAGTGTTTTAGCAGTTTTCCACTAGTTCTTGTATCTTCTGCTAAAATATAATCTACTTCCTTTAAAACAGTTAGTGCTCTAAACGTGATATCTTCTAAATTTCCTATCGGTGTAGGTACCAAATACAGTTTACTCATATAACAAAGCTACAACAAAGTTTTAGTACATTTGTCTCATGTCTGAAAAGTTGTTACAACATATTAATTTCCCTAAGGATGTTAGGAATTTAAATCCTGAGCAATTGCCCAAATTAGCTCAAGAATTAAGACGTTTTATAATTGATGTTGTAGCTACAAAAGAAGGACATTTAGGTGCCAGTTTAGGAGTGGTAGAATTAACCATTGCGTTACATTATGTGTTTAATACTCCTGAAGATTTACTAGTTTGGGATGTTGGACATCAGGCATATGGACATAAAATTTTAACAGGTCGAAAAGATATTTTTCATACGAATCGGCAATTAAACGGAATTTCAGGCTTTCCCAAACGAAATGAAAGTGAATACGACACTTTTGGAGTTGGACATTCTTCTACTTCCATTTCTGCGGCATTAGGAATGGCAATCGCTTCTCAAATTAAAAAGGAAGACAAACAACATATTGCTGTGATTGGTGATGCTTCAATTGCTAGTGGAATGGCATTCGAAGCCTTAAATCATGCTGGTGTTACAAATGCAAATTTGTTGGTTATTTTAAATGACAATGCTATTGGAATTGACCCTTCAGTAGGTGCGTTAAAGGAATATTTAACTCGAATGAAATCAAAGCGAAGTGATATTGAGCAACACAATATCATTGAAGCTTTAAACTTTGATTATTCTGGACCAATTGATGGTCATAATTTAGAAGAATTAATTTCTGAATTAAATCGCTTGAAAGAAATTAAAGGTCCAAAATTCTTGCATGTTACAACAACAAAAGGAAAAGGATTAAAGCAAGCAGAAGAAGATCAGGTGAAATATCATGCTCCAGGAAAATTTGATAAATTTTCTGGTGATCTCTTACCAAAACCTAGTATTACACAACCTCCAAAGTACCAAGATGTATTTGGTAAAACCATTGTAGAATTAGCACAACAAAATGAAAAAATTGTAGGAATTACTCCAGCTATGCTTACTGGAAGTTCGCTGAAATTTATGTTGGATAAATTTCCTGAAAGAACCTTTGATGTTGGCATTGCAGAACAGCATGCAGTTACTTTAGCAGCTGGTATGGCTACTGAAGGAATCATCCCTTTTTGTAATGTGTATTCTACTTTTTTGCAAAGAGCTTATGATCAAATTATTCATGATGTTGCTACTCAAAACCTTCCTGTAATTTTTTGTTTGGATAGAGCAGGTTTAGTTGGACAAGACGGAGCGACACACCATGGAGTTTTCGATTTAGCCTATTTACGTTGCATACCAAATATGATCATTTTCGCTCCACGAAATGAAGTAGAGTTACGAAATATAATGTACACCGCTCAACTCGGATTAGATCATCCAATTGCAATTCGATATCCTAGAGGAAGAGGAATTACTTTAGATTGGCAACAACCTTTTGAAGCTATAGAAATTGGAAAAGGAACCTGTATAAAAGAAGGAACAGATATTGCTGTTTTATCCATTGGAACTATTGCCAAAAATGTTTCGGAAGCAATACATTTAGTAACTGATAAAGCCAACGTTGCGCATTATGATTTGCGATTCGTTAAACCTTTAGATAAAAAATTATTACACTCTGTATTTCAGAAGTTTGATAAAATTTTAACTATTGAAGACGGAACTGTAAATGGAGGTTTTGGATCTGCTATTTTAGAATTCGCGGCAACACATAAGTATAACAATTCAATCACTGTCTTAGGTATTCCTGATACTTTTATCAATCATGGAACTATTGATGAACTTCAACAACTTTGCAAAATAGATTCAGTTTCTATTTCTATTCAAATCAACAATTTAATAAAGTAAGTTTTTTCTTAAAATATGAAGGTATCTTCAGATTTTAACATGTTGAGAATATAGCATTGGTTATATTTACCTGAATATATCAATCAAATATGAAAACACACCTTACCAAATTATCACTTTTACTATTATTGGTAGTTTCTTTTAGTTGTAAAACAACGACTAAAGAAGAGACAAAGCCTGTAAATTATGTAAAAGAAAACTACACCAAGAAAGAAGTAAAAATTACAATGCGAGACGGCGTAAAATTACATGCTACGATTTACGCTCCTAAAGACACTACTAAAACCTATCCTATTTTATTACAACGTACACCATATAGCTGCAGACCTTATGGTGAAGATCAAATGCGACCAAAAATTGGTCCGAATGAAATTTTAATGAAAGAAGGAAACATTATCGTTTATGAAGATGTAAGAGGACGTTGGATGAGCGAAGGTGTTTATGATAACATGCGTGCTTATATTCCAAACAAAACTGAAAAACAGTCGGACGAAACTACTGATACTTATGACACTATTGACTGGTTGATTAAAAATGTTCCTCATAACAATGGAAAAGTTGGAACTTGGGGAATTTCTTATCCAGGACATTATGCTACAGTTTCAACAATTGATGCGCATCCTGCTTTAAAAGCAGCTTCTCCACAAGCTTGTATTGGAGACTTTTTCTTTGATGATTTCCACCATAACGGAGCATTTTTATTAAGCTATTTTAGAGCAATTTCATTATTTGGAACGTATAAGGATGAACCAACGGATAGTGCTTGGTATTCTTTCCCAAAAATGAATACGCAAGATCAATATCAATTCTTCTTGGATAAAGGTCCATTGAAAAACTTAAACGAGTATTTCCAATACGACAAACCAGACTCTAAAAATGTGGCTTCAAAAAGTGATATTGATGATTTCTTCTGGAAAGAAATTGTAGAACATCCGAACTATGATTCAGTTTGGCAAAGTAAAGGAATCATTCAGCATTTAGATAAAGTACCTTCTACAGTAGCAACAATGATTGTGGGTGGATGGTTTGATGCAGAAGATTTATACGGTCCGTTAGAAACGTATAAGGGGATTGAAAAAAATCAGCCTAATAATTACAATACAGTTGTATTTGGTCCTTGGGATCATGGAGGATGGTCTCGTAGTAAAGTGAAAAATGCAGTTGGAAATTATTATTTCGGAGATTCTATTTCATTAAACTTCCAGAAAAATATTGAAACAAAATTCTTCAATCATTTCTTAAAAGGAAATGGTTCAAAAGAAAGCGGATTGCCAGAAGCTTATGTTTACGATACTGGTAAAAAAGAATGGAAATCATATGATGTTTGGCCTCCTAAGAATACTAAAAAACATAGACTTTTCCTTTCTCGAAACAATAATCTACATATTATTCCTCCATTAAATAATCAAATGATAACATCTATTAAGTTTGTAAGTGATATCAAACGACCTGTTCCATATTCAGAAGATATCAAGACTGTTTTCACTCCTAGAAAATATATGACAGATGATCAACGTTTTGCTGCGAGAAGACCAGATGTTTTGGTATTTGAAACTGAAGTTATGGAAGAAGAAATGACCTTAGCTGGAGACATTTTAGCGAGGTTAAATGTAGCAACGACAGGAACTGCTGCTGATTGGATTGTTAAGGTAATTGATGTTCATCCAAGTGATTTGAAAAACGACAATGAGGATATGCAGTCTCATCTGAAGCTAAGCAATTATCATATGATGGTGCGCAGTGAAGTGTTAAGAGGTCGTTTTAGAAATAGTTTCTCAGATCCTGAACCATTTACTCCAAATAAGAAAACAAGCGTTGATATAAAGCTGCAGGACGTTTTTCATACAATTAAAAAGGGACACAAACTTCAAATTCAAGTTCAAAGTACGTGGTTTCCTTTAATTGATTTGAATCCACAAACGTATGTAGATAATATTTATAAAGCAGATAAAAAAGATTTTAAAACACAAACGCATTCTGTATTTACCGATTCTAGTATAGAGTTTACCGTGTTGAAATAGACTATTTGAGCGATAAATAAAAAAAGCGAATCTGATTTAGATTCGCTTTTTTTATCTCACTCTAAAAGTAATAGGTAATGTATACCCTACTTTTACAGGTTTACCTTTTAATTTACCAGGTATCATTTTAGGAAGTAACTCTGCAATTCTTCTACCTTCATCTTCTAGTCTCGGATGTGGAGCTCGCACGGTGATATCAACAACCTCTCCGTATTGATCAATTTTAAACTGTATATAAATTACCTTTTTTCCACGAGATAATACAGGTTTACATTTTTCCTCATCAATATCCTTTTCTCTATTGTAGACCATTTCTGTTTCTAAACAGTTTACTAAATCAACATCAAAATGTGTTATAATATGCTTTCTCATCATCCTGTTCATACACATTTTTTTGTCTCTACTATTTGATTCAGATTCACAGCCAGGAAAAACGGGAACGTCTTCAATAATAGCAAATGGAACGTCTTTTATTTTCTCGGTTTCATTAAGATTGATTTCTCTTAATTCTGGTTCGTTAGTATTCTTTCCGTTTTCCTGTCCATATGACAATACGCTAACTAGAGCGAATACAATTAATAATGTTTTTTTCATAGTATTTATAAGAGTTAAAAAAAGCGAATCTTATTATAAGATTCGCTTTATATATATTTATAATTAAATATCTTCTAGTTATTCAATGCTTCTGCACCACCAACGATTTCTAAGATTTCGTTTGTAATTGCAGCTTGACGAGCTTTGTTATATGTTAATAATAACTCATCTCTTAATTCCTTAGCATTATCTGTTGCTTTATGCATTGCAGTCATACGAGCACCATGTTCGGCAGCAAATGAATCACGAATAGCTTTATATAATTGCGTTTTTAATGATTTTGGAATTAATTCTAAAATAATTTCCTCTTTAGATGGTTCAAAAATATAATCTAAACTAACGTTAGAGTCATTTTCAACTGGTTTAATTGGTAAGAATTGTTCAACCATTGCAATCTGCGTAGCAGCATTTTTGAAACGGTTATAAACAAGTTCTATTCTATCATATGATCCAGCTACGAATACATCCATTAAGTGTTGTGCAATAGCAGCAGTATTCTCAAAAGTTAATTCATCGAAAATTTTAGTATTATTTTCAACTACATTATACTCTTTTGATAAGATGTCATTACCTTTCTTACCGATTGTAAACACATCAACTTCTACTCCATTGTACTTTTCGTTTATTGTGCTAACTGTCGTTTTTATGATTGAAGAATTAAATCCTCCACATAAACCTCTATTAGAAGTTACAGCTACCAATAAAACCTTCTTTACTTCTCTTTGCTCTGAATAAGCACCACCAACATTTCCGTCTAAAGTAGCACTAATACTCTGTAAAAGCTCAGTTAATTTTGACGCATAAGGACGCATTGCCGTAATTGCATCTTGAGCTTTCTTCAACTTTGCAGCAGATACCATTTTCATGGCAGATGTAATCTGCATTGTTGATCCAATTGAAGTAATTCTGTTACGTATTTCTTTTAAGTTTGGCATCTATATATGAACTTAAAATTAGTTGAATTTCCACATCTTCGTAAAGATGTGGAAAAATTGTTTTTTATAATTAAGCTGAATATTTAGCTGAAATTTCCTTTGCAACTTCAGTTAAAATACCAGTAACCTCGTCAGTTAACTTTCCTGACTTTAATGTGTCTAAAGCATCTCTATGCTTAGCGTTTAAGTATTCGATGTAATCAGCTTCAAATTCTTTTACTTTATTTACAGGAACCTCTCTTAATAAGTTTTTAGAACCTGCATAGATAATTGCAACCTGGTCTTCAACAGTAAAAGGATCTCCTTGATTCTGCTTTAAGATTTCCACGTTACGCTTACCTTTTTCAATTACATTCATTGTAGCAGCATCTAAATCAGAACCAAACTTAGCGAATGCTTCTAATTCACGGTACTGAGCTTGATCTAACTTTAATGTACCTGATACTTTCTTCATTGATTTAATCTGAGCAGAACCTCCTACACGAGATACTGAGATACCAACGTTAATCGCTGGACGAACCCCTGAGTTGAATAAATCTGACTCTAAGAAAATCTGTCCATCAGTAATCGAAATAACGTTTGTTGGGATATATGCCGAAACGTCTCCTGCTTGGGTTTCAATAATTGGTAATGCAGTTAAAGATCCTCCACCTTTTACTTTACCTTTTAATGAATCTGGTAAATCGTTCATTTCAGCAGCAATAGCATCGTCATTAATAACTTTTGCAGCACGCTCTAATAATCTAGAGTGTAAGTAGAAAACGTCTCCAGGATACGCCTCACGTCCCGGTGGACGACGTAATAATAAAGATACCTCACGGTAAGCTACTGCTTGCTTTGATAAATCATCATAAATGATTAAAGCTGGACGACCAGTATCACGGAAATACTCACCGATTGCAGCTCCTGCGAAAGGTGCATATACCTGCATTGGAGCAGGATCTGAAGCGTTAGCTGCTACGATAGTTGTATACGCTAAAGCTCCTTTTTCTTCTAACATGTTTGCGATTGCAGCAACTGTAGAACCTTTTTGACCTACAGCGACGTAGATACAATATACTGGCTCACCTGCATCGTAAAATTCTTTTTGATTTAAGATAGTATCAATAGCAACTGTAGATTTTCCAGTTTGACGGTCTCCAATGATTAACTCACGTTGACCTCTACCGATAGGAATCATTGCATCAACTGATTTAATTCCAGTTTGTAATGGTTCAGTTACTGGTTGACGATAAATAACTCCTGGTGCTTTACGCTCTAAAGGCATTTCAAAAGTCTCACCTTCGATTGGTCCTTTACCATCAATTGGATTACCTAAAGTATCTACAACTCTACCTACAATTCCTTCTCCAACTTTTAAAGAAGCAATTCTTTCAGTACGCTTTACAGTAGATCCTTCACTTACACCAGTTGAAGGTCCTAATAATACAACCCCAACGTTATCTTCTTCTAAGTTTAAAACGATTCCTTCTAAACCGTTTCCAAAATCTACTAATTCTCCGTATTGTACGTTAGATAAACCATATACACGAGCGATACCATCACCCACTTGTAATACAGTCCCTACTTCATTTAACGTAGCCTTTGATTCGAAATTTGTTAATTGTTCCTTTAAAATTGCTGATACTTCAGCTGGTTTAATTGCTGCCATCTTAAATCTTTTGATGTATAATTAAATTTTTGGAATATAATGACTGTCGTCAAATTCTCTTCTTAATTCGTTTAATTGGTTTGAGATACTTGCATCATATTGCACATCTCCAACACGTAAAATAAATCCTCCTAAAATTTCCGGATTTACAATATTTTGAATCGCTGCACTGTTTCCAGTAATTTCAACTATCTTCTTTTGAATCTTAGCTTCTAATTCGCTCGTTAATTCAACAGCAGTAGTCACAGTCGCAACTTGCATCTTTTTATAGTAGTCGTAAATAATTGAATATTTCTTCGCTACGCTTTCTAGCATTAACATTCTCTTATTTTCCGCTAAAAGATTGAATAATCCTTTAGAAATATTATTTACTTTTTCTCCGAATAATGCATCTAATACTTTTTTCTTATCAGCTGCTTTTATAACCGGACTTTTAAGCATTGCATCTAAATCGTCACTCTCAGCAATAGTAGCTACAATAACTTTCATGTTATTATTCACTTCCTCATCTGAACCCTGCTCTTTAGCTAAGTTTAAGATTGCTTTTGCGTAACGTAATGCTGGTCTTGCTTCTTTCATCTTTACTTAATTAGTTTAAAGTAACGTCTTCTAACATTCCTTCAACAAGCTTTAACTGATCTTCTTGTGAAGCTAACTCTTTTCTAACTACAGTTTGAGCAATACCGATAGATAATTCGGCAACATTCTTTTTTAATTCTGCAATAGCAGCTTGTTGTTCTTGTTTAATTGTAGCTTTCGCATTCTCAATCATCTTAGAAGCTTCTTCACCAGCTTCTTCCTTAGCATCAGCGATAATCTTATCCTTAATCTCACGAGCTTCTTTCATCATTGCATCTCTCTCAGCTCTTGCTTCTTTTAATAATCTATCGTTATCTGCTTGTAAGTTTTGCATTTCCTTACGTGCATTCTCAGCTTGATCTAAAGCATTTTGAATACCTTCTTCTCTTTCATCTAAAGAGTTTAAGATTGGTTTCCAAGCAAACTTTGCTAATAAAACTAATAACACAATCAGAATCACTAATTGCATCGCAAATAACCCTATTGAAAAATCATTAAAAATTTCCATACTATTTTGATATTATCTTTTGTCTTGTTGTTTAATTTTTTAGAAACATTTCTGCAACCAACCGTTGCAGAAAATGTTTTTGTTCTCTTTTTTTCGGAAAATTAAGCTAAAAGTAAAGCACCAAATGCTAACCCTTCTAATAATGCCCCGATGATGATCATCGCAGTTTGGATTTTTCCAGCAGCCTCAGGTTGACGAGCAATTCCTTCCATTGCTTTTCCACCGATTTGACCTAATCCGATTCCTCCACCAATTACGATTAATCCTGCTCCAATTAAATTAAGAGTTCCAGTCATAATTTCTAATATATTAAATTAAACAAATTCTTATTCTAAATTAATGTGCATGATCATGTTCATGCTCTTCCACTGCCATTCCAATAAATAAGGCTGATAACATGGTAAAAATGAACGCTTGTAAGAACGCTACTAACAATTCAATTAATGTTAAAAACATTGCTAACAAAAACGAGATTCCCGTTGCTCCTGCAGTACCAAACTTCGCTTTCAACAATATCATTAAAGCTGCAATTCCCATTACTACAGAGTGACCCGCAGTAATATTAGCGAACAAACGCACTAATAATGAGAATGGCTTAATTAAAATAAACCCTGCTAATTCTAAAACTGCTAAAACAGGTCTTAATGGTTTTGGTACACCTGGCATCCATAATGTATGTACCCAGAAGTCTTTTGATCCATTAGTAATATAAATCACTAAAGTAAATAATGCCAAACATACAGTAATAGCGATTTGACCTGTTACGTTAAATCCTAAAGGAGTTAACCCCATTAAGTTTAATATCCAGATAAAAAAGAATACTGTAAGTAAATACGGCATAAACTTCTTATATTTTGCCTCACCAATATTTGGCTTTGCAATCTCATCTCTTACGTATATTACTAAAGGCTCTAACACACGCCCTACTCCGGTTGGGATAGCTCCTTTTTTGTACCCTTTAGCTAAAGATCCAAATCCTAAAAACATTAACAAACCAGCTATTAATATTCCAAACACACTCTTGGTAATAGATAAATCTAAAACTTTGTGTGCATTTGTAGCATGATGAGTTTCATCAAAAGAAACATGCTCTGCTCCCTCATTTAACTCATAAATCTTACTGTGAATCTTAGCTAATTTTACACCTCCTGCATCTACAACAACATGCCCATCATCATTGTGGTGAAACTTAGAAGACATAAATGTCTTTAAACCTTTACTTGTCCAAACAATTACTGGCAATGGAAACCCAACATGCTTTCTTTCCCCTGCATCGTTAGTATACGAATACAAAGCAAAATCATGTGAATCAGCCAAGTGATGCTTGATATAATCGTTGATTTCTTCTCTGGTGTTAATTCTTCCACCGTCATTATCAGAAGATTTTTTTTCACCGCCTCCAGCGAAAACGTTTAATGAAGAAAATACTATTGCTAGTATTGCTAAACTTTTGATAGGTTTTTTTGCTATCATCATACCTTTACTAAATATAGAATTTATGGTTTCTAAATTTCCGTGCAAAGGTAAACATTTAATTAAAACTACAAACTCTTTTTTAGATATAGTTTAAAGCTCATTGAGATAAAAACAAAAATGACGTAAACTACTTACTATTTAGGAGTTTAGAAACAGCTACAGCTTCTGTAATTAAAAACAGAAACAATGGTGCCACTAATGAAAATTTCTCTGGCTTTGACAAGATACCATTTGCGAAAACTGAAGAGTTAAAAACAAGTACAAAAAAGCCCATTTTTAGAAAAATGGAAGCTAAGTAAGTATAACCAGCCTGATTTGGCATATAATCTGCAGCAATCTCTATAGCACAATAAACTACAAAAGCAGCTATAGTATGGAATAAATAAACACTTAGTAAAGAAAAGGCAAACGTTTCCTCAACAACTAAGTAACTGTTTAAAAAGTAGCTGATAATAAAAACAAGAAATAAAGCAGTTAAAAAGAGTAAAATACGTTTAATCATTATTTGAAAGATTAGACACCTGTCTAATGACAGAATACATCGCCAAAAACACTGCGACTAAAGTACAAATTTTCATATACATTTGGTTTGGGTTAGGATATTTTCCATCCAACCATTCCCCTAGAAGGTTACCTAAGTAAATAGTAACTCCCATTTGAAGGGCAATTCCACTAAAACGAATGTATTTACTAAGCTGAGGCTTGTTTTCCTTTTTGGGCATTTGAACTACCTTTTCCTAATTCTTTTACCGCACCTTTCATGTTACAAGTTGCATTTAATGATGCGCCTGGTTCAGTAGCCAACTGTCCAACGATAATATTTCCTGTGATATAACTTGAAGACTTAGCTGTAAGTGTGTCAAAAACGTTGAACTCTCCTGCAAACTTCCCCTCAACATCAGCATTTGTACACTCAACTGTTCCATTTATGAATCCTTCTTTTCCTATAATTACTCTTCCTTTTGTACTTAGCGTACCTTCGAACTCACCATCAATCCTAAAATCTCCTTCAGAAATTAATTCACCTGTAATTTTAGTTCCTTTACCTATTACATTTCTATTACTAGAACTTCTCTCTACAATAGAATCTTTTTTATTTTTTTTACTTAACATGAGGATTATTTTAAAAGTTTAATTATTTCGGCTGCTTTCTTTCCTTCGATTCTATTTGCGTAGTTAAGCGCTACAAATTGAAGTTCCTTTTTGTATTCTTCTTTACTTTTGTACTTTCCAATTGCTAAGGCTCGAAGCAACACAAATTTAGCAATTAATTCTGAATTTCTTTCTGCATCACTTAATTTATCAACCTGATCAACAACATCCTCAAACTGATTAAACTTATATAAACTATAAACTAATCGATACTTTTTATCAATTTCATCAACCTTTTTAGTATCAGTAATCTTATTGTTTGGTCTTCGAATTATTTCGGCGAACTTTGAATCTGAATACTTAGTTAAGATAATATCTTTCTTTTCATTCGCTTTTTCAGTCTCACTCACCTCATCATACAGTTGATATAAATGATAACTTATTGGCAATACTAGTTCTGGGTTTTTATTAATATCTAAAAGCGTTTCGAAATTACTGATTGCCAAGGTCGAGTTTTTAAACTGTTCTTTATAAATAAGCCCTAATTGGTATAAAGCTTCATTTCTCTCCTTTCTAAGATTTTCAATAACAACAGGATCAGAAGGAATAACTTTTAAGTAAGTATCAACTACATATCTACTATCCGTTTTCTCTGTTTTTACAGCTTCTTCTGTTTCCGAAGACTGTGATACTTCATTTTTATCCGACCATCTCCAATTATCCTCTAATTTCCTCGTACCCCAATTTTTCTGAAATGCAACTTTTCCAAAACCAATAGATTGCGAATTGTAGAAATACCATTTTCCTTGATTGTTAGATCCTCCAAAAGATGAACCTCCGCCAAACTGACTACCAAAATCTTGAGCATTTAATAATCGCTGACGACTTTTCTCATCGTTCTCCTTAATTTTTTCAATATATGCCTCAAAATAAGCTGTACGTTCAAGATCAGTCATGGCTACTAATTTCAAGATACTATCATTATTTGTAACCGTCTCCTCATAAGAACGTAATTTGGTAAGACCCTTATTCTTTCTTTTGATTCGGCGGATTCTTTTTTCCGTTTCAAACTCTTCTGTCGTTGCTTTTAAAACACTATCATAAAAAGATCCAGCTAACAAATATTCTTGCTTATTAAAATAAATATTTCCTAATTTCTCGTAAGTATAAGTCTTCTGATATACATCTCTACTCGGAACCTCTAAAGACTTCAGGTAATATTCTATCGCTTTTTCCGTATTACCTCTATCTTCTTGAAGAACTCCTGCTTGATAATATAATTTATTCAAGTATTTTCTATTATCTGAATTGCGAATCAGCTTTCTCATACGTTCAACTAGAAGTACATTCGAAGAATCTTTTACTTCAATATTTTTTACCATTTCAATAGCAGCGTGAATTCTATATTTCTCAGGAACCCATCTTTCATCTGCTAATTTTCTAAAAACCATTCTAGCAGAATCTTTATAGTTTAATTCGCTGTAAATTTGTCCTAAAACAAATGCATTTCGAGCGGATTGATGATTTTTCACAAATGATGTAGATATTGCTAAGTGATCTATAACTTTTTGAATTGTATCAGTTTTTTCATAGGCCATTGCCATAGCTGTGTATGCTTCCTGTCTTTGAAAAGGTGTAAGATTTTTTTCATTCTTGTCCAACTCAATCAATAGTTTCAACGATTCGATCGCTAATTTTTCATTTTCTAGTCGAATATTTGCCTTCGCTCTCCAAACTTTCGTGTCGTAGATTAGGCTTGCTTTTGGATAGTTTGCAATTATATAATTAAATGATTCAATCGCAGGAATAAAACGCTGTGTATAGTAACGTGCCTTTCCTAATAATAAATATGCATCATCAATTTGTCGGTTTTTTTCAAAACCTCTGATATTCATTGAATGTCTCTGAATAGCTTTTACCGCTTTTTCCTCAGCTCTATCAAAAGGAGTTACTGGAGCGTTACTTTCAGTAGATTTATCATCGCCAAAACCAGCTCCGGGGGAACTAAATTTAATTACAACTGCATTTTTCTGGTCGAACTTTATGGGCTCAATTGGTAATCGTTTCCAAAAGTTATCTGCATAATTGTTTTCAATACCTTTTAAGCCATTTTCAAAAGCTTGTTGGCCATTAAACAGTACATTGTACTTTGTAGTTAATGCGTGAAAGTTTCTATTAATTACAGAATCTTTTTTAGTGCTACAAGAAAGCACAGAAGCAGCTATAAGTAAAAATATGATTAAGTTATATGATTTTTTCATGAAAAAAACGCTCTACAAGTACAACAGATAAATATAGCAACTATTGTACTAGTGAGCGTAAAAATAGAAATAAAAAGCTAATTTTCTAATTACGATGCAAAATAGCTTTCTAATTCTTGTAAGGTAACTGGAGCTGTCTGTATATCTTTTACGATGTTTCCTTTTTCTAAAACAACGATTCGTTCACAAACTTCTGTAACATGACTTAAATCGTGACTAGAAACTAAAACCGTAGTTTCCTTTTCTTCCGATAATTTCTTAATGATATTCTTTAATCGAATTTGCGTTGTTGGATCTAAATTTGCGAAAGGCTCATCTAATATCACAACCTTTGGGTTACCCATAAGTGCCGCAATAATTCCCGCTTTCTTTTGATTTCCTTTACTTAAATCTCTCAAAAACTTTTTCTTGCCTAATATTTCTCCATTGAAAAACTCTTCAAATTGACTTAAAAAAGATCTAATATCAGCGGAATTCATCCCCCTTAATTCACCTATAAAATCAAAATACTCATCAGGAGTTAAATAACCAATCAAGAAACTTTCATCGATAAAAGACCCCGTAAAGGTTTTCCATTCTTCACTTTTGTTCACAGTGATGTTATGATTATCTATATGACCTGTTGTTGGCCTAATTAAATCTAGTAAAATATTGAATAAAGTTGTTTTTCCAGCACCATTATTCCCTACTAAACCGAAAGATTCTCCTTTAGCAATATCTAATGATGGAATATTTAAAACTTCTGTTGATCCGTATTTTTTTGAAATATTTTTTACTTGTATCATTTTCTTCTTTTTTATGTAATTATTTTTTCTGATTGAAAGCGTGAATAGTTGCGTACTTGTCTCTGATGTACTTTTTTTCTATCAAATCCATTAAGTAATTTTTCAAGACTAACCCCAAGATACCGACAGTAGCAATAGCGATAATTCCAGCATTAAATCCAACAAATTTGTTAAATACCCAGAATAACAACATTGGTAATCCCATTAATGGTAAAATAATTAAAAATTGAGTGGCACTTGTTCCTTGTGTATTTCCAAATCCACTAGCTTGTAAGTCGATTCTTTTTCTATTAAACGAACCAGCAAATAATAAAAACAATGTGTTAAATCCAATATTAAAAATAGCTCCTGCCGTAATCATAAGAAATTTATCTATTCCGTAGTAGATATATGGAATACTTAAAATATATAACACAAAAGTAACTACACACATTAACAACCATTTACTTTCTAAAAACTTTCTATAACGAATATTCTGACTCATGATCATCTTGTAATATTCGCTATCCCATGCTGGGATAAATTGACCGAAATTTATAGCGAAACCACCTGTTACAAACAACGATGCAAAGATTAAAAATGCAGGCATTTTTTCTTCATAAGTCTTATCACTAAAAAATATTACGGCATAGAATAAAAATAGAAAGGACATTAAAAAAACCATTTTTGTTCTTTTATTCCTCCATATTAATCTCATATCATTTTTGATAAAAGGAGCTAGATCTCCTAATTTATCCACAAATGATAAATCTGCAGTAGCTGCTTCTTTCGTTTTTACTTGAACAGCGTCATCTAAGAATAACTGGGTATTTAAATTTTTAACATTTAAAATGTACAAGACAACAACTATTAGAGCTGGTACTAAAACGTAAATCCAATTGTCATAGAAACTACTAAAAATCGTTACACTATTCTGACTGAAATTATAAATTTCAAATTGTTGTAAAGCCATTATACCTCCTAAAATAACTACTAAAACCCCAAAGGCTATATTGCTTTTATTTATTAAGAAATTTAAAAAATTAGAGGAGACAACTATTAATAACAAGGCTGTTAACCAACTCAATACATTTGATGCCGGATATCCTTCTTTCATTAATATTATCGAAAATGGAATGTAGAAAAACAAACTAATCACATTGAAAAATGAAAAGATTGACTTGCTTAAAATATAATTTACCAAAGTACTTTTTCTAATGTTTAGAATTAGCAATGGCTTTACATTCATTACTGGTAGTTTTTGCATTAAATAACGGAATATTAAATCTCCCATTACATAAAACAACATAATTCCATTAACAATATTTAAAGGATCTTGATTCGGAATTTCTTTTTTTAGAATATAGAAACCTCCAACACCTATCCCTAAAAATATTACAATAAAGTACAATGCAAATAATCCCATAAGAATATTTACTGCAATACTTTTTTGCCAAAACATAGAACGAAAGAACTGTTTTCTTTCAAAACTTAAAAAGCGTGCTATCATAAAAGTTTGAATTAATAGTTGAATAATTAGTGAATGAAAATTAAAAAATGTTACATAAAAAAAGCAGCAATTATCTTGCTGCTTCTATTTTTTAATTTAAAAAGTTTACTCTTCTGACTTATCCTTTATTTTTAGAGATTTTCCAATAGCTTCCAACTCAAAAACGAAATCTCTTTTATTTACTGATGGTGCGTAAGTAAACCCTTCGAAAACTATTAATCTGTTATTCTTTTTATCAACTATGGTATAATTCAAAAAGGGACCAGCCATAAAATCATTCTTCACCTCCCATTTCCCTCTAGTTTCATAAGCCTTTTTACTGTCTATTTGAGTTTCGTATGTAAACGGAGCATACGCCTTCTCTGTTATCATATACATTCCTTCTCTACTACCAGGAATAAATTTCTCTCCGATACTATCTCTTACTTTGGTAATATTATCAGCAATTGAATCTTCGTTAGTTAAAGGTAAACTATAAATTAAAATATTATTAGATCCATCTCCTCTGGCGATTCCATTTTGCAAATGATGGCGCATCCATAAAAAGTTGTTCAATGTATCTTGCACTAAACGATATCTACTTGGAATTGTTATATCTAAACCTAACTTGTTTACTGTTGATAATTGTGTATGATCAATTCTTTCTTTTTGGAATATATTCTGAACGAATTTCACATCTTCATCTTTATATATCTTCATGAATTCCTTTCCTCTTTCGCGAGTCATATTAATCATATCTTCCTTCGTTTTATAAGAAGCTAATATTATCACTTGTGGCGCAGCATATTTATTCTTTATTACAGTTACTTTATTGGTGTCGGATTTTTGAAAAAGTAAAATCGACTTGTTATGTCTAATAAAAGAACTAAACCCAGAAGGATCAATTTGTGATGCTGAAATTAATGTTTCTGGTTGTGGTAACCCAACTTGGTGTTCACCGAAAACTTTCCGTACTTCATCACCTGGCTTTCCTATCCAATCAGCACCTTTCATTACTACAAGAATTCTATTAATATTTCCTGTAGCAGATGGTAAAATAACTTCATTTTTACCTTGCTTGCACCCAACTGTAATTAGTATTACAATAATTAATGCTAAAAAATTTTTCATGGTCGTGTATTTTATTTGATCAAATGATAGTCGTCAAAAATTATTCCAATTATATTCTTCGAGGATAAATAAATAATCGTTGACCAACTCTTAGGTTTGTTCCACGCATATTATTCCACCGTTTTATATCTTTTACTTTTACTCCAAACCTTCTTGCTATTTTTCCTAGATAATCACCCGATCTTACCTTATAACGGATTCTTTTATCCATTTCAAAATACTTTGGTAGAGGTTTTTCTCTCAAAGAATCCTCAGCAGCTGCTAAAGCATAAATTTCGCGCTCTTTATCTAAAAAATCAATTACCTTATTTCTAGGTAATCTAACACTGAAACTTTTCTTTTTAACATAGGGAATTACGTCAATTTTATACTTAGGATTGAGAAAAGCAATTGTTTCTTCATCAATACCAGTTTTTTCTGCTATTTGATCAAAAGTAACCGTTCTTTTAATTTGAATTGTATCCGTTTCAAAATGATATAAGTTCGGAGCTTCCGGATAAATTCCCAACTCTTCATTATATCGAAAAATATACATTGTTGCGTAAAAAGCAGGAACATAACCAGCCGTTTCCATTGGTAAAAACGGACGAATATTCCAGTAATTACGATAACCTCCAGATCGCTTAATTGCTTTTAATACGTTTCCTGGACCAGAATTATAAGCAGCTAAAGCTAAATCCCAGTCATTAAAAATATTATTTAAATAACTAAGATATTTACACGCAGCAATTGTAGATTTAACTGGATCTTGTCTTTCATCCACATAAGAATTTACAGCAAGTTTGTATTGTTTACCTGTTCCATACATAAACTGCCATAATCCAGTAGCTCCAACTCTTGATTTTGCTTTAGGATGCAAAGCAGATTCAACAATCGCCAGATACTTCATTTCCAATGGAATATCATATTGATCTAAATACTGCTCAAACATTGGAAAATAATACTTAGCTCTTGCCATCAAGGCAGGATAGTACTTTTTACGATGCTTTAAGTAACTATTAATTACTCTTTCTAAAGCTGGATTAAAAGCTAGATTAAACGGTGTACTTGAATTAATTTCTTTTAATCGAAGTTTTAGCAATTCTGGAGTGATGATATGCGATTTCGTTCCATTAATATCCTTATCATTTAACACATATTCAAACTTATCAAATAAAGGAGAATTAAACTTTGCATCAACTAATAAACTATCAATCCTTTTTAAATCATCATCTGAATATTTTACAGCCCTTAGCTTCACAACAGGAGTTGATTTTACTCCAATTTTGGGAACCTCTTCAAGTTTTACAACAGAATCATTCTGAACTTGGGCAACCAAATTAATGCTAAACAAAAATAAAGCAACTAAAAAAAACTTCTGGATCATATTCAATTATAAGATTCTTTAAAAGTCAAACTCTACTGCGACAGGACAATGATCAGAATGCTTGGCTTCTGGTAATATATAAGCTCTAGAAATCTTATTTCGCAAAGACTCTGTAACCATGCAGTAATCTAAACGCCAGCCTTTATTATTTGCTCTTGCATTGGCTCTATAACTCCACCAAGAATATTCTTGTCTATCTGGATTCTTGAACCGGAAACTATCAACAAAACCACTATCTATAAATTTCCCTAACCATTCTCTTTCTTCAGGAAGGAAACCAGAAACCCCTTTCATTTTTGGATTGTGAATATCAATTTCTTCGTGACAAATATTATAATCACCACAAATCACAAGATTTGGAACTGTTTTTTTCAACTCAGTCGCATATTCTAGAATATCATCCATATAATTGAATTTATAATCCAAACGAGCAGAATTAGTTCCTGATGGCAAATACATACTCATGATTGAAACATCATCATAATCGACGCGAATATTCCGTCCTTCACTATCCATAGACTCAATCCCAGTTCCAAATTCTACATGTTTTGGTTCTTTTTTACAAAAAACCGCAACACCTGAGTATCCTTTTTTCTCAGCAGAAAACCAATATTGAAAAGGATAACCGGCTAATTCAAAATCTTCAGCATTCACTTGTTCTTTTTGAGCCTTTGTTTCCTGGATACAAATTACATCTGGATTCGCAGCTTTTAACCATTCTGTAAGGCCTTTTTTTAAAGCTGCTCTTATTCCGTTTACGTTATAGGAAATGACCTTCATTATAAACTCATTTCTGGTATTTCACCGTTTACAACCAAAGTTCCTTCTGTTGCATTCTGAATTTCTTCAACTGAAACTCCAGGAGCTCTTTCTAACAAATAAAATGTATCATCTTTAATTTCTAAAACAGCAAGATTCGTAACTATTTTAGTTACACAACCCACTCCTGTTAACGGTAAAGAGCACTTTTTTAATAGCTTTGACTCACCTCTTTTGTTGGTGTGCATCATAGCCACAATAATATTTTCAGCGGAGGCAACTAAATCCATCGCTCCTCCCATTCCTTTTACCATTTTACCTGGAATTTTCCAGTTTGCTATATCTCCATTCTCTGCCACTTCCATAGCTCCTAAAATGGTTAAATCAACGTGTTTACCACGAATCATAGAAAAACTAGTAGCAGAGTCAAAAAAACTTGCTCCAGGCAATGTTGTAATGGTTTGTTTACCCGCATTAATTATATCTGCATCTTCTTCTCCTTCAAAAGGAAAAGGTCCCATTCCTAAAACTCCATTTTCACTTTGAAATTCAACTTCAATATCATCTCTTACAAAGTTTGCCACTAAAGTTGGAATTCCAATTCCAAGATTTACGTAATATCCGTCTTTTACTTCTTTTGCAATACGTTTTGCGATTCCGTTTTTATCTAAAGCCATGATTAGTTTCTTTGTCTTACCGTGCGTTGTTCGATTCTCTTCTCATATTTTTCTCCTTGAAAAATACGTTGTACAAAAATTCCAGGAATGTGAATTTGATTTGGATCTAACTCACCTACTGGAACTAATTCTTCTACTTCAGCAACAGTAATTTTTGCTGCTCCACACATGTTAGGATTGAAGTTTCTTGATGTTCCTTTGAAAATTAAATTTCCAGCTGCATCACCTTTCCAAGCCTTTACAAAACCAAAATCGGCTTTAAACGCAGGTTCTAAAACATACATTTTTCCGTCAAACTCTCTTGTTTCTTTTCCTTCTGCCACCTCTGTTCCGTAACCAGCTGGTGTATAAAATGCAGGAAAACCAGCTTGAGCCGCTCTACATTTTTCCGCTAAAGTTCCTTGAGGAGTTAGTTCAACCTCTAACTCTCCAGAAAGCATTTGACGTTCGAATTCATCATTTTCTCCTACATAGGAAGAAATCATTTTTTTGATTTGACGGTTTTGTAATAATAAACCTAATCCAAAATCATCAATTCCTGCATTATTTGAAATACAAGTAAGATTATTAACTCCTAATTTCACTAACTCACTAATAGCGTTCTCAGGAATTCCGCATAATCCGAAACCTCCAAGCATTAAAGTCATTCCACTTGAAACGCCTTCTAATGCTTCTTCCACATTATTTACTTTTTTATTAATCATTTATTAAGTTGTTTGCTAAGTTTTGTTTCAATGATGTGATTAAAAATCGTCTTCCTCTTTCTGTTCTTCTTTTTGATCTCCGTCTTTATTTTTCTTGCTTTCTTCTTCGTGCTTTTCGCAATCAATATTAATAGAAAGATTTTCAGGTTTTTCAAATGGCTCTTTACTGATATTCAATGTTTTGTCTTCATAACATTTTCTCATAAAAATAGCCCAAGTTGGTAATGACATTGCTGCTCCTTGACCTTTAGCAATTCCTGCAAAGTGAATAGAACGATCCTCTCCTCCAGTCCAAACACCAGTCATTAAATTTGGAACCATTCCCATGAACCAACCATCTGTGTGATTTTGTGTTGTTCCTGTTTTACCTGCGATTGCATTCGAGAATTTATATGGATATCCTGTAACAAACTTTGGTCTTGGATAATAGGTTCTCAATCGTAAACCCGATCCAGATTGTGTTACACCTTCCATTAAATTCAATATAACATATGCAGACTCTTCGCTTAACACCTCTTTTGTTTCAGGAACAAATGTCTCTAATACAGTACCATTTTTATCTTCAATTTGAGTAATAAACATTGGTGAAACACGCATTCCTTTATTCGCAAAAGTAGAATACGCACTTGTCATTTCAAGTAAAGTTAAATCGATTGCACCTAAGGCTATTGATGGGTTAGCTTTAAATTCGGTTTCTACACCTGCAGACTTTGCTAATCTCGCTACATTAACGGGAGAGACATCATCAATTAAACGGGCGGTAATCACATTTACCGAACCCGCCAAGGCTTCCTTTAATGTTAATTCACCTCCATATTTTTCGCCAACATTCCTAGGAGTCCAATCATCTTGCATACCATATTTTTCTTTAGGAATCGTATATGGCGTATTTGGTAATTTATCACAAGGAGACCGTTTTAGCTGATTTATTGCTGTTGCATATACAAAAGGCTTAAATGTTGAACCTACTTGTCGTTTTTGCTGTTTTACTGCATCATATTTAAAATGCTTATTGTTAATTCCTCCAACCCATGCTTTAATATGACCAGTTTGTGGCTCAATAGACGCTAATCCTGAACGCAAGAAATGTTTATAATAACGGATTGAATCATAAGGACTCATTACTGTATCACGATCACCTTTCCAAGTGAAAACTCGCATGTCTGTTTTTGTTTGAAATGCTTTTTCTATTTCTTTATCGGACTTTCCTGCCGCTTTCATTTTCTTGTAACGATCAGAATTTTTCTTAGCTCTTACTAAAATTTTACGAATCTCACTTTTATCAATATCATAAAAAGGTGCTGTTCTGTTTCTTTTTTGTTCTTCGAAGAAATATTTTTGCAAATTAGACATATGTTCTGTCATAGCTTCTTCGGCATATTTTTGCATCCTAGAATCAATTGTTACATAAATCTTTAATCCGTCTCTATATATGTCATATAACTCTCCACTAGGTTTCGGATTATTTTTTACCCAACCTTTTAGAAAGCTTCTTGTATATTCTCTAAAATAAGTTGCTAAACCGTCACTATGACTTTCTGGTGTATAATTTAAGCCAAGTTCTAGAACTTGTAGTGAGTCCTTTTGTTTTTCAGAAATGTAATCATTTCTAAACATTTGTTTTAAAACGACGTTTCTCCTATTAAAAACTCTTTTCTCTCTTCTTAATGGATTAAAAAGAGATGAATTCTTCAGCATACCTACTAACATCGCAGATTCATGCAAATCAAGTTGATTTGGCTCTTTACCAAAATAAATACGTGCAGCAGACCTAATTCCAACTGCTTGATTCAAGAAATCATATTTATTAAGATACATTGCTAGAATTTCATTCTTAGTATATTGTCGTTCAAGTTTTACAGCAACTACCCATTCCTTCATTTTTTGAACAACTCTAAGAACTATATTCTTTGAAGCTCTTTTTGTAAATAACATTTTCGCCAATTGCTGAGTAATTGTACTTGCTCCGCCACTCCCTGGTTTTAAAACAGCTCTTGCAGTACCTCTAAAATCAATTCCTGAGTGCTCGTAAAATCTTTCATCCTCTGTAGCGACCAAAGCTTTTACTAAGTTTTGTGGTAAATCTTTATAATGAACAGGGGTTCTATTTTCATGAGCATATTTCCCGATAGTTTTACCATCAGATGAAATTATCTCAGTTGCCAGATTGTTCTCAGGATTTTCCAACTCTTCAAAAGTTGGTAATGTTCCGAATAAACCCCACGACGCTAATAAAAAAACGAAACATAATGAGAATAATCCTCCTAGAACAATTCCCCAAAACCATTTAATATATTTTGTGAAATTCATAGTTTTCTTTTTTGTCATTTTTTAATTTATTTTCTCAATTCTAAAACCAACATTCACGATGCCTTCTAATGCATTTATACCTTCTACTTCCCCACCTTTTCTCATAGCCTGAAAGATGTCTAATGTATAAGATCCTTGATTTGGAAATAGAATTTGTTCTTTGTAAAAAAGTTTGCTCTCTTTTAATTCAGAAAATCCTTTACCTAAAAACACTCCATTTTTATCGGCCATATCATACTCTAACGTATCAATAATTTTATTACCATCAGGAAAACTCATTTTTGTTATTAAAAACAAATTACTATATTCATAATCGCTGTTGTTTCTGATATTAATAAACAGATTTCTTCTCGCTAAAGTGTCTTTAACTTCAAACTGATAAGAAATAGGAGCATTTATGTCCCATTTGTTATTTTCAATTGAAGTATACTCATCAAATATTCTTTTGGAATCACAAGAAACCAATATTAACAAAAGTGCTAAAACTTTTAAAACTATACTATTGCTTGTTTTTTTGAGCATTATTATTGTTTCCAGAATTACGACGTTTATTTCTTCTTTGATTATTAGGTTTTTTATTATTAGATGAATTTTGCTTAGGTCCTTGCTTTTGGTTTTGACTCTTCTTTTGACCTTGGTTCTGTTTTTGACCTTGCCCTTGTTTTTGATTCTGTTTGTTATTCTTCTTATTCTGAGTCTGACCAGCAGGTTTATTGCCTTTATTATTCTTATTATTGGAACTTCCTCCTTGCTTCGGAATATTTTTTTGCTCTCCTTTTTTAGCTCTATTAGAAGGGTTGTTTCCCGTTCTTTTTTGATTTGTCCCTTTTCTTCGATTCCTATTCCTATTTCTTTTTGGTTTCTTAGGAGTATCGAAACGTGTTAAACTATCTTGCCCAACAACATTCTCAAAATCTATTTTTATTTCTTCAGCTATCTCTGCTTCATATTCCTCTAATGGTGCCCCTAAATCATCATTCTCATTTAAATCAATTATTTCATTAACCTGATCTAGTGACAATTTATACCATTTAAACTTTTCTTCTTTATAAGTGTACCATAGTAATTTTTTAAAGATGTCCATTTTTACAAAAATAGCATCTCCTTTTTCTGTTTTTAATACAACATCTTGTTTTGGGAAAGAACTTAAAGCATCTAAATAAGAATCCAATTCAAAATTTAAACAACATTTTAATTTTCCGCACTGACCCGCCAGTTTTAATGGATTTAGTGATAACTGCTGATATCTAGCTGCAGCCGTATTTACTTTTCTAAAATCTGTTAGCCAAGTAGAACAACACAACTCTCTACCACAAGAACCAACACCTCCTAATCGTGCTGCTTCTTGACGCATTCCTACTTGTTTCATTTCAACACGAATAGAAAAAGCGCTTGCTAAATCACGAATTAATTGACGAAAGTCTACACGATCATCTGCAGTATAATAGAACGTTGCTTTATTACCGTCTCCCTGAAACTCAACATCAGAAAGTTTCATTTTAAGACCTAACTTACTGATAATTTCTCGTCCTTTTCGCTGTGTTTCAAGCTCACGATCACGGGCTGTATTCCAAATTTCAATGTCTTTCTGAGTGGCCTTTCTGTAAATTTTCTTTACATCAGGACTATCAAGAGCAACCTTTCTTTTCTTCATTTGTACTTTTACAAGCTCTCCTGCTAAAGAAACTACTCCTACATCATGACCTGGATTTCCTTCAACAGCAACAACATCTCCCATAGAAATATTATGCTTTTTTTCAGTACTTTTATAAAAGTGTTTTCTTCCGTTCTTAAAACGTACTTCGTATATATTAAATGGAGCTTCACCTGTTGGTAAAGTCATATTTGATAACCAATCAAAAACAGCTAATTTATTTCCGCTTCCACATGTTCCTGTTCCACAATTTCCATTGCTCTTACAGCCGTTTGGAACGCCGCTTTTGTTAGTTGAGCAACTGCTACAACCCATAATTTATATATTATTTTAATAACTTCTTAAATCTGACGCATTCTCAGTATCAAGAAATTAATTGTAATTGTTTGATTTTTAATAAGATAAAAAAACGTTGTTTTCTTTTTATCAATTCGTAAATATACTCATTCCTATGGAATGTGAAAATCACTTTACTCATTGAAATGACTAGTTCCCTAAAAATGATTTACAAATAGTAATCGCGTCATTTAAATGAGCTGGCAATTCTTTAGTTTCCCAAGGATGTTTTGCCCCAAAAACATGATCTGCTTCATCGATAATGTGTAGTTCACTTTGAGAACTCCACTTGTGTAAATTTTCAGCTTCATTTATGAGAATTGAAGTATCACCACTTCCGTGAATAATACAAAGTGGTACTCTTAAATTTTCAACTGATCTTTTAATTGTCAAACGCTCTTCATTCGCTTTAAAATCTTCATAAAACTGATAAAAATGCGGCATTTGTTGTTTCGTTCTTCCGTTTAAAACGTATTTAACACCGTTTTTTTTCCATTTCTTCAAATCTCCAACAGTCGAAGATCGTTCTCCAAAATTAGAAACTCCACCTAAAGTAATCACGTTCTTTATCCTAGAGTCTTCTTCAGCTTTTATGCATACAATTCCACCACCTCTACTATGACCAATTAACGTAATTGAGTCTGTACTTATTTCGTTAGCGAACTCTTCATTTTGACAAACCCAATCAATTACCGATTCTAAATCGTCTAATTCTTTACTATAATTATTATTTCCGAAGGCTTCCAAATCAGGGAAATCGATAGGTTGATCAACGGTTCCTCCGTTATGTGAAAAATTAAATTTTACGAAAAACACCTCCTCAGAAAATGCTTCGGCCATTAAATTCCAAGCTCCCCAATCTTTGAAACCTTTATATCCATGACAAAAAACAATGACAGGTTTAGGTTTAATGGTTCTTGTAAAGAACACATCTGTTAATATTGGTTTTTGATGTTTACCTTCAATTATTCTATTCTTTATTATTTCCATAGGTATAAAAATAAAAAAGCTCATCAGTAACTGATGAGCTTTTTAACATAATATTGAATTTATCTAGACAATTCCTTGTGCTAACATTGCATCTGCAACTTTTACGAAACCTGCGATATTGGCTCCTTTTACATAATCAATATATCCAGACTCATCAGTTCCATACTCTACACAAGCCTTGTGTATATCTTTCATAATTCCTTTTAATCTTTCGTCTACCTCTTCACGAGTCCAGCTTAAACGTAATGAGTTTTGACTCATTTCTAATCCAGAAGTTGCAACTCCTCCAGCATTTGAAGCTTTACCTGGTGCAAATAAGATTTTATGTTCGTGAAATGCAGCAATTGCTTCGGGAGTTGATGGCATGTTTGCTCCCTCACTCACACAAATACAACCATTATCAATTAAAGTTTTAGCTTCTTCACCATTTAATTCATTTTGAGTAGCACATGGTAAAGCAATTTCAGATTTTATTGACCAAGGACGTTCTCCTTTAAAGAACTTAGCAGATGGATACTTTTCAGTATACTCGTGGATCCTTCCTCGCTTAACATTTTTTAATTCCATCACAAAAGCTAACTTCTCAGCATCGATTCCTGCTTCGTCATAAATATATCCTGAAGAATCAGATAATGTTACCACTTTAGCTCCTAACTCAGTAGCTTTTTCACATGCAAACTGCGCAACGTTTCCTGAACCTGAAACAGTTACTGTTTTTCCATTGAAAGAATCACCTCTAGTTTCCAACATATTTTGTGCAAAGTAAACTGCACCATAACCAGTCGCTTCAGGTCGTATTAAGGAACCACCCCAAGACTGTCCTTTTCCTGTTAAAACACCTGTAAAAGTGTTTTTTAACTTCTTATACATACCAAACATAAATCCAATTTCTCTAGCACCAACACCAATGTCACCAGCAGGAACATCCGTATTATGACCAATATGCCTGTATAACTCTGTCATGAAGGCATGGCAGAAACGCATAATTTCGTTATCTGATTTTCCCTTTGGATCAAAATCAGAACCACCTTTTCCACCACCCATTGGTAAGGTTGTTAATGAATTTTTGAATACCTGTTCAAAAGCTAAGAACTTTAAGATGCTCGCATTAACTGTTGGATGAAAACGTAAACCTCCTTTATAAGGTCCAATAGCTGAATTCATTTGCACTCTATATCCTCTATTCACCTGGATTTCTCCGTTGTCATCTACCCAAGAAACTCTGAATGAAATTAAGCGCTCAGGCTCAACCATTCTTAATAAAATATTTTTCCCGTTGTAAATATCATGTTTAGCAATATAAGGTATAACTGTTTCAGCTACTTCTTGAACTGCTTGTAGAAATTCTGGTTCATGGCCATTACGCTTTTCAACGACTTCCATAAAAGCCTTTATTTTAGATTCCATAATTTAGTTATTCGAAAAATGTTTTTTTAATAAAAATAATGCACAAATATAGTTAAATAACTAATCTAGCGTTTTAAAAAAGATCTTTTTTTGCGGAAACGAAAACGTTATAGTAAAGAGAAGAAAGAAAAATGTTAATTAAGTAAAAAAACGTAAATTTGCCACTCAATTTTTTTGAAAGATCATGTTAGATAAAGTTAAAGAGCTCATTGGAGATGTTCAAGTATTTCAGGCAACTACTAAAGAAGAAGTAGAGGCTTTCAGAATTAAATACTTAGGTAGTAAAGGATTACTGAAAAGTTTATTTGCTGAATTTAAAAACGTTGATGCAGAATTACGTAAAGATTTTGGACAAGCTTTAAATAATTTAAAGAAATCTGCTGAGGGAAAAGTTGCAGAATTAAATGAGGCTCTAGAAAGCGCTGTTGAAGAAAAAGGGGTTTATGGAGATTTAACAAGACCTTCTGAACCAATGGAATTAGGATCTCGTCATCCAATATCTGTGGTAAGAAATCAAATTATTGAGGTTTTTAATAGAATAGGGTTTACAGTTTCTGAAGGACCTGAAATTGAAGATGACTGGCATAACTTTACTGCATTAAACTTACCAGAATACCATCCTGCGAGAGATATGCAAGACACTTTCTTCATTGAAAAAAATCCAGATACTTTATTAAGAACACATACATCATCAGTCCAAGTTCGATATATGGAAAATAATGAACCTCCAATAAGAACAATTTCTCCGGGAAGAGTTTTTAGAAACGAAGATATTTCTGCGCGAGCACATTGTATTTTCCACCAAGTAGAAGGATTATATATTGACACGGATGTTTCATTTGCAGATTTAAAACAAGTTCTTTTATACTTTACTAAAGAAATGTTTGGTAAGTCAAAGATTCGTTTACGTCCATCCTATTTCCCATTTACTGAACCAAGTGCTGAAGTTGATATTTACTGGGGATTAGAAACAGAAACTGACTACAGAATTACAAAAGGAACAGGTTGGTTAGAAATCATGGGGTGCGGAATGGTTGACCCTAACGTATTAAAAAACTGCAATATAGATCCAACCAAATATTCGGGTTATGCTTTTGGAATGGGAATTGAACGAATTGCAATGTTATTATACCAAATTCCAGATATTAGAATGTTTTATGAAAATGATGTTCGTTTCTTAAAGCAATTTAAGTCTGTAATTTAATTTCATGAGAAAAGACATTATAATTGATGAAGTAACTGGTCTTGAAATGGCCGTTGTTTCTGAATTCAACACATCAGAAAATTCAGAAAACTGGTATGTTTATCTTATCAATAAAAAAGATATTGATTTAGATATGGTTATGGTAGTTTCACAAGGTTTTTCTGAAACAAAAACAACTACGGTATTCAGGAAGAAATTCGAACATATAAAGGCAAACTCTTCTATTAAAGTAGAATTAATACATCACGACCTATTTGCTTTAGATAATAGATTTTTAGTGTCGTTTTTTGAAGGAAATAAAATCTATGAAAAAGTATTTCTTTTCCAAAGAAACACCATCAAAGAAGGAAATTTACGAATGATTCCAATTTTGAATTTAAGAGGTGTTATTGTAAAATAAAACTAAATAATAGATATTAAAAGAAAATCCCTTTGCATTTGGGGCTTGCAAAAGGATCAGTCTAGTCAACCAAATAATTTAAACTTAGATAGGATATTAAATATTTTAGAGAAAATACCTTATCATACCCTCTCATTTGAGCGCAAATATAGTTTGGTTAACGAATAAAATTTATCACTTATAGATGTTTAGTTCGGAAACTGTAGATTAACAGTTTCATTTACTCGATAAACTAGAAAGGAGTTACATTTTTCCTCTTTAACTAATGGTTAATCATTTTTTTGAGTTTTATATATTAAAAACTCTCCTACCTTAGGGAAGTAGGAGAGCGCAATATGATTCGGTAAAATCATAAAACTTTAATTCAAATTCAAAATGAAAAACAAAACTTTATTAGGGTTTAGAAGATTATATTTTTTACTAATTACTATCACTTTTAATGCTAATTATACCTCAAAGATATTACAGATAAACCTTTCATTATCAGATATTCGATGTGTTATTTTATACTGTAGATAAATAGTTTAAATTCATCGATAAGTAAGTCTATTAACAAATCTATTCAACTAGGAACGTATGGTAAAAAGTAAAATTTAAAACAAAGAAAACCTCTTACATTTGGGGCTTGCAAGAGGCTATTTTTTAACTCAAAAAAGTGAAAAGTATTATGTTTGGGGATTATTACTTTTTAAATTTTTTCATTACTACTAATTAATACGTCAAATATACATTGACCCTAAGTTTTACATATAAAGTTTTAGTTTTAATGTTTTTTTCCTTAGATGAATGGAGCATATTCTTCGATGAATGGAAAACTGATTTAAATCCACTCATATTCATCGACAGTTATATCAGCTAACACATCTCCTGTGTGTTTTGTTGACAAAGGTTCGAAAAGTAAAAGATGAACTTCTTCTTTCGCTATTGGTTTATGTAAAACTCCTTTGGATACAATATAAAATTCCCCCTCGTTTACAGTTATAATTTTATCCTCTAACTCCAACTGCAATTCCCCTTTCATTACCATAAATAATTCATCTTCATTATTATGCTTATGAAAAACAAACTCACCCTGAATTTTCGCTAACAATATCTGTTGACCATTCAACTCAGCAACTTTTTTAGGGGACCATTGATCTGAAAATAAATTAAACTTTTCCGAAATATTAATTACTGATGACATATACTTTGTTTTATTCAATTAGATTAATATTCTCTATATTAATTCGAGATACTTCTTTTAGTTTATCGTTTTCATACAAAACAGGAAGATCCTTTAAATAAGTTCCAACCTCAGCTTTATAATTAATATAATCTTGAAATATAATTCCTCCTACATTAATTCTATTATAACTACTTCTAAAACGTACACCACCTCCGTTCACCTTATACGTATAAGCCAAATAATCCATTTTATGAGATTTTTTATTAATCCAATAATAGTATTTATCTTCAAAATCTTTTCCTCCGCCTTCTTGCTTAAAAGTAACTTCTATAACATCATAGTTTTCTCCTTTTATTTCAATCTCGCCTTTGTATAATTTTTTAACTGCTGAGTCGTTCAATTTATGTGGAAGAGTAGCAAAATAAACAACAGAATTTAACGATTCACCATATTTAGAAGCATCTTCTTCTGATAAGCTCACTTGTTTTCCATTAACTCTTCTTGTAAAAACTCCATTTTCAAGGATATCAAGAACAGTATCTTTTTTATTACTCACTTTTTTTAAAGTATACTTAAACTCATTTTCTTTATTAATGAAAGTGTATTCTTTATTTCTGAAAGAAAACCTATAAGAAGCTTCATCATATAATTCTCCTCCATGAGCTTCAATAGTATTATTCACTATTTTTTCGGCTATACTGAGTTCAGTTACTACTTGTTTTTCTTCTTCTTTAGTCTTGGAAACTTTATGTTCCGACTTACAAGAAACAGTTCCTGACATTAATAAAGTTAGAAATACGAATTTTAATATGAATCTCATTATTGTTGGTTTTCTTTTGTAAATATGTCTCTTTTTTTCATACTCCTCTTATTTCTTAACAAATATTTAGTGTTTTTACACATAAAAACCGCTCAATGGAATTGAGCGGTTCCCTAATTATAACCTGTGAAGTATTTTTTATCTTAAACTAATTTTCCCATTACCTGCAATTTCATTATCGATATAAATAGCTACTTTATAATCTCCTCTTGCTAGAGAGTGTCTATCCACCGAAATTAATGAAACTATACCTAGTTTTTGATTCTCATAATTTACTTTTATGTAATCATTATATGCAGTTTGGTCACTATTTACTCCTCTATTTTTATCTGAAAGAATTAACTCATTATTCTTGTCAAAAATTTGAATAATAATATTTTTCATTCCGGCATCTGCTAATTCATTTTCTAATAATTCAAACTTAACCTTAAAAGCATCCGTTTTACTTGATTTTGATGTGCTCGTAAATTTTCCACTATTTCTTTCTTTAAAAGCGTTAACAGTAATATTGCCAATTTTAACTTTTTTAGCCGGATTAATCTTATCACGTAACTCTTTCTCTTTATTTACCAACTCAGCATTCTCCTTAAAAAGACTTTTCTGAGATCTTTCATGTGCTCGTAACCTCTTTCTTACTTCATTATTTTCATCTTGAAGAGAGTCATTTTGCTTTGTTAATTGGTCTGCTTGCAATATAAGTTTTCTGTTTTCACGCTGAATTTTAGCTACTCTCATACTATATTTGACCAACTTATCGTAGTTACTCCTTTTAATCTCTTTAATAGAATCTTTTAAAGCTATTATTTTATTAATACTCGTAATAATTCTTCTTGACAATCCTTTCTTTTTAACTGTCATTTTTTTATAATCCGCTACAATTTGATCTAGTTCATGTTGAAGAATCTTCTGCTCATTTCTAAACTCATCGTCCAATTTATTCTTACTTTCATGGGTGTTAAAAGAATAAACAATAAGAAAAATTAGTAGGAGAACAGGTGAATACTTCAAAAGTTTATAAAACGAAAAGTTACTTATGTTCTTCATGGTAAGGGGGGTATTGAAGTTATATCTTAAAAATAAGAAAAAACTTTCGTTTAAAACTTTAACATATCCATTTTTTCGATAAATGGTTAAAATTCTGACTTAATAGAATTCATTATTTTAGACACTAATAATCTTGATGTTAATATTGTTTAAAAGTCTTATTTTAGTTCAAAAACTAAAATAATGTTTTTAAACTTCCAAGATAGCGTTGCACAATTTTCCTCTTGGATTTGGGGGGTTCCATTATTAATTCTTCTTATCGGAGGTGGATTGTTTCTATTCATTTATTCTGGGTTAGCTCCATTCAGATATCTCGGGCATGCTATAAATATTCTAAGAGGAAAATATGATAAACATGATTCACCTGGAGATTTATCGCATTATGAAGCTTTGTCTTCAGCTATTGCTGCAACTGTCGGAATGGGTAATATTAGTGGAGTCGCTATCGCCATTGCAACAGGAGGACCGGGAGCTGTTTTTTGGATGTGGGTAAGTGCTTTTGTAGGAATGGCAACTAAATTTTTTACTTGTAGTTTATCCGTAATGTATCGTGGAAAAGATGAGGAGGAAAATGTAAAAGGAGGACCAATGTACGTAATTACTGAAGGACTAGGAAAAAAATGGAAACCACTGGCTGTCTTTTTCTCATTAGCAGGATTAATTGGAACGCTTCCAGCATTTCAAGCAAATCAATTAACACAAACATTAATTGATGTATTTGAAGTAAAATCATCGAATGTAAAAACAGCCAAATTTCTCTTGGGAATTTCAATAGCAATTATAACTTCTGTAGTTATTTTTGGAGGTATTAAACGTATTGGTAAAGTAGCAGGGAAACTAGTTCCTATTATGGTTGTTATTTATTTAATCACCGTTATCACAATCTTAATTTTAAGATTTGATATTATCCCTGAAATTTTCTCATTGATTTTTACTGATGCTTTTTCTGGTAACGCTGTTATGGGAGGTGCTTTAGGAGCATTAATTATAACTGGAGTAAAAAGAGCTGCTTTTTCTAACGAAGCTGGAATTGGTACTGCTCCAATGATGCACGGAACTGCTAAAACTAAAGAACCTATTAGAGAAGGTTTGGTGGCAATGTTAGGGCCAGCAATCGATACGTTACTAGTTTGTACCTTAACAGCTTTAGCTATTTTAACTTCTGGTATTTGGAAAAATTTTAAAGGAAACGGAATTTCATTAACGCTATCGTCTTTTGATGCTGTTCTTCCTTATGGTATGGGAAGTGTTATTTTAACAATTTGTGTTTTAATTTTTGCCTTTTCAACCTTATTCACCTACTCATTTTACGGTTACTCTTGTCTGAGCTTTTTAACAAACTCCAAAATAGCCAAATACTATAACTATGTGTATGTAGCTACTATTGTAATTGCATCAATTACAGAATTAAAATTTGTTATTAGTTTAATTGATAGTGGTTATGCTTTGATGGCGATACCAACTGTTATATCGACATTAATTTTGGCTCCAAAAGTAAAGAGGGCAGCCAACGATTATTTTACTCGACTTAAGACAGAATAGATTATTTAAATAAAAAATAACTTTAGGTTAAAAAGCTATTTAAAACATTTAACTCAATAATTCTAAAGGGATTAAGAAATAAATCTGAAATAATCAGATTAAAAAAATAAAAGGGAAAATTAAAATTTCATTCCAACATCGAATCCAATAATAAACGGATTAATATTAACTTCTAAAGATAAATTTCCTGACTCTGTATCTACAGTTACATCTGTTGATAATAATTATTTTACATCTAGGTTTAAAAACCATTTGTCATTCAAATTATAATCAAAACCAGTTTGCAAAGTAAAGCCAAATGAATTGTCATACTTCATATTGGAAGCATCTCCGTTATCAAAACGGTTAAGTGTTTTATTAAAAACACCAGAATCTACATAAAATTTTTAATCACTTACATAACATTGATACTGTAAATTCAAAGTTGACGGTACTATCCAAACATGTCCTAAATCTGCTCCTCCTCCTAATTTGACACCGTTTTTAGCTGTTCCTAAAATTATTTCCGCTGCGATATTCTTTGTAAATTATAAAGTGAAATCTCATTCACAGACAAAGCAGTTGTAATTTCAACATTTGCTACATCTAAATTATCATGTGCCGAAAGAGGAATTGAAATAAATTGCCTAGAAATGGATTTTCTGTATATCTAGTTTCATATGTATTAATTTAATTACAAAATTATTGCCCATAAAACTGACGAACGATGACAAAACTCATGTTTGAAAAGTTCAATTTTAAATTATTTGAAATACGCGCTTAAAAAAATTATTTTTTAAAATAAAATTGAATGCTTTTCCAAAGTAGAAGTAAACTTACAAGAAGAATTATTGCTCCCCACAGCCAATAAGTACCAAATGTATTTGCCGCTATGTTTTGCGTATCTGAAGTCAATACTTGACCATTACGTTCAAATTGTTTTGTAAACAAGTAATTCAGTTGAAGATAAGTGCTAAGAATACATTGAAGTCCTAAAAAAAGTACAGTAATTGTTTCTACTTTTTTATTCTTCAAAAACATAATTATCACAAACAATACAACAAAACCACTCAAAGCAATTATTCCCCAGTAAGAACGTATCCAAATAATTAATGACAAGCCGATTACTCCAGTTAGTATTCTGAATAAAATTGCAGCGTGTTTCTGTGATCTGGCTGCCATAATTAAAATACTTCCAGCAATTGCTGGCCCAAATAATCCTCCAGCAGCCGTAAATGCTTTTGCTAGAGAAATCGACATGAATTTATTAGTAACAGTTGAATACGCTACACCTCCTCCATTTGCATAAATTTCTAAATAATGAAACTTTCCACCAACCAATAATGCAGTTAACCCGTGTCCCATTTCATGGAACCAAGTTCCTAATAAACGGAATGGATATTGAATCTGAACAAAATATGGAAGTTGTAATAATAAAAATATTAGTACAGAAATAATTAAAATAGTATAGTCAGATTTTTTTGAAATCACTTCTTAATTTATCAATAACAACTATGAAAAGAATTGTTCTCTTCTATTTTTCATTTCTTCTCCCAATAACTTATCTAAACCTTCCTTTTTTTCTAACTCTTTCATAATATTTAAATATGTTGCTTCATTTACATCTTGGCTTAGCTTAAAAACACCTTCTATTTTTTCTACCTTGATTTCAAAACCTGTTATATGTGGCATTAATCGATCTTTATAAGAATCGGTAAGGTTATCGAATATTGTCGGAGAATTTTTATCTCCTTTTTCATGTTGCAAAGTAAAATCTCTCATCAAGTTGATCAATCTATCTCCTTCAAAAAAGGAAACACTTCCATTTACGTGAATCGTCATATAATTCCAGGTAGAACCTTTACTCTTAATAGTTCCCCAAGACGCACTTACATATCCATTTGGACCATTAAAAACTACTAAAACCCTACTATTCTTGAACATTGCTTGATAATGATCGGTTTGTTTCATCATATGTCCGACCAAAAACATTTCATTATTTCTATTTTCAACAATTAATGGAATATGAGTTCCAACAAAACTACCATTTTCATCTAAACCCGTTATAAAAGCTAAAGGATAACGATTTATGAAACTTGTTAGCTCATCAACGTTATCCTCTTTATAATTTGGTACATTATACATGTGTTACTTCCCTTTGAATTTTAAATACACAATGTAGTGAATTTAGTACTCATCATACAACGTTGTATTTAATTCATTTAAATCAATCGTGTACATTTTTTTTGAAGGCTTCACTTGATATTGATCCTCCACAAAACCACCTAAAAGATAAAACTTATTGTCAACCAAAAACATTTTACTCGATTCGTATGGAAGATCAATTTTATACTCTTTTAAACCCTTCGTATTTGTATTGAATTCATAGAAAAAGCTTTTATCAAAAATGTAAATTAAATCTCCTTTTTTATCGATTGCAGGCATCTTCATTGATCTTGGTAACACTTTCTCTATTTCCCATTTTCCATTTTTCAAATTGAAAGAAGTAATTCGATTCATTTTCTCGGTTCCTTTACCTCCAATCATAAACAACTTATCATTAACCTTTATACATTCAGTTTCTTTAGGGTCAGGAAGCTTACCAATTATATACCATTTATCTTCTTTTGTGTTGTACAATGAAACATTATTGGAAAATTTCAATCTTCCTTTTTTCAACTTCTTTACCGACCCTCCTACCAAAATAATACTATTATCAATTTTTGCCACGCCTTGATTAATTCCATTCTGCTTACTATCAATTAATTTCTCTAACTTATTTGTTTTTAAATTGAAAACCTCGATATCATTAATCAAATATTCCCTCGACTTATTTTTTGCTAATTTTTTCCCTCCTAATAAGTACGCTTTTCCATCGATTAAAACTGCTTTATGATAAGCTCTTTTAAGCACCGGTTTTTCTAAAGAAGACCATCTCTTATTTTTTATATCATAAATACGAACCTTATTACTATAACCTTGATAACTTATTCGTCTATTCGTTCTATAAATAAGCTCATTTATACTTATTATTTCATCCTGCATTCCGCTTAACTCCTGTAATGCCATTCTCATTGCATCACTTAATGTTGACTTATCTCCACCAAAAACATAGATTTTATTATTATACAGAACAGATGCAAATCCATGCAAGCCTTTTTCTAACTCAGGCAACTTTTCAAAATTTAGTTCTTTATTCTTCTTTTTGGTTATTAAAACCTCCGAAAGTTTAATGTCTTTTTCAGTAAGAAATACTGATTTGTTAACAATTTCACCGAATAAAACATCTCTATCATAATACTCTACATGCGACAAGAAAATTCTGTCATTAGATTTTATCCTTTCTATTAAAACCTTTCCATTCTTGTCAGTGACATAAATTTTCCCCTTTTTCTTTAAGTGAACATATTGAATTGGTTCCTTAGATTTTGAATTCAATACGGTAATTGTATGTTGACCAAAAACAATTTGAAAAGTAAGTAACAAACAAAATAATAAGAGTTTATTTTTCATAAGCTTAGCGATCTGGTTTCCCTTAAAAATACGCCAAAATAAAAAGTAAATCAACCTTTTAACCTTATTTAACGGACCATGTTTCCTCTAGATAAACCAGTAAAATTATAGCTCAGTTAGCACCTCATTCTCAAAACTTAACCCTTCAAACCCAGTTTTCATAAAGTTTCTGATATTTTGATGACCTATTCCTTTTGGATCATTCACAACTTCAATATAGTATTGACCAAAACAAGCTAAAGTCTCCTCTTTTGATAATCCTTCTTGAATTGCAAACGAAAACACTTTGCAAGATCCTTGGTTTTCTGTTGATTGATTTTCTAATTCACCGTTTTTAAATGCCGATGGAGTAAAATTATAGTTACCTTCTATCAGTTCAATTGTTTCTTTAAAATCAATCGTAGCAACTTCATTTTGTAGTTTATTTTTGAATTCAGATATCGTCATTTGTAATCATACTTTAGAAGTACAAAAAAATAGATTATCCAACTTAAAAACTAAACTCTAGTAATTTTTTACAAACTAACATTTATAGTTAAATTTGCGCATCTAAAATTATAGAAAATGTACAGATCGCATTCTTGCGGTGAGTTAAGAGCATCGCATATCAATACAGAAGTTACCCTCGCAGGATGGGTTCAAAAATCAAGAGATAAAGGTTTCATGATTTGGGTTGATTTACGAGATCGTTACGGAATTACTCAGTTGATTTTTGATGAAGAGAGAACTTCTAAAGACTTAATGGAAAAAGCAAAAACATTAGGTAGAGAGTTTGTGATTCAAGTAAAAGGAACTGTTATTGAAAGAGCTTCTAAAAATCCAAATATCGATACAGGAGATATTGAAGTTTTAGTTTCTGAATTAAACATTTTAAACGAAGCAAAATTACCGCCATTTACAATTGAAGACGAAACTGATGGTGGAGAAGATATTCGAATGAAATATCGTTATTTAGATATTCGTCGTAACCCGGTAAAAAACAGCTTAGTCTTCCGTCATAAAGTTTCTATGGAAGTTCGTAAATATCTATCTGATAAAGGATTTATTGATGTTGAAACTCCATATTTAATTAAGTCTACTCCTGAAGGAGCTCGTGATTTCTTAGTTCCTTCAAGAATGAATGCAGGACAATTTTACGCATTACCACAATCGCCACAAACTTTTAAGCAGTTGTTAATGGTTGGTGGAATGGATAAATATTTTCAGATTGTAAAATGTTTTAGAGATGAAGATTTACGTGCTGACCGTCAACCAGAGTTTACACAAATAGACTGTGAAATGGCGTTTGTTGAGCAAGAAGATATTTTAGAAATTTTCGAAGGAATGACTCGTCATTTATTAAAAGAAACTAATGGTGTTGAAGTAGATAAATTTCCAAGAATGTCGTTTGATGACGCGATGCGCTTATATGGAAATGACAAACCCGATATTCGTTTCGGAATGCAATTTGGTGAGTTAAATGAAGTTGCAAAACATAAAGAATTCAAAGTATTTAACGAAGCAGAATTAGTTGTAGGTATTGCTGTTCCAGGTGGAGCTTCATACACTAGAAAGGAAATTGATAAGTTAATTGACTGGGTAAAGCGTCCACAAGTTGGTGCTTTAGGAATGGTATATGTAAAATGTAATGAAGACGGAAGTTTTAAATCATCTGTAGATAAGTTTTACGACCAAGAAGATTTAGCTAAATGGGCAGAAACTACTGGAGCGAAAGCAGGAGATTTAATTTGTGTTTTATCTGGCAAAACTTCAAAAGTACGTGCACAATTATCTGCTTTACGTATGGAATTAGCAGAGCGTTTAGGTTTACGTAAACCTGATGAATTTGCTCCATTATGGGTTGTAGATTTCCCATTATTAGAATTGGATGAAGAAACTGGTCATTATCATGCAATGCACCATCCATTTACATCGCCAAAACCTGGTCAGATTGAATTATTAGATACAGATCCAGGAGCTGTGAAAGCAAATGCATACGACTTAGTATTAAATGGTAATGAAATTGGTGGTGGTTCTATTAGAATTCATGATAAAGAAAATCAAGCAATTATGTTTAAACATTTAGGTTTCTCTCCTGAAGAAGCAAAAGAGCAATTTGGTTTCTTAATGGACGCATTTGAATATGGTGCTCCTCCTCATGGTGGTTTAGCTTTTGGTTTAGATAGATTGGTTGCTATTTTGGGTGGACAAGAAACAATTCGTGATTTTATTGCATTTCCAAAGAATAATTCTGGTAGAGATGTGATGATTGATGCACCTGCAACTATTGACAAAGAGCAATTACAAGAATTAAGTATTCAATTGAATGTTCAAGAGTAATCTTAAGAATAAATAGTGTAAAAAATCTCGTTTAACGCGGGATTTTTTTATTTCATCTAGATATTTTCGAACATGATTTCTAATTAAAATTTCTATATCAACTACAGGCGATTATTATATGTTAGGATTATTACTTTTTAATAATTGAAAACCTTCATAAATCAAGTAGAAAATGAACGTGTAACACACAAAGTTTATAAATATAAACATTAATGTTTCTAACTCGAAAATAGGTTTATCATCTCCAAATCCGGCGGCGTAAAATAATTCATCAACAAGATGTGGAGAAACAAGCAAAAGACCTCCTAAACCCAATAATAATAATCCAATTATCTTTCTTAACATAGTTTAGTATAAATAAAAAATACTATATAAAAAACAATAAACCTTTGAAAAACAATAAGATGACGTTGAAATACAGGTAACCTCATCTAAGTGGTAATTAAGGAGAAAATCATAGTAATTTTATTGATGAAGTTACATAGACTAAAAAATACGACCATACTCAAACAAATCATTAATGAAATTAAAATCCCTTAAACAAGAGCTTGGCATTTTAATAAAAAGGGTGGGTATTCAGGTACAGACACACTGAAAAAAATAAACAAAACTTACATTTAGTTAAACAAATAAGTGATTCTAATTTCAAGAATTTGAGCACTTCGTAAGCCTCAATTTATCAGTAATATATAGTAGTAATGATTATTTTCCCATTTCAAATTTAATTGCCATTAAGTGTTTTACGTTTACTAACTCACCATCAATTTTACCTGGAGTGAATTTTGGTAATTCTTTAATTACTTTCGCTGCTTCCTTTTCTAATAACTTTCCGTTAGTTGGTCCTAACGTAACGATATTTTTAACCGTTCCATTTGTATCGATTACAAAACTTGTCCAAACAATTCCTTCAATTCCATTATGCTCTAAGACCTGTGGATATTCTAAATTATCTTCAACATAAGCCTCTAAAACAACTCTTAAATTACCTGAATATTTAGTTTTTCCTTCTGGTATTATTAACGTTGGTTCATTGGTAACTTCACCCAAATAGACGTTTTTAATTTTCACTTCTTTCTTAGGCTCTTTGTTTTTTACAGAAGAAATAGATCGAATATTTTTACGTAGTTTATGGTAGTAACTTCTTCTTGTTCTTGTTCTTAAATATCTTTTCGTTTTAACTTTTGGTTCAGAAGCTTTTACCTTTTCTTGATCATTCAAACATTTATCGATGGTATTTAATTCCATTAAAAGATCATCGTCTAAAGATGAACTTTCGCAAACATCGTGTTGTGCAACCAATACCATATTTGATGCAAAAACTAAACTTAGTATTAATATTTTCTTGAGTGTCATAATAAAAGGTGTTAATAGTAATTCTTAAAAAATGTATTCTGTTATTATTCAATAACACCACAAAGAAACTTCAATACTAAATTATTTCTATTCTATAACTTGTTGAGGCGGAAAAATTAAGGTTAAAAAGGAATCAAAGAAATTGAAATTTCCGCAAACCATTTGTTTTAAATGGAATGCAATTACACTTCCAATGTTAAAAAGGAAAAAAATCGACTTGAAAATCATACTAAAAACACGAATCATTTATCGTTTAGGAACACTTAACGTTTTAAAATTTTAATCACCTTGTTTGGAAAGTCAGTAAAACATCCATCAATGTTGGCTTCAAAAAGTAAAGTGTTTACATGCTCTTCAAAAGTAGAAAAATCACCTAACTGATCTGCTCTAAACGTATACGCATGCACTTTTAAGCCTAATTTATGAGCATCTTCAACTAATGAAGTAAATTGCCATTTACCATTAACCTTTTTATCAATAACTTGTTTATACCAAGGTCCAATTCCATCTGCATAAGTAGCAAAATAATCAAGCTGTTTAGTTTCTTTTGGGAACTCTATTAATTGTACTAAAAACAATTCGGATTTTAACTCCTTTCGAACACGTTCCAATTCTTTAGCATCGAAACATTGAAAGATGCAATCATCTTCCTTAGAAGTATATCCATATTCTGATAGAACCTCTAAAGTGATTTGTGCAATATCTTTTCCATTCTTATGATGAAAGTCAGGGTTTTTAATTTCTGGATAAATTCCGATACTTTTCCCCGTACTTTTATTCAGTCCTTGAATTAATTCGATTTCTTGTTGCAGAGAATGTAATTTAAAACTCCCTTTTCCTTTAGGAAATCTATTCGGATAAAATTGTTCACCAGTTTTAGGGTCAAAACGTTCAGAGACATGTAAACTCTGCAATTCGTCAAAAGTAAAATCGATCACATAATATCGTCCATCTTCTCGTTTTCGCTCAGGAAATTTTGCAGCAACATCAGTAACATCGTCTAAATAAATATCATGAATAACCATAGGAACATCATCTTTACTCAGCACTAAATCTTGTTCAATAAAATCAGGATTCATTGCATAAGCCATGGCTTTGGCTTCCATTGTATGTTCTGGTAAATAACCTGAAGCTCCGCGATGAGCAACAACAATTTTTGAGTTCATAGGCTGCTTTTTAAGGCTTTCTTTTGTAGATGTTTTGCAATTCATAAAAGATAAAATTACAACCATCAAAATCAAACGTTTCATAAAAACTATTTCTAGTAAATGTATATAAAAAGCGAGAATGTAATTTTAATATTCTATTAAATATTCATTCACTGAATTAGGGTTTAAAGTAATCGCTTCTGTTCTTTTGTTTTCATACACACCGTTCTTTTTAACCGTATAATCAAGATAAGCTTTTCTATAGGCCCCATTAACTTTTCCTTCTACCACAGAGTGAACATTAACACCGTTCCATTCTAACATACTTGTAACGGTATTTCCGTTATCATAAAACACATTTGTATTTTCATAATTAATAAGAGACTGTCTTACCAATCCATAACGTCTTAGACTTTCTTCATCATCTCTAAAATAACCCACACGAATGTTATCTTCTTCGTTAAATGGATTTGTGTTTTTTACCGTAATTTTTATTGAAGCATATCTATTTACTTTAATGTCTGGCAGCCCATCATTCATTAATTTTTCTATGGAATAGCCTTGTTGTGATGAATTCGCTTGATAATTTATATTTTTACTTCTAGTAAAAAATTTCAAGGAATTATCCTTCTCTTCATAATGTACTAAAACAGAAAATTTTCCATTTTCATCTGTCAAAGTCATTCCTTCATCTTTAGTCACACATATACCAAAAACACCACTTCCCCTAGGATTACATACTTCATAATCAATCTCAATATTTGATACAGGTTCATTCGTTACATTATCAACAGCTTTGCCTTCAAATAAAAAGTCATTCAAATTTTTTTCATTCTTCACTAAACAGGAAATATTAACGAATAGAAATAACAATATCAAGTACTTTAAATTTTTCATTTTTTATCATTTTAGGTTCTGAACCCAAATGTATATTTCATGAAAAAAAAAGTATCCTGAATCTTATACTCTATAAAATTCAGGATACTTTTTAACATTTTATAACCATTTATAATGCTCTTAGGAGAGTGAAAGTATGCTTAAAAAATTGATTCTTCAGTTTCAGTTGTAAATGCTTCTAAAAATTTCATTCCTCGATAATAATTTCCTTTTTCATTTAATTTCGAACTCCAAACCACAATACAATATTTACTTGGATAAACTGCTACAATTCCTCCACCAACGCCACTCTTTCCGGGCAATCCAACTCTAAAAGAAAATTCTCTTGATTCATCATAAAAACCGCAGGTTTGCATAATTGCATTTACCCTTTTTGTTTTACTCAGATTTAAAACGTTATCTCCAGTTGAAGTTGTAAAATTTGGGTTGGCCAAATACATAAATCCTTGTGATAATTCCTGGCAACTCATTTCAATTGAGCACATATGAAAATAAAAATCTAATACTTCTTCAGGTTCATTTTTAATATTTCCAAAAGACTTAATAAAATTACATAAAGCTTTGTTTCTATATCCCACCGAGGCCTCTGATTTAGCTACCGCTTCTGAATAAGAAATATCCGAAGATTTACAGAGTTTTCTGAAAGCAGCTAAAAAATCTACTTTTCGATTCTCATAATGACTTACGAGCATATCACAGATTACCGTTACGCCACTATTCATAAATATAATGTTATCGTGTAAAAATAAATTAAACTAAAAATAATCAGTTTAGTTTTACATATCTTAATTTATTGAATATCGTTTAGAGTAATCACTTCTCTTGTTTATTTTTATGTGTAGATTCAATAAATGCTTACGAAATGCAGGATACTGAGAGTCTTATCATGATGTAATTAGCTGAATATCACAGTCATTCGAATTTAATTTACTAGCAATTGAATTAAAATAATTGATTAAAAACTGTATCAATAGAATTATTACTTAAAAATTCAACATTATATCAAAATTAAAAACCCTTTAACAAAAACTTATTAAAGGGTAGTAGTTATATCCTCAAAATAATATTAATAATGACATGAAGCAAAACCGTAAGCCGTATCTGGTGCTATTGCTTGCCATGTAATTGTATTAGGAATATCCGATTGCTTTGGTAATGGATAGTCTGCGAAGGAATAAAAATCCTTTCCAATGATAGCATCTGGGTTTTTATGATACTCAATGTCACTATCGTTAGGAACAATAGCATTTCCGTTTAGACTGTAGAACCAAAAAGGTAAATGATCTTCTGGTGTGACACCTTCTAAATCGATTGTTATTATAGTTCCATTAATATTAAACTCTGTTATATAAGGCATTAAAGTATTCGTTTTCCCCATGTTGTAATAGGTAGCTGTGTAATTTACATAACCAGAATTTCCGAATATGTCCAGACTTCCTGTCACTTTATCTCCCACAGAAGGATTGTCTAAAGGGACAAACCCCATTGCTTCTCCAAGAGTAGCCGCACTCGTATTATTGTTTTTGTATAACGCATAAACATGATTGGTATATGCCTGATGAGGATCATTTACTGGAGCACCTTTCCAATTCGGAATATCATTATAATAAATAAGGATGGTTGGTAAGTATACTATATCATTATCTGCATACCCAGCAATCTTATGCCCATGATAATTGTGTAAGACGTTTTGTAACAAACGAATGCTACTTCTATAACTACTTAATGGTCTTGAAATACCTAAACCTGTTTTGGCAGTGGCTGGAAGTCCACTAACGCTTCTACGTAAAATAGCTCCATCTGCTTTGCTTAAACCGTTCTGTTTTGATTGTTCTTTTGGATTTTTAATGAATGCTTCTAAGGCATCATTATTTTTTAAAAGCTTGGAAATGTAAGTGTCTAATTGTGACATAATTTTTGATTTTAAAGGTTGGTTAAAAAATTTTTTAAAACCTAAAAATAACTTTGTTTAACCAAACCCTGTTATTGTTAAACAAAATATAACAAAAACAAAACAATCTAATAATAAATTCATAATAACAATATTTATTATTATTTGATTTATTTTCAGTATTTTCTAAGAAAAAAGACCACTATAAATAGTGGTCTTAAAAAATTATTCCAGATAACTCTTAATAAGCTCTCTTATTATTTCCTTCGTAAAAATTAATAAACGCTTGGTTTACTACTCTATGTCCACCAGGCGTTGGATAATCTCCTGTGAAATACCAATCTCCTTTATGTTTTGGACAAGAATTATGTAATCCTTCAACTGTTTGATAAATGATTTCAACATCAGCGTTAATTCCATCCGTTTTCAACATTTCAGCAATTTTAGCAGAAATTTCTTCGTCTGTGAAAGGAGCGTAAACTTCTTTCACAAAATTCACGATATCTTCTTTATCTTCCTTTGCTTGTTGTGCTTTGCATTTTTCGTAAACTTCATCAACAACATGATACATGTCTCTTTCTTTTAATAACTCTAATGCTGCTTTAAAAGCAATAAAATCGCCAATTCTAGCCATATCAATTCCGTAACAATCTGGATAACGAATTTGAGGAGCAGAAGAAACAACTACAATTTTCTTAGGCGATAAACGATCTAAGATTTTAATAATACTTTTCTTTAATGTAGTTCCTCTTACTATACTATCATCTATAATAACTAAGTTATCTGTAGGCTTTACAACTCCATAGGTAACATCATATACGTGTGCAACTAAATCATCACGACTACTATCATCTGTAATAAACGTTCTTAATTTCGCATCTTTAATTGCAATTTTTTCAAAACGTGGTCTTTCAGATAATATTTCTGTTACTCTTTGGGCAGATAATTTTCCTCCTCCGGCTAAAATTTCAGCCGTTTTCTGTTGATTCAAAACATCTTCAGCAGCTTCCATCATTCCGTAGAAAGAAGTTTCAGCTGTATTTGGAATATATGTAAATACCGTATTTGAAATATCGTCATTAATCGATTTCAATATCTCTGGAAAAACAAATTTTCCAAGGTTTTTGCGTTCTTGGTAAATATCTGCATCACTTCCTCTTGAGAAATAAATTCTCTCAAATGAACATGATAATTTTTCTCTTTTCTTAATTACTCTTTCTAAAGAAGTACTTCCGTTCTTTTTAATAATTAGAGCTTTTCCTCTAGGTAATTCTTGAACTTCTTCAATTGGAACATTAAATGTTGTTTGAATTACAGGTCTTTCTGATGCTACAACTACTACTTCATCATCTTGATACCAGAAAGCGGGACGAATTCCTGACGGATCTCTTAAAACAAATGCATCTCCATGACCTAATAAACCAGCCATTGCGTAACCCCCATCCCAGTTTCTAGAAGATCTTTTTAAGATTCTTTGAATATCTAAATTCTCCGCAATAAATGGTGAAGCTTGTTTTTTATTGAAACCAGCAGCTTTTGCTTTTTTATAGGTTTGAGCAACCTCATCTTCTAGAAAATGCCCAATTTTCTCCATTACTGTAACCGTATCTGTTGCTTCTTTAGGGTGCTGACCTAGAGTTATTAATTCTTTCATTAATTCTCCAGAGTTGGTCATGTTAAAGTTACCTGCAACTATTAGATTTTTGTGCTTCCAATTACTTTGACGTAAAAAAGGGTGAACATTTTCAATACTATTTCCTCCGAAAGTCCCATAACGAACATGACCCAAAAATAGGTTTCCAATGTATGGCATGTTTTCTTCTTGCCATTGTACATCTTCTAGTTTCTCTGGATCTTTCTCAAAAATATCATTAATTCTATTGTTGATTTGTCCAAAAATATCTTGAATAGGTTGTGTTTTATTCGAACGAATTCTACTAATGTATCTTGTACCTGGGTCAACATTAAATTTAATACTTGCTAAACCTGCACCATCTTGACCACGATTATGCTGCTTTTCCATTAACAAGTACAACTTGTTTAATCCGTAAAAAGCTGTACCATATTTATCTTTGTAATACTGTAGAGGTTTTAATAATCTAACTAGTGCAATTCCACATTCGTGCTTTAAAAAATCACTCATTGTTCTTTTAGTTGTGTTGTGTGTTAGTTTTTCTTAATAAAAAATCCGCGACAAAAAGCGCGGATTCATATTAAACCAATTCTATATCAAATTGTGTTAGTTTTTTAAATGCCTTTAAACGAGATTGTACTTCTGGTTGAGTTAGTTCTTCCATACGTTGTGTACCAAACTTTTCAACACAAAAAGAAGCTAAGTTAGACCCATAAATTATGGCGTTTTTCATGTTTTCAAATGAATAATCACCCGTCTTTGCTAAATATCCACAAAAACCTCCTGCAAATGTATCTCCAGCACCAGTTGGATCAAATACTTCTGCTAATGGCAAAGCAGGAGCAAAGAACATATTATCATCATTAAATAATAAAGCTCCGTGCTCACCTTTTTTAATTACAACATACTTTGGACCCATTTCATGAATTTTCTTTGCTGCATTCACTAGAGAATATTCTCCACTTAATTGACGAGCTTCTTCATCATTGATTGTAATAACATCAATTCTTTTTAAAACTTCATGCAAATCATTTAAAGCAATGTCCATCCAAAAGTTCATAGTATCTAAAACTACTAATTTAGGTCTCACATTCATTTGATCTAAAACAGAAGCCTGGGTCAGTGGATGTAAGTTTCCTAACATTACTACAGGTGCGTCTTTAAAAGATTCTGGAACTACAGGATTAAATGTTTCTAAGACATTTAACTCGGTTATTAATGTATCTCTTGAGTTCATATCGTTATGATACTTTCCACTCCAAAAGAATGTTTTTCCATCTTTTATTATTTCAATTCCTGTAGTATCGATTCCTTTTTCTTGCATCATATCTAAGTACGATTGAGAAAAGTCTCCTCCGACAACAGAAACTACTCCTGTATTCACTCCAAATTGAGACGCTGCTAACCCAACAAAGGTTCCAGATCCTCCTAATATTTTATCAGTTTTACCAAAAGGTGTTTCAATTGCATCGTAAGCAACCGTTCCTACTGCTAATAGTTTACTCATTTATTAATTTTTATCAGTAATTTTGCGAAATAAATACGCAAAACATTTTATAAAGTGCAAAAATAGTTCTAAAAAATGACTATCAAAGAAATACAAGAAGAAATTATCGATGAGTTTTCAATGTTTGAAGACTGGATGGAACGTTACGAGTATATTATTGAGCTTGGAAAATCTTTACCAATTATTGAAGATCAGTTCAAATTAGATGAAAATTTAATTAAAGGATGTCAATCAAAAGTATGGATGCATTCTGAAATTAATGGAGATATTATTAAGTTTACAGCTGATAGTGACGCTATTTTAACAAAAGGAATTGTCGCATTATTGTTACGTGTTTTTTCTGATCAAAAACCACAAGATATTTTAAATGCCGATACTAATTTTATCGACGAAATTGGTTTAAAAGAACATTTAAGTCCAACACGAGCAAATGGTTTAGTTTCTATGGTTAAACAAATAAAAATGTATGCTATTGCTCAACAATCTAAATTAACAAGTTAAAATTTAATGATGACTGAAGAAAACTTAGAAGAATTAGGAGATAAAATCGTACGTGTATTAAAAACTATATTTGATCCAGAGATACCTGTAGATATTTACGAATTAGGATTGATTTATGATGTTTTTATTTCGGAAGAAAATGACGCTAAAATATTAATGACTTTAACATCGCCTAATTGTCCTGTTGCAGAAACGCTACCCATTGAAGTAGAAGAAAAAGTAAAAACCTTAAAAGAAATCAATGACTGTGAGGTTGAAATTACTTTTGATCCAACTTGGACTCAAGATATGATGAGTGAAGAGGCAAAACTTGAATTAGGAATGTTATAAAACCATTTCCATGGCTGAAGAAATTATAAATAGAGTTGCAAACAGTAAGTTAGTTACCATTGATTTAGAAGACTTCTACCCTTCTGGACGACGTGTAAAATTCGATATTTCAGAATGGCTATTTGAAGGTTTACTATTAAAAGAAAAGGATTTTAGACAACAAGTAAAAGACCACGATTGGTCTCAATACAAAGATAGCTATGTTGCTTTGGGGTGTTCGACAGACGCCATTATTCCATCATGGGCGTATTTACTCTTATCTACTCAGTTAAATCCATTTGCCAAAAAAGTAATCGTTGGTAATCTAGATCTTTTAGAAACTGTTTTGTTTTCTGAAATTATTACAAAATTAAATGTTGAAGATTTTACTGATAAACCTGTAATTATTAAAGGTTGTGCGAATAAATCAATCCCACAAAGTGCCTATTCATTTTTAATTGAAAAAATCCAACCCGTAGTAAAATCTATAATGTTTGGAGAAGCCTGCTCTACAGTTCCATTATTTAAGAATAAATAATTCCTAAATCTACGATATGATAAAAAAACTATGTTTAGTTCTTTTATTGCTAAATCAGAATACATTCTCTCAGGATGTAAAAAAAGTACAGGACGATAAAAAAAAAGATAGTATTCCAAAAAAATGGAACACTAAAACCAAACTGGCTTTTATTTTAAATCAGTCTACCTTCTCAAATTGGATTGCTGGTGGAACCAATACCGTTGCTGGAAATTTAAATGCCAGTTACGAATTTAATTACAAAAAGAAGAGATGGAAGTGGGACAATAAAATTACATCTTCCTATGGTTTAAGTTATGTTGATGAACAAGGAGTGCGAAAAACAGACGATCAATTAGAGCTCAATTCATTATTTGGTTATAAATCTAGAAATAATTGGTTTTTCTCATTCTACAATAATTTAAAAACACAATTTACACGAGGCTATGATTATACAGAAAATCCAAAATTAGCAATTTCTGATTTTTTCTCTCCAGCTTACCTGAGTTTTGGACCTGGAATGCTATGGAAGAAATCTGATAATAAATCTATTAATATTGCACCATTATCTTCACGTTTCACCTTTGTTTCTCCTGAATTTTCAGGAAAATATGGTGTAAAAGATGGAAGAACAAGTAGTTTTGGTTTAGGTTTTAATTTATCATCATATTTTAAAATTAACTTAACTGATACATTAAAAATGGAGAATATTCTGGCAGTGTACGCAGACTACCTCGATAAACCACAAAATATTGATATTGATTATCAAATAAACTTCTTCGTTAAAATAAGTAAATACTTCTCAACAAATCTTGGTTTTCACACCATTATAGATGATAATGCTTCAAGTAAAATTCAGTTCAAACAGTTATTTGGTTTAGGACTTAACTATGTTTTTCTATAATTTATGACTTTTTCGATTCTATGTCTCAGAAATAGTTAAAGAAAGCGTATTTTTACCGCAAAAATTTACTCAATTAATATTTTTTAAAATGAAAAAATTATTAGCTATCGCTCTAGTATTTGGAGGATTATCTCTTTCTGCACAGGAAGAAAAAAAGGAAGAAAAAAAGGAAGGATGGAAAAAAGGAGGGACGATATCTTTTCTTTTTAATCAATCTGCATTCAACAATTGGTTAGCAGGTGGTACAAACAGTATTGCTGGTACTTTAGGTGTTAACTATGATTTTAATTATGCTAAAGGAGACTGGACTTGGGATAACAAAATTATAGCATCCTACGGTTTAACTAAATTAAAAGGACAAAGCTTACAAAAAACAGATGACCGTTTTGAGTTTAACTCTTTAGCTGGTAAGAAAGCAAAGGGAAATTGGTATTATTCAGCATTCTTTAACTTTAAGACACAGATGTCTTCAACAGATGTTAATGGAGTTCAACAATCACACTTTTTCTCTCCAGCTTATTTCCAATTTGGACCAGGTATGTTATGGAAGAAAAGTGATAATTTAAAAGTAAATATAGCTCCTGCTACCTCTAAGTTGGTTGTTTTATCTGAAGATTTAGCTCCAGCTTTTGGAGTTGATGCTGGTGAAACTACTCGTTATGAATTAGGTGCATCTGTAAGTGGTTACTATAAATTTAATCTTATGGAAAATGTTTCTATTGAAAACATCATAAACTTATATAGCAACTACCTAGAAGCCCCACAAAATATAGATTTAGATTACACCGTAAATGTTGTTATGAAAATTAACAAGTATTTATCTGCTAATTTAGCATTACAAACTATTTATGATGATAATGCTTTTAAAGGGTTTCAAACAAGAGAAGTATTTGGTTTAGGAGTGAACTATGCTTTTTAAACTCAACTTATAAAACATAACAAACCTCAAGATTAATCTTGGGGTTTTTTTATTTTTACAAAAAAATATAAAATGGGACTATTAATTTTATTTGGTGTTTTATCTATTATTGTATCTTTTTTATGTTCAATACTTGAAGCTGTTTTGTTAAGTGTTACACCAACATTTGTTAACGTAAAAAAGAAAGAAGGTAAATCTTATGCTGATGATTTAGAAGAATTAAAAAAAGATGTAGATAAGCCTTTAATTGCAATTTTAACACTCAACACAATAGCACATACTGTAGGTGCCATTTTAGTTGGTTCACAAGCGGAAACAGTTTTTGCTGAGGATACCGGAAGTGGGATTTTTAGTGGAGTATTTATAGTTTCTGCAATTATGACTGTTTTAATTTTAGTAGCTTCAGAAATTATTCCAAAAACTATTGGAGCAACATACTGGAAATCATTAGCAGGATTTACTACTGGAACTTTAAAGATTTTAATCTTCCTTTTTAGAATTTTTGGTATTATTTGGATTCTACAATTGTTTACCAAAATGTTTGGAAAAGGTGGTCATGGTGAAAGCGTTTTAAGTAGAGAAGATTTTTCTGCAATGACTGAAATTGCTGAAAAAGAAGGTGTTTTTGAAGAAAATGAAAGTAAAGTAATTAAGAACATGTTGAACTTTAAAGATGTTTGGGCGAAACATATAATGACACCAAGAACAGTTTTAAAAACAGCGAACGCATCTCAGACAATTCAATCGTTTTTTGATGAAAATCCTACTTTACGTTTTTCACGTATTCCTTTGTACGCAGATACAACTGATAACATCATTGGGTACTTCTTAAAAGATCAGCTTTTAGAAGCGATTATTCGTGGTAAAGGAGGGGAAAAACTTGAAACTATTAAACGTGACATTATTGTAACCAAGAGAGAATTACCAATTCCTGAGTTATTTGAACAATTAATTGAAAAGAGAGAGCATATTGCTTTAGTGGTAGATGAATATGGGTCGGTTAGTGGTATTGTTACTCAAGAAGATGCGATAGAGACGTTATTAGGTCTTGAAATCATGGATGAAAGTGATAAGGTCGCTAACCTTCAAAATCTGGCGAGAAAAAGTTGGGAACAACGCGCAAAAAGGTTAGGAATTATTGAATAAAAACCTATTCAACTAAAATCATTTTGAGATAAACAATCCTGGGCGAATGCTCGGGATTATTTTATTTATATAACCCTATAAAAGTTGTTTCACTAATAAGCACTAACAATAGAATATTCTATTATCTCTTTTATTGGTTGAGCAACAAAATAGTTATCACCGAATTATTGAATTCCTCGAAACTTAATTCTTGATTTAACATCTGAAGTGTTATAATTTATATTTTTTTATCTGTTTAGTAACTCATAAATGTTAGCTTATTTTAGCACACAAAATTAGTTTTTTTTAACCAAAAAAGGACCAACGTTTCCGCTGGTCCTTTTAATATTTATGCTTTCTATTACTAATTATTTATTGTCCACGAGATATAATACTGCGATCCAATAAAACCAGCCCCTGGAACTGATGTGTAATTTTTACCTGTTAAATTAGTTCCTCCTAATTTAATTTGAGACTTTAACTTGGGAATTCCTAAGCTTAATTGTGCGTCTAATACGAATCTATCTTCTACCATTGCATCAATAAATCTTGATTGGTACAAGAATTCATCTTGCCACCTTACGTTTACTCCAAAACCGAAGTTTTTGTACAATCTCTCATGACCTAATTGTAATTTAACTTGATGCTTTGGTGTATTAAATGACGGTTTAAAGTCTATTGTCTCTGCATCTACACTGAAATCTGAGAATGTATAACTACCACCAAAATCAAATCCTCCGAATACCTTTCCAGAAAACCCTGCTGCAAAACCGTAAGTATTAATTTTTGAACTTGTATTCGTTCTTAAGATATATCGTAATACGTCATTATTTACTACCGCGGTCACCGCTTCTGTTCCTATTCCTGAATCTGGTATTGTTGGGTTGTCAACATCTCCATAGAAAGGAGTTAACACCTCTTTTGTTGTAATAAAATCTTCATGGAAGTTATAATAACCTACAATATCAAATTCAAATAGTTTTCCCGCCAAATCAACAGCCCCTCTATATCCTAATTCAAAAGACTGTACTGTCTCCGGGCGTAACACTTCTAGTTCTGCTTTTTGTAATTGACTTAAATCGGGAGTGTTTCCTAATCTAACATTTGCTAAAAACGCCTCAACAGATTCAGCTGTAAAAGAGTTAGTGAAAGCATCTAAACCTGTTAATGTTGCAGATATAGCTGGATTAGAACGATACGGAGTTACAGTTATTTCTCTTGTCAAGTTCTCTTCAACTGTTCCTAAAAAAACTCTATCTCCTAATTGTAATCCTAAATACTGATCTTGTGAAGTCGGGTTACGGAAGGCTGTTTGAAAACCAATTCTGAAGTTATGATCTCTTCTTTCTCCTACGGCATAAGATAGTGTTGCTCTTGGAGAGAATTTACCTTCGAAGTTTCTTGCTTTATCAAAACGCGCTGTTGCAGTCAACTTTAATCTATCATCGTTGAAGGTTTTCTGAACTTGCGTATAAAGACCATATAATCTATGTCTTATAGGACCATCATCATCTGTATAAACTTGACCTTGAGAAGCTAATGCGAAACTTCTAAAACTACCTCCAATTTGCACATTTGCGAAATCAAAATAATCAGATAAATTCCAGTTTACATCGGCATGATAGTATCCTGTGTTATCAATTAATCTTGCTCCTCCATCACTTAGTGTAGTATTCTTTGCTCTATTTAAACTTGTATTATATTCAGGAGTTCCTGGCTCGAATCTTCCAGATTCAGCTGTAGCTCTTGCAGAGGCGTGAGCTTGTTCATTACTACCTGTTGCAAATAAGGTTGCTAAATATGCAATACCATATTCCCCAAAATATGTTCCATGATCTTTCCAATCATTTGCTACGAAAATACCTGCTAGTCGTGTATCAGTTGTTTGACCTGCATCATTCTCTGTATAATAACCTCGGATAAAGTAATTTTTACCATTTATCTCAAGTTTATATTGCTCCATAAAGCCTTGACGTTGATCATACCTATTACTAGCATGAATAACATTATCGGATAAATGGAATTTTGTTGAGAAAATGATTTCAGTTTCCGATCCTTTACCCCAAGGCCTGAAGTGTAAAGCGTTATCAAATGTTAAAAACTTAGTTCTATAATTATTTAAATCTTCTTCACGATATCCAATTCTTGATACATTTACATTATCAACATTTAACCAACTTCCTGCAGGAATTGGCTGTCCGTTTGGTAATAATACATTTCTATTTTCTAAGCTTCGAATAATATCTCTTAAATTAAACCCGATTTCATCACCATAAACATTTACTCCATCGTATCCTACATCATCTGCATGACTAAATCCTTCTTTAATAACACCTCCTTGCCCAGTTGTATTTCTATAATCTCTTGCATACCAATCTTCACCATTTGTATAAACTATATTAGCTTTAATCGCGAGGTAATCATTAAACTTAAAAGCCAGTCTTGCTCCAACATCATAAAACGCATACGCACCTCTATCTTGTTGTGTGGTAACACCTGATTTGAAATAAGTACTGATTCCATGATCATCAAATGGATTCTTACTTGTCATCAATAAGATACCGTTAAATGCATTCGCCCCATATAATGCCGAAGCGGCACCTGGTAATATCTCGACATTTTTAACATCAAGTTCATTTAAACCAAATAAGTTACCAAATGAATATTCGAATACAGGAATTGAACTTTCTGCTCCGTCTACAAGTTGCACGAATCGGTTATTTAATGTATTTCCAAAACCTCTATTTGATGTTATGATTTTTGTCGAAAAACTATTCCCTAATACGTCAATTCCTTTCAAATTCCCTAAACTTTCATAGAAATTAGGAGAAGCCGTTCTCTTGATGTATTTCCCATCAATTCTCTCAATTGTTACAGGAGACTCCATAACTCGTTCAGGAGTTCTCGAAGCTGAGATAACTACTTGATCTAAAATAAAGGCTTCTTTTAAAATCACATTAAGATCATCTGAAATACTCGAAACCTGAACTATTTCAGTTTGAAAACCAACTGAAGTAATATTCAAGGTTACAGGAAACTTTTTAACTGCTATAATAAATTCACCATCAATATTAGAAGTTACAGATGTTCCTTCACTTGATGTAATAGTAGCTCCGGGAAATGGCTCTAAATATTCGTCAAATACTAATCCCGACAATTTATCTTGGGCCAAAATTGTAAGATTTACTGCACAAAAGCACAGTAGAAATAGTTTTTTAATCATAATAAAATACTTATTAATTGATTTTTAGTTTTTTAATTATTAAAAATTAATTATCCTCTAATGCGAAGTTGATTGGAAATCCGTATTTAACTGAAGTAGAAATACCGTTTTTCTTTCCAGGGATAAACTTTGGTAAATTTGAAACTACACGAATAGCTTCATCATTTAATATTTTTGCTCCTTTTGGTCCTAAAGCTTTAATATTCGTAACATTCCCATCTTTATCAATGATAAATCTTACCCATACTTCACCTTGAACTTTATTTACTACAGCATCATTAGGATATCTAAAATGTTGTTGAATATGTTTCATCATCTCATTATTGAAACAATCTAACTGAGCATCACCAATTTCTCCTTTACAAAATGGAAACAAAGGAATATCATTCACTGTACTAAACTTCTCTGCGTTTCGAACTTCTTCTTTTGATAACGTGTTGGTTAACGCCGCTAAATTAGTCCTAAGAGCTAACTTTTTTGAAATGTCAGTGGTTTGGTTTGTACTCGTTAAACCAGAACTACTCAAAATCGTTGCTTCTTTTTGTTTTTTTCTTTTTTTTAAAAACCTTTTTTTTGGAGCCGAAACTCTTACTGATATTTGCCTTGATCTTTTATCCTTTAATTTTTTTGAAGGTTTTATAGTACATTTAGTGATACTATTTAAATCTTCGATGTTGTCCTCAGGAGTTTCACAAATATCTTTTTGAGCAAAAGCATTAATCGAAAGTCCGAATAATGCAAAAATTATAAATTTTCTCATAACTTGGGGATTGACACCATGCCTCATCAACAACTAAGACAGGATGCAATTAAACATCAACTTTTACAATGGGAATATTCTGAAACAAAATTAAAGAATTTTTATGCATGAAATTTATGTTATTAATTTTTGTCTTTTTCAAACCAGTATTAATCAATTGTTAACAATTTCAGTACTACAAGTAGCTATTTCAATATAAAAATTTATTATAAGGGAATATTTTCGTGTGAATTTTCATTACCTCTTCATAAACTTTTTCTTTAAATTCCTCAATATTTGTCTTTTCTCCAGCAGAAATAAAACAAACCTGCTCACTTAAATCATTAACCCATTTATTTTTCCAATCCTCTAACGTAAAATGAGCTTTAGTTTTTTCTGTAACTAAGTCATCTTTATCTATTGTTTCGCAGACATAGGAATCGATTTTATTGAATACCATTACAGTAGGCTTATTAGCGCTATTTATTTCGACCAGTATTTTGTTTACTGATGATATATGATCTTCAAAACTAGAATGGGAAATATCGACCACATGGACAATTAGGTCTGCTTCTCGCACTTCATCCAAGGTAGACTTAAATGATTCGACTAGTTGCGTGGGTAATTTTCGAATAAACCCAACAGTATCTGTGAGCAAAAATGGAATATTCTTAATTACTACTTTCCGTACAGTAGTGTCCAAAGTAGCAAACAACTTGTTCTCGGCAAAAACTTCACTTTTACTTATAAGATTCATAAGTGTTGATTTTCCAACATTAGTATATCCTACCAAAGCGACTCTAACCATTTTTCCTCTGTTCTTTCTTTGAACAGCCATTTGTTTATCAATGTTAACAAGCTTCTTTTTAAGTAATGTTATTTTATCACGAATAATACGTCTATCCGTTTCAATTTCAGTTTCCCCCGGACCTCTCATTCCAATACCTCCTTTTTGCTTGTCAAGGTGAGTCCACATTCTAGTTAAACGAGGCAACAAATATTGATATTGAGCTAATTCAACTTGAGTTTTCGCAGAGCTAGTTTGCGCTCTCCTTGCGAAAATATCCAAAATCAAATTGGTCCTGTCAAGAATTTTACAATTTAAAATTTTTTCAATGTTACGTAATTGCGCAGGAGACAATTCGTCATCAAAAATTGCGGTTCCTATTTCATTAACTTCTATAAAATGTTTAACATCCTCCAATTTTCCAGATCCCAAGAAGGTCTTAGGGTTTGGTTTATCTAATTTTTGTAAAAACCTTTTTACAGGGACTCCTCCAGCAGTAATAGTTAAGAACTCTAATTCATCTAAATACTCTTCCGCCTTATCTTCGTTTTGTAATTGAGTAATAACCCCAATTAAAACTGCCTTTTCAGAAATTACTTTTTTTGTTTCTATCATAAGGCACAAAAGTACAAATTATAAAAAATTGAAATAAGGATAATTGCTACTTTGAGTAATTAGATTTTTGAGCACTGATAAACAAATGCAGGTGGGATGTTGATAGCTTCAAATTGAACTTTTACGTTGTTCTTACCAAAAATATCTTTTAATTTTTTTAGGTAATTTAAAGAATATTGAAATTGAATATACTTACCATCCTCTTTTAAAACTTGATGAGAAGTATTCAAAATATTCATTGAAATTTCTTTTGGAATAATTGAAAGCGGCAAACTTGAAACAATATAATCCGCTTTTTCAAATCCATATTTTTCAATTTCAGACTCAATATTTTCAGCTGACGCCATTAATACAACCAATTGTGGGTGCTCAATTTTTTGCAACTCATTATAAAAGTTCTCATTTATTTCGAAACAAATAATTGTAGTATTGGGTCCTATTCTTTGAAGTAAATGTTTTGTTATTGCTCCATCCCCTGGACCTAATTCAACGATCAGATTCGTAGACTCGAAGTCAACACCTCTAAGCATTCTATCTGCCAAAAACCTGGAACTAGGAACTAAGGTTCCTGAGGTTTTAGCTGTTGCAATTGCTTCTTTAAAAAAATTAAACTTTTTACTCAAAAAAAATGAACTATTTGTATATTTATAAAAAAATTGCTTCGCAAATATGCGTTTTTTAAAAGACTTTTTAAGGGTATTTTTTCCTAATTTATGCGTTGGTTGCTCCAACGAGTTACTTTATTCAGAAAAAGTTTTATGTAATTTCTGTAGTAACGATCTTCCTATATTAAAATTAGACGACTGTACTAGCAATATTGTTACAGCATCTTTTTATGGAAGGACTAAAATAGAAAAATCCTCATCATTTCTTTTCTTCAACAAAAAAAATATAACTCAAAAATTAATTCATAATTTAAAATATAACAATCGTCAAGATATCGGAAACTATTTGGGTTTTTGGTTTTCCGAACTATTAAAGAGTAATCATTTTATGCATGACATTGATGCAATTATTCCCGTTCCAATTCATCGTAAAAAAAAGATAAAACGAGGTTATAATCAGGTTCACACCTTTTGTGATACTTTAGGTGACATCTTTGAGATTCCTGTTTATAAATCAACTCTTTTCAGAAAGTCAAATAATAAATCTCAAACTTCAAAAGACAGATATACTAGAGCTGAAACTATTTCTAAAGATTTTTATTTAAAAGATCATGTTATCTTAAGAAATAAACATGTTGTTTTAGTTGATGATGTTATTACAACAGGAGCAACTATAGAAGCTTGTTGTAAAGAATTGTTAAAAACAGATAATTTGAGAATAAGTGTTCTAAGTATTGCGTTTACCGAGAATAGTTAGCTCTTTTTTTTACTACTTTTGAATTGATTTAAATATATTTTTCTCGTGAAGCTTTTGAAACAATTATTGGTATTCTTCATTCCGTTAAGCCTGCTTTTCCACAATTGTGCACGAAAAGGAACACCAAGTGGTGGACCAAAAGATGAAGATACACCAATTATGGTGTTAGCTAAACCAGCTTACGAAACATTAAACTTTAAAGAAGATAATATTCGTTTGTATTTTGATGAATACGTTGTATTAAGAGATTTAAATAAAAAGCTCATAATTTCTCCTCCATTTAAAACACCTGCATTGGTTACTCCGCAAGGTACACCAAGTAAGTACATAAATATTAAAATATTAGACACTTTAAAAGAAAATACTACATACACTTTTAATTTTGGAGATGCTATTCAAGATAATAATGAAAATAATAAAATAGAAAACTTTAAATATATTTTTTCTACAGGTGATTACATCGATTCTTTAACACTTAAAGGTGGAGTTTATGATGTATTAAAGGAGAAAAAAAGTAAAAATTATAGTCTACTTCTTTACAAGGTTGATTCTATTTACAATGATTCTATTATTTACAAGAAAAAGCCCGACTATGTTTCACGTACAATGGATTCAGTTAATTTTGAATTTACCAATATTAGCCAAGGAAAGTATCGTTTATTTGCATTAGATGAGGAAACTCCAAATTATTTATATAACTCAAAATCTGATCAAATTGGGTTTTTAGATCAAGAAATTTATCTCCCTAAAGATAGTTTACTAATAAAATCTTTAGTGCTTTTCATGGAAGATCAACCATTTAAGTTTAAAAGGGGTAAAGAAATTAAAAAAGGTCGAATTCAATTTGCTTTTGAAGGAAAACAAAAAGATTTGAAAGTGAAACTTTTATCAGATGTACCAAAGGACTTTAAATATTTTTCTAAGTTATCTAAAGCGAAAGATTCATTAAACGTTTGGTACACACCAATGGAATTAGATTCTTTAAAATTTATAGTAACAAACGGAAAGAGTATTGATACCTCGAACGTAAAATTACGTAAAAAACAAATTGACTCACTTTCTGTCAAAACTAATATAAAAGGAAGGAATATCCACTTTAAAGATACCTTAAAAATAACAGCGAACAATCCAATTATCAATGTTGAACGTGAAAAGTTTTCTATGACTATTGCTGATTCAATTAATGTAGATTTTGAAGTAAAAAAACTAGATTTTAATCAACTTGGAATCTTATTTGATATGAAAACACAATCAAAGTACCGTTTAAAAATACTTCCGAATGCGATTGAAGATTTATATCAGGTAAAAACAAAAGATACTTTAAAGTACCTTTTTATTACAAAACAAGTAGAAGATTATGGTGCAATTAATGTAGATGTTAAAAAGAATACTGATAAACCTGTAATTCTTCAGTTGTTAAATAAGGATAAAGTTGTAAAAAGTGTTTACTTAAAAAAATCTGCAAAAATTGAGTTTAGTCTATTAGAGCCTAATGAATATACTTTAAGAGCTATTATTGATGATAATGAAAATGGAGTTTGGGATACAGGTAACTATCTACAGAAAAGACAACCTGAAAAAATTATAAATCATAATTCTGATGAAGAAAAGCTAATACTACGTGCCAATTGGATTCTGCCAATTTCATTTGAAGTTAAATAGTAGTAACTTTTTTAAGTTTCCACTCAACAGAGATTATTAAAATTATTGCAAAAAAAAGAGAGTCCCTAAGCTCTCTTTTATTTTACCTTCACTTTTTTCTCCTAAATATTACAAGGAGAAATCAAGGGAAAGCTGATATGTTAATGGAACAGGAATTCCGTTCTTTGTTGCTGGAGTAAAGCTTGGAAGTTTTTTAATTAACTCCTTGGTATAGTCACTTAATATTTTATCTTTATTAGGGTCTATTACCTCTTGAATTTTAATCGACCCGTTCTTATTAAATAAAAAGTGAACTGTCACTTTTCCTGTTATTTCATCTTCTAAAGCATCTTTTGGGTACTCAAAATTATTTTGAATATGAATTGAAATCTGTTCCTTAAAACACTCTAAAACATCTTTACCTACAAGTTTTCCACAATTTTTAAAAACTGGTATAAAATCAACCTCATATAGTTTAAAAACAGAAGTACTTGTTTTACTTTTGATAATTTTATTAGAAGTGGCAGAAGCTCCACTATTATCTTTTATTCCTTTTGCGTCCAATTCGCTAATCGCTTTAACCGTCTCTTTTGCTTTAAAAACTTTTTTACTATCTGGCTTACGTTTTCTTAAAAACCTACGATTTAAATGACTCAGTCTTAGAAAAACCTGACGCTTAGGTTTTTCGGATTCATCCAGTTTATCATTGATGGCTTTACATTTATCGATACTGTTCAAGTCTTCAACAATAACAACTTTAGAACTGCAGACCTTGTCTGTTTGTGCGGTTAAAATGTTTACTAAAAATAAGTAAACTAACAATCTTAGATGGTTTTTCATCTCGGGGGGGAATTTAAATTGTTTGTTAACTATTATTTATTTTAAATACTCTAAAAAGTATTATGTAGTATTTAGTTCTGTCTTCTAATCTTTTTATAGTGAAAATTCTAATTGAGATTCATAAGACGTAGCTACAGACTTACTATCTTCTCTAGCTAGTTTTAATTTTGGTAATTTTGAAAGTAATTTTATACTGTAAGTTGTAAGTGTTTCAACGTCATTGTCATCAGCAGCATTTATATTTACAATTTTATCTGTCGTATGAATAGTACAATTAACAAGTTACTTTGCAGGTAGTTCCTTCATCTATTGCTTTCTCTGGATACTCAAAATTCTCTTTTGTATATTTAGTAATACCTATCTTAAAACATTCTTTTGATAACTTTTTACCTATATTTTTTTTACAATCAGCAAATACAGGAACATTATCATCTTTATCAAAGGTAAAAATCGAATTGTTCTTAGACGATTTGTTCTTCTTGTCGTCCTTCGCACTTTGACTATTGCTTCTACCAAAAAAATAATCTACTGTCTTCTCTTTTCGTTTTATAAAAAAACGTTTCTTGATTTGTTTATCTATTTTATTATTTCCAGAAACAGTTGATAGCAGCTCTATTTTTTTCTTATAAACAATCTCTACTTCAATATTTTTTGTGGAATTTTTGCCTTTTTTTATTTTAACATTATGTGTGTTGTAATTCTGACAAAGAGCAGTATTACTGGCAATAAAAATTAAGAATAACCATATAACTTTTTTCATTATTGGGGGATATAAAGTATTGGTTTCATAGTATATCGTGAATACTAAAATAATAAAAAAAATTAGTTTTTTAACTTTTTTTAATTCAAAATTAATATGATGAAAAAAATATCATACATAATTAACAATTTTATTTATTCACTTTTGCCCAAGTATCTCTAAGACCTACGGTTTTATTGAATACTAATTTTTCCTTTGTACACTCATTGTCAACATTAAAATATCCTAACCTTTGAAATTGAAATCTATCTCCAATTTTTGCTGTTACCAAACTTGGCTCAACATAAGCTTCAATTTTTTTCAAAGAATTCGGATTCAAAAACTCCATAAAGTCTTTGTCTTTATGTCCATCTGGAGCTTCATCTAAAAACAAACGATCGTAAACTCGAACCTCAGCTTTGACAGCGTGCTTCACAGAAACCCAATGAAGCGTTCCTTTTACTTTTCTTTTACTTTCCTCTGTTCCACTTCCAGATTTGCTTAAAGGATCGTATGTACAATGAATTTCAGTGATGTTTCCATCTTCATCTTTAACACAACTTTCTCCTTTTATGATATAAGCGTTTTTTAAACGAACCTCTTTTCCTAATGCTAAGCGAAAATACTTTCTGTTTGCTTCTTCCTTAAAATCTTCTCTTTCGATATATAATTCCCGTGAAAATGGTACTTCTCTTGAACCAGCATCCATCTCTGGGTTATTTTCTGCTATTAAGATTTCTTCTTCTCCTTCAGGGTAATTGGTAATGACTAATTTTACAGGATTTAAAACTCCCATAACTCTATTAGCAGTTTTATTTAAATCCTCTCGAATTTTAAACTCTAATAAAGCTACGTCAATTACGTTTTCACGTTTAGAAACTCCAACAGTTTCAATAAAATTTCTGATAGAAGCTGGAGTATAACCTCTTCTTCTTAAGCCAGAAATGGTAGGCATCCTTGGATCATCCCATCCAGAGACAATCCCTTCTTCTACCAATTTTAAGAGCTTTCGTTTACTCATGATTGTATAACTCAGGTTCAAACGAGAAAACTCTCTTTGCTTTGGCATTAAAGGAAATGCATCTCTACTATATTCATAAACATTATCTCTAAACCAATTATATAAATCGCGGTGTGGTTTAAACTCTAATGAACATAAAGAATGTGAAATTTGCTCAATATAATCGCTTTCACCATGAGTCCAATCGTACATAGGATAAATTACCCAATTATTCCCTGTTCTATGGTGTTCTTTTTTAAGAATTCTATACATGATTGGATCACGCAACAACATGTTCGGTGAAGCCATATCAATTTTTGCTCTTAAGACATGAGCTCCTTCATCAAACTCACCTTCTTTCATTTTATAGAATAAATCAAGGTTTTCTTCAATACTTCTATCTCTAAACGGACTTGCAGCACCTGGTTCTGTTGGTGTACCTTTCTGTTCAGCCATTGCTTCAGAAGATTGGCTATCTACATAGGCCTTACCTTCTTTTATAAGTTGAACTGCCCAATCATATAACTGTTGAAAATAATCAGAAGAATAACATTCATTTTCCCATTGGTATCCCAACCAAGAAACATCTTTTTTAATTGCATCAACATACTCTTGCTCTTCTTTAGCTGGATTGGTATCATCAAATCTTAGATTTACAGGAGCATTATACTTCTCTCCCAAACCAAAACTAATTCCAATTGCTTTTGTATGTCCAATGTGAAGATATCCATTAGGTTCTGGTGGAAAACGAAAACGTAATTCATCGTTTTTCATTCCATTAGCTAAATCATCTTCAATAATTTGCTCTAAAAAGTTTAGTGATTTCTTTTCTTCTGACATATTCACTTATAATTTACGTGCAAAAGTAGTTATTTTAAAAATAAAAAAGCAGTGAAAACTCGTTGTTTTCACTGCCTTCATTCTATTAGTTAAATATCCTTATTCTATCGAAAAAGTGTTGTTCAACAGATTTACATCTGCCATTAAACCACTCTTATCAACTTTCACAGACTTTACTGATTTATTTGCTTTAAAAGTGTAGGTAGGATATGCCCAACCCCAATCTTTGAGCAATTTAGCATCAGTTGGTTTTGCACCTCTCATAATTTCTATTGGAATATAGAATGATTCTTTAGAACCGTCTGTATATTCGACTTCCAAATCAATAGGCATTGGCATTGCACCAATTCTTTCTAAAGTAATTTCTTTATCATTTACTTGTTTCACACCGTAATCAATTGTATGAGTAGTTTGCGTCCACTCGTTCAAATACCAATCTAAATGAATACCAGAAACTTTCTCTGCAGTTCTCTTAATATCGTTTGGCGTTGGGTGTTTAAAGGCAAAATCGTTGTAATACTTCTTTAATGTTTTCGCAACATTATCAGTACCAATAATATATTCTAGCTGACTTAAGAAAATATTTCCTTTACTATAACTTCCAATGCTGTATGCAAAGTTTGTTTCATATCTGTCTGCATGGGTTGAAAGTGGCTTCTCTTTTCCAGATTGAACTAAATATGCATATCCTCTATAAGAACCAGCATGCGGATTTTCTTTACCTCTTCCCTGAATTAAATCTTCAGCCTTGTTAGAAATATATGTTGTAAAACCCTCATCCATCCATGGATGTTTGCTTTCATTTGTAGCCAATAGAAATTGGAACCATGTATGAGCAAGTTCATGTGCAGTTACACCGAACAAACTTCCCCACTTTCTTTTACCGGTAATTAAAGTACATTGTGCATATTCCATACCTCCATCTCCACCTTGAATAACACTGTATTGCTTGTAAGGATAAGGTCCAATATTCTCACTGAAATAGTTCATTAATTCAGCAGTTTTTGGCTGTAATTTCTTCCAGTTTTCTAAATACTTCGCTTCTAAAGTTTTCTTGTAAAGAAAATGTAAGTTAATTCCATTATCCATTTTATAAACATCATGCTGATATTCAGGATCTGCAGCCCAAGTAAAATCATGAATGTCTTTTCCAACAAAATTCCAAGTTAACTTATCTCCCTTTGGAAGTTTTAAGCTTTTGTTTTTGTTTTCATACCCATGTCCAACTTCTTGAGGATTTTGAAGAGTTCCAGTTCCTCCAACTACATAATTCTTGTCGATATGTAAAGTTACATCGAAATTTCCCCAAACTCCGTGGAATTCTCTAGCTATATATGGAGGTGTATGCCATCCTTCAAAGTCATACTCTGCCATTTTAGGGTACCATTGAGTCATCGACAAAGCAACTCCTTCTTTACTGTTCCTACCAGAACGTCTAATTTGTTGCGGAACTTGAGCATCGAAATCCATAACAAAAGTAACTTTTTTACCTGGTTTAATTGGTTTGGCTAAGGTTACCTCTAAAATAGTACCGACAGTTTCATACTTTACTACTTTTCCATCTTGAGTAAGTGAATTCACCTTAATAAATCCAACTTCCGAAGGACTTAGTTTTGCTATTCTACTTTCTACAACTGGTTTGTCGATTGTACCAGCTTTTGTTACCATTCTTCCATCTGGATCATCAATGGTATGTAAACGCACATCCATTTGTGAATTTGGTTGAAAAGCATTGAAATACAAATGATAAAACACTTTATTTAACTCGTCTGGAGAGTTATTCGTATAGACAAGCTTTTGCTTTCCTTTATATTGATATTTTTCTACGTCAACATCAATATCCATCGTGTAGTCAACTTTTTGCTGCCAATAATTCTTTTGATTACCTGAATTCTGAGCTTGGCTTCCAAAAGAAAACAACAGTACACTTCCTATTGTTAAAATTACATTTTTCATCTCTTTATATTTTAATCAAAAAAAGAGCATTGGATAATGCTCTTTTATATTTATTTCTTCTGTAGATTATTTTCCATTTACTAATCTGTCAGCCATTTTTAATGCATTGTAAGCATTAACAACACGACCTGAAACAGATAATTCAGAGAATGATACTAATTCATCCTTTGTACCTGGCTTTACAACCTTAAAATCAATTTTAGTACCAGAATTCATTAAGATTCTTTTCACTTGGCTTGCAGAAAGCTGTGGATAATAAGAACGGACTAAAGCAGCTACACCTGCCGTTGCAGGAGATGCCATTGACGTCCCACTCTTCTTACCATACTCGTTTTCTGGAGTAGTTGAATAAACAGCTACACCCGGTGCGAAAACATCAACATTTATTTTACCATAGTTTGTGAAAGTTGCTGGTAAGTTTTTATTATAATTTGAACTCATTGCACCAATTGTAATGAAGTTATCCGAAACTTCATTTAATTGATCTGGAGCATCGTTTGGATATGTTTTATCAATATCGATATTTTCACTAGAGTTTCCAGCAGCATTTACAATTAATACATCTTTCTCTGCTGCATATTTAATTGCATCGTAAACCCAGTCTTTGTGGGGAGAGTATCCTTTACCAAAACTTGTATTAATTACTTTAGCACCGTTATCAACTGCATAACGAATTCCTAATGCAACATCTTTATCATACTCATCACCATCTGGTACTGAACGAACTGCCATAATTTTCACATTGTTAGCAACACCATCCATTCCTTTTCCATTACCTCTTGTAGCTCCGATTATTCCTGAAACATGAGTTCCGTGTGACTCATCTTTCACTGAATGACCAGAATTTGGGTTACCGTACCCTGGACTATCATTTATATCTTCTGGATTATCTCCAACTATTTTACGATAATTTTGCTTTAATAAATCACCAGAAATCATTGCCTTATCAGACTCTAATTTTCCTTTAAAATAATTCACCGCTCCTTCTAACTCTGATTTTGCTTCTTGAAGTGATCCAATTCCGAAACCAAAAATTTGTTTTGCTACAGCAACAGAACTTTCTAGATCTGCATTCTCTTTAATCCCTAAAATATCCTGACTTGTGTAATCTGCAGTTTTAAAATGTTTTGTGAATTTTTTATCTGCATCAATAACACCTTCTAACATTTTACCATAAGTCATGCTGTTTTGCTCAACTCTTTGAATTCCTTTTTTAACTTTTTCAAGCTCTTTATTATAGAATTCCTTAACTTCAGCTGCAGTTGTAGCATCAGCAATTGATGGGTTTTGCATAATTCTTTGATATTCTAATAATTCTTTGTACGAATCACCTAAGAAATTCCATCCATTGATATCATCTACATATCCGTTTTTATCATCGTCAATTCCGTTACCTGGAATTTCATCTTCATTTACCCAAGCAACATCTTTAAGATCTTCGTGCTTTAAATCCGTTCCACTATCAACAACACCAACAATAACTTCGACACCTTTTTTTCCTTTTAGGAAGTCATATGCTTTATAAACACTCATCCCAGGAATCGTATCAGTAGCTAGGTCATAATGTTGCCAGTTTTTTCCTTCAGCGTTAGTTAACTCAGCTTTTTTAGCTGGAATATCAATAACTGTATTTGGCCCTTGTGGCACTTCTTTTTTCGCAATATTACCCGCTGTAGAACAACTTGCTAATGCAACTGCTACAGTTGAATATAAAATTGGTTTTATAAGTTTCATGTTTATTAATTAAATATATCTGTAAATTTGTAAGTCTCATTTAATCGCACACCTTTTTCGGTGTGCTTTACTGTAATCAATTCGTTATATGCATCGTGTTCTAGGAATAAGAAATATTCCTTATCTGCGGCCTCAGTTAAAAATGCTTCTTTCTCTTTTAACGTCAGTAAAGGCCTTGTATCATAACCCATAACGTATGGAAGTGGTATATGACCTGCGGTTGGTAATAAATCTGCCATAAAAACAATTATTTTTCCTTGATATTCGATTTTTGGCAACATTTGTTTTTCTGTATGACCATCTTTAAAAATCACATCAAACCCAACATAATCTTTTGCATTTAAATGCAAAAAATTTAATTGTCCGCTTTCCTCTATCGGTAAAATATTCTCTGAAAGGAATGATGCTTTTTCTCTTGGGTTTGGATTTACAGCCCAATCCCAATGACGACTATTACTCCAAAACCTTGCGTTCTTAAAAGCTGGCTCAAAACCAGTTCTATTTTTATTCCATTGAATAGCACCTCCACAATGATCAAAATGTAAGTGTGTTAAAAACACATCAGTAATATCATCTCGGTGAAAACCGTGTTTAGCTAGAGAAGCATCTAATGAAAAATCGCCATATAAATAATAATATCCAAAAAACTTATCGGACTGTTTATTTCCAATTCCAGTATCAATTAATGTTAATCGATTTCCATCTTCAATGAGCATACAACGCATTCCCATTTCAATCATATTTTTGGAATCTGCCGGATTTGTTCTTTCCCATAAAGACTTTGGAACTACGCCAAACATGGCTCCACCATCAAGCTTAAAGTTACCTGTTTCTATTGGATATATACGCATAGGAAACAAATATCTGAAATTTTAACGAAACTTAAAGTTAATAATTTGATAATAGGACATAAAAAAGCTTTTACATAATGTAAAAGCTTTTTGAGGTGTCGAGCGGATTCGAACCGCTGTAGATGGTGTTGCAGACCACTGCCTAGCCACTCGGCCACGACACCTTTTGTGAGAATGCAAATTTAATACTTTTCTAATTTACAGCAAGTATTTTTTAATTTTTACGTGTATTTGACAATACAATTGTTACTTCACCTACATTTCCACCAATGGGAGGGTTTAGTTTTGAGATACTTACGATTGCTTCTTCAACCATTTTTATTTCATTAAAAATTCTATCAATAATTCGTTTTGCTACTTTTTCAAGTAGTTTTGAACGAATGGCCATTTCTTCTTTGGCTATTTTATTCAAATGAACGTAGTCAACAGTATCTTCTAAATCATCAGTTTCGGCTGACTTCATTAAATCTGCTTTCACTTCAATATCAACTCTGTACTCTGAACCAATTCTCGCTTCCTCATCTAAACATCCATGATTCGTAAACAATCGGATGTCTGTCACTTTAATAATTCCCATTCAATCTACTTAATTTCAAAATTTTGTTCTTCTCCAGCCAACTTAACAACATAATTTCCTTTGGGTAAATATGTTATTCCATTCTTTGCTTTCGATATAATTACGGCCTTTTTCTCTTTTTTAAAATCTTTTAGTCCTTTCTCGTTAAATGAAACATCAAACATTACCTCATTAAATCCTTTTTCTCCATTTACCGTTAACGAGTTCACTTTGATATCATCTTTATAAATATCAATTATAACTTTTCCATTCTTATTTGTGTAAAAAGGAATGTTTAATTCTGGTGTATTTGGCTTCAGCCATTTGCTCCATGTGTTCCCCCATGATCTTCTTTTTCTGATATTTTCAATAGAAAATAATTCATTTCTATCGCGTTCACGAACTCCCTGAGCAAACTCTTGTAAGGATTTTATATTAGCTTTGTACAAACTTCTTCCATGAGTACCAACGATTAATTCTTTAGCTTCTGGTTGAATCACAACATCATGAACTGCAACATTGGGTAAATTCTTATGAAAAATTTCCCAAGTACTTCCTCCGTTAAAAGAAGTATACAGTCCATTATCAGTTCCAAGATATAGTAAATTAGGTCTTTCAGAATCTTCTTTAATAACATTAACTGGAGAAGCCGGAATTGTTTTACCTATGTTTTCCCAAGTTTTACCGTAATCATTAGAAACATACACATACGAATTAAAATCATCCCATCTGTATCCGTTTAACGTAACATACACACGTTCTTTCTTGTGTTTTGAAGCAATTACCCTACTCACCCATAAATCTTTTGGTAATGCATTAGAAATTACTTCCCAGCTTCCACCACCGTTTTTAGTTATGTGAACTAAACCATCATCTGAACCTGTGTATATTAATCCAAATTGAAAAGGACTTTCACTAATTGATGTCAATGTTCCATAAGCAACATTTCCTTTTTTACCTCCTTTTGTTAAATCTTCTGAGATTGTTTCCCAATCATTTCCCTGATTTAAAGATCGATGTAATTTATTACCTCCTAAATACAAGATATCTTGATTATGTGATGATAAATGAATAGGTGTTTGCCAGTTGAAACGATACGGATTTTCACCTAAAACGTGCTTCGGCTGGATATACTTTTGTTTTCCTGAAGCTCTATCAATTCTGAAGTAATTCCCAAACTGATAACCTGTATATACAATATCAGGATTTCTATCATCTACCTGAACTTGCATTCCATCACCACCCATAATTGATTCGTATGGGTTCTTTCCAGACTGTAACCAAGCTTTATTGTTTTTTACATTATTGTTTGCAGTCCATACTCCGTTATCTTGTAAACCTCCGTAAATATTATAAGATTTTTGATTATCTGCATAAATAGCATAAAACTGTCCAACTGGTGGTGTATTTAATTTCAACCAACTCTTTCCATCATCATATGAAACATTTAAACCTCCGTCATTTCCGTCGATTAAATGACCTTGAACTTTAGAATTAACCCATAAGGCTTGATGATCTGCATGAACATTTTCTCTACTGATAGAGGTAAAAGTCTTTCCTCCATCTTTAGATTTTAAAATTGGCACTCCCAAAATATAAATTCCATCTTTATCTTGGGGATCAACTCTAATTTCTCCAAAATAATATCCGTAAGAATAGTATAAATCATCTAAATAACCCTCGTGTGTTTTTTTCCAAGATTTTCCTCCGTTTGTAGTTTTAAAAACCTCAGCTCCTACAACTGGGGTATCAAATAATAACGAATTAGCATCTTCTAAATATTTTGCTAAATCAATAGGTTTTGCAGAACCTGAACGCACCATTTGTTTGACATTTTCAGCACGATACTTTTCTTGAAAACCATTCATTTTCAAGTAAGAATTCAATTTTTTATCTGATAATCCTAAAAACGATTCAACCGACATTGTTTTGAAATCTTCTTTCGTTAAACCACTCGTTGATGACTTTTTCTTCTCTTCTTTCTTTCTTCTAAACTGACTATCGTGTGAAGCATACACGGTATTTTCATCATAAACCGCTAATCCAATTCTACCAACACCATCTCCATTTGGAAACCCATTATTCTCAGAGATTTTCTTCCACGAATTTCCACCGTCTTCAGATTTATAAATTGCTGAGTTTTTCCCATTTCCTTCAAAGTTCCATGCTTTACGTTCCCTTTCCCAAGAAGCCGCATACAGTACATTAAAATTATTTGGTGCGTGTTGCACATCTATAATTCCTGTGTCATCGTTTATGAATAAAGTTCTTTTCCATGTTTTACCTCCATCTGTAGTTTTATAAATTCCTCTCTCGTTGTTTGAAGAATATAAATGACCTAAAGCACCTACAACTACTTCATCAGGATTATTCGGGTTTATCAATAATCGACCGATATGATGAGAATCGAACAAACCAACATTTTCCCAATTTTCTCCTCCATCAGTTGATTTCAAAATTCCAATACCAGCATACGATGATCTCGAAGAATTGTTTTCTCCTGTTCCAACCCAAATTGTGTTACTTTTCCAATCAACCGCAATATCACCAATATTTTGAGTATCGGTATTATCCATAACTGGCGTAAATGTATTCCCGTTATTTTTTGTGTGCCATAATCCACCAGATGCATAACCAACATAAAATTCATTTGTGTTTTGTGGATTTACATCAATATCAACCACTCTTCCACTCATAATTGTAGGACCAATATTTGTAAATGGAATATTTTTAACTAGCGAGTTTTTCGTCATAGCTCGCTTCTTTGCCAGAGCCTCTTTCACTACTTCAGACGAAGTTGCGTTTTGTTGACCATAAACTGTAGCTCCTAAAAGCAGTAAAAAGGAAAGTGTTTTTTTCATTTGGTTTGGTTTAAGTAATCTCAAAAGTAAAAAATAGTTTTCACCTGATGCTACTTTTTTAGTAATCACAGGTATTCCAAAGTGTTAAAGTTTCAAGTTTTACTTGTATTTTAATAATTATATTTAACCTACAAGTTCCGTTTTATATTTTAACTAGATTTGTAAAAAAAGCCATATGAACATTTTTATTCTTTCCGTAGGTGAACATGTTTATTCTACAAAAAGATTATATGACGAAGCCACCAAAAGAGGTCATGATGTAAGTATCATCAATCACATGAGATGTTCCATTAAATTGAGTGGTGGAAAAAGGGAAATTATTTATGATGGTGAAAATATTATTGATGAGCCTGATATAATTATACCTAGAATTGGAGCATCAGCAACTAGACATGGAGCTGCCGTTGTTAAAGAATTTGAAATGAATGACGTATTTAGTTCCGCTCGTTCTTTAGGAATTATAAGAGCTCAAAACAAAGTTCGCACACTACAAATTATGAACAGAAAAGGAATTCCGATTCCTGATACACTATTTTCTGTAAACCCAGAAAATATCAAAGAGCAAATTGAATTATTAGGTGGTGCCCCGGTAATTATAAAAATGCAAGAAGGAACTCAAGGAATGGGTGTTATGTTAGCGGAAAGTAAAAAATCAGCAAAATCCATTATAGATACGTTCTACCGAATGAACATGCATATTTTACTTCAAGAATTTGTAAAAGAAAGTAATAGTGAGGATATCAGAGTGATTGTTGCTGGAGATAAAGTAATTTCTGCGATGAAGAGAAAAGGATTAGACGACGATTTTAGATCGAATATTCATAGAGGTGGTTCAGGCTCGAAAGTTCAACTGACGAATCAAGAAAAAACTATGGCAATTAAAGCGGCTAACTATTTAGGTTTACCAATAGCTGGAGTTGATTTAATTAGATCGAAAAGAGGTCCATTATTAATCGAAGTAAATTCTACTCCAGGTTTGCAAGGTGTTGAGGCTTATACAAGACTGAATGTGGCAGAAGGAATTATTAAATATTTAGAAAAGAAATGTTCGACAAAGAATTCAAGAACGAAGAGATAAGTATACGTGGAGAAAAAATTGGCTTGGGTGAATCGAAACTCATTAAAATTCCTGTTGATAGATTACCTACTGGAACTGTAATTGAAATTCCGGTATATGTTTTTAATGGAAAAGAATTAGGTCCGACTATTTTATTACAAGGAGGTTTACATGGCGATGAAACAAATAGCATTGAATTGGTTCGTAGAATGTTGATTGACAAATCGTATAAAATTCATAGAGGTTGTGTGATTGTAGTTCCGCTTTTAAACATCTTTGGTTTCCTAAGTTTTTCTCGTGAACTACATGGAAAAGATGTAAACCGAAGTTTTCCTGGTTCTAGAAAAGGTTCTTTAGCAAGCAGACTTGCTTATTATTTAATGAAAGAAATTACTAAGAATGTTGATTTCGCCATTGATTTCCATACTGGAGGAGCGCAACGTAGTAACTTTCCTCAAATTCGATTCACACCACAAGATGAAAGAGGAAAAAATCTAGCAGATTTATTTAACGCACCCTTCGTTTTTCCTTCTAAAGCTATTCCTAAGTCATTCAGAAATGAATGTTTCAAACATAACATACCGGTGATTGTTTATGAAGGTGGAGAATCACTAAGACTTGACGAACATGCTATTCAAGAAGGGATTTACGGAACATTACGAATTCTTAGACATTTTAAGATGATTAGTGAATCAATCGAAATTCCTCAAAACAACTCAGTAATTACTATTGAAAAAAGAAGCTGGATTCGAGCAAAAGCCGCAGGCATATTTAATACCAAAGTTGAAAACGGTGCAGCTATTTCTAAAGGAGAAATTCTTGGTTTTATTATGGATACTTACGGTGAAACTAAATTTCCTGTGAAAGCTCCAAAAGATGGATACATAATTGCTAAAAACAATTTTCCAGTGGTAAACTTAGGAGATGCTTTGTTTCATATTGGTTATTAATTACATTAACTAATATATGTCAGGGAGAAAATTTAATAGGTACAAAAAAGTAATTGTTGACATCATTTTTTTTGTCTTGTCATATAGAATCTTCATATTATTTTGGCATTTGTCATTTCCTTATTTCACAAAACTACTTCCTCTAAAACTTGAACTTAATCAAACATCGGAAAAGTTATACCTTCTGCTTTTATTAAATGTAATACTCATCATCTGCTCTTGTCTTGCTTTTATCAAAGTCAAGTCGTCATTAAAATATTGTATACGACTTTTATTAATATTCTCACTTTCAGTTTCTTTTTGGTTTGAATTCTATTCTTTAATCAGATATTCATTTTACAGCTTTAATAAATCACTTATTTGCTACATTCATTATGAAGAAATTAATCTAACAATTTATCTCCTTCTTTTTTCCTTAATTGCATGTATGGGGATCATAATTGCAAAAAAAATAAACTTAAAAAAGGACGAATTTATTCTATTAATCTTTATGATAATTACATATTCAATTTCTCATAATCTCTATCTATTTTTAGCAAACTAAAACAAATTTCTAGAATTAAACATATAAGATGCTTTATTTCATATTGGTTATTAACCTTATGATTTTGAGTTAGTTTTCGTTATCTTCAAAACGCAATAACAAATTTTAAATCAATTAATTATGGAATTAATCATTAGTTTACTTACAGGAGCTTTGGGTGGAAACTTAGCTGGCGCTGCATTAAAAAAATTCTCAGTGGGTACATTGTGGAATTCCGTTGTTGGAATTCTAGGAGGCGGACTTGGTGGTCATTTACTAGGAATGTTAGGATTAGATTTAGGTGGAATCGTTGGTAGTATTGCGGGAGGAACTGTTGGTGGTGGTGTATTAATGGTAATTATTGGTGTTATAAAAGGAGCTATGAAGAAATAACATTCGTAATAAAGAATATTTGAAAGCGTCTAAACTAGTTTTTTGACACTTTTTTCATTTTACAAGATCTATAACAGTACCTTTGTAATCGATAAAGAAATAAAACTTAATTTATTTCTATACACATATTTATGACATTTGAATCGTTAGGATTAAAAAAAGAGCTTTTAAAAGCAATTAAAGAAAAAGGATATACCACTCCATCCCCAATACAAGAAAAAGCAATCCCAGTAATTTTAAAAGGAAATGATGTTCTTGCCTCGGCGCAAACCGGAACTGGTAAAACAGCAGGATTTACATTACCGATTTTACAAATAATTACAGATACAAAAAACCCAAAGTTTCGTCCAATTCGAGCGCTTATATTAACACCAACAAGAGAATTAGCTGCTCAAATTTATGACAACGTAAGAGATTACAGTAAACATGTCAATATAAAATCCACCGTAATATTTGGAGGTGTAAAACCACAAAAACAAATTGCTGCCATTAGAAATGGAATTGATGTTTTAGTTGCTACGCCTGGAAGACTTTTAGATTTGCATGACCAAAAAGCATTGTCTTTAAAACGAGTTGATATTCTAATTCTTGATGAAGCGGATAGAATGCTCGATATGGGATTTGTTAGAGATATTAAAAAAATAATCGCTCTTCTACCTAAACAAAGACAAAACTTACTTTTCTCAGCTACTTTTTCAAAAGAAATCAAAAAACTAGCGCAAGGTATTTTAACCAATCCTTCCTTAGTTGAAGCTGAACCAGAAAATACAACTGCAGAAATGGTAACACAAAAGATTTATCGTGTTCCAAAAAGTAGAAAAGCAGCAATGGTTATTGAATTGATTTCAAAAGGCAACTGGGATCAAGTACTAATTTTCACAAGAACCAAACACGGTGCAAATAGATTAGCTGAGAAACTTCAAAAGAAAGATATTTCTTCAGCTGCAATTCATGGTAATAAAAGTCAAAGTGCACGTAAAAAAGCCTTAAAAGGATTTAAAGAAAACAGCATTCGTGTTTTAGTTGCCACTGATATTGCCGCACGAGGTTTAGATATTCCACTATTACCACATGTTATCAATTATGAATTACCCAATGTTCCAGAAGACTATGTACATAGAATAGGAAGAACAGGTAGAGCGGGCGCAAGCGGAGAAGCAATCTCTTTAGTAAGTAGAGAAGAATTAGAATATGTGAAAAACATAGAAAAGTTATTACAGCAAAAGCTAAAAATTGTTGAATTAGAAGATTTCGATCCTACTCCTACTGAACAATCTCAACAAAATAGGTCTTCAACTAAAAAACCTAAAACATCTCAAACCAATAAACCTAAAAGAAACTTTGGTCGTAAAAAGAAATCTAACGAGACTAAAGAAAACAATTCTAAATCACCGAAAAATAGGAGAAATAACAATAAAAGAAGGTTTAAAAAAGGATCTATAAAAGATAACGGATAACCTTTTTTTGATAATAATCAGGAATTCAAAGTAAACGAATATGCCTTAATTTGTATTATGAATTTAGAGAGATATCTAAAACATATTATTGATAATCCTTCTTTGGATGAAGAATTACCCGAGGTAATTAATGCCTTCGAAAAAACCACACTTAAAAAAAATGATTTTTTCGTGAAGGAAGGCGCTGTATGCAATCACTTTTGTTTTGTAGAAAGCGGTGTTTTACAACATGCTATTCTTTTCAATGGTGAGGAAAAAACAACATATTTAGCATTAAAAAACTCCTGCACTGTTGCACTTAAAAGCTTTTTAAATCAAAAACCATCTAGAAAAAGCATCAAAGCGTTAAGTGATTGTACTCTGTGGATTATATCTGCAGAGAATTTCAAAGACTTACTTAAGAATAATGAAGCATTTTTCATGTTTTATCATAAGCTCATCGAAAATCAAATTTTTAGAATCGATGATTATAGAATAGACTTGCTTACACTATCCCCAGAAGAACGATATCAAAAATTACTCAACAACGATCCACAACTTTTACAAAGTATTCCTCTTCTTTATTTAGCTTCCTTCTTAGGAATTTCTACAAGACATATGAGTAGAATCCGCAAAAACATAAAATAACGCCATTTGGCTACTTTGAGTACAGATTTCTTTAATTACATTTGGGAATACAAACACGTAAATGCCAAATTGAAATGAAATATTTACCAATAAACAAACAACTTTTCATAAAGAACAGAAAAAACTTTATGGCTCAAATGAAGCCAAATAGTTTAGCTGTATTTAATTCTAATGATATTTATCCTGTAAGTGCAGATTCTACTCTTCCTTTTGAACAACACCGAGATATTTTCTTTTTAAGTGGTGTAGATCAGGAAGAAAGTATTTTAGTGATTTTTCCAGACTGTCCTAAAGAAAGTTTAAGAGAAGTCTTATTTTTAAGAGAAACAAATGAGCATATCGCGGTTTGGGAAGGTGAGAAATTAACTAAAGAAAAAGCTTTTGAAGCTAGTGGGGTTAAAACTGTTTTTTGGTTACAAGATTTAGAGAAAGTATTGGCGGAAATGATGGCGTATGCAGATACTGTTTATATCAATACAAATGAGCATTATCGTGCAAATATTGAAACGGAAACCAGAGAAGCACGTTTTACAAAATGGTTACTAAATAAATACCCTGCACATTCTGTTGCTAAGAGTAATCCTATTTTACAACGTTTACGTTCTGTAAAAGATCAAATTGAATTAGATTTAATTCAAAAAGCTTGTGATATTACAGAGAAAGGTTTCAGAAGAATATTAAATTTCGTACAACCTGATGTTTGGGAATATGAAATTGAAGCGGAGTTTTCTCATGAATTCTTAAGAAATCGTTCTAAAGGATTTGCCTATACTCCAATTATAGCTAGCGGAAGTAATGCCAACGTTTTACATTATATTGAAAATAACCAACAATGTAAAGCTGATGAATTAATTTTACTAGATGTAGGTGCTGAATACGCAAATTACTCGAGTGATATGAGTAGAACAATTCCTGTTTCTGGACGTTTTACAGATCGTCAAAGAGATGTGTATAATGCTGTAAATCGCGTTAAAAAGGATGCCACTAAAATGTTAGTTCCTGGTGCAGATTGGACAGAATATCATAAAGAAGTCGGAAAATTAATGACTTCTGAATTACTGGGTTTAGGATTATTAGACAAAGCAGATATTCAAAATGAAAATCCAGATTGGCCAGCATATAAAAAGTATTTCATGCACGGAACTTCTCATCATATGGGATTAGATACGCACGATTACGGTTTATTACATGAACCATTGCAAGCGAACATGGTGTTTACTGTTGAGCCAGGAATTTATCTGCCAGATGAAGGATTTGGAATTCGTTTAGAGGACGACGTTGTTATTCAAGAAAACGGTGAACCATTCAATTTAATGCGAAACATTCCAATTGAAGCAGAAGAAATTGAAGATATTATGAACAAATCATAACTCATAAAAATCCCGTTAAAACGGGATTTTTTTATTTTGTCCAATTGAATGATAGATATTCCTGTTTTAAAATAATTTCATACTTTTACCAAAATTGCACACTGAAAATCAAATTGCTATATATTCATGTCAACACATTTTGAACTGAAAAATATCTTGTTTTTAGATATTGAAACGATTCCTCAGTACGAATATTGGAATGATGTTCCAGAGGAAACCCAACATTTGTTTGAACTGAAAACTCAGTATCAACGAAAAGATGAATTCACACCAAAACAGTTTTACCAACGTGCCGGAATTTGGGCAGAGTTTGGAAAAATCATCTGTATTTCTGTAGGCTACTTTGTTGAAAAAGAAAACAATCTACAACTACGAGTTACCTCTTTTGCAGGAAGTAATGAAAATGAAATTCTATTAGATTTTAAAGATTTATTAGACACTCATTTTAATCACAAAAAATACCTGTTGTGCGCCCATAACGGTAAGGAATTCGACTTTCCTTACATCGCTAGAAGAATGGTCATTAATGGAATTACATTACCGAAAAAACTCAATTTATTTGGAAAAAAACCATGGGAAGTTCCGCATTTAGACACCATGGAACTTTGGAAGTTTGGTGACTTTAAACATTATACTTCCTTAAGTTTACTTACACATGTTTTAGGAGTTCCTTCCCCAAAACAAGATATTGATGGTAGTGAGGTTGCTAACGTCTATTTTAAAGATAAAGACATTACTAGAATTATTCGTTATTGTGAAAATGATACAATTGCTGTAGCACAACTGCTTCTTAAATTCAATAATTTGCCTATTTTAGAAAAGAAAAACATTCTACAAGTCAGTTTACAACTAGAAAATAGTTAAAAACACTTCAAGAAGAACAACTAAAACCCTCACAATAAGCAATGGAGCAAAAATATATAGTCGCTTTCGATCAAGGTACAACAAGTACACGAACAATTATTTTCGATAAAAAGGGACAAATAAAAGCGATTGCTCAAAAAGAATTAACGCAGTATTATCCTAAATCTGGTTGGGTTGAACACGATCCAATTGAGATTTTTAATGATCAAAAAGAAACGTTTCATGAAGCTATTAAAAATTCAGGAATTCAACCTTCAGAAATTGCAGCTATTGGAATTACCAATCAACGTGAAACAACGATCGTTTGGGATAAAGAAACCGGAGAACCTATTTATAATGCTATTGTTTGGTTAGATAAAAGAACTAAAGATATCTGTGACGATTTAAAAAACCGTGGTTTATCTAACTACGTAAAAGAACATACTGGTTTAGTTATCGACTCTTATTTTTCTGCGACAAAATTAAAGTGGATCCTTGAAAATGTTGATGGAGCAAAAGAAAAAGCAAACGCAGGTAAACTTTGTTTTGGAACTGTTGATAGTTGGTTAATTTACAAATTCACCAATCATCAAAAACATGTTACCGACCATACCAATGCGTCTCGCACGATGATTTATGATATTAAAAATTTAAGTTGGGATGATACCTTACTTAAATCTTTAGAAATACCAACTTCTTTATTACCAGAAGTTCAAACCTCATCATCTCATTTCGGAGATATTAATTTTGAAGGAAATACAATTCCAATCTATGGTGTTGCGGGAGATCAACAAGCTTCTTTATTTGGACAAGGAGGTTTTAAAGCAGGCATTGCTAAAAACACTTATGGAACAGGATGCTTTATGCTTTTGAATACAGGAACAAACCAAGTAATTTCACAAAGTGGATTACTCACAACTTTGACTTGTAGTTTAGAATCTGAAACTGTTCAATACGCATTAGAAGGGAGTGTTTTCGTTGGAGGTGCCTCTATCCAATGGCTAAGAGATCGTTTGAACCTTATTGATAACGCAGCTGATACAGAAGAAATTTGTAATCGTATTCCGCCGTTAAAAAACATTTATGTTGTTCCCGCTTTTGCTGGATTAGGTGCACCTTATTGGGATGCAGAAGCTAAAGGAAGTATTTATGGAATGACCTTAGATACGGATAAAGAAGAAATTATCAAAGCAACAGTTGAAGCTTTGGCGTATCAAACCAAAGATGTAATTACCGCTATGATGAAAGATAGTGGGAAAGAAATAATTTCATTAAAAGTTGATGGTGGCGCAAGTGCTAATAACTACTTAATGCAATTTCAATCTGATATTTTAAATGTATCTGTTGATCGACCGAAAATGATTGAAGTTACTGCTTTTGGAGCGGCCTTATTAGCGGGAATGAAAGCGGGAATTTGGACCAAAAACGATATCGAAACTATTCGAGAAGTTGATACCATTTTTACAACAAAAATGAAACCTAAAGTTCGTAAAAAGAAATATAAAGGTTGGCTAAAAGCTATCGAACGAACAAAAACTTCGAAAAAGAAAAAAGGTAAACCTGATCCAGTTCGTTTCTCGGTTTTGGATCGCGATAAACATCTGAAAAAGTTAAAGTCAGAGTCTTTCGATTTATTGGTTATCGGAGGAGGAATTACAGGAGCTGGAATTGCATTAGATGCTTCTTCTAGAGGAATGAAAGTTTGTTTGGTTGAAAAAAACGATTTTGCCTCAGGAACAAGTAATAAATCTACAAAACTCATACATGGCGGACTACGGTACTTAAAACAATTAGAAATAGGTTTGGTAAGAGAATCTGGTTCAGAGCGTGCAATTGTGCATAAACTTGCTCCACATTTAGTTATTCCTGAAAAGATGTTATTGCCTTTGATTGAAGGTGGAACTTATGGTAAAATGATGACTGCAATTGGTTTGAAGGTTTACGATTTATTGGCAAATGTTGGTGGAGACGATGCTCGAAGAATGCTAGACAAAAAAGAAACCATGGAAAAAGAACCAATGCTAGATGAGAAAATCACATTGGGCAGTGGATACTATGCGGAATATAGAACAGATGATGCTCGTTTAACAATTGAAATATTAAAGAAAGCTTCCGAATTTGGGGCAACAGTTGTTAATTACTGCGAAATGGAATCTTTCCTTTATAATAAAGAAGGAAAAATTGAAAATGTACAATGTATCGACATCAATACTGGTAAAAAATTCAATGTAAAAGCACGAAATTATGTTTCTGCCGCAGGTCCGTGGGTGGATTTATTAAGGGAGAAAGATACTTCTATGAACAACAAACACTTACATTTAACCAAAGGTGTTCATATTGTTTTTCCGTACGAAAAATTACCGATTAAGCAATCTGTTTATTTTGATGTTCCAGACGGAAGAATGGTTTTTGCAATTCCAAGAGGGAGATGCACTTACGTTGGAACTACAGACACTAATTACTATGGAAGTTTGGATCGCGTAGTTGCTACTAAAGAGGATGCCGAGTATCTTTTAAAAGCTGTAAATAATACATTTCCCGATGTTAATTTGACCATCAATGAAATCGAATCGAATTGGGCCGGTTTACGACCTCTAATTCATGAAGATGAAAAGGATCCTTCGGAACTCTCAAGAAAAGACGAGATCTTCATTTCTAAAAGCGGATTAATTTCAATTGCAGGAGGGAAACTTACCGGTTACCGCAAAATGGCACATCGTGTTATTGATGCTGTGTTAAAAACCATGGATGAAAAACGAAGAAATTCTTATAAAAAATCACAAACTGAAAATATTTTATTAGTAAACCCCAGCATGCATTCAGTTGATGAAGTGGAAGCTTATCAAAAACAATTGGAACAACAATTACGTGATTTAGGAATGGAAGATTCTTATTATGCTTGGCATTTGTGTACGACTTATGGAAAAAGAGCGAATACAATTTTAGAACGAACTTCTTATTTTGCGTCAGGAACTATTGAACAACGATTAATTCGTGCAGAATTATGGTATTGTATCAATTTTGAAATGACTAATAGTTTGGCTGATTTCTTTGTGCGTAGAACAGGTCGTTTGTATTTTAACATTAACAGTATCACAAAACATTTAGATGTTATTGTTAATGATTTTATCAAGAGTTTAGATTGGAACGAGAACCGAATCGCTGAAGAAAAGAACTTACTAAATCAGTTATTAGCGGATGCAACAACTTATTATGGAACAGAGTTTTAATTTACTTTTTATAACTTTAACTTAAATCTACAAATATAAATCTATGGCAAATACCGGTCAACACGACGAACTATATTCGAATATGAAGTTTTCTTCTGTATACCCGCTACACCTAAATAAAATTGAAAATAAAGGTAAAATCTAAGAAGAACTGTATCAAACTATTGAATGGTTAACAGGTTTTAATGACACCAAAATTCAAGAATTAATTAATAGCGTAGTTATGTGCAAAACATTTTTTGATAAAGGACTTTTAAATCCAAATACAGGTTTAATCAAAGATATTATTTGTGGTTATCGTGTGGAAGAAATTACCACTGAACTCACTCAAAAAGCACGCTATTCGGATAAAATAATTGATAAGTTGGTAAGAAGAAAGAAAATTGAAAAGATTATGAGAACAGCATAAGTTAAATTCTTTACACATTCTCAAAGAACCAAAAATTGCCTTGACTTGAAAATAAAACAACCATATTTCAAAGGGAAATCTGTTTTTATTGTTTCTATGATTATTATTGTAGTAACTATTCTTACCGTTTATTTTACGGGGATAAATTACAACAGAAGCATTACTACTAACTTCTATTTATCCTTGGGGATTATTGCAACTGTACTGTTTTCGTTTATGACCTACGGATTATATACGTGAATAGGTTTAATTGATAATTTCCCTAAAATAAAAAGCTTCAAGCCAAAAGCAATACTCTCTGAATCTTCACCTTCCTTAGATACTCCTTTTGTGGAAGTTGGTGATGGTATTAGTGGGATTATTGTATCGATTGTACTTTGGATAGTAATGTCTATTGTTTTCGTACTGTTACTAGCTCTTTTAGAAGTGGTTTTTTGGTTTTCCTTATTGATAATTTTAGGAATGCTTTATTGGTTGTTTTTTAGAGCATTAAAATTGGTTTTCAACAAATCAAATGAAACAAAAGGTTCAATTCAAAGAGCTATTTTTTATGTTTTATCCTATACATCAATGTATGTAGGATGGCTTTTTGGAATTGTATATTTAGTACAAGTTCTCAAATAAAGATTCTTTAATAACGTTAATTACTTTATGAAAAGAGATGATATTCACATTATAAGCAGGCATTCAAACGCATCTGAACACACTATTCAAAAAGCGTTAAACGATCACGTTTACAGTGACCAAACCGATTGGAAAAAATTTTTCAATCTATTCATTATCAGTGTAGGTGTAGGATTTACCGTTGCAGGAATCATTTTCTTCTTTGCTTATAACTGGGCAGACATGCACAAATTTGTAAAGATTGGCTTAACACAAGGCATTTTAATCATTACTACCTCAATGTTGTTTTTATTAAAGCTCGATGAAAAGATTAAAAATATTATTCTTACCGGAGCTTCTGTTCTAGTAGGCGTTTTATTTGCTGTTTTTGGACAAATCTACCAAACTGGAGCGAATGCTTATGACTTTTTCCTCGGATGGACCATTTTTGTGACATTATGGGCAATAGTTTCTGATTTTGCTCCCTTGTGGTTAATCTACTTTATATTAATGAACACAACACTTCATTTATATACAGAACAAGTTGCCAAAAACTGGTCTATTACTTTTGTGTATACCTTGCACTTTATCGTAAATATGATTCCTGTTTTGTTCGTTGTGTTTAGTAAAAACAAGGCGCCAAATTGGTTTTTATATACTATGATTTTGGCATCTGTAACTTATGCTACGTTGGGAATTTCAATTGGGGTTTTTGAAAAGTTTGAATTCGCCTTCTTACTCCTAATTATCATAACTGGAATCTCTTATGTGTTTGGTTACAAACATGGACTGAAAACAAAAAACGGCTTTTATCTTTCAGTTATTCCTTTTAGTTTAATAGTAATTGTGTCGGCTGTTTTTGTTGACATTTCCAATAATGAATTAATGTTTTTATTTATTAGCATGTTCATAATTGTAAGTGTAACATTAACCATTCTCAACTTAATTAATTATCAAAAAAAGTGGAATCATGAAGAATAGTAAAAACATAAAATCGTTAATTGATTCCATTCAAAATATAGAAGGGCAAGAATTAACTTTTAACGAAGAGGCCATCAAATATGAATATGAGAATCAAAACGATGAACAATCTTTAGCTATAAAAATACTTTCTATTTTCGGTGGATTATTATCTTGTATAACCTTTTTAGGTTTCCTTTTTATAGCGGGATTATACAACTCAAAAGAAGGCTTACTCATTACCGGAATTATTTTCGTCCTTTGCGCTGTTGGATTAAATAAAATCTCTGATAAAATTATTATTGACACTATCAGTGTTTCTTCTTACGTTATTGGTTTTACTTTGATTTGGATGAGTTTAGAGCGAATGAATTTTGATGAGAGTTCCATTCAAATAATCTTCATTTTTGTTGGAATTGCAACCTTAATTCTTGTTCAAAATTATATTTTATCATTTATAGCTACTTTGGCTACAAACCTTAGTTTTTTAGCGCTTCTTTTGGAAGGAAACCAATATGATCTAATCCATGTGTACACGTTCGCTATGGTTTTTATCTTATCATTCCTTATACTTAATGAAGGTAAAATCATAACCACTAGTAAAAAACTATCTCGATTATACAATCCTTTACGAATCGGGTTAATTTTCTCTTTATTAATTGGATTAATCTTTCTAGGAAAAAAAGGAATGCTAAGAATAACACCAGAGTATATTTGGCTTTCGTCTATCTCTATCATTCTATTCATTGTGTACGTGATAATAGAATTAATAAATATCCTACAAGTAAAAGATATTCAGAGTAAAATTGGAATTTACATTTTTACAATTCTCATCTTAGCATCAACGGTACTTTCTCCCGCAATTTCTGGAGCGATTTTAATAATTCTATTGAGTTTTAAAGTCAATTATAAAACTGGTTTAGCTATTGGAATTATTGCATTCATTTATTTCGTTAGTCAATATTATTATGATCTAAAGTTCACTCTCCTTACCAAATCTATCATGATGTTTACAACGGGTATTTTGTTTTTAGCATTTTACTTATTCACTCATAAAAAATTATCAGAAAATGAAAAAGTATAAATGGCCTATTGTATTTGGAAACCTTATTTTATTGTTGGTATATTTCAACTATTCGATTTTTAAAAAGGAAACTTTATTAAATGAAGGACAACTGGTTTTACTGGAATTAGCTCCTGTTGATCCGCGTTCTTTAATGCAAGGAGATTATATGCGTTTACGTTATAGCCTTTCTCGAAACAATGATGTTGACATTCCTAAACGAGGATTTTGCATCGTACAACTTGATAGTAACAATGTAGCGTCAAAAGTAAGATTTCAAAAAGATACTTCTCCTTTAAACGAAGGTGAACTTCCTATTGAGTACACTTCTCCAAATAACTGGAATATAAATATTGGTGCTGAGTCTTTTTTCTTTCAAGAAAGTCAGGCAGAAAAGTATGAAAAAGCGAAGTATGGCGGACTTAAAATTGATTCTAAGGGAAATAGTTTGTTAATTGGATTATACGACGAGCATCGTGCTAAAATTGAATAATAATACAATTACATCTATACCTTAATTTCAAGCTCTTATACATAAATTACGATTTGTTAGGGTCTTTTTCAGAATAACAACCATTTCTAGAGGTAAATTGGTTCTATAATTTTAACCAACCTCTTTAAACATGGAAACTTTAACGCTACACCAAAAACACGAACCAGTTGTAACTTCATTACAAGAACTTTTAGCAGATGATCCAGCAATGGCTGCTGCTTTAACTGCATCTTTAAATGTTGCTGTTGCTGCTGCAAAGAAAAATTTAAACTCAGATTTGTACAACGTAATTAACAATGAGTTTAAAGGAAACGGATGGCCGACTTCAATTAATGCCTATTTAGATTATTTAGATTTATACGTAAGAATGGTACCAAATGAACGTAACGATCCAGAATATCCAAATGCTTGGAAAAGTAACGGGCAAAAAAACGGTTACAACCAGAAAGTATATGATTTACTTTGCCAATCTTATTGGTTAATTGATCAAAAAATTCCAGGAACAAATACCACTATGCAAAGCTTTGAAAAATTTGCTAATTGGTTAGATGATTTTGCAAAAGCTTGGGGAAGATTCTTAGATACTCCGGCTTCTCTAACTAAAGAAAGTTTACACTCTTTTAAATACGATAGAATGTACAACTTCCCTTTATATGCTAAAAACGAATCATCTTGGAAAACCTTCAATCAATTCTTCTTTAGAGAATTTAACGATGCTGATCCTGATACGGGAATTAGTCCTTTACGTCCTATTACTGCACCAAAAAATAACAAGGTTGTTGTTTCACCTGCAGATTGTACGTACAAGCAATTTTATCCAATCGATCAAGAAGGAAATGTAATCGGCCTTGAAGGAGATAAAAAACAATTAAAATTAAAAGGAACGCATACCATCGGAACTATTAGCGACTTACTTCAAGATAGTCCGTATGTAAACGACTTTAATGGTGGAACTTTTGTTCACTATTTCTTAAGTCCGTTTGATTATCACCGATTCCATACACCAGTTGCGGGAAAAGTCTTAGAAATAAGACCAATTGAAGGAAAAGTGTATTTAAATGTAGAATTAAAACCAGACGGACAATGGGATGCTCCTGATGGTGCTGGAGATGGTTACGAATTTAATCAAGCAAGAGGGTTAATCGTTATGGACGCTGGTCCAGAAGTTGGTAAAGTTGCAATTTTACCAATTGGAATGTGCCAAGTTTCTGGTGTTAAGATGTATGAAAATTTACAGGATAAGGTTGTAGTAAAAGGACAAGAGTTTGGAAAATTCAGATTCGGAGGTTCTGATATAATCATGTTATTCCAAAATCCACCAAAAGATCTTTACATGTATAAATACAATCCAGGTCAAGAACCAATTCACTTTCAATACGGACAAGCTTCTGTATTGTTTAATAAATAAAGAAATATGTTGACTATGGATTAAATTCCAGGTTATTTATTCAATCTGAAAAGGAAGGTGTGAAACCTTCCTTTTTTATTCAATTTATCCAGTATATTTGAATAAAAAATCAATTTTGAAAAGAATTCTATTCACTACCCTATTTGTTGTAACTGTTCAAACTGGACTTTCTCAGTCATCGGAAACCCTAAAAAATGTGGAAATTCAACTAAGAAGTGCATTGCTGAATATGCTAATTCAATCAATGAGGAAAATCAAATTGTATTTGTTCGTGAATGTTTAGAGAATGCAGCCGAAAAAAATATGGATGCTTTATTAAAGTATTATAAAATTGAGCGTTTTCGTGATCTCAAACTAAAAACTTATGTCTTAGATATGTTAGCATATTTAGCAAAACAAATAAAATAGATGAGACTAAACTAAAGCTAGCCTCTGATAAATGACTGAAATAAGCTAATGTCTGAGTAAATTTTCACAACATTAGTGTATATTTTTTAACTTTAAACGAAAAATGAAAAAGTTACTATTTCCATTGACCCTACCGCTCACGATAATTTCTTTTTCGATTTTTTCAAAATGGTGGTATGTAATTGCAATAGATGCTAAAGATGTATTTGCTTATGGTTTTCCTTTAATTTATAAATGTGAAGGCTTTCATACATCTATGTCAACACAATATTTTTTGACCGAAATGGCTTTCAATTTTTTATGCTATTTTGCTTTTTGGTTGTTATTTATTGGAATGATTAATAAATTTTGGAACATTCAATTTCCAAAATACATTAGTAAATTATTTTGGTATGTCTGTTCAATACTATTTGGAGCATTTATGTACCTATCTTGCGAATTTGATGATCGATACCTCCTAAAAAGACCATTCGAAATTAAGTTAATTGATTGTGGTCTTACCGTATTAGAAAAACACTCAACTGATAGAGAAAAGTATTTAAAACTAAAAGGAAACTAAATTAAGAATAAAAAGAACTCATGAAATCTACCGTTATAAAAGGACTAACAATTATTTTATTCTGTTCATTAATTATAGCTTTTGTAGTTTATAAAGCAGGATATTTTACTCAAGATATCTCTTCAGAATCCTCTATTTCAAACACAAGTAATGATAAAATTCAACTTGACAGTACTAAAGGGATAGATTCGTTAAAAAAGCTTCATTTATTATCTTCTTCAAAATCACTTACGCTAGTAAATCCTAAAGTAAAACAAAGTACAACTTCAAAAGCAGAGATGGACTCTATAGTTGACGCAGCTTTATTAAGTAGTTCAAAATCTGGTATTATTTTTAAGCGTAACGATTTTCAAAAAAGTAAGAAAGATACTACGGTAACTGATTCTATTAAAAGATAGCTTTGATATGGAAATCTATGAAATTATAACAACCACTGGAATCAGTTTGCTCTTCTTAATTGCGGTATTTGTTCCTATGGAAAAAGTCTTTCCTGCAAAACCAAATCAAAAGTTTCTCAGACCAAAATGGCTTCTAGATTTTTCCTTTTTTTTAGGTCAATATATACTTTGGAGTGGTTTGGTGCTTTGGTCGCTTTATTATTTTGGAGAATATTTAACTTCAATTGTGCCAAATTCTTTTCAACAAGAAATTAGAAAACAACCTTTCGTCCTTCAAGTAATCGAGGTTTTATTTTTTAGTGATTTGCTTATTTATTGGGGACACAGATTACAACATAAAGTCGATTTTTTATGGAGGTTCCATAAAGTTCATCACAGTGCAGAGCATTTAGATTGGTTGGCAGCACATCGCGAACATCCACTAGATTCGATATATACTATCGGACTCATAAATTTACCTGCTTTTATTATGGGGTTTCCATTAGAATCTATTACTGGAGTTATAGCATTTAGAGGAATTTGGGCAATTTATATACATTCAAATGTGAGATTGCCAATTGGACCATTACGAATCTTAATTGGCGCTCCAGAGCTTCATCATTGGCATCATGATTTAGATAGAAAAGCAGGAAATTATGCTAATATTTCTCCAATTATGGATATAATCTTTAGAACTTATACTTGTCCAGACAAAGAACCTAAAAAATTTGGTATTAAAGAAGAAACTCCAAAATCATACTTAGGCCAATTAATAGAACCCTTGCTGCCAAAACGTATATGGAAAACTGTAAAAAAGAAATTTCCAATTGCGTAAACCAAAGGGTAAGCAGAATAAAACACTTATTAATTATATCTGAAAAATATACCGCTACACTAGTAAAATTATATTGAAAATTTATAAAAATCTAAATAAATTCATTCATCCAAATTCTAAGATTAATATGCCTTTTGTTTTTGCTAACTACTTCTGTTATATTACTGTCACGTTGCTGTCATATAGATGTCGCATAGCTTTCCACAGAAACAAAAACCTGTGATGTAGTTTTGCTTCGTACTAAATATGAAACACAAAATATTATGGATTCTAAAACAAGTAATTTAAGAGATATTAAAAAAATGAGATTAGAACGTCATTGGTCTCAAGAACAATTGGCAGATATGAGCGGTTTGAGTATACGAACCATTCAACGTATAGAAAACGGAGAAAATGCAAGTTTAGAATCGTTAAAAGCCTTAGCGTCTGTTTTTGAAATTAATATATCAGATATCGATAAAAAAGAAGCGCTAGCACAAATCAGAAAAGAAGAAAAATATGTGCAAACAGTAAAAGGTTTTTACAAATTGTTGGCTTTAGCGATTCTAAATCTCGGCATCTTTCTTTTCATTGCTATCAGTGAATCAGATTCAGAGGGATGGTGGTTATTTCTTTACATGCTTATTGCTTGGATTTTTTTTCTAGGGATTTATGCATTCGGAAATGTTGAGTTTTTCGGAAAGGATTGGGAGAAAAAATTAATTGAAAAGAAGTTTAAGAAGAAGTAAAATAACTATAACAATATAATTATTTAACGTTCAAACAATCATAGTTTAAATTACTACACTTTTTCCATCATGGACAATGTATTCAGAATACAGTGAGCAATAATTAAAGGCCACAAATTTCTACCAAACTTCACATAGGCTATTCCCATTATTAAACCAATCATACCTACAGTAATTGAACGCTCTGAAATATCATAAGAATGTCTAAACCCAAAGATAACTGCTTGTAAAAGTACTGCGGTTGTCGTTGCAAATGAGGTTTTAGAAAACACCCTTTCAAACCAATTAATTAAAAAACCTCGATCTAAAAGTTCCTCTAAAGAGGATTGAAGTAGTATAAAAGGAATAATTGTTAGAAACAAGGTCCAATTTTCTTGCAAGTTTCCAAACTTTGAAACTGCTTCTTGAGAGGAGGTGTCTGGTGACAAGTTAATCGGAATGAGCCCTTGTAACTGTTGGAAAACAATAATTGAAATTGGAATAGCTATTAAAATCCCTATAGTTATTAAAGCCATTTTTAACAAGTTTGGGGGTTTACGCAGTCCTAAATCTCTCCATGTAACATTACGGACTTTCATTCTCCATGAAGCAACGATTAAAGTAGAAAATGACCACATTAATCCGTTTGCAATAAAAGGTAATTCAGAAAAATAAATTTCTCTTACTAAAAACATAACTGTGAGATACAACATTGCATCAAAGAAAAACCCTTTATAGTCAGTTTGTTCATTCGATAATTTCATATGCAATTTACTTTTTGGTTGTTAGTAAGACGCTAATGTAGTTAGTTAAGTTACATATATTTAAAATTATTTTACTCAAAAACAAACCTTTACTCTTAAAAAAGCTTTTGTGCCACTCCATGTAACAAATACCAAATTCCTAATTAGTTAGAGTGAATTTCATCAATGTTAATAATAGCCATTAATATTGAGAATTAATCAATGACAAATTAATTTATAGTACCAATCCTCGACATCAGAAAATCAGCGTGAAAAATAATCACAGCAAACGTTATTGCGATGGAATACAATGCAGTAAAACAATCTGCCGATAGACTGGAAGATTACTTCGTCATGTTTCAAAACTAAATTTAAACCAAGCCTTGTAATCCCGATCAAAATAAAGTTTTTCATAGATGACAATTTAAATGATTCACAAAAACATTACTAACTCACCACTATTTACCTATTTGTAGGGAGTTTCTCACCTCAATTCTCATAATACTTTTATCAATATAAAACTCATGCAACTCATAACATCAACGATTTAATAAAAGAATTGGGGAAATATACAGAGCTAAAACAGCAATTTGATATCAATCTAATTGAGTTTATTGAGAGATTGGTAGCATTGATTTTATTGTACTCAGCCATTTTGGGAACTAATTGAAAAGTAGAGATGTAAAATTCCGTTAAAGTACCCGAGTTAGTAATGTCTATTGGATGAAACATTTTGGAAGCAACGGTCGGACTTTTGGCATTATCATCAAGGAATTAAACAACTACACATAAAAACAACGTAAAACCAACCCAAATGAACCCGAAAACCATTATCTTATTATTATGGATTACTAATGTAATACCAATATGCTGTCAAGTTGGCTCAACTAATTTAGATTGGGATAACTTGGAATATACCTCAACTAAAAAATTAGAAATATTCGCCAAAGGATGTAATTTGTACCAAATTGAAAGATTGCTTAAAAATGATACAATTTTCGAGATCAACTACGGACAAATTACCTTGACTCCGATTCAATTGGCTATCGATGCGTTTATAAAAGCAAATAATAATAACGAACTGTGGAAATGTGATCAATGCATCAACTCTGTTGCTTATATCATGAAAGACAAACGCTATAATTATAAATTACAACCTTTAAGAACGCAAACAGATTTAATTTACGCTATTAAACGAGAAAAGGATGTGGTTAAAAACAATGAGATAATACAAAGATTTGAGTTTTTATTGTACACCATGTTAACTATACTTGATACCAAAGTAGATTTTGATATTAATTACTCTATTGGTACGTATGTAGATCCCCTGAACGGAAATCCAGGAACTGCTTTTGAGGCCTCAAGTGCCTTTGGAACTGCTTCGTTCTGTTTACTCACAAAAAAGTATCCGATTCTATTAGAAGAAATTGACAAGCGAAGTGGAGATAATAAATTTACTCCACTAATGTTTGCTGCGCGTTTTAATAATCTGTATACCGCTGAGAGATTACTTTTTTATGGAGCAGACTATCTAAAAAAATTCACAGGTTATCAAGTAAATGGAATTCCTATAATTGGAATTTCCAGACGAGCAGGTCAAACGACCATGACAAAATTATTAACGGATTATAAAGACGGAAAAGTACATGTTACAGGCTGTAAGTAGCTTTTATTTGATACCGAACACAACATATCCAAGCCTAAATACACAACGTTTATGACGGTTTTAGACAAATAAAACCTTAAATAAATTTACCAATTATAGTTCATCTACTACAAATTATACTGGTATTCTTCCCGAATTTAAATGTTTTTGGATTTATAACTGTTTGTTTTATCCATATATTTAAAATCGAAAATGATAAAGAAATAGACCAGTCCCCCTGTTCATTTCCTTTTTCTTAGAAATTTTATGAATTAATACTAAACTGTGGTTTATACAGGCTTTTTTGCTGGATAACAGAAATAAAGGTTAAGATATAAATTACTAGCATTATTTACGAAAAACAACTTTGAACGAAAAGAATACTTATTTTACTGATTTTCATTTCAAATTTGACTTTTGGATAAACTACTAAAAACTGAAACAAAGACTTCACTAATAATCCGGATTTATAACTTCAAACAAAAAGATATTGTTTAATTAGAACCAAAAAAGGCTGAGGAAAAATATGATTCTGAAATAAGTAATTCGCATGATATAAAAATGAAATTCTACAATATTGAGGAAAGCGAAGACGGAGTACAGAATGAATTGACAAGAAATTTAACAAAACTACAATTAGAAAAAACTTTTGGTTCTGGAAATATAAAACTTAATGAGGAAACTGAATTCTATGAAATTCGATCAAAATTGCATTTGGAATTTCAGAAAATAGAACCTCTGATTGGAAATTCGTTGTTATTGAACCGAAACAAAAGTTCATTTTGGAAAAAATATTACTGAAAGAATTAACCGAAAAAATATAAATCAACTAATACCTACAAAGAATTGAGATAAAAATTAGGTGTCTTTTAATTTAATTTGAATACAATATTCTCTTCATATAAGCCACATCTTACATTAACAGTTAGCTGTAATTAAACCAATTATGAAAATATCAGTCTAAAAAGAAAAAGGTAAATAACATGAGAAAATTTAAATACTTGATAGCTGCTGTATTGTTAATGTTTCTTTCTTGCAGTAAAGACGACAATCAAATAGAGGAAACTCAAGAAACACCAGAAACACAAGGGTATAATATGCTACTTATTGGGAATAGCTTTTTCAGACCTTATGCTGAAAAACTTGATGAAATAGCAATTGATGCTGGTTTTGTAAATCATAATAGTACAACTGTATTTCGTGGTGGCGAAAATGGAAATGCTATCAATTTCTGGAACGATTCAAGTAGTTCAGAGCACAGTTTAATCAAGTCAACCCTTGACCAAGGAAATGTCGATTATTTCGGAATGACAAGCGGTCATAATTCTGACAATCCGATCGAAGGATTTAAAGCTTGGATAGAATATGCTTTGCAAAACAATCCTGATATAACCATTTTTATTTCCTTAGCACCATTTGACTTTCCGAATGGTGATCCAAATGGAACCCGACCAGATTGGGATACATTTGCAGCAGATAATGGATTTAGCTCTATACAAGAAATGTATGATTTTTATATTAATGAAATTTTACATATCGAAATTGTAAACCAATTGCGCATCGAATTTCCTTCTACTAAAATATTTACCATACCAACTGGATGGGCTACATTTAATTTATATCAAATGCATCTAGATAATCAACTTTTGGACGATATTACAATGACTGGACCAAGAGCAACTTCAATATTCACTGATGCGAAAGGTCATCAAGGAGATATAGTTCGCGAAACAGGTGGACTTATATGGTTAAGTAGTATATATAATGTTGTTTTGAACACCGATACTTATAAAACAATTTTTAATACTAACTTACATGAAATTGCAAAACAAATAATCGATGACCATGATCCAAATTACAAACAGTAAAAAACCAACCATATATTATAATTATGAATTTTAATTTTGAAAATAACACCAGCTAACACTGTATTAAAATAATAGCGATTTAATCGATAAAGCTTACAAAACACAATGAACATAACATCATCAATTTTATGATATATGTTTACTTCTGAAATTCCTTGTTTTCAAAAAATGTGAACTTTGAAAAAATTGAGTTAGAATTAATATTAGATTTTGATAACTTAACGAACCCAGACTATAATACGAGATATAATAGTCTTCGACCAAAACTAAATTAGTTTTAATAAATTTAAATACATTGATTACATTGGATTTTTTGAATCTACTAGCAAGAGAATAAAACTAGAATTAAAAAACGGAAAATTTAGTAAATAAAATGGCTATAAATACCAACCGATTAGTTTCCAACCACAGGATTTCAAAAGAATCAGCCAGTGTCTTTTTTCATCCATTTTCATCGACAACTCAAACCAAATCTCATCTTGAGTTTACAGGTCTTCAATAATTTGTTGGAGCTCTACAAATTTGTCATTAATCGCTTCTAGAGCAATATTATCATTAGTGCCTTGTACTTCTATATCACTTTTCTTCTTTTAAAGTTATTCAATATCAATTATAAAAATTCCACGCTCACACCTCTTAATTTAGTGTAACTTTCCTTTTTGACGTTTTTATTCCCGCTTTATAGTCTCTTTCTTTTCAGCCTTAGTTTCTGAGGTTTTAGAATTTTCATACGCTCAATAAATAAAGAAACTCGAGTTTTATATGAAGACCACATACACGTAAAAACGCTTTTGTTTAACACCTCTAAACTTCTCTATTCTTATACAATAATTAAAAGGTAATGTAGTTAATTCTAGATTCTTTTCCTTTTTTTCGTATCTTGAGAGGAAATAGACTAGGTTACATTAGTATATTCAATTATTAAAATTGCATTTTCAAAAATAAATTCAGATCGACATATAAATGGTATACATATCCTAATAAGCAGCTAGTAGTTGCATATTTAAGATTCACTTTTATTGAGTTCAGAAACTGAAACATAAAATACACTTAGACTCAATAACTCAAAAAAAATAATTGTAATTATCGCTATCAAAGAGGTGCTGTTCCAAATTGTGTTGAAATATTAGATTTTTTAAATTCCAAACGTATGAAAACATTAGAATTCTCAAAACTAAAAAAGCAATTAGAATTAATTAATGACACGGTTTCTGGAGATTTGTATAATCTTGGAGATCTTTTTTTTGAAAAGATTGTATCGAGATTAAATGAAGCTTTGGGAGCTGATTATACATTTATTGGAGAACTTTCTAAAGATCAGTCTACAATTCAAACCATTTCATTGGTTAATAAAAATGGGTTATTAGATAATTTCGTTTACGAATTAAAAGATACTCCATGTGAAAATGTTATAGGTAGAGCAGCCTGTTCATATGCAAAAAATATAACAAAATTATTTCCAAAAGATCAACTCCTCATAGATATGAGTATTGAAGCCTACGTTGGGGTTCCTTTGTACAATTCTAAAAAAGAACCAACGGGAATTTTAGTTTGTTTGTACGAAAATGAAATTGATGATACTTTCGGAATTGAATCGATACTACTAATATTTGCATCAAGAGCAAGTGCAGAGCTGGAGCACTTAAAACTATATGCTACTCTTCAAAATCATAAAAAAATGCTAGAGATTAAGGTTGAAGAACGAACCAAGCTATTAAACTTGAAAAATAATGAACTAGAATTGTCAAATCAAAAATTATCACAAACAATACAAAATTTAAAGACAACTCAGTCAAAATTAATTCAGTCAGAAAAAATGGCTTCTTTAGGAATATTGACTTCTGGAGTTGCTCATGAAATCAATAACCCATTAAACTACATAAAAGGGTCGTATATAGGGCTAATGAACTACTTTAGTTGTTACTCAAGTAATGAAAAAGAAAAAACTGATAATCTTTTAAAAATTCTTAACGAGGGTGTAAAAAGAATATCTAGTATAGTTACAAGTTTAAGTTTGTTTAGTAGAGACAATGATCGCATGGACGAAATTTGTGATATACATGGAGCATTAAATAATAGTTTGACAATGTTAGAGAATAAAATAAAGCATAAAGTTGATATTATTAAAATGTATGCTGCTGAAAAAATACTAATTAAAGGAAATTCAGGTAAGCTTCATCAAGTGTTTTTAAATGTTTTATCTAATGCTCTCGATTCTTTTGACAAAGATGGACAAATAACTATTAATACATACTTAGATAAAAACAGTGTAAATATCGATATTATAGATAATGGTAAAGGAATTGATAAAGAAATACTAAATCGGATTACCGACCCTTTTTTTACAACAAAGCCTCCAGGAAAAGGAACGGGTTTAGGTTTGTCTATTTCTCTTGAAATCATCAAAAAACACATGGGTAAATTCGATATAAATTCCTCACAAAAAGATGGAACCAAAGTATCAATTGTACTACCCTATTAAAAGAAAATGATAAATAAAACTAAAATATTATATGTTGATGATGAAGAAATGAATACACTTTTATTTCAAATAATCTTCTCTGAAAAGTATGACGTTATTCTCGCTTCAAATGGGGATAACGGATTAAAAATACTCGATAAAGAACCGGAAATAGCTGTAGTGATTAGCGATATGAAAATGCCTGGATTAAGTGGAGTAGATTTCATCAAAAAAGCCTATAATTTATTTCCTGAGAAAAGATATTTTATACTCTCAGGAATGGACATCACCTCTGAAATTCAAAATTTATTGAAGAAAAAAATACTTATCAGTTTTCTAAAAAAACCAATTGATTTACAAAAAGTCGAAAAACTGATAGAAAAACACAAGTAAAATATTAATGATTTCCACTTTGAAACTGTTTAAAGACAATAAATATTATCTTGTCTAACTTTACACCTCCATTTTCATCGACAATTCAAACCAACGTTCTTCTTTGGCTTCTAAGTTTTCTATGATTTGTTGAAGCTCTACAGATTTGTCGTTAATGTCTTCAGTAGCAATGCTACCGTTAGCGAATTGCCCTTCTATTTCAGTTTTCTTTTTTTGAAGTTTTTCAATATCAATTTCTAAAATTCCAAACTCACGCTTCTCATTATAGCTTAACTTTCCTTTCTGAGGTGTTTTTTCGCGTTTTAAAGGAGCTGTTTTTTCAATTTTAGGTTCTGGGGTTTTAGAATCTTCATAAGCTCTAAAATCAGAGTAATTTCCAGGAAAGTTCTCCAATACTCCATTTCCCCTAAATACAAACAAAGAATCCACAATTTTATCCATAAAATAACGGTCGTGAGAAACCACCATTAAATTACCAGGATAATCCAACAAAAAGTTTTCTAAAACATTTAGGGTTACCACATCTAAATCGTTGGTGGGCTCATCTAAAATCAAAAAATTCGGGTTTTGTATCAACACCGCGCATAAATACAAACGCTTTTGCTCACCTCCGCTTAACTTTTCAACAAAATCATATTGCTTTTTACGATCAAATAAGAAACGTTCTAGTAATTGCGCCGCAGAAATTCTTCTTCCTTTCGTTAACGGAATTTCTTCCCCAAATTCTTTAATCACCTCAATGACTTTCTGACCTTCTTTTATCTTGATTCCTTTTTGTGTGTAATAGCCAAACTTTACGGTTTCACCAACTACAATTTTTCCCCCATCAACAGGAATTTGTCCTGTTAGTAAATTTAAAAATGATGATTTACCTGTTCCATTTTTACCAATGATACCAATACGCTCTCCTTTTTTAAAAACATATTCGAAACCATCTAAAATAACTTTATCGTCAAAAGATTTTCTCAACTTATGTAACTCTACAATCTTACTTCCCAAACGCTCCATGTTAATTTCTAACTGAACTTCATGTTCTTGTCGGCGCTGATGTGCTTTGGCTTTGATTTCGAAGAAATCATCAATTCTAGATTTTGATTTGGTAGTACGTGCCTTTGGCTGACGACGCATCCAATCCAGTTCTTTTTTATATAAGCTCTTCGCCTTGCTTAAATTAGTCGCTTCTAAAGCTTTTCGTTCTTCTTTATTTTGCAGGTAGTAAGAGTAGTTTCCTTTGTATTTGTATAATTGTCCATTATCTAATTCTATAATTTCATTACACACACGCTCTAAAAAGTAACGATCGTGCGTAACCATAAAAAGGGTGATTTTTTCGCGAGCAAAAAAGGATTCTAACCATTCAATCATTTCTAGATCCAAGTGATTGGTTGGTTCATCAAGAATTAATAAATCTGGTTTGTTAATTAAAATAATTGCCAACGCCAAACGCTTTTTCTGTCCACCAGAAAGTGTTCCCACCTTTTGCTTTAGTTTATCTAATTTTAACTTCGATAGAATTTGTTTGTATTGTGTTTCAAAATCCCATGCATTGTGTTGATCCATTAAATCAAAAGCTGCTTGATATGCTTCTGCATCATCAGGATTTTGCAAGGCATCTTCGTACTTTTGAATAATCGGAAGAATCTTGTTCTCTGTTGCGAAAATAGTTTCTTCAATCGATTTATTCACATCAAAATGGTGTTCTTGAGATAAGTACGCAATATGAATTCCTTTTCTACTTACAATTTGTCCAGAATCTGGAACATCTTTCCCTGCAACAATATTTAAAATAGATGTTTTACCACTGCCATTTTTCGCTACAAAAGCAATCTTTTGATCTTTGTTAATTCCAAAAGATAAGTCTTCAAATAAAACGCGTTCTCCGTAAGCTTTAGAAATATTTTCAACAGTAAGGTAATTCATAATATAATTTTAGCGCATGTAAGCACACAAAGGTAGTGTTTAAGAGCGATATATTTTATTGACATCAACTATTAAAGTGAGTTGAACATTAGGCTGATGATAATCGAAATTTTCATTTCGAACTAGTTTCAATTGAAAATTACAACGAGAACAGCAATTTTGATTAATGAAGAATATAATCCATGATTCTTTTCAGAATTTCACTCGAATTGACATATTTATTATAAATATATATTACTGAGTTATATGGATGGATTCACCAAAAAATTAAAAATCCGAGCAAATTGCTCGGATTTTTAATGTTAATAATAGGGTAAGGACATCTATTATTTCTTCAATAATTTAGTTTTAAATGATTTTTGACCATCATTTACCTCTAAAATGTACATTCCTAATGATAAATTAGAAACGTTAATTGTTCCATTGGTAAGTTCGCCTTGTTGAACTGTTTGTCCGATTGTATTCATAATACTGTATGAAGATATTTCAGCAGCTCTATTAGATAATTTCACATGAACAAAGTTAGTTGTTGGGTTAGGGAATGCTAATAAATCTATCGCAGCTTCATTTCCTAATGCATCAGCACCTGACGACACTAAATCTTGACGAGCCGAGCTTGTAATATTGATTGTATAATCTTCTACTTCTCCATCTCCAAAGTTTTCACAAGCTGTTTGTGCTGCATTGTACTTCATAGATACACGCATTCTCGTATTTCCTAGTACTGCATTTGAAGGTACATTTACTGTAGCAGATAAGTTATTTGCACTAGAAGAAGATCCAGAAACTACTTTTTCACTCTCAGAGAATGTTCCATCTTGATTGAAGTCAATCCAAACTGCCCAATATTCAGTATATGCAGTACTTCTAAATCCAGCACTTACAATCATTGTATTAGAACTTCCTTGAGCCAATGTTCCAACTTGATCCGTAAAATCTCCATATCCTCCATTACGTCCAGTTGCATTTGCTATTCCTCCTAATTCTACATTATCAATCCATTCGTAAGTAACTCTATTTCCACTTGAAGCACAATATGAAACTTGATTACTTAAAGTTGTAAATGTAACTGATCCAGCATTTGATTGGTTTCCTGCAGCATCTTTAGCTCTTACTGAAACTGTGTAAGAAGTATTTGCCAATAACCCTGTTAAGTTCGCTGAAGTTCCAGTTATAGTCCCTAAACTAGTAGAACCTCTAAATACCTCATAACCTGTAACTCCTACATTATCAGAAGAAGCATTCCAACTTACTGTTGCCGTAGTTTGCGTAACGGCCGAAGCTTGTAAATTTGAAGGTTGAGAAGGCGCCTGTGTATCTGGCGCAGCAGCGACAATTACAACTGTATAATCCTCTACTTCTCCGTAAGAGAATGTTTCACATGAAGTAGGCACTCCATTATACTTCATAGATATACGCATTCTTGTTGCTCCTTCAGTTGCTCCAGCAGGAATAGCGAATGATCCAGAAACTGGTGTATTTTGTGTAGCAGATTGCGTCCAAACTGTTTCACCACTATCTGTAAAATCTCCATCTTGATTATAATCAATAAATACTGCATAACCTTCGCTGTAAACAGTACCCGTCCAGATAGGTGTAATTGTAATACTTGCAGAGGCTGACTTTTCTAAAGAGGTAGACTGCGAAGTAAAATCGGAATATCCATTTCCGTTTCCAGAAGTATTGTTAATTGATCCAATAGCAACTCTTCCAATATATTCATCGTTTACATTATTACCTTTTGAATCACAGTAATTTAACTGTACTTCAGTAGTTGTAAAATTAACTGTTGAACTATACGAAGAGTTCCCTGAAGAACACTTACTTCTTACTTGTACTTGGTATTGTGTTGAAGCAGATAAACCCGATAAGGTAATTGATGTTCCAGAAACAGCATTTACAGTCCAAGAACTAGTTCCTACGGGACGGAATCTTACATCAAAAGTAGCTCCAGAAACATCATTCCAAGAAACAGTAGCTTCCGAAGATGAAACTCCTGATACATTAACTCCAGTTGGTGTAGTTGCATTACATACTGCTGGAGAGAACTTATCAGATAAAGCTAAACTTCTTCTAACTCCTCCAGCTTCTAAAACAGCTCTCATTCTATTTTTTTGTCCCACTGTATATAAATTCATACAGGAATCATCAGAATAATCCATAAAGTTCTCAACCATATCTTCGGAACCACATGACACATGTCCTGTCGCACACCCATAGTTTGGTGCATCAGAAGTAGGTGTATCAGAAACAAAATCGTCAACAGAACATCCACCATCACCCCAAATGTGACGTAAATTCAAAAAGTGTCCAACCTCGTGGGTAGTCGTTCTACCTTTATCAAAAGGAGCTGATAAATAAAAACCAGAACCTTTGTCTGAACTTCCAAAATATTGTGGACTCATAACCACTCCATCTGTTGCAGCACTACCACCAGGAAATTGTGCGTATCCTAAAATTCCTCCTCCAATATTACAAACCCACATGTTTAAATATTCAGAAGTGTCCCAAGGACTTACACCTCCTTGTGCAGTACTTTTCATTGCATCGTTAGTTCCCCAAGAAGTTCTAGTAGAAGCTTTTCTTGTTATACCAGAACTAGGATTTCCGTTTGGATCAATAGCTGCTAATGCAAACTCAATTTGAGTATCTGCTGCTTGAGACCATTTGTTATTTGCATCGGAATTAGTTCTTCTGAAGTCTTCATTTAGTACATCAATTTGAGATTGAATTTGCGCAACACTAATGTTCTCTTGTGCATTACTATAGATTACATGTACAACTACAGGTATCTTAATAATTTCGCCATCTACCTTTTTTTGAAGGTTTTGCATTTGTAAAAGTTTATTCTGAGTAAACTTTTCAATTTCCATCATTTTTTGTTTGATGGCAGGGTTTTTTTGTTGTCTAAATTCTAAATTATTCATGGAGTGACAGTTTCTCTTTTGTTGAGAAAAAAGTGCACCCGCAATGAAAAGAAATAATAAAGTAATTTTCTTCATTCTTTGAAGGGTTTTAATGGTTTTCGTTAAACTATTTGATTTACCACAACTTATTAGGGCTCTTATTGAAGAATTTATAGAAGGGGTAATCAAGGTGTCCAAATATACTTCAACGTTCACATAGTTTATATTTTTTGTTAAATTTTTGTATAGATTGTAAGTTTATGTTAAATTTTATGTAAAAATATCGTTATGGATTGCAAAAAAAATACAATTTAAAAATGCAAAAACCCGAGCAAAAGCTCGGGTTTTATTCTTGGTTTAAGTAAAATTGAAGGGTTTCTATCTTTTAACCAATTTAGTATTAAATAATTTTTGTCCGTCATTAACTTCTAGGATATACATACCTAAGCCAAGTTTCGAAACATTAATTCTATCATTTGTTAATTCTCCAGATTGAACAGTTTGCCCAATTGAATTTAAAATTCTATATGAAGCTAATCCAACATTTCTGTTGCTAGACTTCACTTGAATAATATCTCTTGCTGGGTTTGGATAAGCAGTAAACGTAGTTGCTACTTCATTACCCAGAGCATCAGCATTTGTGCTATTAAACGTAGTAAATAAACTGTTTGAAGAAGATGTAATATTAATAGTATAATCCTCTACTTCTCCATCTCCGAAGTTTTCACAAGCAGTTTGAGCGCTGTTATACTTCATAGAAACACGCATTCTGGTTTGACCTAAAACAGCATTAGAAGGTACATTCACAGTAGCCGATAGGTTATTCGCACTAGAAGACGAACCTGAAACTACCTTTTCACTATCAGCAAATGTTCCATCTTGATTAAAGTCAATCCATACTGCCCAATATTCTGTATATGAAGATCCACTAAATCCAGCACTTACAATCATAGTATTTGTGCTTCCTTGTGCTAAGTTCCCAACTAAATTTGTAAAGTCAGAATATCCACTTCCTGCACCTGTTGCATTTGAAATTCCTCCTAATTCTACGTTATCAATCCACTCATATGATGTTCTATTTCCACTAGAAGTACAATACGTTGGAGCTGGATTAACAGTAGAGAACGTAACAGAACCTGCATTAGAAACATTTCCTGCAGCATCTTGAGCCCTTACAGAAAAAGTGTAAGAAGTACCAGATGCTAAACCTGTTAAATTAGCAGAAGTTCCAGTAACTGTTCCTATACTTGAAGACCCTTGGAATATTTCGTAACCTGTTACTCCAACATTATCAGTAGAAGCATTCCAGCTTAAAGTGGCAGTAGTTTGTGAAATATTTGAGGCTTGAACATTAGATGGCGTAGATGGTGCTTGTGTATCTGATCCTGCATCAACAGCCGTGATTTCTATATCATCAATAGCAACATCACTTCTCCAGCTATTACCTGTAGTACCGACTAATCTTAACTTGATTGTTGATCCTACATAACTATTTAAATTAACAGAAACCGAATTCCATTGGTTTCCTTGGTTTCCTGATTGAGTCCAAATATTTGTCCAAGTTGATCCATCGTTAGTAGAAATTTGAGCTGTTAAAGATCCCATATTTGTACCATACATGTGGTTTTTAAATGCAAAAGTAGCCTCAGACTTTCCAGATAAATCGAAACATCCACTTTCTAATATTGCAGTAGCGTTGTTTCCTATTTGTCCTGGACTATTATTAGTCGAAGCTTCTAAGAACATGTAGAAAGATCCATCTGCTCCTGAACTTGGTCCAGTAGTTGAAGAAGGTGTTCCTCCACTATCTCTTACCCAATCTCCATCATCTCCTGAAACTTGAGTCCATCCATCATTACTTTCAAAACTTTCAGCATATGGTAATGACTCACATGGTGTTGGTGCAACAGTTGTGAATGTTGTCGTAGTACTGTAAGATGAGTTTGTTCCATTAGGACATTTACTACGGACTTGCACTTGATATTGAGTTCCAGCAGTTAAACCAGACAAAGAAGTAGATGTTCCAGTCACCGCATTTACAGTCCATGAACCTCCAACTGGACGGTGTCTAACGTCATAAGTAGTTCCAGCGACAGCTGACCAGTTTACAGTAGCTCCTGTTTGAGAAAGACCCGTTACACCAACTCCTGTTGGAGTAGTTGCATTACAAACTGCAGGAGTTCCTGTAACACCTGTTACAATTAAAGAAAAAGCTTGACTTCCTCCAACTAATGTTCCTTTGTTAGTTACAGTAATTGTGTAAGTTCCTGATGCTCCATTTACATCTACTCTTTCATACGGATCAACATTATTATCTCTTAAAGCACTAGATGTTGGTCCTGTTAATTCATATGGTAAATATGTTGTATTTCCTTTTGTTACTCTGATATCTAAATCGTTGACTAATACCGGTGTGGTAGAGTTAACCGTTGTATTTGCGGTACCTGGTCTATCTGTCCATGAAATAGAAGCTAATAATGGACTTGTTCCATCAGAATCCACAGTAATAGTATATGTTTGTCCACTTGTTAATGTTAGCTGCTCAATCTTAGAACCATTACCATTTGCTGTAATAGCTTCAGCAGCTCTTTTAGTATTTAAAAGACCCCATCCAAAAACTGCGTCCGGACCAGCAGCACCTGCATCATCTGCTGTATGAAGTGCTAAACCTTTTAATGTTGCAGCTCTCATTAAACTACCACCATTTAAATTTCCATAGTGTTGTTGTAGTAATAATAATGAACCTGTAACGTTCGGAGAAGCCATTGACGTTCCTGTTATTGAATTATAGGCGCTGTCATTATTATCATAAGTTGAATAAACTCCTGTACCATTTCCAGTAATATCTGGCTTAATACGCATATCATCAGTAGGACCTTCACTACTTGAACTATTTATTGAAACAGAAACTAAGTTTCCATTTGCGTCAATATTAGCATCCTGAGCATTTGCTACTACTAAGTTGTTCTTAGAAGTTGAATGTCCAGTTAATTTATCCCATCCCGATCCTCCTGTTGGATTTTGATTTGCTGAGTTATCGTTACCGTCATTACCAGCAGCAACAACCATTAAATAGTTTGGAGCATTAAATAAGATTTCATCCCAATCACGAGACTCTTCAATATATCCACCAAAAAAATGCTGTGGTAATTGAACTTGTCCAAATTGGTTTCTAAAAGCATAACCGTAAGAGTGATTTGAAAGAATCATTCCGTTTCCAGTTTCTGTAGTAGCTTCGGATTTATCGTTATTCCAATCAGCAGTTCTTGCCTTAGCGTGCGGCGCCATACCTTTTGCATCTGCAACAACACCCGAAGCAACAATTGTTCCCGTAACATGCTGGGCATGAAAACTGTTCCCGTTTAGCGTAGAACCGTCAATTGTAGAAACACGATTGTTTCCTCCTGCACCATCAAATTCTTGGTGAGTGTTACGTGTTCCTCCACCGTCCCAAACATTGGCGGTCATTCCTTGTCCCATTAAATTTAAACCTAACGAACCTCCTGAATGTAAGTGATCTGTTCTTGTGGATCTTGCAGCATCAACGTTAAATGTAGTATAATATATTGGTTTTCCATTAACTACACGTTGTAATTCCATAAAAGTTCCGTCTTCCTTTTTGATGGTAGTCTTCCATCCTTTTTGTTGAGCAATTCTCATTGCTTCCTTTTTTTGAAGATTTTCCTTGTTTTGTAGATTCTTTTGAATTGTTTGAAGCTTTACCAAATCGTATTCACTACGAATTTTCTGGATTTGCTCCTCACTTTGTGCAAATGCATTACTAGCAAAAACTAGCATACCAGCAGAAAGCAGTAACTTTGCAGTGTACTTGTTTCTCATTTTTGAAGGGTTATTTTGAGTTAAATAAAACTTAAAGTAGATTCACATTAAAAAATGTTAAAACAAACCTTAAAATTTTGTTAATAGTGCGCCAAATATAATTTTTTTTTACTTAAATCAAAATGTTTGTTTGATTTCATACAAATTTTTACAACAACCAATATCTTTGTTGAATAAAATGTAACCTTAAAGTTAAATAATGCTAATTCTCAAAGATTTTTCAGTTTCCATTAAAAATAAACCTATTCTTAAAAAAATAAATTTCACAATTAAGAATAATAGTATTCTTGGTTTAGTGGGAGAAAGCGGAAGCGGAAAATCGATTATGTCCTTGAGTATAATGGGGTTACTTTCAGGAGATAATATCCATTTTAAAGGAACTATTTCTTTTCAAAATAATAATATTCTAAACTTTGGTGAAGCTGATTTCCTAAAAATTCGGGGAAACGAAATATCTTTGATTTTTCAAGAACCCATGACTTCATTAAACCCAAGCTTGACTTGCGGTTATCAACTTTTTGAAGTCTTTAAAAACCATACTAAACTAGGCAAAACAGAAATTGAAGCAGAGATCATTTCGCTTTTTGAACAAGTGAAACTTCCCAGACCCAAAGACATATACAAATCATATCCTCATCAAATAAGTGGCGGACAAAAACAACGTGTAATGATTGCCATGGCTCTAGCTTTAAAACCTCAACTTTTAATAGCTGATGAACCGACTACAGCTCTTGATGTTACCGTTCAAAAAGAAATTATTTCTCTTTTAAAAACACTGCAAAAAGAAACTCAAATGAGTATTCTTTTTATCTCTCACGATTTAAACTTGATTCGAGAAATTGCCGACGAAGTTGTTGTTCTTAAAAAAGGAAAAATAATAGAATATAATTCCTCCGAAGAAATTTTCAAAGACCCACAAAAAGATTACACGAAAGCACTTATAAATTCCAAACCAAATTCAGATAATCGTCTAAAAAAATTACCAACAGTAGAAGACTTTTTAAACGATTCTATTGATTTAACCATTAAAAGTTTTGAAGATAGAGCTAGATATCATAAAGAAATTTACGGTAAGCCTCCACTAATCGAAATAAAGAATTTACACAAAGAATTTATTTCAAATTCTTTTTTATTTAAAAAACCCGCTTCCGTAAAAGCTGTTAATAATGTCTCTTTTTCCATTTATGAAGGAGAAACATTAGGTTTAGTAGGAGAATCTGGTTGTGGAAAAACAACTTTAGGAAGAACTATTTTACAACTTGAAAAAGCAACTTCAGGATCTGTTTATTACAAGGGAAGAGATATTACGACTCTTAAAAGGAGAAGTTTAAAAAAGCTGAGAAAAGAAATTCAAATTATTTTTCAGGATCCGTTTTCTTCATTGAATCCTAGGATTCCTGTTGGAGAAGCTATTATTGAACCGATGAAAGTTCACAATATACTGACTTCATACAAAGAGAGAAAAAATTATGTTATTGAAGTTCTTAAAAAAGTAGGTTTGGAAGAAGAGCATTTCAACAGATTTCCTCACGAATTTTCAGGAGGACAAAGACAACGAATTGGAATTGCAAGAACAATAGCGCTACAACCTAAATTTATTATTTGTGACGAATCCGTCTCTGCATTAGATGTTTCGGTTCAAGCTCAAGTTTTAAATTTATTAAATGATTTGAAGAAAGATTTCGGTTTTACCTACCTTTTTATTTCTCACGATTTATCGGTAGTTAAGTATATGTCTGACAATGTCATAGTAATGAACAAAGGAGAAATTACAGAAATTGGTGAAGCCGACGAACTATACAAAAACCCTAAAAATGAATATACCAAAACCTTAATAGATGCAGTACCAAAAGAAGTTTAAAATTTATTTTACCCTAATTAAGTAGTATATTGCATCACTGAAAAACAAAAGAAAGAATTAATGAAGATTATTGTTCCAATGGCAGGTATTGGTTCTCGCTTGAGACCTCACACTTTAACAACGCCAAAACCTTTAACCGTAATTGCTGGAAAAACCATTGTTCAACGACTAGTTGAAGACATCAGTAAAGTAATTGATCAAAAAATTGAAGAGATTGCTTTTGTTATCGGTCCAGCAAAAAAAGGTTTCCCATCTGACACGAAAGATAAACTTATCAAAATTGCCAAAGGGTTAGGTGCAAAAGGATCTGTTTATGTTCAGGAGGAAGCTCTAGGAACTGCTCACGCAATTTACTGTGCGAAAGACTCATTAAGTGGGCCTTGCGTTGTAGCGTATGCAGACACCTTATTTAAAGCTGATTTCACTCTCGACGCGAATGCTGACGGAGCTATTTGGGTAAAACAAGTTGAAGACCCAAGTGCTTTTGGTGTTGTAAAATTAGAAGATGGTTTCATCACTGATTTTATAGAAAAACCAAAACATTTTGTTTCTGATTTAGCAATCATCGGAATTTATTATTTTAAAGATGGAGATAAAGTAAAAGAAGAAATACAATATTTAATTGATAACGACTTGAAAGAAAATAATGAGTATCAATTAACAAATGTTTTAGAGTCTTTAAAAAAACAAGGTGCTAAATTTATACCAGGAAAAGTAAATGCCTGGATGGATTGTGGAAAGAAGGACCCAACCGTTGATACTAATAAACAAGTTTTAACTTTTGAAGAAGCTGATGGGAATAACTTAGTTTCCAAAGATGCTGTTCTAGAAAATTCAGAAATCATTCAGCCATGTTACATTGGAAAAAATGTCGTTCTCAAGAATGCTAAAATTGGTCCTTATGTTTCAATTGGAGAAAATAGTGTAGTAGAAAATGCTACTATTACCAACTCTTTAATTCAAACTAATGTTCAAATTAGTAATGCTAATTTCGACAATGCCATGATTGGTAATTATGCAAAATATAACGGAGAGTTTACATCAATTAGCATCGGTGATTATACAGAACTTATATAATACACAACAAAACAATACATTAAACACCAATATTTTACGTTGGTGTTTATTGATTTTTTTTATTTCTCAATTCTCATTCGCTCAAGACAGTATTGTTTTAGATGCCAGTGTCAGCGAGAAAAAAATGTTGAAATTCGAAGAGTTTTTCTTTGAAGCAATAACGGAAAAAGCAATAAACAATTATCAGAAAGCTATTGATTATTTAGAAGAATGTAACACAATTCTTCCAAACAATAAAGCAGTACTTTTTGAATTATCAAAAAATTATTATTATCTCAATAAAACTCCAGAAGCTCTAATCTATGGAGAAGAGGCTCTTTCTCAAGAGAAAGATAATCTTTGGATATTAGAGCACATTGTTGCTATTCATAAAAAAAACAGAAACTTCCCTGATGCTATTAAAACTCAAAAAATAATAGCTAAAAAATTTCCAAAGAAAAAACGTGCTCTTGTTTTTCTTCATCTACAAAACAATGACAGGCAATCAGCAATTCGCCTTTTAGATGAACTTGCTGAGGCTAAAATGTTAGATTCACGTCTTCGTGCTATCAAAAGAAGTATGTTTCCAATGGCAAAAACCAGAAAGCTAGAAGCAATAACTCAAAATACAAAAAAAGAAAATTTAAAGACTCTCTTTAAAAAAAACAAGTCCTTTCAAGTTTTAACAAAATTGCTAGATTCATTAGATAAGGAAAATGATGCCTCGTTATTAATTTATAGTGAACAAGGACTGTCTTTGTTCCCTGCACAACCTATTGTGTACTTAATGAACGGAAAAGCGTTAAATAAAAACAAACAATTTAAAAAAGCAGTTGAAAGTCTGCAAAATGGTATTGATTTTGTAATTGATGATAAAGCATTAACAAATCGTTTTTATAATGAACTAATTAAAGCCTACCAAGGGCTTGGTGATTCTAAAAACGTGAACAAATATCAAAAAAAACGTAAATAATACATGAAATTATATCGTTATCTTTTAGTTGGATTACTTGCTTTTGGTTCTTGTAAATCTTCTCGAAATGTTGTGAAATCAACTAGTGAAGTTGCTAAAATGTCATCAAGAAAAATTATTCGAAAGCACAACAACTTAAACTTTCCTAAAACGGTTGATGCAAAGCTAAAAGTAAACTATAAAGATGCCAATGAAAACCTTGGATTTTCAGTTAAAATGAAAATGATAAAAGATGAAGTTATTTGGTTGAAAGGAACCAAACTTATTACTGTTTTTAAAGCTAAGATAACTCCAGAAAAAGTCAGTTTTTATTCTCCTTATAAGAGAAACTATTTTGAAGGAGATTTTTCTATGTTAAAAAAACTATTGGGTGTAGATATTAATTTCACTCAATTACAAAATATGCTCTTAGGTCAAGCGATTTACAACCTTAAAAAAAACAAACAAGAAGTTGAAATTATTGATCAATCTTATAAATTGTATCCTAAGAATCAAACTTTGCTTTTTGATATTTTCTACCATATTAGTCCAAAGCATTTTAAGTTGACAAAGCAATATGTTTTAAACCCACTTAAAAACCAACGATTAGATGTTTTATATCCTAATTATATAGAAAAGAATAACGTTTTCTTCCCTGAAAAGATTCAAATTAGAGCAACAGAAAAAAATAAATTCACTAATATTGATTTAAACTTACGTTCAATTGAGTTTAATAAGAATTTAGAAATGCCGTTTAAGATACCTTTGGGTTATAAAGAAATAGAACTATAGTGAAACGTTTTTTTTACATATTATTTTTAAGTTTTCTTTTTATTGGAACTTCATTACAAGGGCAATCCAGAAAAGAACTCGAAAATCGCCGTAAAAAGCTCAACAAGGAGATTAAAAAAATCAACACGTTACTTTCTGAAACGAATAAAGAAAAAACAGATGCCTTAGATGACTTAAAAGATTTAAGTCAGAAAATAACTGTTCGTGAACGTTTAATTGAAACAATTGAACTGGAATCAGAAGAACTTTCGAAGGAAATTAAACAGAACGAAAAGAAAATTGAAAAAAATAATTTAGAGCTTGCTAAGTTAAAAACTGACTATGGAGCTATGGTCTTTAAGTCTTATAAGAGTAAGTCACAACAGAGTAAAACTATGTTTTTACTTTCTTCTGAAAACTTCTTACAAGCCTACAAACGAATCAAATATATTGAGCAATATAAAAATTTCCGCAAAAAACAAGGCCAACGTGTTATTACTAAAACTGAGGAAATTAAGAGGCTAAACGATTCACTTACGAAAAAGAAAAATCAGAAGAAGGTTTTACTTAATACAGAAAAAAACCAGAAAAAAAAGATTGAAAACGAGAAAGAAGAGCAAGAAACACTTGTTACTAAAATAAAAACTCAAGAAAGCAAGTACAAAAAACAACTTCAAAAGAAAATTAGAGAGGAAAAAGCGGTAGCGAAAAAAATTGATAAAGCCATTAGAGCTGCTATTGCAAAAGCGAATAAAGGAAAAAAAGGTAAGGCTAAAAAAGGCGAATTCTTACTAAGTAAAGCCGAGAAAGCATTGAAAGCAAATTTCGAACAGAATAAAGGATATTTACCTTGGCCTTTAGATGGTGTTATTACACGTAAATTCGGTGTTCAACCACATCCGACTTTTAGATCAATTACAATTAATAGTACTGGACTTCATATCCGTGGAAAAAAAGGAGATACTGCTAAAAGTATCTTCAATGGGAAAATTTTAACAATTACAAAATCAGAAAAAGGAACTAAAACGGTAATGATTCAACACGGTGATTATATTACTACTTATTCGAACCTAAGAGAAATATATGTAAAAAAAGGACAAGCTGTAAAAACTGGAGACGCTGTAGGTAAAGTTTTTACCGATAAAATTACAGGAAAAACAGATCTGGTTTTTGTACTTTTCAAAAATAGAAATAGATTAAACCCTTCTGATTGGATTAGAGCCAACTAAAATGAACAAAGCTTCAAACTTTATAATTGTAACTACAGCAATCATTGCTATTTTAGTTATTGGAAAAGGGATTTTAATACCCTTCATTTTTGCTGTGATATTTTGGTTTTTCACAAGAGAAATTCGAAAATCCATTTATAAAATTCCTTTTGCAAAAAAGTTTATACCTAAATGGTTAAGTAACGTAATTGTGTTTACGTTAATCATTTTAGCTTTTGGTTTTGTTTCTGAAATTATTACCAACAGTGTTACAAACGTTACCAATTCTTACGACAAATACGAACCCAATATTCAAAAAATTATTACCGATTTAGGTAATTATTTAAATGTTGATATTTTAACTTCAATAAAATCTGTAATTGGCGATTTCGATTATGGTTCTGTATTAGGTGATATTGCTAATGGAGTTAGTGGATTGTTAGGTGATACTTTTATGATTATCATTTATGCCCTTTTCTTGTTTTTAGAAGAGAAAAGTTTCGTTAAAAAGTTATTTATGATCTTAACGAATGGTAACAATTACCAAAGTGTGAAAGGGATGCTCGATAAAATCGAAGATTCTATTTCTAACTACATTCGACTAAAAACTTACGTTAGTTTATTAACAGGAATATTAAGTTATTTTGTATTACTTTTTGTTGGAATTGATAGTGCTCCTTTTTGGGCGTTTTTAATATTCTTACTGAATTATATTCCTACCATTGGTTCATTAGTTGGAACTGTTTTTCCAGCAATATTCAGTTTACTACAATTTGGTGAGTTTACACCATTTTTAATAATTGTAATTGCTGTTGGTGCAATTCAAGTAGTTGTAGGAAATATTTTAGAACCAAGACTCTTCGGTAAGTCTTTAAACTTAAGTCCGTTAGTTACTATACTTTCCTTGGCTGTTTGGGGGAAAATTTGGGGAATTACCGGAATGGTTTTATCTGTACCAATCACGGTAATAATGATTATCGTATTTTCCCAATTTGAAAAAACACGATCCATTGCTATTATGTTATCTGAAAACGGAGAAATAGATAAGATAAGCCGTTCTAATCCATAAATAAAGCCTTAAGTTCTGTAGCTTCATTTGGTTTCATTTTACCCGCTAAAACCAAGCTTAATTGTTTTCTACGAAGTGCACCGTCATATCTTAATTTTTCTAAATCGGTTTCTGGTTCAATTTGAGCAATCGGCACAGGCTTTCCTGTTTCATCTACAGCTACGAATGTATAGATACCTTCGTTAACTTTAGTTTTCTCACCAGATTGACGATCTTCAATCCAAACATCAACAAAAACCTCCATTGATGATCTGAAAGCTCTAGATACTTTTGCTTCAAGAGTCACAACACTTCCTACAGGAACTGATTTAGTAAATGCAACATGATTCACAGAAGCTGTTACAACAATTCTTCTCGAATGTCTTCTTGCCGCAATACTACATGCACGATCCATTCTTGCCAGTAACTCTCCCCCAAAAAGATTATCTAAATAGTTTGTTTCTCCAGGTAAAACTAAATCGGTAAGTATAGTTAATGATTCTCTTGGATGCTTTGCTCTCATCTTTAAAATTTTCCGCAAAGATATAGAAAGCTCCTTGAAAGAACTAAAAACTAGAGGTAATTAAAAGTGGAAACATTAGTCTTCTTGTACCAAAATCCAAGCATCAGCAGAAATTTTAGTTCTGATTTCTTCAATAACTTCGTCCGCAGCTTCTTTAGTAGCAAAACTTCCAACAGAAACTTGTGTAAGCCCCCATTGATTTTTACCTAAAATTTCAGCTTCGTAACCTTTGTTCTTTAATTCATTAATCTTTTTATGAGCGTTTTTCTCTAACTGAAAAGCACCAGCAATAATATGAACTTGGTTATTTTCTTTGGCAACATTCAAACTAACTGTTGGAAGTTGGTCGTCAATAATAAATGTTGCTTTTTGTATTTTTTGTTCAATAGCGTCTTGCTCTTTCGCTAATTCTTCTAAACTAATGTTTTCGTTGTATTTGTTTACTCCTAGAATACCCGCCACTAGTATGGCCGCACCTGCTGCATATTTTAAGAAATTACGAGATTCTACGACTTTATGTGGTTCATTTTCTTTAACCTCAACCTTAGGAGTTAACACTTTTGTTTTCGTGTCAACTAAAATAGGAACTTCAACTTTTTCAACATCTGAAACCGGTGTCAAACCGAATGAATTTAGATCAAAATTTACCTCACCACTTGGTTCAAAGTTTAACTGGTTTTCGGTATTTGTTGTAATGGTTCCAATTCCATCAATCATTAAAGATTGAGTTTGTAGATGCTTCTTCCATTCAGAAACAACCTTAGCTACTTTGTCATTGGCTTGGTTAAAGGTAATCTTTTCAATAGCTGCTACATGATTCACAAATAAACCATCATTATGATTTAATTGTGCATTAAATGATATTCTTTTTGAAGGAGGGTAAATTTTACTACCTTCAATCGTTGCTCCAATTTTGTTAGCAATAAAACCTCCAAAACCTGGAACTATCACACAATCATAACGATATAATAAATCTTGTATATAGCTTTTCAATGTCATAACTACAAAGTTAATTTTTTTGGTCGGTTTTTCCAAAAAAGCAAGTCTATAAATATCTCAGAAAAATTGTACTTTTGCTATGCTATTAAAAGAGAACATGCTAGAAGAAGAATTATTTGCAGTACTTCGACTGCAAGCTACACCGAACATTGGTGTTATTATTGCTAAAAAATTAATCCGACATATTGGATCAGCTCAACAAATATTTAAAGAACGAAATTCGAGTTTATTAAAAATTGACGGAATTGGTGAATTCGTTATTAAACAGCTTCAAAAAACATCATTTTTAAATCGGGTAGAAGAGGAATTAAAATACATTGTTGATGGAAAAATTAATTTCAGTTATTTTCTAGAATCATCGTATCCAACAAGATTACAACACTGTGTTGATGGACCTTTACTATTATTTCATGACGGAAAAATTAATTGGGATCAGGAAAAAATTATTTCAATTGTCGGAACTCGAAATCTAACCAATTATGGTCGTTCATTTTGTAATGATCTTATTGCTCAATTGGCTTCTCATCATCCAATTATTGTAAGCGGATATGCATATGGAACAGATATTTGCGCTCACAAAGCTGCTTTTGAAAACAAATTACAAACACTTGCTGTTTTAGCTCATGGGTTGGATGATATATATCCGAAAACTCACAAAAAATATATGAGAGATGTAATGAACAATGGTGGTTTTATTACCGAATTCTGGCATCATGAAAAACCAATGCGAGAAAATTTTTTGAAACGCAATCGTATTGTTGCTGGAATATCACAAGCAACTATTATAATTGAATCTGCAGAAAAAGGAGGCTCATTGGTTACAGCAGATATTGCTAATTCCTATAATCGCGATGTATTTGCTTTACCTGGAAGGTTTGATGATGTTTACAGCAAAGGCTGCAACAATCTTATAAAAAACAACCAAGCTCATTTACTCAGTTCAGCTGATGATATTATTGCAATGTTAAACTGGGATATTCCAAAGAAATCAGCTCCAAAACAAACCTCGCTTTTTATTGACTTGTCACTCGAAGAACAAAAGGTTTATGATTATTTGCAACATAACGGAAAGGAATTGCTAGATGTCATTGCATTGGACTGTGAAATTCCTGTTTACAAATTATCATCATTACTAATTCAAATGGAACTGAAAGGAGCAGTTAAAACATTACCTGGTAAAATGTTCGAAGTTTAACTTACTCAATCATCAAATTTATCGGTAAATTATACTTGACTTTTACTGGTCTCTTATCATTTTCTCCAGGAATAAATTGAGGAAGTTTCTTCAATATTAATTGTATTTTTTCTCTTAATTTTGGATGAGGAGCTCTCACTTTTATTTCTTCAACATTACCTACATTACCTATTACAATTTGAATGAATATTTTCCTTTTCCCAGTAGCTAATCCAAGATTTTGATACGACTCGTTATGAAAGTTTTTAACTACATATTCCTTCATCGTTCTTTCAAAGTTTTCTGTCCAAGATTCATTTTCTCTTTTTACTACACCTTTGAATCTCGGAACTTTATCAATAAGTGAAAAATAATGAGGTTCGTCATATTCTTCAAGAACTGGCTCACCTGTGAGTTCAACTACAATTCCCGTAGTTTTAGGTGGTGGAGGTAGTGCTCCCAAAACTGTTATAGTGCTATCATTTTCTGGTACTTTTATACTCTTTTCATTCTTCTTTATAGTTGATTCCTTTTGTATAATTGAGAACAAACTGTCTATGGTTTTTTCCGATGTTTCCATAGAATCTTTCAGAATTATTTTCTCAATTTTCTGAGTTTTACCTTCCGTTTTACAGCTCAACAAACTGGTTCCCATTACCACTAAAATCAATAAAACAAACATCTTTTGAAATGAAAATTCTCTCTCAAAAATGGTACTCGGTAATTCAATAACAATACTATCTAATTGCCTTTTATAAAAATGTCCGCATACTCGTTTTCCTTGATTATGTTGCAAGTACTCCTGAATTTGTTTTGGAGATTTCTTAGTAAAATCAATCACTGTTTTTGAACAAGAATTACAAAAACGTCCTTTCTCAACTGAAGTCATTTGGTTCCAGTTTTCATGACACGGTTCAGGAATGGTAATTTTATAGTTTTTCATAGTAGTGTAGTTTCGCATACTCGAAACAAATTCTATTCCAAAAATCTTCGTTTAATTGCTTACATTTGAAAAAAGACCCACTCATGCATTCCGAAGAAAAATTAATGTCTAAAAAGAAACCTGCGTTTCCAATCAATCATTTTTTAAATGAATACTTGATTGAACACAGTAGGAATATTAAAATTCCAATTTTTTACGAGGATTTATTACGCTTTCAGGGATCGGTTGTTGTGTATGATAAAAACGATGAAGATACTTTGTGGGTTCGTGTATACTATTCGGAGTTTGACAGAGAAGAAATAGATCTTAGTTTAAAGAAAGTTTACAATATTCTACATTCGAATGGAAACGAGGACAATATTCAATATTTAAATATCGACTGTGTCGATTTTTGTACGTTTGGAAACTCGAAACCCTTTCGTGTAAAAGTCCGTAATGTTTTAAATGATAATTACACATACTTCTATGTAAAAAAGACCGATGCTTCAAGAGTTTATGGTTTAGAATTAGAACATATTTTATCTCCCTATAATTTAAACTTTCTTGTTTACAAGGATACTTTAATTGAAGAACACATTGCAGGAATTCCAGGTGATACTTTTATTAAAGAGATTTTACAAACCTGTACTGAATCTCAAAAATCACAAATTGCAAAAGAGTTTGTAAAATTTAATGAGCGTTGTATGATTCGTTTGTTAGGAGATATGAGATCGTACAATTATGTAATTGTTCCGACCCACGATTTTGATAATGTTGTTTATAAAATAAGAGCCATTGACTTCGATCAGCAGTGTTTTGAAGGAAAATTTAAAGTGTACTATCCACAATTTTTTAAAGAAAATTATCCAATGGTAAAACTGGTAGGAGATAAGCTACTCGAAAACTCGATTGAGCAGTATAAACTAGAAGAACGCTCTATAGTTGCCAAACGTATTTTATCTTCCGAAGACCGAATTAACGAGTTGGTTTTTTGCATGAAAAATGATGAAATTTCTACTAATGAAAATATCGAGAAATTAAAAATGGAAATTTTTGATTTTACAAGTGATATTTCTTTCAAAAAAAGTAAAGGAATGGGCGAAGTTTTAGAAAGTGCTTTAGATTTTGTTAGAAGAAACTATGAAGATGTTTCTTTACGAGGGTTCAAATAATTTGCTAGAACTTACTTTTTACTTCTCTTACTTCTAATACTTTCAATTAATACAGTTGCTAGTATTAAACCTCCTCCCAAAAACGTATTTACAGTGGGTATTTCACTCAAAAAAATGAAGGCCAAAATTATTCCAAAAATAGGTTGAATACTGCTGATAATGCTGGTAGTTGATGCCGTAAAAAACTGTAAAGAATAGACCATTAAACTATGACCAATTGCTGTGGTTAAAAATGCTAACAAAAGTAAGTATGGTAGTTGACTTTGAAACTCTGAAGTATCCATGAAAAATAGAGTAGGGAACAAGCAAATACTTATAATAATCGTTTGATAAAACATGAGTAATACACCATTGTATTGGTGCACATATTGCTTTAAAATTAAAATTCGGATCGAATAACACAGGGCTGAAACTAATCCGAATAAGATTCCTTGAACCGTAGTGCTTTCGAATGTGAAATCCGGTGATAAAATATACAATCCTAATAACACTAAAATTCCCAAAACAATGTAAATCGGATTGAATTTTACCTTTAAAAAAACAGGTTCTAAAAAGGCGGTCATCACTGGAAATGTATATAACGATAACATTCCAATTGCAACGTTCGAGAGTTTTAATGCATAAAAATAAGTTACCCAATGAACTCCCATAAATACTCCTGCAACTAAAAACGGAAGTTTATGTTTACTAGATTTCAATTTAAAATCGACACGTTTGTATTTTAAAAACACAAACAAAATGATCATCGCAAAAGTTGCTCTGAAAAAAATAATAACTTCAGAAGGCATACTAATGTATCTTCCTAATACACCAGAAGTACTGATGAAAAATGTTGCTACGATTAAACCTAGAAGTTTTTCTAAATAATTGTTTTGCAAGGCACTATTTTTAGCGGATTGAAATGCGAAAGTTAGTTATTAATTTCGTTCTTACCTGTACAAGACTGTTTAAAAGAATTGTAATTTACTCCAATTTATCAAACAGTTTTCTTAGAGAACGTTGTGTCTTCTTTGAATCGATTTCTTTGATATCAATTTTCATTTTTTCTCCTTTTAGAGATAATAGTACTAAGGCTGGAATAGAAGAAATTTCATAAGCTTTGATAAGTTTTGATCTTGCATCATCAAAAAACAATTGCATAGCACTTGTTTTAATTCCTGATTCATTTACCAAACCAGACCATTTATCGAAGTCTTCTTTTTTATCTACAGAAACACCAACAAATACTATGTTTTTATCTTCAAAATTATCTCTAAGTTTTTCGATGTTTTTAAACTCGTTTACGCAATCTTTACAAAAAGTTGCCCATAGATATAGAAAAATGTAATTACCTTTAAAATCAGCTAATTTTACCTCTTCTCCGTTGGTGTTTAAATATGAAAATCTAGAAAGATTTTTTTCCGCTTCTTCTTGTGCAATAACTGAAAGTTTTGCTTTCGATCTTGCAATTAATTGGTTGTCTTTTGAGTAGGCTTTGATTAAATCCAAATAAGCACGCATTCTATTTGGGTCATCTTTCGCCATTGTTTCATACAAACGCACCAATAACGCTTTCTGAATTGCTTCGGTTCTAATAGAAGCAATGATTCCTTTCATTACCGAATAATTATTAGTTTTTTCTATATCTATTTGCCATTTCAAAACTGCAAGATCGTTGTACGATTGGTAACGATCAGAAAACAATTGGTTATCAAAAAGAACACTTCTTAGAGGTGCTAAATACGCTTTTGAAATCTGAATACTGTCTTTAAAATCATAGTACTTTTTGGCTTTTTCAAACTTTAAAATGTCCAAGTAATAGCCATATTGCAAATTTTTAGATTCCTCATTTATAAAACTCTCCTCAAATCCACTCCCGAAAATTGTTCCGTAAAAACCTTTGTAATATTGATCTAGACGACGTACGTATTTATTCTCATTTCCTTCATAAAAATTTCTCTTGTAAAAGGTATTCAAATTTCCATCTTGATCTAACAATTCTATATTTTTACTGTGCAAATATGTGTTTCTTCCTGCACCTCGTTTCCCAGAAAAAGTAAGTGACTTTAAAAAGTTTTCTCCATCGAAAGAAATCGTAAACTCGTCGTTCCTTTTCAAATATAATAATGTTTTTTCGTCTTCTTTTTTCAGAAAGTAATAGCCTTCATCAAGGTTAATATCCACATTAAAATTGAACGATTCAATGGTAATTGTTTCTACAATTTCATTGGTAATTTTCGTTAGGTAAAATTCTTTTTTAATAGAATCGTTGGTAATATTAAAAGACAATCGTTGTCCATATATTACACTTGTTAAACCTATAAAAACTATTGTGAGTATTCGTTTCATTTACCTAACATTTAAACCTATTGGTTCATCATTAAAAATAACACCAAAAGCTACTATTATTAAAATAGCTTATGAATAAGACTTTTGCTTTTTGAAAAGGTTAGTTTTCGTGGTACAAAAGTCTAACAATAATATCCAAAAAACAATATCTGCCACCAGTCGATAATCCTTGGATAAAACGTGTAGAAAAATTAAAACTGTGCTACTTAGTAATAAAATTACCCAAGTAAGTTTTAAATAGTCTAATCTCTTTTTAATCGGTTTTTTATGGAAACTTATACTATATGCAATTAAAATTCCCACCAAACCAAAAACAATTAAATAATCAGCATATAATTTATAATGCATAATTTTTAAAAGTGCTCCAACAATAACGATTGACATTAATCCCTGAGTAATTTTAAAGTATATAGTTCCAATAAAAGTTCCATTTGATAACATCAATACCCAACCTGCTACATAAGCAACATTTAAGCAGAAACTTTCTATGATACTACCTGTTTCAATTAACTCGAAATTTGAACTAAAAAAAGTTAGTAATCTACCAACAAAAGCACAAATGAGAAGTAAAAATACTATGTATATATATGGCTTATCTCTCAAAATTAAACGGTTTACTTCAACAAGGCATCTAGTTTTTCTTCAGTAATTTTATGTGATGGTTTGCTAAAATGACTTTCCACAATAGTGCCTTCAGGAGAAATTAAAATAAACCTTGGAATTGAAGCGACACCAAATGCATCAACAAAATCAGACTCAAAAGACTTGTCTGCAAATAGTTGAACTCCACCCATTTTCTTCTTGTCTAAAGTTTCTTTCCACAATTTATATTCGTCTTTATCATCAACTGAAATACCCACAAATACAATGTTTTTATTGTGATATTTTTCCTCTAACTTTTTTAAATAAGGTACTTGTTTTAAACATGGAACACACCACGTTGCCCAGATATCAATGAGTACATATTTACCTTTGAATTTCGCTAATTCAACAGGCTTTCCATTACGATCATTAAACTTGAAGTTTGGTGCTTTTTTACCGTTTGATGTAGCCTTTACTTTTTCATATTCTGCCTTCGCTTGTTTTATAAATTCCTTATTCGGAACAAACTTTTCAATTAACTTAAAATGCATTTTAGATTTCTCTGGTGTATCGGCTATTCGATAAAAAGAGTTGATTATCACATCAACAAAAATATGTTTCGAGCGAATTTTTTCAATTACACTGCTCATTTCTTCAAAGCTATCAGCGTTTTCAACATCCTTTTTCCACTTAGTTCCTGCTAAATATCTGTAGTAAGGATATTTTAAATAGTTGACTGCATTATCAAAGTTCACATCTTCTAGTGCAGCAAAGAAACTTTCAGGAACTGTTACTTTCTTCCCGAAGTTAAATTTCATCATATTCGGGTAATTGTAAATGTCAAATAAGTAGCCGAATCTTATATTTTTCTCTTCTTCTTTCCGGAAACTTTCACTATTTACCTTAGCCAATAAGATTTTTATTTCTTTTTCAATGGCAAGAATTTTCCTTTTATAATCTTGCTCATTTCCTTCGTAAAATTTATCAGTATCTTTTTTACGTTCCTGCTCTAGTTTCCCTTTTATTACCAAATAATTATTTGCTTCTGAACCTTCACCAGCATAAGACAAAGTTTCGTCAAATTTTTGAGCATCGAAACTAATGATAAGTTCATCATTTGGTTTTAAATACACATGCTCTGTACTGTTGTCTTTTCGGATTAAGTAAAATCCTTCTTTTAAGTTTAAATTATCAACTTCAAAAGTTCCATTTTCTATAGGAATTTCTTTGATTGTTCTATCTCCAATTGTTCGAAGTGAAAACTTGGTTTCACTACTTGCATTATTAATAATTCCTTTGATTTTTTGAGCTGATATACTTGTTGTAAAAACAAAAATTGACAACAAAACAACACCTAATTTTTTCATTAGCTTTCTTTTTTAATCGCTACAAAGTTAAGCTTTTTAGATTGTCGTAAGAACTATTGATTTTGAAACTCTTTTACCAAGTCTTTTAATTGGTCGTTCTCTATATTTTCTAAATCCTTCTTATTCTTAGGTAATTCATAAGATTCTTTGACAACTCCATTTTCTATTTTATAGATTGATGAAGATTTGACTTTGAAACGCATCATTCCAAATTCTCCTTTTTCTTCTTTTCCAAAATTGATGATAAAAACACCTGAAACCCAATTAGCAAAAAGCTTGTCCTTATAAAACTCTTTGCCTTTAAAAAATTCCTTGATATTCAATTCTGATTTTTCAGGGCCATCAAAACTTAATCCAGATAATAATTCTAAAGATTCTAATAACAATTTACCATCTTCAATAACATAACTTCCATTTGGTGCACCGACATACGTTTCACTTTCCCAATTAAATGGCCAATCGGAATAATCACTTTTGTAATTATCTAAAACTAAGCTTCGTTCTTCTTTTCCTAATAATTGACCTTTTTTTCCTTTAACAGCAACCATTTCTCTCTCATACAATCTGAAGTAAAATGAAATGTATGATTGATTCAAATACAACATTGAATATTTTGAAAGGAGCTCAGTATTGGTGGTATCTTTTGCAGTGAATTCTTGTAACCTTTCTAGCTCTTTATTGGTAATTTGAGCTTCTCTTTCCACAATTCCCTGTTTAACATAATAGTACACCGTATAAGCAACACTCCAATCTTTATTAATTTTTCGACATTCAATAACGCCAGTAAACCAATCTGCAAAAACTCTTTTCTCGTTGGAAAATCCTGAATTTTCTGATTTAATACTGAAATCTGTTGGTTTATGTTTTGTTCCATCAACATCTAAACCTATCAAATAAAACCTACTGTTTTCTATATTCCATGTAGCAATATGACCTCGATAGTTTGCAGTTGAAATCATTCTAAATGGATTTTTGATATCCTTATTTTGACGAAAATATGTTTGTAACGGAGATGGATGTCCCCAACCGATATTTAGCTTAAGACTATCGTTTCCAACGATTAAATGATCTGGAGTTTGTCGAGTTGCGAACACAAAAGTGCTCATTAGTACTAAGCATAATAATAGCCATTGTTGCTTTTTCATAGTTTTTCTTTTAAATATTTTCACACAAAAAGATACAGTTTTTCTTTAAAAGATCGCTCAAAATCAGTCATTAAAAAACTCGAACCTTTCAGCTCGAGTTTTCATTTTAAATTTTCTCTAAAATGGTTAATGCCTTTTAACGGAATCAATTTTATAAATGTGGCTAATAATCTTAATCCGTTTTTGGTTTGTTTTTCCTTCATTACGCAGCTTTTCTTCTTTAAGCATTTATAAGTCTCATTTATCCTGTAGTTATATTTTCTCTTCTTAAATTAAAATTACTCCTCCTTAAAAAAGGTATAATGTTTGAAACTCACTATCAAATCCTATTCTATCTTGAACAGACATGAGATTGGGAATATTATTTCTTTCTGCAGTTAATAATTCTTTTAAAATGATCAAAAGCTGCGTAACCAAACGAATCTAAATTATAGTAATCTAAATAACCTACTTTGTTTGTTTGATTATTAATTTTTACTGGTTGCTTAACGCCTTCAACAACTGTTCCCCAAACTTTTATATTTTTAATTTCTAGAGGATTACAAGTAATTGGGTTATCATCTAATATTGTAAAGTTTGCAAGTTTTCCTGACTCGATTGAACCAATTTGGTTTTCCATTTTAAGAGAATAGGCCGCATCAATCGTCACTGCTTTTAAAGCACCTTCCCGACTTACTCTTTGGTTAGGATCTGCAACTCTTCCACTTGTTGTAATTCGATTCACCCCGCACCACATTAAAAAAAGTGGATCTGCAGGAGCCATAGGCATATCACTATGATATGAATAAGAAACTCCAGCTCTTTCAACATCACCCATTCTAACCATACTATTAGCTCTTTTAGGTCCTAATCCGAATATGCTGTAATTATCTGCCAAGGCAGAAGTATAATATGGATTTCCACTAACAATACAATTTAGTTTAGCTAAACGAGCTACTTGATCTTTTTGACTAACAGCAAAGTGTACAATAACAGTTCTGTGATCAAATCTCGGATTTCTGCGAATATTTAATTCTAATGTATTTAGAACTCTATCCAGTCCAGCATCTCCGTTAACATGAATATGAATTTGATAACCAGCATCCCAAAAAATTCTAAAAGCTCTTTCAAAAACATCTTTATCAGTCATCCACTCACCTTTATGCTTGTCTAAATAAGGCTCTCTAACTTGCATAAGTTGTGAATAAATAGCACCATCTGAAAAAAGCTTAACTTGCTTTTTCGCAAGTGATGTCTTACCATAATACCATGATTCTAGTTTTTCTGCTTCTTCAATAACCTGATTATCATCTTTATATTTATCACACAACGTTTTCCCATCTGCCATAAAACTCCATCGAAAAGGCATACTATTGTCTGACATAATTGCATTTACCGCATCTTGTAACTGTTTTACTAATATTCCCCCAGGCTCATTTCCAAATGTGACACCTTTAGAGTGCATAAAATCACGCGTTATCTCTAAACCTTCTTTCAATTTTTTTGGAGTAGCAAGCACCGTAGCAATTTTAGGAGCGACAGCAAACATTCCTTGTTCCCAAAAACGACCATCGTTTAAGTTCGATTGTCTTTGCGGTGTTTCTCCCCAAGTTTTTATAAATTCCTGATTGACTTGATAAAGAGTTAATGCCTTTGTATTCATTACAATCTCATGGCAGCTTCGCATCCAAACCAATATTGGTCTTGTTTTACTAATTTTATCTAAATCTGACTTAGTTAATGATCCAAAGAAACTTGGATGATAACCCCACGAAATTAATGGCTCATCCTGATCTAATAATTTTTTATCCGCCATTTCCATGCGTTTCATAAAATCGGGTTTGTCTTTCACTGCCTTTACTGTGCCTGATGGTAATACCCAATCTTCAATGGATAATATTTCTGAGGCCATGGTAAGCGCAGCAAGAACAGGATGATCATGTTGTGCAATGAATCCAGGAACAATAACTTTATCGCTAAACGTGTTGTCAATTCTAATAGGTTGGTTTCCTACTAAATCTTGAAGTTCTTTAACTGTACCCGTTGCTAACACTTTGCCATTAACCACGGCAACAGCTTGTGTTTTTGGTTTCTCAGGATTCATAGTAATAATCTCTTTTGCCGTGTAAATAGATACTAAAGGAGAAGCTTGAAAATTACCCCCTATATCCTGTAAAGTCTGAGCTTTAGTAAAGTGAAATGCTACGATTAAACTTAGAGTAAGAATGACGTTCTTAATAGGAATTAGATCTTTTTCGTTATGAACCATTTTAATTTTTTATTTAATTTGTTGTTGTTGATTGACTGATACTAAAGATTACAATTAAGCTTTCGCTAAATCTTGAACTTACTCTCAAAATGCTTTTCTGTAGTGTAATTCTAGAAGCAAAATATTGAAAAGAAACCAATAAGTTTATGACCTCCTTTAAACCTAAAAATAATAATTCTTTTTCATTTTGCAATTAAAGTTTGACAAGATTATGAAATCTTAAAATCAGATTTTCAATACATTATGTTAGTTTAATTGGCTATTCTCGTTAGTTATTTTCCTGTCTATTAGTTTGTGACCATATTATACGTATCTTAATCTCAGATCTTATTCTATAAAAAATACTCTAAGATAAACCTCGTATAAGAGCAATTATAAACTTCCACAAAACTTTACTCAAAATCAGTCATTAAAAAACTCGAACCTTTCAGTTCGAGTTTTCTTTTTAAATTTTCTCTAAAGTAGTTAGTGCCTTTTTAACGGAATCAATTTTTATAAATGTGATTAACAATCGTAATCCTTTTTTGGTTTGTTTTTCCTTCATTACACAGCTTTTCGAATTTTGCTGTACATATTTCAACATTCTTGTAAATGCTTCGGTTTGATAAAAGTCCGATTGTTGATCTGACACAAAATATCCTACCAAACGTTTTTGCTTTAAAATTACTTTCTCTAACCCTAATGATTTTGCTAACCATTTAATTCGGACAGAATCTAGTAAATCTTGTACCTGTGTTGGGAATTCTCCAAAACGATCAATGATATTTTTCTCGAATGTTTGTAATTCTTCTTCCTCATTTAAATCACTCAATTGCTTATATAAATTCAAACGTTCTGAGATATTATTAACATAATCATCCGGGAATAGAATTTCAAAATCAGTATCAATTTGAACTTCTTTTACATACTCTTTCGGACCAGCATTTTCGTCCACTGGATATAAATCTTTGAACTCGTTTTCTTTCAGTTCTTCAATGGCTTCTTTTAAGATTTTCTGATACGTATCAAAACCAATATCATTGATAAATCCGCTTTGTTCTCCACCTAATAAATCTCCAGCACCACGAATTTCTAAATCTTTCATGGCAATGTTTAATCCACTTCCTAATTCAGAGAACATTTCTAAAGCTTGAATACGTTTACGCGCTTCTTCCGTCATCATATGATACGGAGGCGTAATGAAGTAACAAAATGCTTTTTTATTCGATCGACCTACACGACCACGCATTTGGTGTAAATCTGATAATCCGAAGTTATTGGCATTGTTAATGAAAATTGTATTCGCATTTGGCACGTCCAATCCACTTTCAATAATCGTGGTAGAAACCAATACATCAAACTCGCCGTTCATAAAAGCTAGCATTAATTCCTCTAACTTTTTCCCTTCCATTTGTCCGTGTCCGATTCCAATTTTTGCAGCAGGAACCAAACGTTGTAACATTCCAGCTACTTCTTTAATGTTTTCAATTCGGTTGTGAATAAAGAAAACCTGACCTCCACGTGAAATTTCATACGAAATTGCGTCACGCATAATTTCTTCAGACAATCGCACCACATTTGTTTCTACCGGATGACGGTTTGGTGGTGGCGTTTTAATCACAGATAAATCACGAGCAGCCATTAAGCTGAACTGTAATGTTCTTGGAATTGGCGTAGCCGTTAAGGTTAAGGTATCTACATTTTCCTTGATGGTTTTCAACTTATCTTTTGCGGCAACTCCAAACTTCTGTTCTTCATCAATAATTAGTAATCCTAAATCTTTAAACTGAACATTTTTGTTGGTTAACTGATGCGTTCCAATTACAATATCTACAGATCCGTCTGAAATCCCTTCTAAAACACCTCTCTTTTGTTTTGCAGTTCTGAAACGGTTCAGGTAATCGATTTGTACAGGAAAATGCTTTAAACGTTCTGAAAATGTCTTAAAATGCTGAAAAGCTAATATTGTTGTTGGAACCAAAACAGCAACTTGTTTTCCGTTGTCAACGGCTTTAAATGCGGCACGAATGGCAACTTCTGTTTTTCCGAAACCAACATCTCCACAAACCAAGCGATCCATCGGTTGATCTTTTTCCATATCAGCTTTTACATCTTGCGTTGCTGAAAATTGATCTGGAGTATCTTCGAATAAGAAACTTGCTTCCAACTCATGTTGCATATGCGTATCTGGACCAAAAGCAAATCCTTTTTCTAACTTACGTTTTGCGTATAATTGAATTAAGTTAAAGGCAATTTCTTTAACTCGAGTTTTGGTTTTCTGCTTGATTTTCTTCCAAGCATTTGAACCTAACTTAAATATTTTTGGAGCCTTTCCATCTTTTCCATTGAACTTCGAAATTTTGTGTAAAGAGTGAATACTCACGTACAAAATATCGCGATCGCCATAGATTAACTTAATTGCTTCTTGTTTCTTTCCGTCAACATCAATTTTTTGTAATCCAGCAAAGCGTCCAACTCCGTGATCGATATGCGTTACATAATCGCCTTTTTCAAGATTGGTTAGTTCCTTTAGCGTGATGGATTGCTTTTTGGCGTAGCCATTTTTTAATCGGAATTTGTGATAACGCTCAAAGATTTGATGATCGGTATAACATACAATCTTCTGATCTTCATCTATAAATCCTTGATAAATTGGGAAAACCACCGTTTCATAATGAACCTCTTCATCGGCGTCATCAAAAATATCATGGAAACGTTGTGCTTGTTTTTCATTCGCACAGAAAATATAGTTCGCGTATCCTTTGCTGTGATGCACATTTAAATCTTCAATTAACAAATCGAATTGTTTGTTAAAAGAAGGCTGGGAGCGAACCGCGAATTCAATCTTTTGCTCGCAATCTGTTTTATCTAAAAACCCGATATTAAAATCAGACAACTGACTTTCAATAGTAGTTCCGTTACAAAACAATTCTGATGGTTTTGAATGCTGAACTTCTTTCGACAGTTTTTCAAATTCTACTTCCGCTTTGCGGAAAAATTTATCGAGATTTCCAGTGAGTAAATCTTTGTTTTTTACAAGCAGTACCGTTTTTGAAGAAATGTATTTCAAGAAACTTTCTCTTGATTCTTGCAATGCCTTGTTTTCAACATTTGGCATAATACTCACTTTCGAGAATTTCTCTTTTGACAATTGTGTTTCTACATCGAATGTTCGGATGCTGTCTACCTCATCACCAAAAAACTCAATTCTGTAAGGTTCATCATTTGAAAACGAAAACACATCTACAATTCCTCCACGTACCGAAAACTCTCCAGGTTCGGTAACAAAATCTACACGATTGAAATTGTACTCGAATAACACTTCGTTGATAAAATCAAGTGATAAATTTTCTCCTTTGGTAACTTTTAATGTGTTTTTCTCCAGCTCTTTTTTCGTCACTACTTTTTCAAAAAGTGCTGTTGGATAGGTAACAATTATCGCTGGTTTTTTACGAGAATTGATTCGGTTGAGTACTTCCGAACGCAATAATACATTGGCATTGTCGGTTTCTTCTATTTGATAGGGACGACGATACGAACCGGGATAAAACAGTACATTTTTCTCTCCAAGTAATTGCTCAAGGTCGTTTAAATAATAGGCCGCTTCTTCTTTATCGTTACAAATAAACAAGTAGGGTTTATCAACAGTTTTAAAAGTTTCGGATATGACAAAAGACAACGAAGAGCCGACCAAATTCGAAAGTTGAAAATGGTGTTTCTCTTGTTGTAGCGCCTGTTGTACCAAAGCTACCTTTGTAGCATTTTGGTAGTAGTTTACAATGGTTTGCTTACTCAACGATAATTAATTTTTGCAAAGATACGGGGATTATATTTTGTGAGGAAATTGTTGGGTTTACAGTTTATACTCTGTAATATACTAAATTTAAATACTTTATTACTTATTACTCGTTATGCACGCCTTTTTTTATTATTTCACTCAGACTTAATACTGTAATTCTTGGTGAACTTCTTATATCATCCCTTCTTCTCTTAGTATCAGGTTCGATTTCTTTGAAGTTTCTCGGACGTCCATTAGTATATAAACTTACATCAAGTAAATAAGCAGAGTATCTCTTACCATCCGATGGTGCAGCACTAGTATTGTTATCAATAATATGAACAAACCTAAGATCTATTAATTCTTTAATTATTGTCTTTACAGATACATTCTGTTCCAGACTACCATTCTCGATTAGAAATACGTTTGTACGTTTTTCAGTAAAAACTTTATCCCGAATAAATGACATTATATTCTCTAGAATATTCGTCTCCTCGAGAGAGTCCTTTTCAAGTGCGTTCTTTTTGTTTGTGTAGTTTTCAATCGCTACTTCACGAACATTAGGAACATTAATTCTATTTGAACTTTCATTAAGAGTAGAACAACACTTAATAAATAAAACAAGGAAATCTCTTGGTACACCTCCTGATGCAATACACAGTTGATCAAATCCTTGTTCATTAAATATATCGTTAATATTAACCTTTGCTTGGGAAGAACTAATTGCAGATTCTAGTAAATCTCTCATAAATCTTTTTAATTCATTCCATTTATCAAGTGTATAATCTAAATCAATATCATAAACATCAGCATTCAACTCCATACCAATATAGCTTTCCCTTGACTGTTTATAAAGATTGGTTCTATGTTTAACGGTTCCTACTTTTAAATAGAAATCATTGGATTTAGATAATCGATGGAAATAATCTATCAGATATGGTTGTATCGTTTTGGGAATAAAGTAAAAGTCATCTAGAACCAATATTATTTGCTTGTCAGTTAGTTCTGATATTCCTTGTATTAAGTCCTTAATATTGTCGATGGAAGTTTTTAACTCATTTAGTTTATCAATTTTCCATTGATGTTCAATCTCACTTTCAGCTGACTCAGAAGAAGAAAGTGCGACTCCAATATCTAAAGCTTTACCACTGATATTTCCAGCATCTTGTTGTGTTGTTTTATATTTTCTTCTTTCATCAATGGAGTCTGGACTAGCAATCTTCTTATTTAAATAAACAACTAGTTTTTTTAGATTTTTCTTCAACCTTATTTTTCCTTTCCATTTTTTGAATTGCCAAAAAGAAATATCTTTATCTAGCTTTTTTATAGAACCTTCAAAAAATCTTACAAGAACTTTAATAATAATATTTGGAAACGTAATATCCTTATAATCCTCCAAATTTACATAGATTGAAAAATTTTCTCTCTGAGAAATAAGTGTTTTTAATAAAGTGCTTTTTCCTGCTCCTCTTCTTCCAAATACAACATAATTCTGCTTTCCTTGAATTTTAGATTTAAAATTTCTTGGGTCAATAAATTTTATTCCTGAAACTTTATCGGCTCTAGTATTTTCTTCTATGTATCTAATTAATTTCTGAATTTCAATCAGTTCCATGTTTTAATTTTTAAGATGGTCAACGTGTACATATAAAGAATAAGTTTGGGACAAACTTCCATACAACTGAATATCCACGTCTGCTCTAGATTAAAAATAAATTTTATTAGGAAAAATAAAAAGGAACAGGGGGACTGGTCTATTACTTTATCTTTTTTCGTGGTTTAAACATACAAAAATTTATTAATTCGAAAATGCAGTGTATTTGGTTTTAACAGTTTAGTGTAGTAGTGGATGATTGTCATTACGAGGCTTGTGTCAAATTTAGTTTGACAACAGGACGAAGTAATCTTTGAATCAAAGGGGAGATTGCTTCGCTATCGCTCGCAATGACGTTTGTTGTGCTCATTCTTTGTCTTGATACAAAGAAACAAAAATCAAGACTTCAGAAAATCTACTAAAAATCTTCGCCCAAATTCTAAAATAAAATAACTCGGCATTACCTCAAACAGATTTCATTTTCAACGAATTTGCACTCAATTTTCTTAACGTTGATCTTCTGAGGTCCATGGTCTTAGTTACGATTTAAGTATCATTTATAAGTTAATTGTTCCAGGATAGGCAGATTGCTTCACTGCATTACATTTCGTTCGCAATGACAAGTTTCTATTTTAATCGTCATTACGAGGAAGAATGACGAAGTAATCTCTCAATCGATGCGAAGATTGCTTCACTGCATTGTATTTCGTTCACAATGCGAAGTTTTTATTTTAATCGTCATTACGAGGCTTGTGTCAAATTTAGTTTGACAACAGGACGAAGTAATCTTTGAATCAAAGGGGAGATTGCTTCGCTATCGCTCGCAATGACGTCTGTTGTTCTCATTCTTTGTCTTGATACAAAGAAATAAAAATCAAGACTTCAGAAAATCTACTAAAAATCTTCGCCCAAATTCTAAAATAAAATAACTCGGCATTGCCTCAAACAGATTTCATTTTCAACAAATTTGCACTCAATTTTCTTAACGTTGATCTTCTGAGGTCCATGGTTTTAGTTACGATTTAAGTATCATTTATAAGTTAATTGTTCCACGATGGACAGATTGCTTCACTGCATTACATTTCGTTCGCAATGACGAGGATTTAATTTGACCGTCATTACGAGGAAGAATGACGAAGTAATCTTAAAGTCGATATGGAGATTGCTTCGCTGCATTGTATTTCGTTCGCAATGACAAGTTTCTATTTTAATCGTCATTACGAGGCTTGTGTCAAATTTAGTTTGACAACAGAACGAAGTAATCTTTGAATCAAAGGAGAGATTGCTTCGCTGAATTGCATTTCGTTCGCAATGACGTTTGTTGTGCTCATTCTTTGTCTTGATACAAAGAAACAAAAATCAAGACTTCAGAAAATCTACTAAAAATCTTCGCCCAAATTCTAAAATAAAATAACTCGGCGTTGCCTCAAACAGATTTTATTTTCAACGAATTTGCGCTCAATTTTCTTAACGTTGATCTTCTGATTTCTATGGTTTTAGTTACGATTTAGGTGTCATTTATAAGTTAATTGTTCCACGATAGGCAGATTGCTTCACTGCATTGTATTTCGTTCGCAATGACAAGTTTCTATTTTAATCGTCATTACGAGGCTTGTGTCAAATTTAGTTTGACAACAGGACGAAGTAATCTTTGAATCTAAAGGGAGATTGCTTCGCTATCGCTCGCAATGACGTTTGTTGTGCTCATTCTTTGTCTTGATACAAAGAAATAAAAATCAAGACTTCAGAAAATCTACTAAAAATCTTCGCCCAAATTCTAAAATAAAATAACTCGGCATTGCCTCAAACAGATTTCATTTTCAACGAATTTGCACTCAATTTTCTTAACGTTGATCTTCTGAGGTCCATGGTTTTAGTTACGATTTAAGTATCATTTATAAGTTAATTGTTCCACGATAGGCAGATTGCTTCACTGCATTGTATTTCGTTCGCAATGACAAGTTTCTATTTTAATCGTCATTACGAGGCTTGTGTCAAATTTAGTTTGACAACAGGACGAAGTAATCTTTGAATCTAAAGGGAAATTGCTTCGCTGCATTGTATTTCGTTCGCAATGACGTTTATTGTGCTCATTCTTTGTCTTGATACAAAGAAACAAAAATCAAGACTTCAGAAAATCTACTAAAAATCTTCGCCCAAATTCTAAAATAAAATAACTCGGCATTGCCTCAAACAGATTTCATTTTCAACGAATTTGCACTCAATTTTCTTAACGTTGATCTTCTGAGGTCCATGGTTTTAGTTACGATTTAAGTATCATTTATAAGTTAATTGTTCCGCGATAGGCAGATTGCTTCACTGCATTGCATTTCGTGCGCAATGACAAGTTTTTATTTTAATCGTCATTACGAGGAGGAATGACGAAGTAATCTTTGAATCTAAAGGGAGATTGCTTCACTGCATTGTATTTCGTTCGCAATGACGTTTATTGTGCTCATTCTTTGTCTTGATACAAAGAAACAAAAATCAAGACTTCAGAAAATCTACTAAAAATCTTCGCCCAAATTCTAAAATAAAATAACTCGGCATTGCCTCAAACAGATTTCATTTTCAACGAATTTGCACTCAATTTTCTTAACGTTGATCTTCTGAGGTCCATGGTTTTAGTTACGATTTAAGTATCATTTATAAGTTAATTGTTCCACGATAGGCAGATTGCTTAACTACATTACATTTCGTTCGCAATGACAAGTTTTTATTTTGATCGTCATTACGAGGAAGAATGACGAAGCAGTCTCTCAATCGATGTGAAGATTGCTTCACTGCATTGTATTTCGTTCGCAATGACAAGTTTTTATTTTAATCGTCATTACGAGGCTTGTGCCAAATTTAGTTTGACAACAGAACGAAGTAATCTTTGAATCAAAGGGGAGATTGCTTCAGGTTTATTCAAACTTTCGCAATGACAAGTTTTTATTTTAATCGTCATTACGAGGAAGAATGACGAAGCAGTCTCTCAATCGATGTGAAGATTGCTTCACTGCATTGTATTTCGTTCGCAATGACAAGTTTTTATTTTAATCGTCATTACGAGGCTTGTGCCAAATTTAGTTTGACAACAGAACGAAGTAATCTTTGAATCAAAGGGGAGATTGCTTCAGGTTTATTCAAACTTTCGCAATGACAAGTTTTTATTTTAATCGTCATTACGAGGCTTGTGCCAAATTTAGTTTGACAACAGAACGAAGTAATCTTTGAATCTAAAGGGAGATTGCTTCGCTATCGCTCGCAATGACAAGTTTTTATTTTAATCGTCATTACGAGGAAGAATGACGAAGTAATCTCTCAATCGATGCGAAGATTGCTTCACTGCATTAAATTTCGTTCGTTATTACGAGGCTTGTGGCAAATATAGTTTGACAACAGGACGAAGTAATCTTTGAATCAAAGGGGAGATTGCTTCGCTATCGCTCGCAATGACGTCTGTTGTTCTCATTCTTTGTCTTGATACAAAGAAACAAAAATCAAGACTTCAGAAAATCTACTAAAAATCTTCGCCCAAATTCTAAAATAAAATAACTCGGCATTGCCTCAAACAGATTTCATTTTCAACGAATTTGCACTCAATTTTCTTAACGTTGATCTTCTGAGGTCCATGGTTTTAGTTACGATTTAAGTATCATTTATAAGTTAATTGTTCCACGATAGGCAGATTGCTTCACTGCATTACATTTCGTTCGCAATGACAAGTTTTTATTTTGCTCGTTATTACGAGGAAGAATGGCGAAGTAATCTTTGAATCTAAAGGGAGATTGCTTCACTGCATTGTATTTCGTTCGCAATGACAAGTTTTTATTTTAATCGTCATTACGAGGCTTGTGCCAAATTTAGTTTGACAACAGAACGAAGTAATCTTTGAATCAAAGGGGAGATTGCTTCAGGTTTATTCAAACTTTCGCAATGACAAGTTTTTATTTTAATCGTCATTACGAGGAAGAATGACGAAGCAGTCTCTCAATCGATGTGAAGATTGCTTCACTGCATTGTATTTCGTTCGCAATGACAAGTTTTTATTTTAATCGTCATTACGAGGCTTGTGCCAAATTTAGTTTGACAACAGAACGAAGTAATCTTTGAATCAAAGGGGAGATTGCTTCAGGTTTATTCAAACTTTCGCAATGACAAGTTTTTATTTTAATCGTCATTACGAGGAAGAATGACGAAGTAATCTTTGAATTTAAAGTGAGATTGCTGAAGGTTTATTCAAACCTTCGCAATGACGGAGTTGTTATATCGAGTGAAATTATGAGCAAATATTCAGAGCTCAACGTAAGTCACTATTGGTTAAAAGAAGCGATAGTTTTATAAAACTTAAAAAATTAGTTTTCTGTAGAGCGTTCGTAAGAAAAACTACCACTCATTCCCTGTCCCCAACTTGTAAACATTACAGATAAATAAATTTGTTCTTGCTCTATAAATAAAACTAAATTTTTACCAACTACGTCTTTGGGAGAACCTACGGCACTTCTGAATGATTTAAAAGTAAGATCATCTACATTTGAAATATTTCCAATAGCCCATTTTGTTCCTAATGGACTTGCATCTTTATTCGGTGAACTTTCTAATTTTATATTATATATCTGACCCCCAGAGGTGCCTCTAGTTATCGCTACACTTGGCGTTATTTGATCTTGATTTTGTGGGTTCGTAGCATCAGTATTTGCCATTTTGGTGAAAGTTAATTTCGGACCTGTCCATATAATTTTATCCTGTGGAGTATTGGTAGTATCTTCAACAACCGATGTAGAACATGAGCTTAAAACAATAAATAAAACAATAAATAAAAAGTACCTCATATGTGTAGTTTTAATTTCTCTAATTTACTGAATTTTGAGAACTTAATATTCAGAGGTTTTCTAGGAAATAAAAAAGCTACCCTGATGGATAGCTCTTTTTGATTGATTCTTCTACACGATATGAGGAGTATCGGTAACACATTTGTTACCCATCCAAGCACATTGTGGTCTTCTTAAACACTCAAATTCAGTTTTACCAGGACAAGTGTTGAAAAATACTCCAAATCCTCCAGATACTGATTGTTGTGCTTCTTTACTTAATGATTTCCCTAGGGTCAAAATTGATTTTTTCATTTCATCATTTTATTTAAATTAACTTTTTTATTGATCATTTATAGACAGTCAATAGCTCTGTCTTATTTTTTAGGTGGTTCTTCTTCTCCACATGGAACACATATAGGATTTCCCATTGGATTGTGGTTGCCAGTGTAACAATACCTTATTCCATCACAAGTTCTGCCGCTTCCATTAATCGATTTTAATGCTTTTTTGTCAAGTTCTTTTCCTAAGTTTTTTAAATTATTCATAGTTAAAATGTGTTTCTAATATTAATTGTCTACTCCGAAATTAGAGGTAAAAAAAATATCTTTTACCTATATTACATTTGCTTTATCTCAATTCAAAAGCGCAAAAAAGGAGCTAAATATTAGCTCCTAAATTTAGATGTTACAATCCACAGGGATTTACATCTCCAAAGATTCCAGGGGCGCAAGTACCGTTGTAACATAAATAGCCATAAGAACTATTATGTTTATAATTACAACAGTCACTATTTGATTGGCAACGTAATGATGCTCCTCCTCCATGCAAATTTCTTTGTGTGGTTCTATCCAACACTTTTCCTAAGTTTAAAATTATTTTTTTCATAAGTATAAATTTTTGTCAGTGATTCAATTCACTACAATTTTGAAGGCAATTTAAACCGAAAGCATTAGTATTATCATAGAAATTCAGATTTGTAAGCAATCACTTCATATACGCTAGGTATTTATTGTTTTTTAACATTTCTATTTTTAAAAATTAGTAACTTTAGTTTTATTTTTATTTTTTATGGAAAAGATTATTGGGTTTTTTTTTCTACTTATTGCTGTTGTTTCATGTAAAAAAGAACACCAATCATTTGATTTCTTATCGCCCGATTTTTTCTTCAAAAAAACAAGACAAGGTTTATCAAAAGATTCTCTTGCTTTCTACCTCAATATTTTGGAAAAAATTCCAACAGAAAAACTATCTGACTCTTTACAAGCTGAGTATGCTTATATGACTTCTCGTTTTCATGATCGTTTACAAAATTATGACGCTGCTATTGAGCGTTTAATTTTTGCTACTTCTTTTAGTAAAGAAAAGATTACAAACAGTAGAGAGATGCTATTCTTCAGAGCATTAGAAGCAATATATTTTAGAAGAAAAAACGATTATTTAAATGCTGCTGGGGTCAATGAGAAAATGGCAAAACTGTTAGATAGTACGGATTATAAAAATAGAGCATTTATCCATCACAACAATCAAAGTCTACAGACTGCTTTAGGAAAACCTAATGAAGCTTTAGTGGAAAATGCAAAAGCTAAAGAGTTCTTTTTAAAAGCAAAGGATACTGGAAACTATTTGGTATCAAGTTTAGATAGAGTGCCGACTCTAAATAGCTTATCTAGAAATGATGAAGCTCAACAAGAACTTCATAGCGTTTTACCTTATGAACATTTATTAGATACACAGAGAAAATATCAATTATACAGTGCACAAGGCTATTCATACAACAGCACAAAAAAGTTTGTTAACGCGCTAAATGCTTATAAAAAAGCGCTCACATATTCCAAACAACTTGATCCTAGAGTTAGCCTTCAAGAGGTTGCCAATTGTTATTTAAATGTTGGCGTTATGTATTCGAAATTGAATAATTATCAGCAATCAAAAATTTATTTAGACTCAGTTTTTAGCATAGGAATGCATCGTTTAAATTTTACCGATCAGCAAGAAGCTTTACGTACAAATCTCGAAATTTCCTACAAGCAAAAAAAGGATTTTAAATACACCTCATCTCGATTAGATTCACTATTCTCATTCCTACAAAAAAGTAGTGATACAAGAATTAATAATGAACTACAGGTTTTAAAGGAGTCTTACGAAAATGAGAAAAACTTACAAGAAGAGAAGAGTAAGGCAGAAGTGAAAAGTTTAAAGTTTGAACGAAACCAGTATATTCTGATTGCGCTACTTCTTATTTTAATTGTAATTACTGTTTTGGTTCTGAATTTTTATCGTCAACGAAGATTCAAAATAGAAAAACAAAACTTCTTATTACAACAGCGATTACTTCGCTCACAAATGAATCCTCATTTTATATTCAATAGCCTGAGTATGATTAAACAAAATGTGGAAAGTAATCCAAATCAGTATTCAAAATACATTGTGAAACTTTCTCGATTATTACGAACTGTTTTCGATAATTCTACTCAAGATTATGTGCTTTTAGAGGATGAATTGCAATCGTTAGAGGATTACATTGAGTTACAAAAGTTCCGATTTCCTGACCGTTTTGACTATGAAATTGAAAATAAAATCACCACAGAAAATGAACTCTTTATTCCGCCAATGCTATTGCAACCTTTTGCAGAAAATGCAATTATTCATGGGTTTGGAAAACTAGAAATTAAGGGGAATTTATACATTGAAATTTCAAAACAAAAAGAGTTCATAACTTGTTGTATTGAAGACAATGGTGTTGGAATGCAAAAATCGGATCTCAAAAAGAATTCATCGATGTATTTAATTGATCAGTTTTTGTTTAAAACGACAGGAGAAAAACTAAAAATTTCAAACAATGAAACAGGAAAAGGAACTAAAATTGAAATCAAAATACCATATTCAGAACGATAAATTATGCTACGAGGGTTACTAATTGAGGATGAACAACATGTAAGAAAAGAATTGCAACAATTAATCAATAAAAATTTTGTTGATGAAGTATCAATTGTAGGCGAAGCAAAGTCCGTAAAAGAAGGAGTAAAGGCAATTTTAACTCATCAACCAGATCTAGTGTTTTTAGACGTAGATTTAGGTGATGGTTCTAGTTTTGAAATACTGTCTATGCTACCGGAAATTAATTTTGATATTATTTTTGTGACTGGTTACGATTCGCATGCCATTAAAGCTATAAAACTTGGGGCTTTAGATTATCTGTTAAAACCAATTGATGAAGATGAGCTTAAAGAATCAATTTCAAAGGCAATTCAACAAAAAAATGAAGCAAAAAGTAATGGAAATTTAGTGGATGTTGCGAGTAATTTCTACAAAAATAAAGTACATAATAAAATTGTTGTAAAGACTTTAGAGGCGCAACATATTCTAAATTTTGAAGATATTATTTTTTGTAAATCTGAAGGAAACTATACTACGTTTCACCTTAAAAATGAGCAAGTATTGGTGTCTAAATCCATGAAAAAATTACAACCGCTCTTGGATAATAATATATTCCTAAAATGTCATCAATCCTACCTAATAAATAGGTCACACATTACTAAATATTTAAACGAAGGATTTTTAGTAACTAAATACGGAGATAGAATTCCTGTTGCAACCAGAAGAAAAGATGACGTTTTAAATTTAATATTTAAATCTTAAAACAAATTTGAAGTGAATTCGGGCGAATTTGAACTCGTTTCATCTAGTATAGAATTCCATAGTACTTTTATTGCCATACTAAAAATTATAATAACATGAAATATGTACGATTAGTAATTTTAAGCATGACTTTGATTTTATTGTCATGTTCAGAAGAAAAAGAAAGTCTGCAAATGTTAGAAACATTTGAAAAAGAAAAAGTCATTACAAATCAATCTATAAAAAGTAATTCTCCAAAAGGTATTTCCATACCTTATTCAATTCTTGAGGAAGAAAACATGATGTACATGACATCATATTTAATAGGTTTAACATTACTGAATGATCATGATGCTAGAGAATATTTATTTCAAGAATTAAATGGGAAAGAACAAAAAATCAGCTTAAGAACACTTTTAAGTAATGATAAAAATTCTTTTAAATTGGCATTCAGATCAGAGTATCTTAAATTTAATTGGGGCACAACTCCAAAAGGAGAACCTACACCACCAGTATCTTCAGCTATACCCGATCCTTTGAAAAGAAATTATGGTGTATTAACAATAGATTTTGACACTTATTTACATCAAATTTCAAACACTTATGATTGGGATATTCATGCACCTAATAAAGATATTTTATTTGGTTATTTAAACTTTTCGCAGTACTTGAATCATAAACAATATCTAATCAATTTATGGGATATGGACACAGGCTTATACGATGATGGACTAAAAATGTCGGATACCCACAAAGACTTTATTCCAAGCTATTTTGATTATACTCAAGAACTCAATGATATTTTAATCTTAACACTTAGAAATCCAGGAACCTATTCAATTTAATAAATAACTGATAAATTTAATGACCGTCTTGTAAATAAAGACGGTTATTTTTTTACTCTAAAAATACCAAACAATTCACTTCCTTGTCTTGATGGAATAGAGTTGTAGCAAGCTTCAAAACTTTGAACTTCAAAATACGGTGAGAGATAATTCAAATATTCGTCTATATCACCACCAAAAGGACGTTTTTCTATATCGCCCGTTAATGGGAAATTAAACCATAATCCTACTAACTTTCCGTTCGGTTTTAAAAGTTCATGCATTTTTTGCGCATATGCTTTTCGGGTTTCTAGTAATGGTGGAAAAGAACAGAAAAAAGTTTGTTCTAATATCAAATCAAACTGACCTTCAAACTCAAAAAAGTCCTTTTCATGTAATTGTTCCACGGGAAAATTTGGATTTCTTTTAGCAAAAGCATCTATTGGTTCTTTAGCTATATCAAGAACATGAACATTTGTATATCCGTTATTAAATAAATACTCCGATTCATACGAATTACCGGCACCAGGAATTAAAATTGTAAGATTCTTATCCGTTAGTTGATTCACATAATATTGTAATGGAGGAGAAGGTGCTCCTAAATCCCATCCTGTATTATTTTCTTGATAACGTTGTGACCAATATTTTTTTGTCTCCAATTTCATTACTATGCTACTAAAATTACTTAATTATTGCTTAATTAAGCTCATTTGTTTTACCATAAAATCAAAACACAAACCTTCTAAACTTTTACCGTTAACAGTTGCACTCCATGGTCCATGTCCTTTTCCTTCTAACGGATAAAATTCATACGGTACACCAGAATTTATATATTGGTCGCGTAATGTTTCTGCCTCAGAAAATAAAACCGTTGTATCTTCGGTTCCATGCATAATTATAATAGGTGCATCGTTTGTTCCAAAACGTTGTTTTCCATACAAATCATTTATTAATCTTGCTGTTGAACCACTTCCCCAGAAATCTAGAATAGCGCGAACTTTTGTGATTTCATTTTCATTAGTGGTCGCTAAGGTCGGATCAGTTGTCGCATCAATTTCACTGTAATAATCTTCTGCTTCAGTAACTCCCAACATTATTGCAGAAACTGCTCCGGCAGAACCACCACCCACTGAAACATAATCAGGGTTTATATTATAAGTTTGAGCGTTTGCAAACACCCAACGTAAAGCTGCTTTAGCATCTCTACTGGCTGGATATAAAGCATATGCTTGTTCAACATCTGCAATGAAAGCACTATTATTTTCAATATACGTTTTCCATTCTTCAGGAATTGTTCCTAAATCTGCTTGTAGTCGATAATTAATAGAAAATGCTACCCAACCTCTTTCTGCAAAGTAATTTGCTAAATGCGTCATTTGTGATACATCTTTAGATCCTCCTTTAAAACCTCCTCCGTGAATTAATAGCACCGCAGGTCGGTTTAGTAAAGTATTATCAGGAACGTATGCGTCTAATTTTAATTGCTTAACAGAAGATGCTGTACTGTTAATATTTTCATGACTTAATCCTTCTGCATAGACAATATCTTTCATTACAAGCACTTCATAAGTTGCTTGTTCAGTAACCGTTGGAGCTTGTCCATTTTGAACTGGAACTTCATTTGAGTCTGTAGAATTACATGCCATAAAGAATATTGTTAAAGCGGATACAACTAGTAAATTTTTCATGATTAAGGATTTTATAACCATATGACTATTTATTCAGATAAAGGTTTAATATATAATTAATCATTATGAATAATATTTTTAAAAAAACGAGAAATTGTATTTTCTTCAGATTTAGTACTTAATATTTCTTTGTATAATATAACAGTTATATATTTAATTTCAATTACTTAGTTTGTAATGCTTCTTTAAGAATTTGAAAATGAATTTTCGATATGATACAAAAACTTGAACGCAGTTGGTTAAAGCAAAAATGTATCTGATATTTCAAGAAAATGAATCTGGACAGTTAGATAATTAGAACTCCTTTTTTATTAATACTAACATAAAACATTTAAAATTTTAGAATAATTAGAAAAATAGTACTTATTCAGATAAGATAATTCTAATAAATTTTTAAAAACTATACAGCAATCCGTTAGTGAATCGATACTGTTCTTTTGGAACTCCTATTACTGGAAATTCATCATATTGATACGTGAAGTTTGCAGTGAACATTAATTTTTTAACGATTTCAAAAGCAATAGTATTTTGACTAGATATTCTGAAATCTGAAACCCTATCAAACCTCGGTTGAAAATAAGTAGTACTTACAATAGATATATTACTTTTAGGATATAAACTCATAGAAAAATAAGTGCTTTTTCTCCAGTCGCGATTATTTGGTTCTGTTGTAGAGACAATATTTTCATGTTCGTACATTATTAAAGTACCTAAATAGAGCTTATATTTCTCTTTTTTAGATACTTTAAATCGAATTCCGCATCCTAAAAGTCCTCTAAACCGTATTGCTGATATTTCGTCTGTTTGAGACTGTAAAAAGGCCTCAAAGGAAAGCTTTTTTTCAAATCTATAATTATATCTGACATGCTGAGCATTTCTATTTACAAAATTTTCATCATTTGTCTTACGAAAATCAAAGTCATTTAAAAATAGCCATAAATGCTTGTTTCCTTTGTATTGAATTCTTGTTCTGTTTGAAATCCCAAAAATGGTATTTTTATTCTTTACCAGTTCAAGAATCAAACTAGTATATCCCGACCATCCAATCGTGTCGGTTGCACGTCGAACGCTTTCAACGTTTATAATTTGAGATTGTAATACAGACGGAAAAAACACAAAAGCAATAAGAATATATTTTTTCATTTTGTTCATTTATTCTGATTGATGAAAAGCTCGATAAAATTCCTCTTTCAATTGATTTATTTGTTGTGCATTGTATTTCCTAGAGAAATGAACAGGAATGGGATTTTTAACTTGAGCTTGTCGCGCAACTATACCAGATTTTTCAGCGTAGCTATGGAAGTTTTTAAGCGCAAGCTCCTTATCTTCATTTACATAAAATGACTCAATTAAAACAGTTTCACAAAAATTAAAATGTGAAATTATTTTATCATGGTTTTCCTTGCTTGGCGCGTGATCCATTATAATTCCAACAGAATCACCTTTTTGAACCTCCAATAAATAGAATAAATCTTTAGCTCGATATAATGATTCGTCTATCGTAATTTCATTATCCAACTCCTTATTTTCAAAGGCATATTTTAAATCCTTAACCCATTTTCCTGGTTTAAAATCTGCTTTGCTTAAATTAATTTTTATCTTTTCTTTTTCTTCAAATTTATAGGCAACAGTAGGAATTTTGTGATCTAGCAATACAGCTGATACTTGAAAATCCTCATTTTTGAAAACAAAATCATTGGTAACGATTTCTTGCTTTTCTAATTTCCAAAGTGGTGGTTGTAATTCGAAGACCTCATATTCATTCTGGACGTTCAACTCCCGAACTTCATAAATAATCGACTTTTCTTCAATAAGGTTCCACGTATAACCTAATAACCTAGCTTGTACTTGTTTTGCTATTCCAATTGGTCCACAGATAATTACACGTCTTTCAATTCCTATTTGATGACGAATAATGCTATCAAAATTTATAAAATGATCTATATGTGTATGGCTGATAAATAAGGCCTTAATATTTTGTATTTCCTTTATTGTTAAACCGCTAGCTTCACCACAATCGCACAAATAGTTCCACGTGTGATTATCTTTTTGAATTAAAATTGAAATATCTTCCTCTTGAGTACTCTTTACTGTAGTGGTAAACATGTTTCTTTTTCTTGATTTCATTACAAAGAAACAAAAAATAAAACGCTACTAAGAAATTCTCAGTAGCGCCTTAATATTTTGATTTTACAATTGAAATTAGCTTAAGTTCGCTATTGCGTTTTGTATTCTTTTGATAGTTGTTTCTTTACCTATCATTGTCATAATTTCAAACAAATCTGGGCCAGCTAATTTTCCTACCAAGCTTAATCTTAAAGGCTGCATTACTTTACCAAAGCCAATTTCTTTCGAAGTAATCCATCCTTTGATTTCAGTCTGTGCATTTTCAATAGAAAAATCTTCAATTCCCTCAATTACAGTAACTAATTCAGACATTAATTCTCCAGTGTTTTCCTTCCATTGTTTCTTAGCAGCTTTTGGATCATACTCTGACGGATCTATAAAAAAGAAATTCGATAATTCTGTTAAATCGTTCACGAAATTTGCTCTTTCTTTTACTAAACCAACTACTTTTTGAACATAGTTTTTATCAGCTTCAACACCTTGTGAATTCAAGATTGGCAAGAACAATTCCGTTAATTCTTCAGCTGACTTTTGCTGTAAATATTGTTGGTTGAACCATTTCGCTTTATCCGGACTAAACTTCGCTCCAGATTTACTTACTCTAGCCAAATCAAAAGCCTGGGTTAATTCTTCTAAAGAGAATAATTCTTGCTCTGTTCCTGGATTCCATCCTAATAAAGCCAATAAGTTTACAAAAGCTTCTGCAAAATATCCGTCTTCCTTGTATCCACGTGTTACATTTCCGGTTTCTTCATTTGTGTATTGTAAAGGAAATACTGGAAATCCTAGTTTATCTCCATCTCTTTTTCCTAATTTTCCTTTTCCAACAGGCTTAAGAATTAAAGATAAATGCGCAAATTTTGGCGCTTCCCATTCAAAAGCTTTGTATAGTAAAGTGTGTAGTGGAAGAGAAGGTAACCATTCTTCACCACGAATTACGTGTGAGATTTTCATTAAATGATCATCAACAATGTTCGCTAAGTGATACGTTGGCATCCCATCAGATTTAAATAAAACCTTATCGTCTAATGAATTAGTGTCAATTTTAATAGTTCCACGGACTTCATCTTTTAAAATTAAAGTTTCATCTTGTGGAGTTTTAAAACGAACTACATATTTGTCTCCGTTTTCAATACGTTTTTCAACATCTTCTTTACTTAAAATCAATGAGTTAACTAACTTTCCTTTCTCACGATTATGCCAATTATAAATGAATGTTTTACCATTCGCTTCGTGATCTTTTCTGTGTGCATCTAATTCTTCAGCAGTATCAAACGCATAATACGCCCAACCATTTTCTATTAATTGATCAGCGTATTGTTTGTATAAATGTTTTCTTTCTGACTGTCTGTACGGTCCGTACTTTTCATTCTTTCCTGGTCCTTCATCAAAAGGAATGTTACACCATTCTAAAGAGTCAATAATATACTTTTCTGCATTAGCAACATATCGAGTTTGGTCGGTATCTTCAATACGTAACACAAAAGTACCGTTATGCTTTTTAGCAAATAAGTAATTGTACAAAGCGGTTCTAACGCCTCCCATATGTAATGGTCCAGTTGGACTTGGTGCGAAACGCACTCTAACATTTTCAGACATTTGTATTTTTTTTTAAAGCGCAAAGATAGTTTTAAAACATCAAGAAAAAAACTGAAAAATAGTGCACAAAAAAAGTTTCACGAGAAACCTTTTTAGAGTTATTTAGGATAATTAATAAGTTAAAGTTTGTAGTATAACCCTAATGAAATTGCAGGAGATTTAGCCACGTTTCTTCCATCAAATGCACCACCTAAACCAACGTTAGCTCCAAAATTTCGATCAAATTCAGCTATCAGCTTAAAACCAAAGGCTGCATAGCTCTGGTTATTTACATATAAACCTGTTAATCTATTGTTTCGTGGATCAATTACATCTCCGTTTTGAAAAGAAGCAACTCCGTCTAAGAAACCAGCAACCCATAACCAATCCAATGCTTTATATCCAGCTTCACCACCAATTTTAAATGCTGAACTATAGTCATTTGTACGAATATCAACACCGGTAAACCCTTGAATATACCATTTATCAAATCCTCTTCCAATAATCACTGTTGGTGTTAGAGTCCAAGCATCATAACCAGTTCTTAAACCAGAAGCATCTTCATAAGTACCTGTATTTGCTTCCATTAATAACTGACCAGAAATTAACCATTTCTTATTATAAAAATTATGTTTAACACCTAATTGAATATTTCCTAATGCCGTTTTAGAATCTTCTGTAGTGAAAGGAGAAATTGTTGTACTTGTTAACTCATTACTCGCCAAAATTTTAAGAGGTAAGTTCACAATTAACGTTGTTTTGTCGGATAAACCATACTCAGCATAAAATTGTAATGTATTATCACTTACTTTTCTTTCCGTATTGTACTCAGGATTTCCAAAAAGTGTAGAATATTTGGGAATGGTTGTCATACTTAATTGTATATAAGCTTCTCCTTTTTTCTGGGTCCAAGGACTTTGGGCATAAGTAGTCAATGAAACAATAAAAAGTAATAAGTAGGCTAATTTCTTCATGTTATTTATATTTTAAAAGTTAGTTTGTTCAATTTTTAAAACCTTACAAAAATGTTGTTTTTTTATAGAGAACAATAAACCTAAATAAGCAGCTTTATTTACATATAATATTTCTGCCTCCATTCTTATTTAAAAGAACAGATAGAACATATATCTAGACAAAAAATTCCAATACAAGATTAACCTTCTAGTGATGAAACTAAATAATTCTCTTATATTGAAATTCAACAATATCATCATATTTAATTTCTCAATAATGTTTATGATGTGTCATGATGAAACGGTTTTTGCTTTCGCTTATTCCTTCATTTATGCTCTTTCTTAAAGATTAGAATGTTTAATAATTTGGTTATCAATTTATTTAGAGACTACGATTAAACGATATTCAGAGCTATTGTAATACACATATAATTTTAGTTCAATTCTTATGAAAGAAATATTTTTAGCTGTTTTTTAACAGAAATCTATTTCTTTTCAGAAGATAGCTTCGCTCGCAAGTAGTTTTTATTACTTAATTTTACATAAGAAGGTATTTATTATGAGCAAATTTTCATTAATCGAACAGAAATTACAGCAATTTAGCAAGAAGTATTACACCAATGAATTAATAAGGGGAAGTATACTCTTTATTACATTGGGATTACTTTATTTCTTCATCACACTATTTGTTGAATATTTTTTATGGTTAGAGCCAAAATCGAGAACTTTCCTTTTCTGGTTATTTATATTGGTTGAATTAACTTTATTAATAAGATTTATTCTTTTTCCTATTTTTAAATTGTTCGGATTACGTAAAGGAATCTCTCAAGAAGAATCATCGAAAATAATTGGTGAGCATTTTCCTGAAGTAAAGGACAAACTTTTAAATGTTTTACAACTTAAAAATACTTCAAACGATTCTGAATTATTAGCTGCCAGTATTGAACAAAAAGCAAATCATTTAGAACCAATTCCTTTTACAAACGCGGTTAACTTCTCTGTAAATTTAAAATACCTCAAATATTTAGCAATTCCTATCATTATATGGGTCGGAACTTTAGTGTCGGGAAATTCTAATAAATTAAATCAAAGTTTTAATCGTGTTGTCAATCATAATATAGCATATCAACAACCAGCTCCTTTTAGCTTTCATTTAACAACACCAAACCTAGAGGCCATTCAAGGAAATTCGTTCACCGTATATTTCGAAACCAAAGGAGAGGTACTTCCTGAAGAAGCAAAAATCCATTTCACTGGACAGGAGTATTATCTAGATAATAACGGAGGTGGACTATTTTCTTACACTTTTGATGAAATTAACGAAGCAACTCAATTTTATGTTCAAGCCAATTCTATAAAATCTCTGTTATATACTATTGATATTGTTAAGACTCCGAATATCCAAAATATTAGTATGGAATTGAACTATCCTAAATATGTAGGAAAGAAAAATGAGATACTTCCAAACGCAACAAATATCAATGTTCCACAAGGAACATTGTTAAAATGGATTGTTACAACCATCCAAACAGATTCTGTAAAATATTATGAATCAAATAATTATATAAAATTTTTTAAAAAGGAATCCGATAATAAATTTAATTATGAACAAAGAATAATTGAAAATATTAATTATTCAATAAGTACATCGAACAAAAAGTTAACAGACTATGAAAAACTGGAATTTACAGTGAATACAATTCGCGACGAATCACCAAATATTACTGTTAAATCCAATATCGACAGTATTTCCCGTGGACCAGCGTACTTTGCAGGACAAATTTCTGATGATTACGGCTTCTCTGAATTAGAGATGATTTATTACGACATTCAAAATCCAAATGTTCAAAATTCAAAAACTATTAAGATAACGAATGAAACTGTACAAACTTTCTTCACATCTTTCCCTGATAATTTAGATTTAAAGGAGGGTATAGATTACGAATTATTCTTTCGTATTTCAGATAACGATGCAGTTAATGGATCGAAACCTGCGACAAGTAGAAAGTTTTCATATCGTAAAAAAACCGCAGAAGAAATTGAGAATGAATTATTACAAGAACAACAGAATTACTTAGAAAATATTCAAAATTCAATTGACAACCAACAAAAGAATAAAAAAGAACTAGAGCAATTACAGTTTGATCTTCAAAACAAGAAGAATATGAACTGGAACGATCAAAAGAAAATTGAAAATGTAATTAAGCGTCAGGAGCTATACAAAAAAATGATGCAACGCCAGGCGGATAAGTTACAAGAAAATTTTTCTGAGAAAAAAGAAAAAAACCAGAGTTTACAAGAGAAAAAAGAACAATTACAAAAGCGAATTGAAGAATTAAAGAAATTAGAAAAACAGAAAAAGCTTTTAGATGAAATCAAGAAAATGGCAGAAAAACTTAACAAAGAAGATCTGCTAAAGAAAAGTAAAGAACTTGCACAACAAAACAAACAACAAGAAAAAAGTTTGGAACGTGTTTTAGAATTAGCTAAACGCTACTATGTAGAACAAAAAATGAATCAGATTGCGGATAAATTGAATGAATTATCAAAGAAGCAAGAAGATTTGGCCAATAAGAAAGAAGAAAAAGAAAATAAGAATGAGAACAAATCAAATAATCCGAACTCAAAACAGAAAGCTGAAGAAGAAAATAAAGAACTAACAGAGAAGCAAAAGGAGATAAGTAAAGAGTTCGAAAACATTAAAAAAGATATTGATAATTTAAAAAAGGAAAATGAGAAATTAAAGGAACCTATGGACATTCCTAAAACTGAGGAATTACAAAAGGAAACTAAAGAGGAATTACAAAAAGCAGAAGAAAACCTAGAAAAAAAGGATAACAACAACGCGAAAAAGAATCAGAAGAAAGCATCTCAAAAAATGCAGCAGATGAGTAAAAAAATGCAACAATCTATGCAAATGATGAGTAGTGCGATGCAAGAAGAGAATATGGAAGATTTAAGAAGCGTTGTTGAAAATTTAATTACGTTTTCATTTGATCAGGAAAATTTAATGGATTGGTACTTAAAATCTAGTTCATCGCACCCTGAATTTGGTGAGAAAATTAGAAAACAAAACCAACTTAAAACCTATTTTGAACATATCGATGATAGTTTATATGTTTTATCAATGCGCGTTCCAGAGATAAGTTCTGCTATTCAAGAACACTTAGCAACGGCACATTACAACTTAGACTTAAGCCTAGAAAATTTTTCAGAAAGTAGATTTAGAAGAGGAACATCTAACCAACGTTATGTTATGACAGCAACAAATGAATTGGTAAATATGCTAAGTAATACTTTAGATGCAATGCAAAATCCTAAACCTGGAAGTGGATCTGGAAAGGGTAAAAAAGGTGAATCATTTAGTTTACCTGATATCATCCAAAAACAAAAAGGATTATCAGAACAGATGAAGAAAGGTATGCAAAAGAAAGGTCAACAAGGCAAACCCGATAAAGGGAAAGATGGAAAAAAGGGTCAAAAAGAAGGACAACAGGGACAAAAAGGAGAAGGTAATCCAAACGAAGATTTAGATGGAGACTTATATCAGATTTATAAGGAGCAATCAAAACTTCGTCAAGAATTAGAGAACGCAATTAAAGAAGGAGGATTAAAAGATGGTAAGGCTAAGAAAGCTTTAAAGGAAATGGAGCAATTAGAAAATCAAATTTTAGAGCGTGGTTTTAATCAAAACACATTACAAAGAATGCAGAAATTAAACTACGAATTACTAAAACTCGATAAAGCTACCTTTGAGCAGGGTAAAGAAAAGAAGCGTAAATCAAACACCAATATAATAGAATATAACAGGAATAAGATAAAAGAGCTTCAATTTAAAAAACAGTTTTACAATCAAACAGAAATTCTAAACCGACAATCACTACCTTTGCGAAAAAACTACAAAAAGAAAGTTCAAGAATACTTTAATAAAAATCAATAAATTAAATTAAAAAATGCTAAAAAACACGGTTTTGGTTGTCCTTATATTTATAAGTACAAATATATTTGCTAATGAAATAATTACTCAATCAATAAAATTAGACAAACACTATAAAGTAGAGAATACCTTTTCTGGGGATTTATTCGACAACACTTCATTTCATTTGATTTTTACTAAAAATAAAAAAACTAAAACAAAAGAAACTCTAGGGTTTTTATATGATGGAAATTCAGTGAAGAAATTAGAAAGCTTTTCCCATTTCAATAACTTAGGCATTACATCATTTCACACAACTGAGTCTCATTTAATTGTGTTATTCTCTTATGAACAATATAGCAAGAGATATTTAAAAAAGATTGTCTACGATTTAAATAATAAAAATATATCCGAAAACACTACTATTTCAAACACAGGTCTTGAAGGTTCATTTAGAACCAAGGATAGATCAGTACTTATATACAAAATAAAAGATACGTTACAAACTAAATCCTTTAATGGAATTGATAAAGAAGCAGTGAGTAAATATATATATTTTAACAAAAAAGACCCTGTAAAAAAATTCTTTAAAGGATCAATTATAAATACTATTAAAACAGACGAGTTTGTTACTAATGGATCTACATCTGAATTAAAAGCATATTTGGATAATAATAAAATTATCTTTACGAAAGACGATTCCAATAAAAACCAATGTTCAGTTCTGACTATTTCTTTAAATAATAATAAAATTATACCTAGTAAAATTTTGACATTCGAAAATAATAATGGTGACAAGCGATATAAAAAATCAATCTCATATTATAATAATAATCATCTATATTTTCTTTCACTGGATAAAAAATCTGGAGCAATCAAAATTTTTAATGTTTCACAAAATAAGCAACTCAATACTATTTCTTTAAACTCAAAGTTAAATTCAAAAATTTTGAAAAACGCACATTTTAAAGGAATGGTAGACTTTCTTAAAAATGCAGGAAAAAATAAATTCCACCCTACAATTACGGTAAATAAAACTAATTCGAATAACGTTCGAATCAGGGTTGATTACGTTGATATCAATTATGGATATTATAACGATTGGTGGTGGCATCATCAACAATTCATGAGATGGCAAAATCAATTTCATATGCAACAAAAAAAGTGAATCTTCCTAGTAGATTCGGACCTAATCCTTCAGAGTATTTCGATATCTCATTTTTAAATACACCAGAAAGGTATTTCGAAATAACTATAGATTCAAATGGAAATATTAATCAAGAGGATACTTCAGAAACTATTTATAAAGAAATAAATAAAAAAAAATACATTGACACACTAGAAGGAATACAAAATATTAAACACGAGTCAAGTTGTTTTTTAAAAAATTCGTTCAGATATATAGGATATTCTAAAAAAATAAAAGAGTTCATATTCCAAACAAATACAATTAAATGATAGCTTTTAACTACGAAACTGATTTCAATTTAGACGACGAAACTGAAATTAAGAAATGGATTATAAACTGTGCAGAAAATGAAAACTTCGAAGTAGGGGAAATCAACTATATATTCTGTGATGATGAATACCTACATAAAATAAACGTAGAATTTCTACAACACGACACCTTAACAGATATTATAAGTTTCGATTACACGATTAGTAAATTATTAAGTGGAGATATATTTATATCAATACCTCGAGTAGAAGAAAATGCTAAAACATTTAATGTTACTTTTAATGAGGAATTACATCGGGTAATCATTCATGGTATTTTACATTACATGGGATACAAAGACAAGACTGATGAAGAAAAACAATTAATGCGAGACAAAGAAAATAGTTGTTTAAAAACCGTAAATTTGTAACCGTTCCACGTGGAACGGTTTTTTTTATTTTATAAAATCTAGTAATTACAACAATGAGTTTATTCACAACAACGTATGATGTTATCGTAGTAGGAGGAGGACATGCTGGAAGTGAAGCAGCAGCAGCCAGCGCAAATATGGGCGCAAAAACTTTATTAATTACAATGAATTTACAGAACATTGCTCAAATGAGCTGTAACCCTGCTATGGGAGGAATTGCAAAAGGTCAGATCATTCGAGAAATCGATGCTTTAGGTGGATACAGCGGAATCGTCACAGATAAAACAGCTATCCAATTTAAAATGCTCAACAAATCAAAAGGACCTGCCATGTGGAGTCCAAGAGCACAATCCGATAGAATGCAATTCGCAGAATGTTGGCGAAACATGTTAGAACAAACAGAAAATTTAGACTTCTATCAAGATTCTGTTAATGGACTGATATTCGACGAAAACAAGATTATTGGTGTAAAAACGAATCTCGGATTATCTATAAACGCTAAAACAGTAATCGTTACAGCTGGTACATTTTTTAATGGTTTAATCCATATTGGTGAGAAAACTTTCGGAGGTGGTAGAGCGGGAGAAGGTGCTTCAACTGGTATAACAGAAGACTTAATTGAAAAAGGATTTGAATCAGGAAGAATGAAAACAGGAACTCCTCCAAGAGTTGATGGAAGATCATTAGACTATTCAAAAATGACAGAACAACCTGGAGATGATAACCCAGAAAAATTCTCTTATTTACCAATAACAAAATCATTAACCGAACAACGTTCATGCTACCTTACTTATACAAATCAAACAACACACGATTTATTAAGAGAAGGTTTCGATCGTTCACCAATGTTCAATGGACGAATAAAATCAACCGGACCTAGATACTGTCCTTCTGTAGAAGACAAAATAAATCGTTTCGCGGAAAAAGACAGACACCAAATATTCGTTGAACCAGAAGGATGGAATACAGTAGAAATTTATGTAAATGGATTCTCGACTTCACTACCTGAAGATATTCAAGATAAAGCAATCCAATCTATACCAGGATTTGAAAATGTAAAATTCTTTAGATACGGATACGCTATCGAATATGATTATTTTCCGCCTACTCAATTAACTCACTCACTAGAAACAAAACTTGTTGAAAATTTATTCTTCGCTGGACAAATAAATGGAACCACTGGTTACGAAGAAGCAGCTGCACAAGGTTTAATGGCAGGAATAAATACAGCCTTAAAAACTCAAGGTAAAAAACCTTTTATATTAAAAAGAAGTGAAGCATATATTGGAGTTTTAATAGACGACCTAATAACAAAAGGAACTGAAGAACCATATAGAATGTTTACATCGCGTGCTGAATACAGAACACTATTAAGACAGGATAATGCCGATTTACGTCTAACTCCAAAATCATTCAAACTTGGTTTAGCTTCTAAAGAAAGAATGGATAGAGTAGAAGCTAAGAAAGAAAAAACGGAATTACTTATAAACTTTATTAAAAACTTAAGTGTAACGAAGGAAGAAATAAACCCAATACTAACTAGTAAAAATCTTACACAAATCAACCAATCTATGAAACTTTACAAGATTGCAGCTAGACCTCAATTAGTATTTAATGATTTACTCTCAATTGAAAAATTAAATTATTTCATTCACTCTAACAATATAGATTCTGAAATAATCGAACAAGTAGAAATTCATTTAAAATATTCTGGCTATATAGAAAAAGAAAAGAGTAACGCTGATAAATTAAATCGTTTAGAAAACGTTCCTATTCCTTCTAACTTCGATTATACAAAAGTTAAATCATTATCATATGAGGCTCGCGAAAAACTAACAAAAATTAAACCAACAAGTATTTCACAAGCAAGTCGAATAAGTGGAGTCTCACCAAGTGATGTTTCCGTTTTACTCGTTTACATGGGTAGATAAAAACAAATAAAAAAAACGTTCCATGTGGAACGTTTTTTTTATTTTCACACGCAACTTAATTTATGTTCCACGAGGAACATTATTTCTAAAATTTATTAATTGTTCCATGTGGAACATAAATTATCATAATTGATTTCTCAAGACAACTTCATACAAAATTCAGAATATTATATTTCAACCAAAGACTTTTCGTTAACAGGAGAGGAATTTAAGCTCGTAAGAAATGATAAATTCGATTTACTAATAACTCAACCTATTCCACAAAACTTAGAAAAGTATTATGACTTCGATGAGTATATATCTCATACAGATTCAAAAAAATCAATGATTGACAAAGTATACCAATTAGTAAGGAATTTCACCCTCAAAAAGAAACTTAAATTAGTCAATTCTTTAACAGAAACGAATAAAACAATTTTAGACGTTGGATGCGGAACTGGAGATTTTTTATCAGTTTGTAAAACTAATGGATGGACAACAGTTGGTATCGAACCCAACCAAAAAGCAAGAGAAATATCTTTAACTAAAAAATTAGTTATAAAAAAAGATATTAACGATTTAGTAGATGCAGAAGAGAAGTTTGACATCATTACTCTTTGGCATGTTTTAGAACATGTTCCAGATTTAGATCAGTACATTACTAAATTAAAATCACTACTTCATAAAAATGGAACTTTAATAATTGCAGTGCCTAATCATAAAAGTTACGATGCCGACTACTATCAAAATCACTGGGCAGCTTTTGATGTTCCACGTCATATTTGGCATTTCTCTAAAACGAGTATTGAAAAAATATTCAGTCATTATGATTTCAAACTCATCAAAACACTTCCGATGAAATTTGATTCCTATTATGTTTCATTACTATCTGAAAAATATAAAACTGGAAAAATGAATCCTATTAACGCATTTATAACTGGTTTAAAATCAAATTTCTCTGCACGTAAAACAAAACAATACTCATCAGCTATATATTTATTAAAAAAGAGTTCTTAATAATATTTAAAGTAGGATAAAAGATTAATAAGAGAAATACCTTACTAAAAAATAAAAACCCTTTAAAACGTAAATTTTAAAGGGTGTATTAATTATTAAAATTGATAATAATATAATTTGCTATAATTTTTATTTATTTAATAAAAATACTCCAAATATGGCAATCATAAAATAAACTGCCAAAGTCATCGCTCCTGCATAATCTTTTGCTAATCTCTGACCGACTAATAAAAATATCAAACTTAAAGCAGATAATTCTACACCAAGTAATGCAAGATTAGTTTGTCCTGTTGTTGCTAATTGAAAAACTCCAACAAACATCAATGCACCTGCCATTAATTCTAAAATTAAAATTATAGCTAATAATGGCGACACAAAATTCTTTAAAGGTGAATTTTTAAAATGATCTTTTATAAAGGATAAGTTCCCTCCCCAATCAGTCACCTTATCTATTCCTGACTGTAGAAAAGTAACGATTAAAAAAAGGAGTAATAAAATTTCAGTTGCATGCTTTTGTATAAGTTCCATATGATAGATTTAGTTTAAGTAAAATTAGCACTATTTGTAACAAATCAAAAAAATTGCGTCATATAACTAACTATTAAAGTATATTTATATACAATTCAACTTTAAAAAAATTAAACTATGCCATTATTCTCATCAATAGCTATTTTCATTGGAGTTATTCTTTTGATCTCAGCTTTCTTTATTGTAAAACAACAAACAGCCGCTGTAATAGAACGTTTCGGACGTTTTCACAGTATTCGTCATTCTGGACTGCAATTAAAAATTCCTTTAGTAGATAGAATTGCAGGTAAATTAAGTTTAAAAATTCAACAGTTAGATGTAATTGTAGAAACAAAAACATTAGATGACGTATTTGTACGTTTAAAGGTTTCTGTTCAATATAAAGTAATAAGAGACAAAGTGTATGAAGCATTTTATAAATTAGACTATCCGCATGATCAAATTACAAGTTATGTATTCGATGTAGTTCGTGCCGAAGTACCAAAAATGAAATTAGACGATGTATTCGTTAAGAAAGACGACATCGCAATTGCTGTAAAAGCTGAATTAAATGATGCAATGATGGAATACGGTTATGACATCATTAAAACGCTTGTAACTGACATTGATCCAGATTCACAGGTAAAAGAAGCTATGAACAGAATTAATGCCGCAGAACGTGAAAAAATTGCTGCTCAATACGAAGGAGATGCACAACGTATTTTAATTGTTGAAAAGGCAAAAGCTGAAGCAGAAAGTAAAAGATTACAAGGTCAAGGTATCGCTGATCAAAGACGTGAAATTGCTCGTGGTTTAGAAGAATCAGTAGAAGTTTTAAATAAAGTTGGAATCAACAGTCAAGAGGCTTCTGCCTTAATTGTTGTTACTCAACACTATGATACCTTACAGTCAATTGGTGAAGAAACCAATAGTAATTTAATCTTACTACCTAATTCTCCTCAAGCCGGTAGTAATATGTTGAATGATATGGTAGCTAGTTTCGCAGCGAGTAACCAAATTGGAGAAGCAATGAAAAAGACAAGAGATAAGAATAAAGATAAAGATGCCTAAATCGAATTTAGTTAATAAAAAAAACCGAGTTAATTAACTCGGTTTTTTATTCTTTATTATTATCTGTATTTTCTTCTTTTTTTGTAGCGTCTTTAAATTCTTTAATTCCAGTTCCTAATCCTTTCATTAATTCTGGAATTTTCTTTCCTCCAAAAAGTAAAACTACTAGTACAACAATAATGGCAATCTGCCATGGTCCTACTATACCTAAAAATATTGCTAACGCTTTCATATTTTAAAATTTTGAATTACAAAGATAGAAAAAACTTTAATTTCGCTCTTCAATTGTTCCACCAATTACCTTTTTTTCACTAAAAAACTCAGGTTTACCTTTATATAAAATAGTACCTCCAAAACTAACTTTGGCTTTTAAACTATCACCTGCCAAAATCTCTGCTTTTGAACCCGATCCAGCTTTAACATTAGTAACATTTTTAGTCACCAACTTATAACCATGGTAGGTCGCTCCTAGATCTAACTTAACATCTTCATTTTTAGTGGTCCCTGTTAACTTTACAACTCCTCCTGATGATCCTTTCACCAATAGATACTTTGTTTCAATTACCATATTTACAAAAGCTCCTTCTTGAGCTTTTACCTCTATATAACCTTGTTTTATACTCCTACTTGTTAACGTAACACCTTCATTAGCGTCAATAACAACAATATCTTTATTAAAATATAAAACTACCTTCACTTTACCATCTGCAGTCGTTTCTGGTAAACGCAGCATTATTTTTAAAGTTTTTCCGTTTTCCTTGACTTTAACTTTCTCCGCCTTTTCTCCTGTTATAATAAGCTCTTGTTTATCTGATTGAATTAATTCAATATCAATACCATTATAAACTTTCAAATTTTTAAAATCCTTTATAGTTCTAACAGTTCTTTGTGCTGAGCATAAAAAAGGAAGTAATAGGATTGAAATGTATAGTAATCGTTTCATTTTAGGTGACCATTTTATCTTAATATAAACTATAAAATACTTCATAAAGTATTTCAGTTATGTTAAAATTATCCATTGTGTTCAATCAAATCAAAATCTAAATGCTTACGTTCTAAGTCTGTATGCTTTACTTTAACCTTGACGTAATCACCTAATTGAATAATAGCATTTGTTGCCTGACCAATAACAGCATACTGTTTCTCATCAAAAATATAGTAGTCATCTTTAATATCTCGAATACGAACCATACCTTCACATTTATTCGATAAAATTTCTACATAAATACCCCATTCTGTTACACCCGAAACGACTCCTTCAAACTCTTCATCCTTATGATCTTGCATAAACTTCACCTGCATATATTTAATTGAATCTCTTTCAGCCTTTGCTGCTAACTCTTCCATTTTAGAAGAATGTTTACAACGCTCTTCATAAGATTCTAATTTAGGCGAGGAACCACCATCCAAATAATGTTGTAATAACCTGTGAGTCATAACATCAGGATAACGACGAATTGGTGAAGTAAAATGACTATAATAATCAAATGCTAAACCATAGTGACCGATATTTTGTGTAGTATATTCTGCTTTACTCATTGATCGGATGGCCAAGGTTTCTACCATATTGGCTTCACCCTTACCATGAACATCTTTCAATAACTTGTTTAAGGATTCAGAAGTTGTTTCACGGGTCTGTGTATCAATCTTATATCCGAACTTGCTAATTATATTTTGAAGAGCAGCCAACTTTTCAACGTCGGGTTCATCATGCACACGATAAATAAATGTTTTATTTGTAGCCTTTCCTCCTTTGCCTTTTCCTATACATTGTGCAACTCTCTTATTTGCTAATAACATGAATTCTTCAATCAACTTATTAGCATCTTTTGATTCTTTAAAATAAACTCCAATTGGATTTGCTTGTTCATCTAAATTAAAACGAACTTCTACTTTGTCAAAAGAAATAGCTCCAGATTTCATACGTTTCTTGCGCATTTTCTTGGCAAGCTCGTCCATTTTCAACACTGCTTGAACAATATCGTCCGAAACTTCATATTCCTCTCCAGATAACGACACTTCACTTGGAATTCTATTTTGCTTTGTTTCAATAATCACCTGTGCTTCTTCATATGCAAATCGTTTATCCGAATAGGTAACAGTTCTTCCAAACCACTCATTCAAAATGTTTGCTCTCTCATCCATTTCAAAAACCGCTGAAAACGTTAATTTTTCCTCATTCGGACGTAACGAACAAACTCCGTTTGATAACATTTCTGGAAGCATTGGAACTACTCGATCTACGAGATATACTGAAGTGGCTCTATCATAAGCTTCGTCATCTAAAATAGTGTTAGGCTTTACATAATGAGAAACATCAGCAATATGAATTCCTATTTCATAATTACCATTTTCTAAAACCTTAAATGACAATGCATCATCAAAATCTTTTGCCGTAATTGGATCAATAGTGAACGTTAAATCTGATCTCATATCTCTACGTTTACTAATTTCTTCATCAGTAATTTCTATTGGTAATTTCTCTGCTTCTTTTTCCACCTCACTAGGAAATTCGTATGGCAAACCATACTCTAAAAGAATAGAATGAATCTCAGTATCGTGATCACCAGGTCTTCCTAACGTTTCTGTAATTTTACCGAATGGATTTTTTGAATTATCTGGCCAATCAGTAATTTTTGCTACTACCTTATCACCATCATTCGCACCATTTATTTTTCCACGTGAAATAAAAATATCCGCATACATTTTTGAATTGTCTGGAATTACAAAACCAAAATTCTTACTCATTTGTAAAGTTCCTACGAATTCTTGTTTGGCTCTTTCTAAAACTTCAACAACGTCAGCTTCTAATTTATTCGATTTTCTTTTGTTATAAACATATACTCGAACTAAATCGTTTTGTAATGCTTTATTTAAGTTAACAGAAGGAACAAAAATGTCCTCTTCAAAATCTTCACAAATGAAATAACCGTTTCCATTACTAGTCAAATCCATCGTTCCGATATAATATTTTCGCTCTTCATTGATTTTATATTTTCCTTTTTCAACTTGAACAATTTTATCACTTGCAGTTAACTCCCCTAACTTTTTAATTATTTGATTTTTCCCCTCAGTGTTATTAATTCCATATCTTTCTGCTATTTGTTTGTAAGTGAAGCCTTTATTTGAATCTTCATTAAGTACTTTAAAAATCTTACGGGTAAGATCTTTAATTACCTTTCCTTTTTTCTTATGTATTTTCTTTTTTCTAGGCATAAAAAACTTGTTTGTTTTGCAGAAACCAAAGTACGAAGAAATAAATAGACCAGTATTTCTTAAAAAAAACTTAAGAAAAATGTAACGTCTCTTAAATTTTATCGTCTATACTATAGAAACAATTACTTTACTTTGAAAAACTTACGCAAAATAATCAGCTTTTTCTTATTCATATTTCTAGCAGGAATAGTGATTACTGCCGTAAGTATTAACACCACGCTCAACAAAAAGGAGCCTTCAAAAAAATTGAAGACAAAACAGGATACCGTTTACCTACTTAAAAAAGGAAAGAAACTTGCTTAATACCAAACTTTAAATTCTCACACTTTTTACACTTATCAACAGACTATATTATTATATCTTTTTGTCTTTAAAATTTTAAAAAAGATATGTTTGTTATAATAGTGTGTTAATTTGTGGAATTGTTTTTTGTTTTCAAATTTTGATTATTGACTTATCAAAAATAATAAACAATTTATCCTTATAAATATGTATTGAAAATCAACTATAAGATGAGGTTATTAACAATTTTTATTAATAATAGTTCACGTATTATTATTGAAAGTTAATTTTAAGTTCACTGTAAATAAATTGTAAATTTTATGTTGATAAATGTTCGTTAAAAACTAAAAAAAAAAGTTGCATAATTCACCCACTCCGCTGTATTGGAAAAAAAATCAAAAATCACAAATATTCTTTTTAGAATCTTATGATTAGTTCTTAACAATTTGGAAATATAGGTTAATAGTTTTGTCTGTAGTTAATTACGTTACTTTTCAAAAAAACAATTGTTAATTACTGTTGATAACCGTTAATAACTGTATTTTTGTGACCAATAATACAACACAAATCAACACATTATGACAATTGCGATAGGAAATGATCACGCTGGAACTGATTACAAGTTCGAAATCATTAATATTTTACAAGAGTTAGGTCATGAAGTAATCAATTTTGGAACGGATAATTCTGATAGTATGGATTATCCAGATACAATTCATCCAACAGCTGACTCAGTAGAATCAGGAAAAGCTTCTTTAGGTATTATTTTATGTGGAAGCGGTAATGGAGCTCAGATGACAGCTAATAAACATCAAGGAATTAGAGCTGCTTTATGTTGGAATAATGAATTAGTTGCTTTATCAAGACAACATAATAATGCAAATATTTTAACGATTCCTGCGCGCTTTGTTTCTTTACAACAAGCAATAGGATTTGTAAAGATTTTCCTTTCAACAGAATTTGAAGGAGGTCGTCACCAAAATAGAGTTTCTAAAATTGCTTGTTCATAACACATGGAATTTACAGTTAAATCCTTTGATCAACTAACTACTTCAGAATTGTATGCAGTTTTGCAATTACGTTCTGAAGTATTTGTTGTTGAGCAAGATTGTGTATATCAAGATATTGATGGTAATGATCAAAAAGCTCTTCATGTTTTAGGTTTTAAAAACAATCAATTAATTGCATACACACGCTTATTCAAGCCTGCTGATTATTACAAATTTGCTAGTATTGGCAGAGTAATTGTAAAACAAGGAGAACGAAAATATGGTTATGGACATGATTTGATCAGTTTTTCAATTGATACAGTTTATAAAGAGTTTTCAACAAAAACGATTAAAATTGGCGCACAAACCTATTTAAGAAAGTTCTACGAGTCACATGGTTTTCAAAAAGTTGGCGAAGATTATATTGAGGACGGAATTCCACATATATATATGATTAGAGAGTAATTACTTAACCATTTCCATTAAATTTTCAACTTCCACTACTCCACCAGATTTTAAATCATTTAATAAAATATTTCCAATTCTTACACGAACTAAACGTAATGTTGGGAAACCAACTGCTGAAGTCATTTTACGAACTTGTCGGTATTTTCCTTCCTTTAATGTTATTGAAATCCAAGATGTTGGTCCGTGACGATCATCTCTTATTCTCATTGTTCGTTCAGGTAAATTAGGCGTTCCAATAGGTTTTACTTTGCAAGGTTTTGTTAGGTATTTTTCACCTTTAATTCCAATTTTTACTCCTTTTTGAAGTTGTTCAATTTCAGTGGAGTTTATAGTGCCATCAACTTGTACGTAATATTCTTTTTCTACTTTACCTCTCGTAGTAATGTAATCACTAACTTTTCCATCGGTTGTTAACAATAATAAACCTTCCGATTTTACGTCTAATCTTCCAATAGCCATGGTTCCTTCAGGAAAATCATGCAACTCTCCTAACATTTTTTTCATTCTCTTAGTTTGATTGTTAATAAACTGAGAAAGGAAACCAAAAGGTTTATGAATAATAAAATGTCGATGTTCTTTCATTACGATGTAAAGGAATATTTTTTACTAAATTATTGCACAAGTATATAACTACTTTCTTAATAAAGAAAAATTACCTGTTTGAGAATAGTTGTACTCATAAATTACTTTGTAACATTACTTGTTAGAAGGCATTTTTCTTCTATTAAATAAACCTTTTCGATCTTTATCTTTTGGAATAATAGCCAGTAAAAACTAAAGCGAACGAATATATATCAAATCCTTGGTATAAAAAACTAGCAAAAAATTATTGTCCAGAACGAAGGATATATTTTTATAATTATTTGTAAATTTTAAATATATATAATAAACCCGTTATTTTATGTACATTAAATAAAGGTCAACTATATAAGATAAGAGTTTAATAATTACCTATTAAACGTTTCGTATTTATGTATGATGAGAAATTATATTTAAAAGTTAAATTTTATATTCAGAAGGAACTAAAATTGTTAATTACTTCTTTTCATTTTGAAATATTTGTACAATAAATCCTATACATTTTTCATAACTTAGCGGTTCTTATTTTGATAAATTTTTAGCATAACTTATGGCAGCAGATAAAGAAAAAGAAGCGAAATTAAAGGCGCTTCAACTTACTCTAGATAAATTAGATAAGTCTTACGGGAAAGGAACAGTAATGAAGTTGGGTGATAAAGTGATTGATGATGTAGATGCTATTTCTTCAGGATCTTTAGGATTAGATTTGGCCTTAGGAGTTGGAGGGTACCCAAGAGGAAGAATCATTGAAATATACGGACCAGAATCTTCTGGTAAGACAACATTAACTTTACATGCAATTGCAGAAGCTCAAAAAGCAGGTGGAATTGCAGCTTTTATTGATGCCGAGCACGCTTTTGATCGTTTTTATGCAGAAAGCTTAGGAATTGATGTAGATAATTTAATTATTTCTCAACCAGATCATGGAGAGCAAGCATTAGAAATTGCAGACAACTTAATTCGTTCAGGGGCGATTGATATTGTAGTTGTCGATTCTGTTGCAGCATTAACTCCAAAATCTGAGATTGAAGGAGAAATGGGAGATTCTAAAATGGGATTACATGCACGTTTAATGTCTCAAGCATTGCGTAAATTAACGGCTACAATTAGTAAAACAAATTGTACAGTAATTTTCATTAACCAGTTACGTGAAAAAATTGGTGTAATGTTCGGAAATCCTGAAACAACTACTGGTGGTAATGCATTAAAGTTTTATGCTTCTGTTCGTTTAGATATTCGTAGAAGAACTCAAATTAAAGATGGCGATCGTGTTATTGGTAACAGTACGAAAGTAAAAGTAGTTAAAAACAAAGTGGCTCCACCTTTCCAAACTGCAGAGTTCGATATTATGTATGGAGCTGGAGTTTCTAAAGTTGGAGAGATTTTAGATATCGGAGTTGAGTTAGGTATTGTTAAGAAAAGTGGATCTTGGTTTAGCTATGGAGACACTAAATTAGGTCAAGGTAGAGACGCTGTTAAAGGTCTAATTAAGGATAATCCTGAATTAATGGAAGAATTGGAAACTAAAATTAAAGACGCCATTGAAAATCAAGAATAATTTGATTTTCAAACACTCATAAATTATAAAGCAATTGAATTAATCAATTGCTTTTTTTCTTATGTTAATTAGACTAAAGGTATGAGTAACTAAATGTTTTAAAAGTAAAAAAATAAGCTTACCGCGTAATAGATATGATTTATGAAAATTCAAATCAACGAAAATATTAGTTTAGAACCTATTACAAATTCAACAAGTAATGAACTTTTTCAATTAATGAAAGAAGTTTATTCTTTGGCTTACGATTATTTCTGGGAAGATGGTGGTAATTGGTATGTGCATTCACAATATTCTAAAGAAAATATTAAGGAGGAGTTAGCTCAGGAAAATGCTGAGTATTATTTTGTAGTTTTCAATGGGGAGCGGATTGGCAATTTTAGAATTCTTTGGAATGAACCTTTTCCAAATTCAAAAGAGAATTTAAAATCAGTGAAACTTCACAGAGTGTATTTACATGCTAAAACCCAAGGAAACGGAATAGGAAAAGCGTTATTAACTTGGTTAGAAAATAAAGCCATAAAAAAACAATATGAGTTGATATGGTTAGATGCTATGGATGAAAAACCACAAGCGTTTAACTTTTATAAAAAATTAGGATACCAATACCATTCACATTGTTTTTTACCTTTTGATTTATTACATGATACATATAGAAAGATGAGTCAGCTGTATAAAAAGTTGGGTTAAACTCCGGTACTTCCAAATCCACCAGCACCTCTTTCAGTTTCATTTAATTCTGAAACTTCTTGCCAGTTCACACGTTCGTGTTTTGCAATAACTAATTGTGCAATTCTTTCACCGTCATTAATGGTAAAATCTTCGTTAGAAAGATTCACTAAAATCACTCCTATTTCACCTCTGTAATCTGCATCAACTGTTCCTGGAGCATTTAAAACTGTAATTCCTTTTTTAGCAGCCAAACCACTTCTTGGTCTAACTTGTGCTTCATATCCATTTGGTAAACCAATAAATAATCCTGTTTTAACAATAACTCTTTCAAGAGGTTTTAAAACAATGGCTTCCTCTATGTTTGCTCTTAAATCCATTCCAGCCGAGCCTTCAGTTTCATACGCCGGAGTTTGATGTTTAGATTTATTAATTATTTGTACGTTCATAAGATATTTTTACGAAATCAAATATAAATAATACGAAGTATTTCATACTAGACTTATAGATTTATTAATTTAGCATTATGCAAACAAACAACAAGAATGAATAAATTTAAAAAAATAGCAGTTATTGGTGGTGGAAGTTGGGCAACGGCAATTGTAAAAATGCTTTGTGAAAACTGTGATACTGTAGGTTGGTACATGCGAAGTATTTATGCAATTGAGCATATAAAAAGAAACAAACACAATCCGAATTATTTAAGTTCAGCAGAACTGCATCCTGAACAATTAGAGCTTTCAAGTGATATAAATGAAATAGTAAAGAATTACGACGTATTAATTTTTGCTATTCCTTCAGCTTTTTTAAATTCTGAGTTAGATAAACTTACTGTAAGTTTAGACAATAAAATTCTCTTTTCAGCGATTAAGGGTATTGTTCCTGAATCTGGTTTAATTGTAGGAGAACATTTTCATCAACATTACAATATTTCTTATGAGAATATTGGAGTTATTGCGGGTCCATGTCATGCAGAAGAAGTTGCAATGGAACGTTTATCGTATTTAACCGTGGCTTGTCAAGATCAAGAAAAAGCAAAAGAGTTAAGTGAGTACATTAAGGGAAGATACATTAAAACAAAAGTATCTGATGATATTTTTGGAACTGAATACGCAGCCATGTTAAAAAATATTTATGCTATAGCAGCCGGAATTGCACATGGTTTGGGTTATGGAGATAATTTTCAGTCTGTATTAATGAGCAACGCAATTCGTGAGATGAAACGTTACATTAAGAAGGTTCATAAAATGAAACGTAACATTAATAACTCCGTGTATTTAGGTGATTTGCTGGTAACAGGATATTCTATTTTTAGTAGAAATAGAATGTTTGGTAACATGATTGGAAAAGGTTATACAGTAAAATCTGCAATATTAGAAATGAACATGATTGCTGAGGGATATTACGCAACTAAAAGTGCGTATAAAATTAATAAAGAAAATGATGCAAAAACACCAATAATAGATGCAGTGTACTCTATTTTATACGGAAAAAAAGAGGCGAAAGATGTGTTCGAGAAATTAACTAACATGTTAGACTAAATTCCATCGTTAAAAGTATAAAAACCCTTCTAAATAATACTTTAAGTGAAACTCAAACGACCTCTAACGCCCATAAGTTTTAAATTTTATAAAACTCGGGGCAAATGTAAGTTAAAATGAAATACTGGCAACATATTAAGGTTATTAAATTTTTTAATAAAAGTTAAATAAAAATTAACAACATTTTATATTTTTACAACAAATAGTATATTTTTAAACAACCAAATGAAAACGATTCAAGAAGCTGTTGAAATTACTATCAGAAAAACCCCTTTCATTGAAGAAGCTCTTAACGAAAAACTTATCAATGTTTCATCTTTAGCTAGGGTTATTTTACCTGAGGTAGCACAACAATTAAAAAAAGAAGTTAAGGTAGGTGCCGTAATGATGGCAATCAACCGATTGTCTCCTGTGAACGAACTTCGCATTAGAAAAAACATCAAGAAATTAGCACTAAATTTAGGCGACGTTATCGTTCGTTCAGACTTGTGTGATTTCACTTTTAAAAACACTCCTACTCTATTTAAAAGAATCGCAAAAATCTTAGATAAAGCTTCTGAGAATAACGATTTGTTTTTAACAATTTCTCAAGGAATATTTGAAACAAATATTGTTGCTAGTGTTATTTTACAACCGTTTATTACTGAAATTTTCGAGAAAGAAATTTTAATAAATAACGTAACAGATTTAGCTTCAATAACTATAAAATTACCTAAAGAGAACTTAGAGCAATCAGGTATTTATTATTTTATTTTAAAGCAGTTTGCTTGGGCAAACATTGCGGTACAAGAAGTAATTTCAACTACACACGAGATGACGATTGTTGTAAAGGAGTCTGATGTAAATGAAACCTTCGGAATTTTAATGGATTTAAAGCTGAATTAAGCTTATGAATAAAGTCGATCCTTATGCCTCCCTGAGGTATAAAGAGTTTAGTATTTTTCTACTAGTACGTTTTGCTCTAGTTTTTGGATGGTCAATGCAATTTCTAATTTTAGAGTATGAGGTTTATGAGTTAACTAACTCTAAACTTGCAATTGGAATTATTGGTTTAATGGAGGTAATCCCTGCTGTTTCCATGGCTTTATTTGCAGGTCATATTGTAGATCAAAAAGAAAAGCGAAATTTGTTGGCGCTTTGTATTGGTTTATTTTCTCTTATTAGCTTAGGTTTATATTTTTTAACCAATCGTGATTTTGTTGCTAATTGGAATTATAATAGTGTGTTATATTCCATATATGCTTTGGTGTTCTTTGGTGGAATTTTACGTTCATTTTTTGGTCCAACGATTTTCTCTTTGGTCGCTTTAATAGTTCCAAAAAATTTATATACAAATGCTGCAACATGGAATAGTTCTACATGGCAATTAGCAAAAATATTAGGTGTTAGTACAGGAGGATTTTTTATTGGATGGTTTGGTGTTGATTCCTCTTTATTAGTAGTATTTTCTATAGTTATTTTTTCTTTAGTGTTACTTTTTTCAATAAAGAAAAAACCAATTATGAATAAAAAAATAGGAGAGCCAGTTATTGAAAGTTTAAAGGAAGGTATTCAGTTTGTAAGAAATTCTAAAGTAATATTAGGTGCTTTAACTTTAGATATGATTTCTGTTTTATTTGGAGGTGCAATAGCTTTGCTACCTGTTTTCGCCAAAGATATTTTAAAAGTTGGACCAGAAGGATTTGGTTTTTTAAGTGCGGCTCCTGCTATTGGCGCATTCTTAACCATGTTAATTACTGCATATATACCAGTTAGTAAAAACGCTGGAATGAAATTACTTGTAGCTATTTTTGGTTTCGGGGTATGTATTATTGTTTTCGGTTTATCAGAACTATTTTGGGTATCATTGTTAGCTCTGTTTTTCAGTGGAGTGACAGATGGGGTATCTATGGTAATCAGACAAACTATTTTACAGTTAAAAACTCCAGATCATATGAGAGGAAGAGTGGCATCTGTAAATTCTATTTTTGTTGGTTCTTCTAATGAATTAGGTGCGTTTGAAAGTGGATTAACAGCAAAACTTATGGGAACTGTAACAGCAGTTGTTTTTGGTGGAACAATGACCTTAATAACCGTTTTAACTACAGGAATATTCAATCCTACACTAAGAAAATTAGATTTGACAGAGGATTTTGAAAATCAAGAGAAATAAAAAAAGAATCCAAGACGGATTCTTTTCTTTTTATATAAACGTTTATTTAACTAAACTCGACCAATTTTTATCTGCTTTCATTTTAAGTTCTTCGGGGTTTTCATTTAACCATAATTTCAATGTATTGGTTCCCCAAGAATTATAGAATAGGTATAATTTACCATCTCTAATTTCAAAAGTCTTTGGATTTATTCCAACCTTTACACCTTTTACTCCGATCGCATAAGCACAATATCCACCATATTGAGGAATATATTTTGTTGGATTGCCTTTGAAAGTATTTAAGTTTTCTTTTGTTGAAAACAGGAAAGTAACATTATCATATAAATAAGATAACTTCTTATTTCCTTTTACTGTTTTGTTTGAAAAGTAAGCTACAACATCATAGCCATTAGCCACAGCTCCTTTCTTAAGATTATAATTTTCTTTTTGAGAGAAAATAGTGAAGGAAAAGAATAAAATAGCGATAGCAAAAATGCGATTCATAAGTAATAAATTTTCAAAGTAGTCGAAGGAGACTATGAAAATTTACAATACCATTAAGTTACAACCCCTAATATCTGAATTATCAAACCTCCCAATAATCTCAAAAGAATCATCAGCATGTACTTTTCCTAAGTCTTGAGTAGCGATAAACGAACAAGAGTTGTAGTTCGCTAAATCAATAATATTAATTCCACCAGTTTTTCCTTTAGTTTGAATTGATAACGGATCTTCAGTGTTTCTGGTTAGAATTTTCATCCAGGGCGGGCAAGCAAAAACTCCATTTCCATTCGAATATCCTTGACTCAATAATTCTGTCATACCATATTCAGAGTGAATATTTTCAACTCCAAAACCATTAGAAAGTAATTGATGAAGCTCAGTTCTTATCAATTCTTTTCTTCTTCCTTTCATACCTCCAGTTTCCATTATAATGGTGTTTTTAAGCTTGAAAGAATGTTGTTCTACCATATCAAGCAAAGCAAAAGAAACACCGATTAAGAGCACCTTTTTACCACTATTGTCTAATAGAGATAACTTTTTAGCAAGTTCATCCAGATTATTAAGGTAAAATCCGCTTTCTTTATGATTTGATTTTTCAATTAAATCATCAACCATATATACCAATGAAGAACCTTTCCTTTCTAAATAATTAGGAAGTAAAGCAAGTATAATATAATCATCAATATCACCATAAAAATGTTGAAATCCTTTAATATAACTTTCCTGATAGAGAGAAATATCAGTAACATAATGTTTACTAGTTACAGTTCCTGTAGTTCCTGAGCTCGAGAACACTTCTTCAACCTCATTCAAGGAAGAAATTACCTTTTTAGATTTGAAAAATTGAATTGGTAAAAACGGAATTTCGTTAATATTCTTCACATCACTAGCATGTACATATAGTAAATCACAGAAAGATCTATATACAGAATTATGCTCAAACTGATGTTTAAAAACTTGTAATACAACTTCTTGAAATTTTTGTTCTGTTTGTATGTTAAAAATTGAGTTTTTCATTTCCAAGAACAAAAATAATAGTATTTCACGCAACCCTTCGACAAAAATTACATCTTATCTGTAAACACCATAAAGTTTAGTCATGAAAACTGTATTAGAACTTATCTGTTTTACAATTATTTTGGGTTCTTGTAACAAGGGTGAAGAAATAAAAGTAATTAGTTCGTTTGATAATCCAATTGAACAATTATTCTGGTTGAAAAAGATTAAAACTGGTCTTGAACAATCAGTTGCTCCGGTAAAAACAGAAATTTATGAAGACACGTATAAACAAGAACGTATTATTCGTGTGAATTCATTTGTAGGTTGCAGTGATTCTAAAACAGATGTTTACAATTGTGGAGGAAATTTAATGTGTAAATTTGGAGGAATAGCTGGATTAAATACTTGTCCAGATTTTGATTCTCAAGCAACAAATAAAAAATTACTTTGGAAAAATCACGATCAGCCCAAAATTGATAAAGATGTGTATAACAACACAACAACAGATAATTATTCTATAACAAATATTGAACCGAATAACGATACTTTAAAAACTAGTATTTCATATAGTGGGTGTTTTCCAGATTCAGATCGAATTTCTCTTGTAGATTCTGAGTCTGTATTCGAATCTACAAGACTTCATCGTCTTTTAAAACTTAAGTTTTTAAAGAAGAATCTTGTTGCCGCGTTTTATGGAATATTAGAATTTAACATTAATAATTTATAAGTTTCTTCGATTAATAAGTTGAACTTATCAATTGCAGGTAGGAATAATAACATGACATATTAATATTTAAAAGTACAGAAAATGAAAAGAGTTTTAGCCATTTTAACCCTAGTATTTACTATCTCATCTTGTTCAGTTACAGATGAAGATGTAACCTTTGATCCAAAAGACCTTTTGTCGGGGAATTGGACGTTTGAGTATTCCAATAACGGAGAAACAGTTTTTAAACGAACGAATACATTGCCAAATGAAAAATACGGAGTGTCGTTTTTCAGAGATGGAAAATTTATAGAAAGAACATCTGATTGGAGTGGTACGCCTCAATTAGTTTTTTCTGATGTTCAAGGAACTTACCAATTAGAAAAAACTTTGATAAAAGTTAATATTGAAGGTTTTCCAGGAAATTATCATTGGAGAATAATTTCACTAACAAATAAGGAATTAGTTATTACACATGATAGAGCAGATCAAGAAACAGATCTTAAAGAATTGATGGATTTATTTAACAAACTTTATACAATGGCAACGAGTGAAACATGTCAGGATGCTAATGATTGGTCTTTTACTGCCTACGGATCAAAAGCGTGTGGTGGACCTCAAGGTTATTTGGCGTATCCAAATTCTATTAATGTAAATTTATTTTTAGAAAAAGTTGCATTTTACACTCAAAAAGAAAAAGAATATAATATTAAATGGGATGTAATTTCAACATGTGATTCACCAGCTCAACCAAATGGTGTAATATGTGAAAATGATTTACCAGTTTTAACATATTAAGAAGAAGAAGATTAATATACAAGAGCTCATAAAAAAGTGTAAGGAAAACAACCTCCAGGCACAATCTCAAGTTTACCAGCTTTATGCTGGTAAACTCTTTGCTTTGAGTTTAAAATATTCTCGTAATCAACATGATGCTGAAGATGTATTACAAGATAGTTTTTTAACTGCTTTTGCAAAGATTCATCAATACAAATCGAAGGGATCTTTTGAAGGTTGGTTAAAACGAATTGTGATCAATACAGCATTACAGAAATACAGAAAAGAACCTGCGCTTTATTTGGTGAAAGATGAAATAATATCTGAAGAAGAGGAAGTTGATTTTAATGAGAGTGCGATTGGAGTAAACGATTTATTAGCAATGATTCAAGTATTGCCAGACCGGTACAGATTGGTGTTCAATTTATATGTTCTAGATAGTTTTTCTCATAAAGAAATAGCAGAGATGTTACATATTTCTGTTGGAACATCAAAATCTAATCTATCAAGAGCAAAGCAAATATTAAAGAAGGCAATTGAAAATCGTAGGGAAAAATTAGAAAAGGCATAATGATGGAAGACAAAAAAATAGAAAGATTATTTCAAGAAAAACTTAAGGATTTTGAGGTACAGCCTTCTCCTTTAGTTTGGGATAATATTGAAAGTAACTTAACTAAAAAGAAGAAAAGAAGAATTTTTCCTATTTGGTGGTTTTCAAGTGGAGTAGCTTCTTTGTTAATCATCGGTTTATTCCTTTATCCGTATATAAATGATTTTGAAAAAAATATTCCTATTGAAGAAAAGATATTAAATGAAAAAGAGGTTAAAATAGAAGAAACTAACAATACAAATAAAGAGAATGTATCGACCCCAATATTTCAAGAAGGGAAAATTAAAAAAGAACCTTTAAAGTTTGATTCAGGAAAATCAGTAACATCAGCCTATGAAAAGCGAATGATTAGTAGAAAAATTAAAAAAGAGAAAAAACCATCAATTTCGTCTGTTTCTTTGAAGGGTTTACAGGCAAATTCAAAAATTGCTATGAAAAGTATTTTTGTGGAGCCTTTGATTTTTGAAAAGGATGAAAAAGTAGAAGAGAAAATGGATTTTATAGCTGAGATAAACAAAAAGAAAAATAATAAAAAAGAGAAGATAGAAGATTCCAAATGGAGCATTTCTCCAGTAATAGGAATTTTAAGTTCTCAATCACTCAGTCAATCATCTTCAATAGATGCCAGTTTAAATGAAAATGAAATATCAAATCCGGGTACATTTTCCTACGGAGTAAGTTTTACTTTCGATATTAATGAGAAACTTTCTATAAAATCAGGAGTACAATTTCAAAATATGAGTTATCATACAGAAAATATAGGAATCGTGTCAAACACAACTATTACTAATAACTTAGAGAACATTAGTTTTAATGGATCAGATAACTTCTTATATGTAAGTAATTCCGAGCAAAGTTTTCTTGAGGATATAGGAATAACATCATTCGGAACAATCAGTGAAGGAACTATTGAACAGGATATTAATTACATGGAATTCCCTGTAGAGCTGAAATACAGGTTATTTATGTTAGGTAAATTTCAAACGAGTTTAGTTTCAGGATTTAGCACTTTATTTTTAACCGATAATTTAATTACAACTCGTACAGCAAATTTTTCAAGAGAAATAGGTAAAGCAAATAATTTAAACAAGTTTAATTTCAGTGCAAATTTAGGTTTAGATGTGGAATTTAATATAAATAAAAAAGCAAGATTTAATATTAACCCAATGTTCAAATCTCAACTAAATACATTTTCAGATAATCCAACGAATTTCAGACCTTTTATAATTGGTGTTTATTCAGGATTGAGATATAGTTTTTAAATAAAATTATTTTTTAAATAATTTGTTTCAATGTTAGTTTTTATTTTAATTTTCCAACGATTTTAAATAGTGAGCTATGGAAATAAGTGTACGAGAAATTGAATCAAGAGATATTGATTTACTTTTAGATTATTGGTATAATTCAAGTGAAGAACATTTTTTGAAAATGGGTGCGGATAATAGTAAACTTCCTAGTAGGAATTAATTCTATTCCATTCTTGAACAGCAAATAACAACTCCTATACAAGAGAAAAAATCCTATGCATTAATCTGGGAAGAAAATGGTGTACAAATTGGTCATACAAATGCAAACAATATACTTTTTGGAAAAGAAGCATTTATGCATTTACATGTTTGGGATACATCAAAACGAAAAAAAGGTTTAGGTAATAATTTGATTAAAAAGTCACTTCCGTTTTATTTCAAAAACTTAGAAATTGAAACACTATTTTGCCAGCCATACGCGTTAAATTTAGCGCCAAATAAGACACTAAAAAAAGTAGGATTCGAGTTTGTTAAAGAGTATGTTACTATTCCGGGATCTATAAATTTTGAACAAAAAGTAAACCTTTGGAAAATGACACGTGACCAGTTTTTATTGTTCTAAATTTTATTCGGAATAAAATATCGCATTTTAGTCTTTATATATTTTTATCTCTGCCTCTCCTTTATCGTTCATTGAAGCTCGATACATTCCAGCTGTGTTAAATTCAAAAACCATATTTCCGTTTTTATCAACAGCAATAATTCCACCTGTTCCACCAAGTTTGGTGAGTTTATTTTGGATTACCTCTTTCGCTGCATCTTTTAAAGAAAGTCCTTTATAATCCATTAATGCAGAAATATCATGCGCAACTTGAGCTCTGATAAAATACTCTCCCCAACCAGTTGAAGAAACTCCACATGTGGCATTATTTGCATAAGTTCCTGAACCAATAATAGGAGCATCTCCAATTCTATTCCAACGTTTATTTGTCATTCCTCCAGTTGAAGTTCCTGCGGTGATATTTCCATTTTTATCCAAAGCAACACAACCAACAGTTCCAAATTTAGAATCTTTTATTAAAGGATCATAGAAAGCTGATTTTCCATCGTGATCTAACTCAGCCTTCATTTTTTCTTTTATTCTTTGTAATGAGTTAAATCGGTTTTCGGTAAAAAAGTATTTTGGATCAACAATTTCAACACCTTGTTCTTTTGCGAATATTGAAGCTCCTTTTCCAGATAGCATTACATGTTCAGAGTTTTCCATTACTTTTCTGGCAAGAGTAATCGGATTTTTAATATCGGTAACACCTGCTACAGATCCAGCATTTAAATCATTCCCAGTCATAATAGAAGCGTCCAGTTCATTGTTTTCTTCATGAGTAAAAACGGCACCTTTTCCGGCATTAAATAGAGGAGAGTTTTCTAGAATGTGAATAGTTTGTTCTACAGCATCGATGCTTTTTCCCCCGTTTTTAAGAATATTATATCCAACTTTAATGGCTTCTTCCAGTTTTTCTTTATAAGCTTTTTCCTTTTCTGGAGTCATATTTTTCTTTAAAATTGTACCAGCTCCACCATGAACTACTAAAGCAAATTCGTTTGTTTTCTGAGGTTTATCGGATTTTTGTTCAATAGGATTTGTACAGTTAACAAGTAATACAGACACTGCAAATAGTGTTGAAAAAAATGTTTTCATAAAAAGTTTGATTTCAAACAAAAAACTAATGTTTTGTTTAATTTATTAATTTAGAAATATTTGTAAATTTGACTTTTCAATTTAAACAACTAAAACGTAAATACAAAATGGCAGATTTTGGTATTCAAGAAGCATTACAAACCCTTGGGTTAAAAGAAATAAACGAAGGAACATCAACAGGGTTAGACTGGTTTTCAAATGGAGAAATTATTGAAAGTTATTCACCAGTTGATGGTAAACTAATAGGAAAAGTAAAGGCATCTACAAAAGAAGATTACGAAAACGTAATGAAATCGGCTACAGAAGCTTTTAAATCTTGGAGAGTTTTACCAGCTCCACAAAGAGGAGAAATTGTACGTCAGTTTGGTGAAAAATTGAGAGAGAAGAAAGAAGCTTTAGGTAAATTAGTTTCTTATGAAATGGGAAAGAGTTACCAAGAAGGTTTAGGTGAGGTTCAAGAAATGATTGATATCTGTGATTTTGCTGTTGGTTTATCACGTCAATTACACGGTTTAACAATGCACTCTGAAAGACCAGGTCACAGAATGTATGAACAATATCACCCATTAGGAGTAGTAGGAATTATTTCTGCATTTAATTTCCCTGTTGCTGTATGGTCATGGAATACAGCTTTAGCTTGGATTTGTGGAGATGTTTGTGTTTGGAAACCATCTGAGAAAACTCCTTTATGTGGTGTAGCTTGTCAAAATATTATTGCAGAGGTATTAAAAGAAAATGATTTACCAGAAGGAATTTCTTGTTTAGTAAATGGAGATTACCAAGTGGGTGAGTACATTTCTAAAGATACAAGAGTTCCTTTAGTATCTGCAACAGGTTCTACTCGTATGGGTAAAATTGTAGCGAAAGAAGTTGCTGGTCGTTTAGGTAAAAGTTTATTAGAGTTAGGAGGAAACAACGCAATTATTGTAACTCCAGATGCTGATATTAAAATGACTGTTATCGGTGCTGTATTCGGTGCAGTAGGAACTGCTGGTCAACGTTGTACTTCTACACGTAGATTAATCGTCCACGAATCTATGTACGATAAAGTAAAAAATGCTTTAGTTGATGCTTATAAGCAATTACGTATTGGAAATCCATTAGACGAAAACAATCACGTGGGTCCATTAATCGATACACAAGCTGTTGAAATGTATAAAGATGCATTAGAAAAGGTTGTTGAAGAAGGTGGAAATATTATTGTTGAAGGTGGAGTTTTAGAAGGAGAAGGATACGAAAGCGGATGTTATGTAAAGCCTGCAATTGCAGAAGCTGGAAACCACTATGACATCGTTCAACACGAAACGTTTGCACCAGTATTATATTTATTAAAATATACAGGAGAAGTTGAAAATGCAATTGCTTTACAAAATGGAGTTGCTCAAGGATTATCTTCTGCTATTATGACAAATAATTTACGTGAAGCGGAGCGATTCTTATCTCACGCAGGATCTGATTGTGGTATTGCTAATGTAAATATCGGAACTTCTGGTGCTGAAATTGGTGGAGCCTTTGGAGGTGAAAAAGAAACTGGTGGTGGTAGAGAATCAGGATCTGATGCTTGGAAAATTTATATGCGTCGTCAAACAAATACAATTAACTATACAACTGAATTACCTTTAGCACAAGGAATTAAATTTGATTTATAAGATTCGTGTTTTTATATAAAGATTTACAGGATTTCTATTTTTAGGAGTCCTGTTTTTTGTTTTTTAAGCAATAACGATTTTATAACTTTTACTTCTAATATTTAATAAAATTACATTAGAATTTTCTTTGAGACATTGAATTAATTTTGAAACAAATCCACCCACACTTTTTGAAAGAAAGAATCACCTCTTCAAACTTTCTTCAATATTTTTATCTCGATTGTCAAAAGAGTACTTTTTAGAAATACATAGGTTATTTTCTCCTCATAAAATATAGCGATAGTTTTGTCTTCTTGAAGTAAGGATGTAATTCTGATTATAAAATTTTTCCATAGCAAATTATTTTCTAATATAATTTTTGAAATCAGCCATAAATCTTTTGATTATATCTTCCTTTTTAATTTTTATAGTGAAGAATATATTAGGTATTTGTCTATCTGTTTTGCGTGAGATTTATAACCATTCTTTTTAGGTATTATTATCCTTAAGTAATAACCTCTTAATTCATACCATAAAATAACCTTAAAATTGCTGGTCTGTTATTATCATAACTAAAATAATATATCCTATCTTCTTTCAAATTATAAACAAATAGACAAGCTAATATTATCATACCTTCTGCAAATAAGATATAATGTTTCTTCTCATTAAATTTTCATTGGAAGCATAATTTTAAAAGTATTTTTGTTATTTGAACCTTTAAAATATACATGCTAAAATAAAACAAGAAAACAAAAAGTAAATGTAGAATGCACATCATGTAAAGATTGAATGCCATTTGATAATGTATCATTGTAACGGAAAGATTTGTCTTACTCAGTTTTGTGATTATCTACAATCTATTAGTATAAAAATAAAAGAGCCACATAATTGTGGCTCTTTTAAATGTTCACAGTCCCCCCGAACTATAAACGATTATATTTTTAAAACTTAATTACATTACCTATGCTGTAAAGATATGATGGATTTCAGTTGATTTTTATTTTTATCGATGAATCGCTTGGTTTTAAAGGCAGTTTAGTAATTAACAATGGTTAATAAGCAGTTATTTCATCTAAAGTTTCTATTTATGTAGATTAACGGTATTAAGTGATCGTAAATATGTGAATAAAACAATAAAAAAAAGGAATCAATTTTATCATTGACTCCTTTCCTATTGCTCAAAGCCCCCTTGACTGTAAACAAAAAAAGTTACTATACTTACACTTCAAAGATACTAAGACTTACTTATTCTAATTGAGGTTTCAGCCGAAGTGTAGTTTTCTAATGATAATTTGGAATTTTGTGATGTTTAATACAGAAAAAGGAAGTTTTAATTTAGTATAGGTTTTATCAATATAAAAAATAGAGTCACCGTTAGATGACTCTATTTTTTTATGTTCACAGTCCCCCCGAACTATAAACGAATATCTAAATGAAATTTATGGTCTAGGTGTAAGTTATAAATCATTTTATGATTATTCTGTTTAATATCGACGAAAGGTATTAATTGCTAGTTGATTATAAATCAAAATAGGTTAATTAATATTTGTTAATACCTTTAAATCCATTCAGGTAGTTACTCAGTAAAACTTTTTGAGTTAATTTTACATCTTATTTAAATATTATGGGTATTCTTTCATTTTTAGAAAAACTATTCAAAAGTAAAAAGGAAACACAAGAGGAGATCATGAAAAAGTTTTTAGTAGTTGGATTAGGCAATATTGGAGAAAAATATAACAGTACACGTCATAATATAGGTTTTAAGATTGTAGATGCTTTAGTTAAAGACTATGAAGAATCTTTTACCACGGAAAAATTAGGCGATTTAGCAAAAATTAAAATTAAAGGTAAAACAGTATTTGTATTAAAACCAAATACTTTTATGAATTTGAGTGGAAAAGCAGTTTTATATTGGATGAAAAAAGAAAATATTTTGATAGATAACGTTTTGATTATTACCGACGATCTTAATATTGATTTTGGAAAAATTCGTTTAAAAGGAAGAGGAAGTGCAGGAGGACATAATGGATTAAAAGATATTCAAGAGAAACTAAATACTGGTTCTTATCCACGTTTTAGATTTGGAGTAGGCTCTGACTATCGTAAAGGAGGTCAGGTTGATTTTGTACTAGGAAAGTGGAGTGATGAAGAGGAAAGTACTCTAATTGAAAGAATTCCGACAAGTATAAAAGTCGTAGAGTCATTTGTTAATGCAGGATTGGCAAATACAATGAATACTTTTAACGGAAAGTAAGATTATGCTATGAAAATTGGTATTTCAGTTAATAGAGCCTTATTAATTGGTCATGTAATTGTCAATTTGCCTGTGTTATGCTTTATTTTAGGGACACCTTTATTGACATACTATTTTTTTAGTTTAAACATTGTACCTATTTGGTCTATTCCGATAAGTATAATTGCTGGTTTTGGTTTAGCATGGTTTATATGGAGTTTTATGATTACCAAATGGAGAATTTGGGCTTTTGAAAACGTAAGAAATGTACATGATTTAAAAAAACGAGCTATAGAGGAAAAGTTACTATGGGAAGATGGTAATTGGTTTGAGAAAACAGAAATTAGAAGTAAACAAGATAAAATTGATTTAGAGAGAACCTTTAGAAAGTTTGAGAAAGAAGATCAATTCAGAGAAGATTATTTACTCCCAAAAAAAACAAAGATTTATTATTCACGTTGTAGTAATCCAATAGAAATTGTTAGTACAATACTAATATTTCTTCTTGCATTTTATTTTATTCTTTATAAGAATGATGATATAAAATATGTAATAGGAGCTTTACTTACATTAATTATTGTTTTCCGAGATTTCCTCAAGACCTGGAAAAAAATTACTAGTAATGAACCAATCATTGAAATTGATGCGAGTGGAGTTACAACGGAAAAATCAGGTTTTAAAAAATGGTCACAGATTGAGGGAGAAGATGTTATTAAGGAATATTTTAAAGAGTCTAAACTAGAAGTATATTTGGTTTATTATTATGATCAAGAGAACGAAGTAAAAATTAATCTCAAAGAGTTAAATGTAAACTATAAGGAAATGATAAACATCCTTAAAACTTATAGAATTAGAAATAACAAAAACCGAGGATAAAATATTTAATTATCGCTAGCAAACCACTCCGCGTAGCAGGTCTCAGTTTCTTGTAGTTTTAAAGAATGTAAAGTAAGACCTTCTGGTAGTTGTGCTTTGATTTTTCCTGCAAAATCTAAAATCATCATTTCACTCGATGGTTGATAATCTACTAAAATAATATTATGACCGAGTTCAAGTAAATGATTCGCCAAATCTAAATGTGGAGTATTCTTATTCAAAATTGTTGCATGATCAAAAATATCAACAACTTCTTTATTTACAATCTTTTTTAAATCACCAAAATCAATAACCATCCCGTACTTAACGTTGTTTGGGTCATTTATTGGTGTTCCAATTACAGTTACTGATAATTTATAACTATGTCCATGAATATTCTTACATTTTCCATCGTAACCGTACAGTGCGTGTGCTGTTTCAAAAGTGAACTGTTTTGTAACTCTAATTGTCCTCATAATAGTGTGCAAAATTATATAAAATAGTAATACAGAGCACAATCATCTTTAAATAATTGGATTAAAAAAAATTCATCTTCCAATATTTTTAAAATCAACACTTTATAGATATACCATTGGAGCATTGTTTGTATAAAACCCGACGATCTTACAAATAGGAATTTTAGCGTTTATTTCGCATTTTATTGTAAAAATATACAACTACTAAACCTACCGCTAATACAAGAAATAAATATTGATCCATTTTAATATAATTTTTTTTCAAAACAAAGGCTTTCTACCAAACCGTGATATTGACCATAATTTTGAGTTAAAGTATAGTTGTTTTTTTTATATAAATGAACGGCTTCCACTTGTCGAATACCTGTTTCTAAAATACACCTTTCGAAAGATAATTCTTTTGCCCATTTTTCAAGTTCAATCAAAATTTTTGATGCCATTCCTTTACCTCTAGATTTTTTTGAGGTAAACATTCTTTTAATTTCCATCGTTTGAGTATCAAATTGTTTCATTGCACCGCAAGCAACAGGAATAGAATCGATATAGCCAATGATAACATATTTAATATTGTCTATTCCATTATATTGATTGTAGAAGTCATGATCATCACCATCAGTGATAGCTAAATAAGCATCAAGTTGTTTTACCAACTCAATAAAGTCTTTATTCTTAGAATTTGTTCGAATTAAGGAAATCACTTTTTAAATTTTGCTAAGGCATTTTTAGTGAAATTAGAAAGTACTAGCTTACCAGAAGTTTCTGCTCGATCAATTAGTAAAGTATCCCAATGTTCCGTACCTAACCACAAAGCTCTTTTCATTTCATCTAAAGCTTCAGGGTTATAGGAAGCTAACTTTGCAGCCAATAATTCTACTTCTGTATCTAATTCAGAAATTGACTCAAATACACGTGCATATAATCCTTTATCTTTTGCCCAATATGCATTTTTCCAGTTCGTGGCGTCTAATGTTAATTCTGCTAATCCGCTAACACCAACTTTACGTTCTACAGCAGGAGCAATTACAAAAGGTCCAATTCCAATAGTTAATTCTGAAAGTTTAATGGAAGCCGCTTCTGTTGCTAAAACATAATCACAAGCACCAGCTAAACCAACACCGCCTCCTACAACTTTTCCTTGGATACGACCAATTACTAATTTTGAACATTTGCGCATCGCGTTGATAACATTAGCAAAACCAGAAAAGAAAGCTTTCCCATCTTCTAAATTATCAATTGCTACCAATTCATCAAAAGAAGCGCCAGCGCAAAAGGCACGTTCTCCTTCAGATTTTAAAACGATAACTGAAACGTTAGTATCATCAGAGAGTTTATCAAACTCTTTAGCTAATCTATCTAATAATTCACTTGGAAATGAATTGCTTGCTGGATGTCCAAATTCAATAGTTGCTACTTTATTATCAATTTTGGTATATAAACTCCCGTTGGGTCTTATTGTTGTAGTCATTATTTAGTTGTTTGTTCAAAAATAGTGGTAATTTTAGTCTTTGAGAAATTATGATTGATCAAAACATAAAAATTAAAACAATTCATGGAGCTCCAAGTAAAGAAGTTTTGGATGATCTATTGATGTTGTATACTTTGGTTTTTGAAGATGCAATAGTTGATTTTTTTATGGAAAGAATTTCAACCAAAGAAGATGTAGTTTCAATAATCGCTTATAAAAATGAAGTTCCAGTTGGATTTAAAATTGGATACCGATACAATGAAAGTACTTTTTACAGTTGGGTTGGCGGTGTTTTATTGAATCATAGAAAAAAAGGAATTGCTAAAAAATTAGCAGCATCTCAAGAGTCAATTGCAAAGGAAAAAAGATTTACTAGATTAAGAACAAAATCTATGAATCGATTTAAGCCTATGTTGATTTTAAACTTGAAGAATGGGTTTGATATTGTTCAAGTGTATATCAATGAAAAAGGGCAACAAAAAATTGTTTTTGAGAAGGAAATTTAGCGTTGTTGAGCCAATGCTAAAAACTTCTTTCGAAATACTATAATTAATGGCAAACCACGAGCTATAATCCAAGCGAAGAATGCAATCCATATTGCATATAATTTGTAATCTAAAGAATCAAAAAACAGCAGTATAGGAATGAAAACTATTCCGGTTGTTATTAACAGTAAATTACGTAAATATTTCATTTCTCCCATTCCCTTAAATATCCCATCGTAAATAAAAGCTAAAGAGCAAAAAGGTTGCATAACTAATATAATCCAGAATGAAGTATAGAAAGTATCTAAAACTTCTTTTTCTTGCGTAAATAATCTTCCAATAGGTTCATACAATATAAAGCCAATAATTGCCATAAGAACCCCCAAAGAAAAACCATACAAAATCAATCTATTACCTAATCTTACTAAAGTTTTATATGCTTTAGCTCCCAATAGTTTTCCTGATAAAATATTCCCAGCAGAAGAGTATCCATCAATTATAAATGCTCCCATAAGCCATAGATTTAAACCAATAGTGTAAGCAGCAATATATTCGTTTCCATAGTCGGTAGCATAAGACGTACCAAAATATAAAGCAATATTTAAAGCAATAGTTCTGACGAACAAGTTCAAAACCATATTGATAAATCTAGGTACTTCATGATTAAATGGTAAGCTAAATTTTAATGAAATATTAGTTTTATTATACAATAAAATCAATGATAAAACAGCCATAATAACCTGAGCAATAACACTTGCATAAGCTGCTCCTTTAATGTGCATGGCTGGTATATAATCTTCAACTCCATATACAAAAAGAATATCTAGAATTATATTAATTAATGTTCCAACAATAGCAATAATCATTGGATAAAAGGTGTTTTGTAATCCTCTAAATGTTCCGTAAACTGCGATAGTAAATAAAGTAAAAGGAAAACCAAAAACACGGATTTTATAATAGTCAATAGAATACTCTAAAACTTGACCAGAAGCATTGTAAAACTCGAAGATTTCTTTCGCAAAAGGATAACTAAGAGTAAGAATGAATATACTTGTTAATACAATGATTACAGTAGCCTGAGCAGGTAGATTTTTAATTTCATTTAATTTTTGAGCGCCAACATATTGGGAAACTATAGAAGAAATTCCACTGCGAACTTGTCCAAAAACCCAAATCAACATAGAAAGGAAAGCACCAACAATTCCAATAGCGGCAATACTTTCAGTTGCATTTTCGTTAATATTTCCAATAATCGCTAAATCTGTAGTAGAAAGTAGAGGTTCAGCAACACCAGTAATTAATGCAGGAATTGCTAATTTATTAATGTAATTAAAACTAATATCGTGTTGCATAAAAGTCCACAAAAGTAACCATTATATATCTTGAAAGATCTTTTTAAAGACTATAAAATGTTATCATTAGGCGCAATTTCCACATCTACCAGTTAAAAGAACAGAAGCATTTTCAATGGTGTAATTTTCTAATTTTGGTATAGAAATCTCAACAGATAAGCAGGTTACTTTTTTACATTCTGTACATTGAAAATGAGGATGGATATCATTATGATGACTAGAGGAACAACTTGTGCATTTTGCATACCACTTAATGCCCTCAATTCCCATGAAAGAATGAACCACACCATCATTTTCGAGTCTATCTAAAACTCGGTAAACTGTAGTTTTATTCATTTCTTCATTAAGTTGAGCAACTAAATCAACAGCTGAAATTGCTGAAATTCCAGGCTCAAATAAACTTAATAATCTTTTAACCGCTTTCGTTTTTCTTATAACTCCCATAAAACCAAAATAAAGCAACATTGTTGCAATTAAAAAAATGACGTATTTTTGCTAATTCAAAATTACTAAATTAAGAAATCAATGGTACTGAAGCAAAAGTCGGATACATTAGGAGCATTATCAAGCAGTTTATGCCTTGCTCATTGTATATTTACGCCTTTTTTATTTGTCATTCAATCCCATGCTGCTTGTTGCAGTGTAGAGTCGGTTCCTTTCTGGTGGAAAAGTATCGATGTTTTATTTTTAATAATATCATTTTTTGCAATAAACAGATCAGTTAAAACTACTTCCAAGAATTGGATGAAATATGCCTTATGGTTTACGTGGTTTTTACTATTTTTAGTTGTTGTAAATGAATATTTTAATTGGGTAGGTTTACCTGAACAGAGTATTTATTTTCCAGCGTTAAGTTTGGTATTTTTACATATATATAATGGCAAATATTGCCAATGTGAAAACGATACATGTTGTGCTAATAACTAAATAAAATATTAAGAAATGGAGAAACATGATCATATAGGAGATAACCATATTTCAACAAATGTTGAAACACCTTTGGTTGCGAATGCTTTTGATAAATCTGACGATGAGAAAATAGCAAATATTCAAGGGTATTTTGCTAAAATTATGGAAGAGTTAGGTTTAGATTTAACTGATGATAGCCTTTCAGGAACTCCTTATCGTTTTGCAAAAATGTACGTAAAGGAATTGTTTTATGGTTTAAATCCTGCTAATAGACCAAAAGCATCTACTTTTGAAAACAAGTATGGTTATGGTAAAATATTGGTAGAGCAAAATATTACCATTGATTCTTCATGCGAACATCATTTTCTTCCAATTACAGGTTATGCACATGTTGGTTATATTCCAAAAGATAGGGTTATTGGACTTTCGAAAATCAACAGATTGGTAGATTATTATTCTCACAGACCACAAGTACAAGAGCGTTTATGCTTACAAATTCTAAAAGATTTACAAGAAACGTTAGGAACTGAAGATGTAATTGTATTAGTTAACGCCAAGCATTTATGTGTTTCTTCTCGTGGAATTAAAGATAAAAATAGCTATACAACAACCATTGAATACGGAGGAAGTTTCAACGATTTAGCCGTTCGTAACGAGTTTTTCAAAATTTGTGAGTTTGAAAATAGAGAATAACTTGTTCATTATATGGAGAACATTAAAGTTATAGTTTTTGATTTATACAATACATTAGTTGAAATAAAAGACAATCGTAATTTTTTCTTAGACTTGTATAAGAGTTCTTTGAATGGGTTTAACGTTGATATTCAGACATATTTCACCTATGTTTTAATCATGAATAAAGAAGATTTGTTTTCTGAAATGCCAAAGGAATTTTCAAGATTATATAAGGGTAAACAAGAAAACTTAATATCAGAATTAGAATCTGTTGCAGTTTATAAAGAAGTTAATTCTGTGCTGGAAAAATTAAAACAAAACTATAAATTGTATTTAATTTCAAATTTAGCTTTTCCTTACGCAAAACCAGTTTATAATTTAGGACTTGACTCTTATTTTGATAAAATCATATTCTCATATGAATGTGGATTTTTAAAACCAGACTCTAATATTTTCAAAACAGTAGAACTAGCTTCAGAATTCCGTTCGGAGGATATTCTTATGATTGGTGATTCTTTAAAAGCAGATATTAAAGGAGCGAAAGAAATAGGTTGGAAGTCTATTCAAATTAATAGAAAACAAGCTCCTTTAGATAATCAAATATCTAATTTAAATCAGTTAAAAGATTTTGGATTAGTAATTTAAAATAAACTACTTCTTCACCAACATTCTCTTAATTTCATTCAATTTCATTAACGCTTCAATTGGCGTTAACGTGTCAATATTTGTAGATAGAATTTCTTCTCTAATGTCTTCTAATAAAGGATCATCTAATTGAAAGAAACTCATTTGCATTTCTTGATTTTGAACATCTTTTAAAGTCTTTTCAACTTCTTTATGTGAATGACTCTCTTCTAATTGTTTTAAAATTTTATTGGCTCTGTGAATAACCTGATTTGGCATTCCTGCAAGTTTTGCTACATGAATTCCAAAACTATGATTACTTCCACCAGTTACCAATTTACGTAAGAAAATAATGCTGTCTTTAAGCTCTTTAACAGAAACATTAAAGTTTTTTACTCGCTCAAAAGTTGTTGTCATTTCATTTAACTCATGATAATGCGTTGCAAATAAAGTTTTAGCTTTTGCTGGGTGCTCATGTAAATATTCTGCTATGGCCCAAGCAATTGAAATTCCGTCATAGGTAGAAGTACCACGACCAATTTCATCTAATAAAACTAAACTACGATCTGAGATGTTATTTAAAATAGAAGCCGTTTCATTCATTTCTACCATGAATGTAGATTCTCCCATTGATATATTATCACTGGCACCAACTCTGGTAAATATTTTATCTATAATTCCAATTCGAGCTTGCTGTGCGGGAACATAACTTCCCATTTGAGCTAATAAAACAATTAACGCAGTTTGACGAAGAATTGCCGATTTACCAGACATGTTTGGTCCGGTAATCATTATAATTTGTTGCTGACTACGATTTAAAACCACATCATTTGCAATATATTCTTCACCAATTGGAAGTTGTTTTTCAATTACAGGATGACGACCATTTTTAATTTCAATATCTGTTGTTTCATCAACTGTTGGTCGAACATAATTATTATCAATTGCCAGTTTAGCAAATGATAATAAACAATCTATTTTAGCAATAGTTTGTGCATTTTCTTGAATTGGCTGAACAAAGTCAATAATATATTGTACCAGTTTCCCAAACAATTCAACTTCCAAAGCCTGAATTTTTTCTTCAGCTCCTAGAATTTTTGTTTCGTATTCTTTTAGTTCTTCAGTGATGTAACGTTCTGCGTTTACTAACGTTTGCTTTCTAATCCACTCTTCAGGAACCTTATCTTTATGTGTATTTCTTACTTCTATATAGTAACCAAAAACATTATTAAAGGCAATTTTTAATGTTGGAATTCCTGTTCTTTCCGTTTCACGAGCCAACATATTATCTAGATATTCTTTTCCAGAATTTGCGATACTTCTAAGCTCATCCAATTCTTCTGAAACTCCACTAGCAATTGCATTTCCTTTATTAATATTTACAGGAGCATCTTCAAAAACAGTAGTGTTTATTTTTTCAATTAAATCCTCACAATTGTGTAATTGATTTCCAAGGATTTTAACTGCGGTATTTTTAGTGTTTTCTGCAGCAGTTTTAATTGGTAAAATAGCTTTTAAAGAATTCTTAAGTAACACAACTTCTCTTGGTGATACTTTTCCTGTGGCTACTTTAGAAACCAATCGTTCGATATCAGAAATCTGTTTTAATTGATACGATACAGTTTCAAAGAAATCATCACTGTCAATTAAGAATTTTACCAATTCGTGACGATCTTTTATTTGTTCCAAATTTTTAAGTGGTAAAGCCAACCAACGTTTTAATAAACGTCCTCCCATTGGAGAAATCGTTTTATCAATAACATCTAGTAGCGAAACGGAGTTTACAGAATTTCCACCGTACAATTCTAAATTACGTACTGTAAAACGATCCATCCAAATGTAATTGTCTTCAGCAATTCTATTAATTCTTTGAATGTGTTCAATTCTGTTATGCTGTGTTTCCGATAAATAATACATCACAGCACCAGCAGCTACGACGCCATAAGTAATATCTTCAACACCAAATCCTTTTAAGTTTTTTACTTTAAAATGTGAAGTTAAAGTTTCATAACCGTAGTCTTTTTGAAAAACCCAATCTTCTAAATAAAATGTGTGAAAACGATTAGTAAATTGTTCAAGAAAACGCTGTTTATATTGTTTTTGAACTAACACTTCACTTGGCGAAAAGTTTTGTAATAATTTATCAATGTAAGATTCATTTCCTTGCGCAACTAAAAATTCTCCTGTTGAAACATCAAGGAAAGAAACACCAATTTGCTTCTTATCAAAATGAATAGCTGCTAGGAAATTATTGGTTTTCGATTGTAAAACTTCATCGTTTAATGAAACTCCTGGAGTTACCAATTCGGTAACACCACGTTTTACAATTTTCTTAGTCATTTTTGGATCTTCTAATTGATCACAAATAGCAACACGATGTCCTGCTTTTACTAACTTCGGCAAATAGGTATTTAAAGAATGATGCGGAAAACCAGCTAAAGCCGTTTCACTTTCACTTCCATTTCCTCTTTTGGTTAAAACAATTCCTAAAACTTCTGATGCTTTTATAGCATCTTCTCCAAAGGTTTCATAAAAATCACCCACGCGAAATAGCAACATCGCATCCGGATATTTTGCTTTAATTCCGTTATACTGTTGCATTAATGGAGTCACCTTTTTTGCCTTTGTTTTTGCCAAGTTTATAGATTTTAAGTTAGTTTTGCGAAGATAGAAAAAAGTCATTAGGGAACAGTTTGCAATTATCAGTTATCAATTAACAATTATGTATATTTAGTTACAGCCGAATCAAGAAAACTATTCTCATATATAATAAAACGGTCATTACGAAGAAGAATGATGGAGTAATCTCTATTTTCGATTAGATTCTGAATTTAGTTCAGAAGAAACAGATTTTTTCATTTTGTTTTACTCTATTTGTAATGACGTTTTCAATCGTCATTACGAAGAAGAATGATGGAGTAATCTCTATTTTTTGATTAGATTCTGAATTTACAGATTGCTTCATTTTATTCTCAATGACGTAAAAGCTTACTAAAACTATGCGTAAATTAAAAAATAACGAATTAGGAAGAATTTCAGTAGATGAGTTTAAAGAAGCAGAAAAAACACCGATAATTGTTGTACTTGATAATATTAGAAGCTTAAATAATGTAGGTTCTGTCTTTAGAACTTCAGACGCTTTTTTAATTGAGAAGATCTATTTATGTGGAATTACAGCCACACCACCAAATAAAGAAATTCACAAAACAGCTTTAGGTGCAACCGAATCTGTAAATTGGGAATATGTGGAAGACACGATATCTTTAATTCATAAACTTAAAGAAGAAGGTGTGAAAGTATTTTCTATTGAACAGGCTGATAATAGCACAATGCTTGATGAGCTTTCTGTTTCAAAAGAAGAAAAATATGCTGTTGTTTTTGGGAATGAGGTTAAAGGTGTACAACAAGAAGTTGTAACAGCATCGGATAATTGTATTGAAATTCCTCAATTAGGTACAAAACACTCCTTAAATATTTCTGTAAGTTGTGGAGTTGTTCTTTGGGACTTATTTGTGAAGTTGAGAGAATAAGTTTTATCAAAGACCTCACTTGCAAAATAGTAAAGATTGATTAATTTCAGCTTCATGAATAAGTGTCAACTTTTATTAGTTTTTTTCTTAATTGTATTTTCTATTAGTGCTCAGAATCAATCCAAGACTAATTATGAACAGTTTAAAGACGATATAATTGAATCTGGTAGACAAGCCTACTTTGCAAAAAAATTATCTGAGCTTCAAGCAATAACAAAAAGAATAGATTCAACTTATTTTATTCATAGAGATTCTTTTCTATTAGCCAAATTGTATCATTTTAGAGCTTTACAACATAAATTAATCTATCAGAATGATAGTGCTTATTTCTATTATCAACTGTCAACAAATATTTCAAAACTTTTAAAGGATTCTTTAGCAGTAGGAAGACGCCTGTTAAGTATGGCTGTTGTACAAAGAAGGGTAAAAGATTATTTAGGAAGTCAAATCAGTTCATTTGAAGCGTTAAAATATTTAGAACCTCTAGAATCATTTGCATATTTAGAAAGCTTATATAATAATTTAGGTCTAGTTTCTGAAGAATTAAATCAAGATAGAGAAGCAATTAAATATTACAAATACGCATTTAATTTTGGAGATTCAATTAAAAACAAAAATCGAAAAAAATTAAGTTACATAAGGTTTTACAATAATATGGGGTTATTTTATCAAAAAGATAACTCTCATAAGAAGGCTGTAAAATATTTTGAAAAAGGATTGTTATTGGATAGTCTTAAAGAAAAATTTCCTATTCATTATGCCCTATTACTAGAGAATTTAACTTATAGTCAATTTAAATCAGGAATAGAAAATGATACGGAGCAAAAATATTTTGAAGTTTTAAACTTAAGAAATCAATATCAAGAGGAAAATGGTGTAGCTACTACTTTTGAAATTCCAACTACGTTTATGAACTTAGCTGATTTTCATATAACTAAAAAGAATTTTACAAAAGCAAAAGAATATGCAATTTCTGCTTTAGAGTATTCAAAGCAAACACATAACAATAAAAGATGGTTGAAAGCATTGTTGACTCTATCAAAAATTGAAAAGGGAGATGAATCTCTTAAGTATTTGCAGGAATATATTGAGCTTAACGACAGCCTCTTTCAACAAGAACGTCAGTTAAAGAACCAATTTGCTAGAATCCGTTATGAAACTGAAAAAAAAGAGAAAGAAAACAAGGAGTTAAGAACAGAGAATGAAGCTAAAGAAATTGAAATATTAAAAGAGAGAGAACAAAAAATATGGGGTTGGTTTTTAGCTATTTTTAGTTTGTTGGGTTTAGGAATTAGTTTTTTATTTTTCAATTTAAAGAAAAGAAAAGCAGCTTTCGTAGCCGAGCTGGAAAAAGTTAGAGTTGCGAATAACGAACGCGACAGAATTGCTCAAGAATTACATGACGGTATTTTAGGAAGATTATTTGGAACTCGATTTGGTTTAGGGTTTTTACCTGTAGGAGGAGGAAAAGAAGAAGAAGAAAAATATGGTCAACTATTAGATGAACTTCAAGATATTGAAAAGGAAATTCGTGAGGTATCACATAAATTGAGTTATACGCCAAGTAGTTCTTCAGAGAATTTCAATGCGGTAATTAACGAGCTTATCAAGGAAAAAACTACTATTGCCGAATTAAACTACAAAATTGATATCGCCAAAGAAATCAATTGGGATGTTATACAAAAAGATATAAAAACAGACATTTATCGAATCCTTCAAGAAGCTTTACAAAACATTATTAAACACGCGAAAGCAAGTTCTATTTCAGTAGCGATAAAAGAATTGGAAAGTAAATTAACACTAGAAATTGAAGATAATGGTGTTGGGTTTAATACTGTTGAAAATCCAGCGGGAATTGGTTTTAAAAACATGGAAACACGTGTTAAGAAACTAAAAGGAATTTTCGGAGTACAAAGCTCAAAAGGAAAGGGAACAAATATTTTAGTACAAATTCCTATTTGATTCTGAATTTATTTCAGGATAAATAGATTGCTTCACTTCACTATGTTTCATTCGTAATGACGTTTTGAATTGTCATTACGAGGTTTGTGCCAAATTTATTTTGGTAACAAGACGAAGTAATCTGTTCGTTGAATAATATTGATTTAGTTTTTTATATATGATTACTTCACTTCACTATGTTTCATTCGCAATGACGTTTTGAATTGTCGTTACGAGGAAGAATGACGAAGTAATCTTTTAATTCGTATCAAAAACCCAGTTTGTAGATAAATCACTCCATTCAGGGTTCGCTATATTTATTAAATCTTCTTTTCTTTTTCTATTTCCTGATTTTAGTTGCTTTTCTCTAACAATAGCATCATTTATTGAATCAAATTCTTCAAGATAAACTAACTTATTACAATTGTATTTAAAAGTAAACCCTTTAAATACTTTTGTCTTATGCTGGAAAATTCTTTTCTCAATATCACTGGTAACCCCAATATAAATTACAGTATTATTTTTATTGGTAAGAAAATACACATAGCTCTTTTTCATAGAGGTAAAAGTATAATATTTTCGTCATTACGAGGAAGAATGACGAAGTAATCTCTCGTTATGGATATACAGATTGCTTCACTTCACTATGTTTCGTTCGCAATGACGAATTGATACGTCATTACGAGGAGGTATCGACGAAGTAATCTCTCGTTATGGATATACAGATTGCTTTACTTCACTATGTTTCGTTCGCAATGACGAATTGTTACGTCATTACGAGGAGGTATCGACGAAGTAATCTCTCGTTTTGGATATAAAGATTGCTTCACTTCACTATGTTTCGTTCGCAATGACGAATTGTTACGTCATTACCAGGAAGAATGACGAAGTAATCTGTTCGTTGAATAATATTGATTTAGTTTTATATATAATGATTGCTTCACTTCACTGTGTTCAGTTCGCAATGACGTTTCATTATGTCATTACGAGGTTTGTACCAAATTAAGTTTGGTAACAAGATGAAGTAAATCTGTTGGTTGAATAATATTGATTTAGTTTTTTATATATGATTGCTTCATCCACTATGTTTCATTCGCAATGACGAATTGTTACGTCATTACGAGGAAGAATGACGAAGTAATCTCTCATTATGGATATACAGATTGCTTCACTTCACTAAGTTTCATTCGCAATGACGAATTGTTACGTCATTACGAGGCTTGTACCGAATTAAGTTTGGTAACAAGACGAAGTAATCTTTTTGTTGAATAACTTTAAAGATAACACTAATCTCAAAACCTCACATTTACCATCAAAATGAAAGGAATTTTGTTGAAAGTGGTTTAGCAAATGCTAAAAAATGTTTAAAATTTCCTTTAACAGTAGTAAATATTGCGATATTAAATTAAAATGTTTAATTTCAAATCTCATTTAGCATAAACAATCACAACAATAAAAATTTTACAGATTATGAAAAAAATTACTTACATCCAAAAAACAGAAATAGCTAAGTTCCCAGGCGGAGATGACAACGGTGGTGGTATGACTGGCGGTGGTGGTGGAGATGGAGGAAATGACGGGGGAGATAGAACTTAAAAGTTGAATCAAACGTTTAATTTGATAATATAAAACCATTATTTTTGAGGAATAATGGTTTTGTTTTTTATGAATAGACAATATTTTTTCATAATAGTCTTTTTTACTTTCATTTCTTTAAATGCTCAAGAGGATTTACTAGAGTTCAATAGAGATGAAATAATTCAATCTGGGCGTAGGGCTTTTTTTAGCAAAAACCTACCAGAATTAATCAACATCACCAATAAAATAAATAGTTTATATTTAGTAGGTGGTGATTCAATCCTTCTAGCAAAATATTTTCATTTTAAAGCTTTACAAAATAAACTTACTTACACTAGGGATAGTGCATATTATTATTATCAAAAGTCAATTAATATTTCCAAAAAAATTAATGACTCATTAGCAGTTGGAAGAAGATTGTTGAGTACAGCAAATTTACAAAGAGAGGTAAAAGATTTTTTAGGAAGTGAGGTGAATTCAATTGAAGCATTAACTTATTTGGAACCGATTAATTCTTTTGAATATATTGTAAATTTATATAATAACTTAGGTTTAGTATCATTAGAATTAGGTCAGAATATTAAAGCAATAAAATATTATAATAAAGCTTTAAATGTAAATTCTTACCTGAAAGATTCAAATAGGAAAAAGAGGTCGATTTTACACATTACAAATAATTTAGGACTTTTATATCAACAGCAAGGAGAACATCTTAAGGCACTGAATTTTTTTAAGAAAGGTCTCAGTTTTGATAGTATAAAAAAGAACTACCCTTCACATTATGCTTTACTTTTAGAAAATTTAACTTTTAGTAGTTATAAACTAAATAAAAATCACGATCCAAAAAAGGTTTTACAGAGTTATGATGAAGTTATTACAATTAGGAATAAACTAAATAATTTATCGAGTTTAAGTACTACTCATTTGAATATAGCAAATTATTATAACGATCAGAATAATAAGAGTAAGGCCAAGTTTCATACTACTGAAGCTTTAAGATATGCAAAAAGCACACACAATAATAAACGTTGGTTAGAAGCACTTGATTTACTTTCTTATTTAACAAATGGTGAGGAATCCAAGGAGTATTTAAGAGAATACATAACACTCAATGATAGCCTTTTTCAACAAGAACGTCAGTTAAAAAATCAGTTTGCAAAGATTCGCTACGAAACAGAAAAAACTGAAAAAGAAAACGAAGAACTTAAAGTAGAAAACGAAAAAACACAAGCAGAAGCAGAAGCGCAAAAGCAACGTGCTACTATTGGTTTACTGTTATCAGGTATTAGTATTATGTTTTTACTATCAAGTATTTCGTTTTTTAGGTTCAGAAGGAAGAAGTTGCTGTTTTTAGCACAGTTACAAAAAGTAGAGGCTAGAGAAGAAGAGCGTAGACAAATAGCAAAATCTTTACACGATGAGGTAGCTGGCGATTTACGCTTGCTACACAGAAAATTAGAAAAATCACAATTAGTAGAGGAAGCTCAAAAGTTAGAATTGGTAAAAGACAATGTTCGAAATTTATCACATCAGTTAAGTAGTGTAAGTTTTGAAGAAGTTCCGTTTAGAGATCAAATTCTAAATTTAGTAAGTGATTATTTTTCTCCTCAATTTATAATTAAGGTAAACGGCTTAAAAGAAATCGATTGGTCGGAAGCGAATAAATCGATTAAAAGAATGTTATACTTAAGTTTACGAGAATGTATTCAAAATTGTCAAAAATATGCCGACGCTTCTAAAATGACGATTAGTTTCTCAATAAACAAAAAAACTGTATTTTTGGATGTAGTAGACAATGGTAAAGGTTTCGATACCACTACGCAGAAAAAGGGAATTGGACTATTAAACTTACAAGAACGTGTTCAGGAATTAAACGGAACATTAACTATTGAAAGTGAGGTAGGAAAAGGAACTCATATAATCATCCAAACACCACTAAATGCCTGAAAAAATTAAAATCTTAATTGCTGATGATCATCAGTTAATCATAGAAGGTATCCTTTCTTATATTAAAGATATTGATAATCTTGATATCGAAACGACGAATTCTTGTGATGATGCGTACGCAAAAATTAAGGTTGCCCTTACTGATACTCCTTTTCAAATTTTGTTTACCGACTTAAGTTTCGATAATGCAAATGAGAATTCACGAATAGATAGTGGAGAGAATTTAATTAAAACCATTAAGCAAGAAGATATTCCAATTAAAGTTGGAGTAATTACAGGTCATTCTGAAACAAACAGAGTTTTTAATGTTATTCAGAATTTAAATCCGAATGCTTATTTATTAAAAGGAAAATGCAATACAGCTGAGTTAACTTTTGCTATTGAAAAAATGTTAGCTGGGGAGGTTTATTACACACACGAAATCCACCAAAAATTATTAAAGCGTGCTTTAATAGATATTCAAATGGATGATGTGGCAATTCAAATATTGAAAGAACTTCCTAAACATCCAAAAATTAGTAACCTAGAAGGAATTATTACTAAGGACGATGGAAGTTTACTTAAAATACGTTCGATAGAAAATAAGTTAGCTAAATTAAGAACTGATCTTCAAGCTAATAATAATACAGATTTGGTTTTAAAAGCAAAGGAATTAGGAATTTTAGATTAGCTTTTGCGGAAAACCACATTTTACTTTGCGGTTATCCCTTTTATAGAACTTAATTACTTATATACCTTTGTAGTGCTTATATAACATAAACAAATTCTTTAGGGAAGAATTACTAAAAAAAGTAAAAGAAAGATAAAAGACCTCTTAGGTGTAAAAACTTAAGAGGTTCTTTTTTATCCATACATTTTAGCATTGCAGAAACCCACATTTTTTCCTGCGGAAAGTCCTTTTAGAGAAAATGAACAAACAAATATATTTACAGCAATCAACCGAGTAATTCAATTTTAGGGGGAACGAATTACTTCAACAGAGATTAATTTAACATGAACCTTTTAAACTTTTGTTTAGAAGGTTCTTTTTTTGCTTGATTTTTAAGGTTTTGCATAAATCCACATTTTAAATTGCGGAAATCCCCTTTAGTAAAATATGACCCTGTAATATATTTGTATCAGTGATCATCCGCGGAAACAAAAGGGTGAAAACATTTTAGGGGATTATATGGCCTTCTAGAAATTTTTTTCTAGAAGGTTTTTTTATGGAGTTCGTTTTTTGCGAAAGGACCTTAGTAGTGCTTACCGAGAATTTTACTGTGTTCATCTAAAAAAGTTTGTTGTGTTGTTATTCCAATGTTCTTTTGAGGTGTAAATTTTTAAATTTGAGCATTATGAAAACAAAATACTTAATTTTATTTTTTGGTTTATTACTATTTCAATCGTGTATTGTTAAATCCTTAAATCCATTTTATACCGAAGATGTTATACAGTTTTCAGAGGACTTTGCGGGCGAATGGAAAGACAATAATAATGATAGTTGGAAAATAGTTCCAACTAAAGAAGAATATAAGCGATTGAAAAAGAAAGGAGGACAGCTATCTATTAAGGACAAAACGTTTTTTGAAACCTATAAAAACTCCTACTTGGTTGAATATTCCGATAACACAAAGACATCTCATTTCATAGCAACACCGTTTAAAATAAACAATCAGTATTTTTTAGATTTTATCCCTTATAGTAATGATGGAAGAGGAGTGAACTCTTTATTACAAATTCATAATGTATATGCACATTCATTAGTAAAGCTTGATGTATTAAATTCAGAAAAAATCAGTATCAAATGGTTTGATGAAAAACGTCTGAAAAAGTTATTCGATGAGCGTAAAATTAAAATTAAACACGAGAAGATTGGTATTATGAAAGAGGATATTTTGTTAACTGCCAGCTCAAAGGAGTTGCTTCAGTTCTTAAAAAAATATATGGCTTCTGACGTAGCTAAAAAATGGGAAACAGAAACTAAGTTTACATTAAAAAAGAGTTAATGAATTTGATTTCAAAGAGTTTTAATAGAAACAATCACAACGGAATACTATTTAATAGTATGTTATGGTTGTTTCTTTTTGTTGTTTTATTGTTTGCTTTTTCAGAGTTACCAATACAGCAAATAGATCTTATTTACACAATTAGTTATTTGCTAACTCTAGTTCTTCCTGTTATTTTAACAATTTATTATTTAATGCCTAGATATTTAAAAGATGGTAAGAATTTGCTTTTCATAATTTTATTAATTTCTAATATATCTTTTTTTTATGGTATAAATTTTTTGTTTCATAATAAGCTTATTGATTCGTTATTTCCAGAGTATTACTTTGTTTCATATGTGGATGAAATTACATCGCTATTCATTTTTTCAGGAGTGATTTTGTTTACTGTTTCAGCGAAACTTCTAGAAGACTGGTTGTATTTGAATCAGAAACAAAAAACAATGTTACAATTGGAGTTAACCGCTTTAAAAAATCAGATTAATCCGCATTTTTTATTTAATGCATTAAATGTTTTATACTCTTTGTCCATTAATAAAAAAGAAGAAACAACAACAGCAATTTTAAATTTATCTGATATTTTGCGTTATGTGATTTATGAAGCTACAGATAAAAAGATTTCTATTCAAAAAGAAGTTGAGTTAATAAAAAGTTATATAGATTTTGAGAAGAAACGTAATATTTCTGATGCCCGAATCGAATTCAATTGTAAAATTGAAAAGGAGATGAATATATATCCAATGATTTTATTACCACTTATAGAAAATGCTTTTAAACATGGATTAAAAAGTGGTGTTGAAAACCCATACATTGAAATGAATTTGTCAACACAAGAAAATCAACTATTGTTCACCATAGAGAATAATTATTTGCCGATGACAAAAGAAGATGATCATTTTTCTGGAGTTGGTTTAGAGAATGTAAAAAAGCAATTAGAGATTTTGTATACGAATAATTACAATTTTACTACGAGTTCTGGAAAAGAGATCTATACAACAACCTTAAGTATTACTAATTTATAATGAAAGTAAGTTGTTTAATAATTGATGATGAGCCAACATCTCAAGACGTTTTAAAAAAGTTTGTATCGGATATTTCTTGGTTAGAAATTGTATCTGTTTGTAATAATGCTCTTGAAGCCAAAGCAATAGTAGAAACACAAAAAATTGATTTACTTTTTTTGGATATAAATATGCCTAAACTTTCAGGTTTGTCTTTTTACAAATCATTGAATAATCCACCATTCGTAATATTTACAACAGCTTACTCAGAGCACGCTGTTGATGGTTTCAATTTAAATGCGGTTGATTATCTATTAAAACCATTTTCATTTGAACGTTTTTTTCAAGCTGTAGAAAAGGTAAAATCTATTGTAAATAAAAACAGTAATCAAATAGTTTTAAAGTCAGATAAGAAACTGTTTTTAGTTAAAATTATTGATATTCTTTATGTAGAATCATTAGGTGATTATATAAAAGTACACATGAACAATCAAAGTTTAGTTGTTTATAAAACATTGAGTGCTATATCAGAATTACTTCCCGAGGATAAGTTTATTCGAATTCATAAATCGTTCATTATAAATCTTGATAAAATGAGTTTTGTAGAAGGAAATCAGGTCGATATTTTGAAGTTAAAAATTCCAATAGGACAAAAGTTTAAACCTATGTTTTTACAGAAAATTAAAAACCTTAATCAGTAAGAAAAAGAAAAGCACCTAAACTAAGGTGCTTTTTTATGTACGAACAAGTTATCTTAAATCCCAGAACCAATCATTGGTTTTCAGTAAAAATGGTAAATAACCTGAAATATGTTCACCGATAGTATAATCAAAAGAAACATTACCACCGTTATTTTTATGTAAGTTATAATATTCAAAAGCTTGATTCGTGTAAACTGCATTATCAAGCGATCCATGATACATTCTAAATTGACATTGGTTATTCCAAGGTTGAATGCTATTTTCTCTTAGAGCATCAAAGAAATTAGCATAATCTGAATTAGGATCATTTGGGTTCGCATTAATAAAATCATTCATTAATAATTTACTAGGAATATTTGGAAGTGCGAATTGCAATTTTAAAATAGAATTTGACCCATCATATAATGCTTTAATTTGATCATAATTATCATAACTTCCTGAACCAAATTTATTCAATTGAATTATACGGTCTTCTCTAATTGAAATTAAATTGTTTTCTTTCATACCATAATAAGCATAAGGAAAAAAGAAAGGATGAGGATGAAAACTCTCTGATCTCGCTTTTAAAATAAACTGATCTAACAAAGCAGGTGTTCCTCCGGCAGATAAAGCTTTTACTCGTTTAAGATTATTAGTTTCTAAATATCTTGTGAACTGAATAGCAGAAAATGCACCTTGAGAGTATCCTTGAACTAGCATTTCATTTTTAAGTTCATATCCCATATTTTCTAGTTGCTGAATTCCTGCTTTTAAGAAGTCGTAATTTGATTTGTTATGAGCGTCTTTATTTACAAACGGAGGAAAACAATCTCCGAAAGAATCTCCAAATCCTGGATAATCGGGAATGAAAACAGCAAACTTTCCGGTCCAAGCTTGTGCAATCATTGTTAAAGGAACTAATTGGTCAACTTGATCTGGAATACTAAAAATATTACTGTAAGAAACAGAAGCTGCTGATGTGTTGCTCGTGTAGGTAAAAGGAGTTACAAATCTAATTCGATATGGAATTTTTTCTCTCTTAAACCAAACAATTTTGTCTTTATACTTCGGAATTAACACAACTCCAGATATAGTTATATTTCGTCCAGATCCATCTGGGTGAGGTGATTGTGTGGAAATCTTGTAAATATTTACATTAATTCCAGAATACAATTTTTCAGGAGTTTTTTCTGAACTAATCAATTCTTCTTTTTCAAAACCATATTTCTTGGAAAGTTGGGTATAAAGTTCTTTAGGTTCTTGAAAGTTGTTTTCGGTAATTGTAGAAAGTAAATTCACTTCACTTAGTTCTTGAGCAATGTCTTGTTGGGTAATTTCATCATTAGAACAAGCGTAAAAAAAGAATACGAGGATGATAGAAGCTGTAATTAACAGCCCCTTTTGAAAGGGTTTTAAAAGATTCATAATTTGAAAGGTTAAAATTTGTTACTTCACCTAAAATAGTAAAACATAACTAACATAAGTGCAGAAAATTAACAAAAAAAGAAGGTTTTTTCATTTCAACAGGAAAAACACCTAAGCATAATTCGGAAAATTACATTTTAATTTGCGGGTATCCCCTTTTAATAATCTTATGTATGATTATATATTTGCAGTGTTATTCTTTAATAACAAGTTTAGGGATTATTTATACATTAAAAAAATGGGAAAACTATTAATTAAAAAAGTTAAGCGAATTATTAGGGGGATCGTATTAACTTTAAACGAATGGGGAAAGGCAGCAAGTTATGCCATACAACATTAAAAAAGGCTGAACCAATTTTTTAGGACCGTCCATTTTGGGCGGTTTTTTTTTATAAAAACAGATGTTTCGGAAATCACCATTTTTAGTTGCGGATATCCCATTTTTTAAATTGAATTACCAATATACCTTTGTGGTGTAATTAATTAGAAACAAATAGTTAACAATATAAAAATATAAGGATTATGGGAATAGTATTACTAAAAAGAATTGACAGTATAATTAAAGGATTTTTAACAATACTAGCCGACTGCGCGAAGGGAGCAAGCTATGCCATAAATCACTAGTAAATTTAAAATCACAATTATAAAAAGCCACCTATTAAGTGGCTTTTTTCTTTTTCATTAAAGAAAAGATTATTTCGGAAATTACCATTTTAATTTGCGGATATCCCTTTTTAAGTATTGATTATCAAGTTTATATTTGTCGTGTAAGGAAAAAATAACAAAAGTTTACAATAAAATAAAAAGGGATTAAGGTTACTATTTGAATTACTTGAATTAATCAAACTTTGAAGGGGATTATATTAATATTAGTTAAATGTGGTAAAGGAGCTGGTTACACCTTACACCACTAACAAACAGTTATTAGTCAAACTGGGAAAAGTTGCTTTTTAAGCAGCTTTTTTTTATTTTTTTGTTTTCGGAAATTACCATTTTAGGTTGCGGATTTCCCATTTTTTCAAGTAGTTAACCGCTATATATTTGTCGTATAAATAATTAGATACTATTTACTAACAATAAAATATAGGGATTATGACAACATTATTACTTAAAAAATTAGATAAAGCTGTAAAGAAATTTTTAATAATATTAGCGGAGTGTGCAAAAGGAGCAAGTTATGCAATAAACCACTAATACTCTCTGACACTATAAAACAAGAAGAGCTGCTATATTTTTGCGGCTCTTTTTTTATTTAAAAGCGTTTAATCCTGTAATATCCAAACCAGTTATTAGTAAGTGTACATCATGAGTTCCTTCGTAAGTAACTACACTTTCTAAGTTCATAGCGTGTCTCATAATTGAATATTCTCCTGAAATTCCCATAGCACCTAAAACTTGTCTCGCTTCTCTTGCAATATCTAAAGCCATGGCAACATTATTTCGTTTTGCCATAGAAATTTGCGCAGAGGTAGCTTTTCCGTCATTTTTTAAAACACCTAATCGCCAAGCTAATAATTGAGCTTTCGTAATTTCTGTAATCATTTCAACAAGTTTCTTTTGCTGAAGTTGAAACTGACCTATTGGTTTTCCAAATTGAGTCCGTTCCTTTGCATATCGCAAAGCAGTATCGTAGCAATCCATAGCAGCACCAATGGCACCCCAGGCGATTCCATACCTTGCATGATCCAAGCATTTTAAAGGAGCACTTAATCCAGATTTATTTGGAAGTAAGTTTTCCTTAGGTACTTTAACATTATCGAAAATTAATTCACCAGTAATAGAAGCTCGTAACGACCATTTATTTTTGGTTTCAGGAGTAGAAAACCCTTCCATGCCACGTTCAACTATTAAACCATGAATCCTCCCTTCTTCATTTTTAGCCCAAACTACGGCAACATCACAAATTGGTGAATTAGAAATCCACATTTTAGAACCGTTTAAAAGATAATGATCTCCCATATCTTTAAATTTAGTCTCCATTCCACCAGGATTTGATCCATGATTTGGTTCTGTTAAACCAAAACTACCAATCCATTCGCCTGTAGCTAATTTTGGAAGATATTTTTTTCGCTGTTCTTCATTTCCATAGCTATAAATTGGTCCCATTACCAAAGAAGTTTGAACTGATGCGGTAGATCTAATTCCACTATCTCCACGTTCCAATTCTTGCATAATTAAACCATATGAAATCTGATCCAATCCAGCCCCACCATATTCCTCAGGAATATAGGAACCAAAGGCTCCAACTTCTGCTAATCCACCAACCAAAGTTTGAGGGAATTCAGAACGTTGTGCATACTCTTCGATGATTGGTGACAGATTCTTTTTCACCCAGTCTCTGGCTGTATTTCGAACTAATTTATGTTCGTTATTTAAAAGATCATCCACTTTATAATAATCGGGTGCTTGAAATAAGTCTGGTTTCATAAAAAAGCTTTCCTCAAAAATACGCAAAAAATTAAATGATAGCTTTAGTTTACGTATGTTTGTATTAATGAAATTTACACTAGGTAAAGAGGAAAGATTAAAAAGTAGAAAGCTAATAGGAAGGCTATATGCTGAAGGAGAGATTATTAAGAAATTTCCTTTAAGAATGGTTTATTTACAGACTGAACACACTTCAAATTATCCGGCTCAAGTAGGAGTTTCGGTACCTAAAAGATTGTTTAAAAAAGCAGTTGATAGAAATAGAATTAAGCGTTTATTAAGAGAATCGTATCGTTTACAAAAAGAAACCGTTTATTCAGAAGTTGATAAACCTTATGTGTTTATGATTTCTTATCTTGCAAAAGAGGAGTGGAAGTATGCCGATATTGAAGATAAAATGGGAAAATTATTAACTTTATTTATAGAAAAAACATCTAAAAATGAGGAATAAGAAAAGTATCATAGCACTTGTTGTAACCGTAGTTGTAGTTTCTTTTTCATTTCAAGATCGTTTTTTTGAAATTGCAAAGCAAATTCAAATTTATAACAACTTATATAAAACTCTGAACCTAAATTATATAGACGAATTAAATCAAGGTGATTTAACATCAAAAGCTATTAATAATACATTAGAAAATCTTGATCCGTACACACGTTTTTATAACGAACAACAAGTTGAAGATGCTAAAATTAGAAGAGAAGGTGAGTATGGTGGAATTGGAATTTCTTCAAGATATATAAAAAAAGGAATTGTTATCGTATCTGTAAAAGAAGGATTTCCAGCTGATAAATCAGGACTAAAATCAGGTGATATTATAACAGTAGTGAATAATCAAAACTTAGCGAAACTCGAAAGAGAACAACTTTCACAGGTATTAAAAGGAACTCCTGGAACTCCAATTACACTTAAAATTGAGAGAGGAAATCAAAAACTAGATTTTGGTTTAAAATTGGATAAGATTATCGATAATCCTGTTCCATTTTATGAGATGATTAACGATGATACAGGTTATGTAATTCTCACAAGATTCACTGTGAGAAAATCTACTGAAGGAGTTCGAAAAGCCATTGAAGATTTAAAAGGCAGAGGGATGAAAAAACTAGTTTTCGACTTACGTAGTAATCCCGGAGGATCACTATTTGACGCTGTTAATATTACTAACTTATTTATTCCGACAGGAAAAAAAGTAGTAGACACTAGAGGTAAAAATAAGAAAAACACTAGAACCTACAGAACCAATCAAACACCGTTAGATACAGAAATGCCAGTGGTAGTCCTGATTAATAGAAGATCAGCATCAGCTTCTGAAATTGTATCGGGAGCTTTACAAGATTATGACCGAGCTGTTGTAATGGGACAACGTTCTTTTGGAAAAGGTTTGGTACAACGTTATTTTGATTTGAGTTACGGAACTCAAATGAAGGCAACAATTTCTAAATATTATACTCCTAGTGGAAGATGTATTCAAGAGTTAGATTATGCGAATCGTGACCCTAAAACAGGAAAAGTTCCGAAGTTTTCAGATAATGTTGTAAACTCATTTACAACCGCTAATGGAAGAACTGTAAAGGAAGGTGGAGGTGTAACTCCCGACATTGTTATCAAAACTACGGATAGAACAGATGAAACTAAGAAACTTTTAAATTCTGCTGCAATTTTTAATTTTGCGACAAATTATGTTCGAAAGAATAAAAAACCAATGCTAGATAGTTTTTCGATTGGAAATTCAGAATTCAGTTCGTTTAAGAATTATTTAAAATCACAAGATACTACCTTTGTAAGCAAACAGGAAGATTTATTTGGAAAGGCGTACAAGTCTGTAAAAGATAGTAAAGCTATTTCTTCAGACTTTACAAGGTTAAAAAAAGAATTACAAAATCAAAAAATTAAGTCAATCTCAACGAATAAGGATGTTATAATTACTGAAATTCAAGATGAAATATTAGAGCAATACTTTTATAAAAAAGGAGTTTATCAATATCACTTAAAGAATGATTCAACAATTAAAGAAGCAGTTGAATTATTAAATAACCCAAGTCGTTATCAAAAAATATTAGCAAACGGAAAGTAAGCATATGTCCAAGGTGTATAAAGAAAGAACAAGAGCACAAGAATCAACAAACGCAATAGAAAGATTATACATTTCTATGCGCCATTTATTTAGTAGAGGTTTTTATAAACCAATGGGAGTTTCTGGAGAAACGTTACGCAAATCATTATTACTGTTACGTCCAGAAATTTATGGTTCTATTGCAGAGGAAAAATCAGAGTTAAACGGATTAACATATATCATTGAACGTTTACCTGAAGGAATTGAAGAATGTCAGTTTATTAACTTAACGGCCGATGAAGGGTACAGAAATTCTCATTTCAAATGTATCGTACCTCCAAAGCGTAGAAGAAATTGTTATCGTATTGATAAAGATCAGATGAATATCGAAATTACTCGAGGAAGATCTGATATTTATGATATTCTTACTCACCTTACCTTTTTATTCATTGAGTCTCACAAAATTAAGGAAAGAGTATTACTTTCTGATACTGGAAAAACAACAAGAGAATGGTCTAACTTAGAAGAAGTAGTTGTAAAAAACATAACGTTGTCAAATAAAGAAAAAGATGTATTAATGGTACATCTTGGAAGTATTTTAGGAAGAACCTATGATGAGGTTTACCAAGCTTACAATACTTTCTCAACAGAAGATAATCCACATCGTTTCTTCCATCTAATTTATTGGTTAGGAAAGTTGGCCATTAACGAAGAATTATACGACAAAAAGAGATCAATCCGTTTTAGTTCTGTCTTGTCAGAAGAAATTGGGAGACACTATCATGGAGAGCGCTGGGCAAATGATATTAAAGAAGTTCTGTTAAAAGAAGGTTTAATTACACGTCCAATTCATATTATTAGTGCAAACATGCATAGTGTATTAAATTCAGTTTATGCAAAAAATGCTATTCCAACAGAAGCTGAGAGCAATGTGGGGTTTTCGTTATTTGAATTGTTAAGTAATAGTGATAGTAAATTGTTACAAACAGCAGTAAAGAATTTTGCTTCTGAAAACGGATTGTATTATTTAAAAGATAAGTCTGGAACAAACATCAATGTTCAGGTTATTGACACGGGTAAAATTTCATTTGATTCAGAATTTATTTCTGATAAAAATAAAGATAACGCTCCTGTTATAATCGTAATGGATTATGCTTTTGGTGAGCAAGCTTACGAAACAATGGATGAATTATTAAAGCCATATAAAGAAGGAACAAATATTCACCATTTAAATGTTGATTCAGTTTCTATTATGGGTAAAGCTGGAATTTTAGAAGGTGGTAAAGGAGATATCATGATACCATCAGCTCACGTTTTCGAAGGAACTGCAGATAATTATCCATTTAAAAACGAGTTAACTAAGGAAGATTTGAAAGGATTTGGGGTTGAGGTTTTTGATGGTAGTATGGTTACGGTATTAGGAACATCTCTTCAGAATAAAGATTTATTGAAGTTTTTCCATGATTCAACGTGGAAAGTAATTGGTTTAGAGATGGAAGGAGCACATTATCAAAAAGCAATTCAATCTGCTTCTAGAATTAGAGAAACTATTGGTGAAAATGTAAAGGTAAGGTATGCATATTACGCTTCGGATAATCCTTTAGAAACAGGAGCAACTTTAGCATCTGGTGGATTAGGAATGAGTGGTGTAACTCCAACTTATGCAATTACTCAAAAAATACTTGAACAAATATTAAAATAAGGTTACAGAAATGTCAAAACAAACAAAGGAAAACGAAGAGGTTGATTTAGGTTCTTTATTTACAGTTATCGGCAATGCTTTTTTCAAAATAGGAAAATTTATTACTTCAATTTTCAAAGCCATATTTAGGTTTACAATTGAGGTACTACTTTTTGTTAAATTAAATATAATAAAGTTAGGAATCGCCACAATAGTTGGTGGTGCTTTAGGGGTTTTACTAGAGTTTAAAACAGGTAAAAAGTATGAAGCAAATTTATTCGTAAAACCTAACTTTGGAAGCTCAAGACAACTGTATAACAATGTTAAGTTTTATGATGATTTAGTAAAACAAAAGGATTACGAAGACTTATCTCAAATATTTAATATTTCTCCTGAGGAAGCGGAATCTCTAAAAAGATTTACCATTAAACCAGTGGTAAACGAAAATGATATTCTAACATCATTTGATGATTTAATGCAATCTATAGATACTTCATCTGTAAAAAGTTATTCCTACAAAAAGTTTAAAGCAACTTTTACCGAAGTAGATTATAAAATTCATGAAATTTTAGTTACATCTTCAAAAGACAATGTATTTAAAAAGTTAAGCAACCCAATTATTTCTTCTATCATCAACAACGATTATTTTAAGAAATTAAAGACAAATAGTAGGGAAAACTTGCAACGTACAGATGCTTTGCTCAGAAAAAACTTGCAGCAAACAGATTCACTTCACAACCTTTATAAGTTAGTTTTATTGGAGGAAGCGAAAAAAACGAGTGCTGGAACAACAATCGATTTAGCCCAGAATAACACAACAACGGATAAAGAGCTAAAACTATTTGAAACGAATTTAGTGTTAAATAATAGATTAGTTGATGTGAATAATGATTTATCAGAAAAGTCAGAAGTTATAAATATTGTTTCAAACTTTCAACCCATTGGTCATAAGGTTAGAGAAATAGAAAAAAATAAGGGATTTCAATTTGCTTTAGTAGGTTTTGTATTAATGGTTTTTGCTTTATTACTGATAAAGTTAAATACATACTTAGAGTCATATAAATCGAAGGCTTAAAATTCTCTAAGTAAAATTCTATTATAATTAGTCAAATAAAATGAAAAAGGTAGCTTTAATTACAGGAATTACAGGGCAAGATGGTGCATATTTAGCTGAACTTTTATTAGAAAAAGGTTATATAGTTCATGGTATAAAAAGAAGAGCATCTAGTTTTAATACTCAGCGTATAGATCATTTATACCAAGATCCACATACATTAAATAGAAATCTAATTCTCCATTATGGAGATATGACAGACGGAACGAACCTTATCAGAATTTTACAAGAAGTTCAGCCAGATGAGATTTATAATTTGGCCGCGATGAGCCACGTACATGTTTCATTTGAAACTCCAGAGTACACTGCAAATGTGGATGGTTTAGGAACTTTACGTTTGTTAGAAGCCATTCGAATTTTAAAGCTTGAAAATAAAACAAAAATCTATCAAGCTTCAACATCCGAATTGTACGGTAAAGTACAGGAAGTTCCACAATCGGAAAAAACACCTTTTTATCCAAGAAGTCCTTATGGTGTTGCTAAAATGTATGCTTATTGGATTACTGTAAATTACAGAGAAGCTTACAATATTTTTGGTTGTAACGGTATTTTATTTAATCACGAATCACCAATTAGAGGAGAAACATTTGTAACTAGGAAAATTACCAGAGCAGTTTCAAAAATTGCACATGGTTTACAAGATAAATTGTATCTAGGAAATTTAAATGCTCAAAGAGATTGGGGACATGCAAAAGATTACGTCCGTATGATGTGGATGATTCTACAGGCAGATCAAGCGGAAGATTGGGTTATCGCTACAGGTAAAACAACAACAGTTAGAGATTTTGTAAAAATGGCTTTTAATGAAATAGGAGTTGAGTTATCTTTTGAGGGAGAAGGAAAGGATGAGAGAGGAATTGTAAAATCAAGTAGTAATTCAGATTTTAATCTAGAAATAGGTCAAGAGGTTGTTTCTATCGATCCTCATTACTATCGACCTACAGAAGTGGATTTGTTAATAGGAGATGCAACCAAAGCAAAAGAAAAGTTAGGTTGGGTTCCAGAATACACCTTAGAAGATATGGTGAAAGAAATGATGGAAAGTGATTTAAAATTGATGGAACGAGAAACTTACTTACAAAAAGGAGGCCACGATATTCTGAATAATTATGAATAAATCTTCTAAAATATATGTTGCTGGCCACAGAGGGTTGGTAGGAAGTGCAATTATAAAAAACCTTCAGGAAAAAGGATTTACAAATATTGTCACAAGAACTCACAAAGAACTTGATTTAACAGATCAAATAGCCACAGCCGATTTTTTTAAAAAGGAACAACCAGAATATGTTTTTTTAGCGGCAGCAAAAGTTGGTGGAATCGTAGCGAATAACACATATCGAGCTGACTTTATTTATGAGAATTTGATGATTCAAAATAATGTAATTCATCAAAGTTATAAGCATAATGTAAAGAAGTTGCTTTTTTTAGGAAGTACATGTATTTATCCAAAGAATGCACCGCAACCTTTGAAGGAAGATTCATTACTTACGAATGAATTAGAATATACTAATGAACCGTACGCAATTGCCAAGATTGCTGGAATTAAAATGTGTGAGAGTTATAACTTACAATATAGAACGAATTTCATTTCGGTTATGCCAACAAACTTATATGGACCAAATGATAATTTTGACTTAGAAAAATCTCATGTATTACCGGCATTGATAAGAAAAATTCACTTGGCAAAGTTATTATCTGAAGGAAAGAACGCAACGATTATTAATAACTTAAATGTTGAATCAATTGAGGAAGCGAAAAGGTATTTAAATGGATTTGGCGTAAGTGAAAATAGTGTTGAAATTTGGGGTTCTGGAAAACCAAAACGTGAATTTCTGTGGAGCGAAGATATGGCAGATGCTTGTGTTCACATTATGGAAAAGGTTGATTTTAAAGACACAATTCAAGGTGTAGAACACGATATTAAGAATACTCATATAAATATTGGTACAGGTAAAGAAATATCAATAAAAGAACTAGCTGAATTAATAAAAGACAAAATTGATTATCAAGGAGAATTAGTTTTTAATACAGATAAACCTGATGGTACAATGAGAAAGGTAACAGATGTGTCTAAATTAAACGGACTTGGTTGGAAACATTCAGTTGAACTTAATGATGGTATTGATAAAATGTACGCATGGTATACAGAAAAAAAAGTGAATCAACTTGTTTAGTAAAGAAGGAAAAACATCTTGGGCATTTTTAGATCAGGCTTTAGTATCAGGAACTAATTTTTTATCAAATATACTATTAGCCAAGTATTTGGGTATTGAAGAGTTTGGTGTTTATGTGATTATAGTTCTAGGAATGTTACTATTTACTTTAATATTTCAATCACTGGTCACCGTTCCAATGATGAATATTACGCCAAAAGTATCTTCAAAAAATGAGTATTTAAAGGTTGTTAAAATTCAAAGTATTGGTTTCAGCTTGTTACTTTCGCTACTTGCATTTTTAATGATAAATTTAAGTTGGATATTTAATAAGAATTGGGATTTATCTAACTATTCTCTATTAATTACATTACTAATTTTTGTAACCTTAAATCAAGATTTTGTAAGACGTTATTTTTATGTAAAAGAAACTCCAAAGCTTAGTTTTTTTTCTGATGTTTTGCGAAATAGCTTATTCCTTGTAGGAACAACTGTTTTGTTTCTTTTATATGATATAACACTAAGAAAAACTCTGCTAATATTAACAGTTGCAAACTTATTAGGAATTATTCCTTTTTACACTATTTACAGGAATTTAAAAGTAAACTTAGAAAACTTTAAAGTTCACTTTTTTAGAAACTGGATGTTTTCCAAATGGCTTTTAGCAAGCTCAATCATACAGTGGGTTTCAGATAATACATTTATGCTGGGAGCAGGAGCATTTCTTGGAGCTACCGCTGTTGGAGCTCAAAAAGCGGCTCAAAGTTTATTTGGTATTACTCACATCTTTTTTCATGCTTTAGATAATATTGTACCTCTTAAAATTGCGACTTACATTAAAAATAATGACCGTACCAGTATTGTAAAATACATAGCACGTTTAATTTTTATTGGTCTTTTGGTCGTCGGAGTTTTCACTTTACTATTTTTAGTGTTTAAGAATACTTTGTTTGAAACAATTTTCAACAAGGATTATTTACCATACACCTACTTATTGTATTACATAGCTATTTTTTATATTTCATTAGCGTTAACCAATCCAATAGTATATTTAATAAAAGCAACAGAAAACACGAAGGTTTTATTTTTAGCTCAAACTATAATTTCAATTTCTTTCTTGGGTATTGTAAAATTAATAACTGATAAATACGGAGTTTTAGCACAGCCTATTTCGTCTATTTTATATCAAATAATTTTTATTTCTGTTATCCTTATTTATTTTAGGAGTAATGTTATCAATATAATTCACAAGGTTATTGATAAAACAAAACAAATAGAACGATAGTTTTGTATTATGGAATTAACACTATTAATTTTAGCTGTATTTTTTTTGATATTCTTATTGAATAGAGGATTGAAATACTACTTGTTAAGTGCGATATATATCTACATCCTTTTTAGTGTACTTTCATTAGATTTGTCCACTCTTTACTTTTATTATTACGAACTTAAGATTTCTCTTTTCAATTTGGATAAAGTTTCTCAAGGATACTTTTTTAGCGTAATTAAAATGTATTTACATGCACTTGTCGCGTTTTTAATTGGTGCTGTTGTATATTATGACTTATCAGTTAAAAAGAATAAATTATTTTTTAATAGAAACTTTACAGAGTACTTATTCTTTAAATATAAATCTAGTTCATCATTAAAACTTGAAATTATTGCTCCTATTATGGTTTTTAGTATTATTGGAATGTATTTTTTACTATATGGGAATGGTATTTTAATAATAGATTATTATATAAATGAAGTAAGTCGCGGATTAAAAATAGCCATAGAGTTACTATCTTTCATTGCATTAATAATTTTAGGTTTACTAAATGAAAAGCACCCACCTGAAATTGAAGCTGAAATATCGAATGAAAATTTATTATTATTTAAGATACATTCTATTGTGAATTTTAAGGCTTTAATTAAAAGAAATTTTTTTAAAAAAGATTTAACAGATGCTATGGCTAACACTTATATAAAATTGATTCAATGATAAAATTAAGAAGTGTATTTATAACAGTTTATATGGCTTTATTGCTAATAATGTTCGTTACATTTACAGCAGATATTAAAGTATGGCTGTCTTTTTTTGTAAGTGCTTGTGTGTTATTCGTCATAACAATATATCATTTGTATTATGAAAAGAATTATTCCCCTTTTTTATCAACTTATATTGTTTTTAACTTTCTTTTTTTCTTAGCTGCACCCATTACCCAAATTAACTCATTTACAGGGGTCGAAAACCCTTTGTTTATAACTAAATTTCCTTATAAAGAGGATTTAGTAATATATGTTAATGCATTAATTACTGTTTTCAACAGTGTTTTTATTTTATCATATATAATATTAAAAAATAAAAGATTAAACAACTTTACACCGAAAGAAGAAAGTACTTTTAGTATTAAAATTTTACCTTTTAAAGTACTTATTTTCACTGTTTTAAGTATTATTTTTTTTGTGTTTAGTTATAATTTTATAAGCTATGAACTTAATCGTTCAAGTTGGGTTCCTTCGAAATATTCTGTTTCAGTTTTATTATTTTGGAAAAAATTTATCTTTTTTATTCCTTTTGCGGCAGTCATAATGTGTTTTCAATATTTTAAAAAGAAGCATAAAAACAGAAATAATTATTTGAATATTATTCTTTTTTTTACGGTTGTGATAACATTGTTATTTTGGTTTAAAAACCCATTGACAGAAAAGAGAAATGCTCTAGGACCATTATATATTTCATTAATATTTTTATTTAAACCAAACATATTAAACAGTAATGTAAAAACAGTTTGTTTTTTATTCTTTTCAATGATTATTTTATTTCCATTAATGGCAATTATAACCCATTCTGATGCAACATTAATAGAAATATATAGAAATCCATATTTATTAATTGAACAAATGAAAGGAGGCGGAATTTCCAATGCGTTTAACACATTAAATTATGATGCTTTTTTTAATTTTAAAACAGCTATTGATTATGTTAACGTTAATGGTTTTTCTTTAGGATATCAACTTTTAGGAGGTATTTTTTTCTTTATTCCTCGTAGTATTTGGGTTTCAAAACCTGTTTCTTCAGGAGAAATGATTGGAGATTATTTAGTTAGTGATTATGGATATAATCACACTAATTTATCTTGCCCTTTTGTTTCAGAGGGGTTTTTAAATTTTGGAATTGTAGGGGTAGTTATTTATGCAATTATTTTAGCGCATATTTTATCAATAATGATAACTTGGTTGAAAGGGAAAGATATGTTAAAAAAAACAATGGCTTTTTATTTTGCAATGCACTTATTGTTTTTATTGCGAGGAGATTTTACAAATGGTTTTTCTTATTTTATAGCTCCTTTACTTGCAGTTGTTTACTTTCCTAGAGTTGTTGAAATAATTATACATAATGCTTTAAAAAAATAATATGAAAAAGATATTGAAATTCATAAGGAACGAAGAAATTAATATTGCATTCATGTTGTTATTCTCTTTGGTTTTATTCCCTAGAAATTTAAAATCAATAGCAATTGTTTTATTTGCACTAATACTTATCATTAAAGCGATTACAAATAAGCAAAAGTTCAACTGGAAATTTTTTTTAATAAATAGTAGTGTTTACATATTTATATTGCTAACTGTTTTTTATTCGCAAGATATGCGTTATGCGAGTTTAAAACTACAAACAATGTTATCTCTTTTGTTATTTCCTCTATTATTCTCTTTGATATCGATTGATGATTACAAAAATATTTATAATAATAAAAATAAGTTTTTATACACATATGTTTTAAGTGTAATAGGTTTTAATATGTCCATATTTTTATGGTACTGTGTGAAATATGCAAATGTCTTTAATGCAATGAGGCATTATATAATTATAGTAGATCAAAAGTTAGATAAATTCAGTATACACCCGATTTATCTTTCAATGCATATAGGAATTGCTCTTGTTTTTTGTTTTTACTTGTTTATGAAAAATAATAATAAATGGATTTTATTTTTAGCTACAATTTTACTTTTCTTTTTATCAATATTGATGAAGAAAGGTCCGATTTTATCTTTGAGTATAGTTCTTTCTTATGCTGTTATATTTATTTTAAATAAAAAAATGAAACTAAGAGTATTGTTATTATCATTGGTAGGTTTTACTCTTTTGTTTTCTTCTTCTAAATTGAGAAATAATTTTAAAGAGTTGTTAAATATTACTCCTTTAACTGAAAACAATTTCACATCAACAAACATGAGAGCTGAAATTTATAAATCGTCATTGAAGCCAATGGGACAATCTTTGTTTTTAGGACATGGAATCGGTGATTTTAATAAAGTACTAATAAACAGTTATACGAATGAAACGTTAAGGAAGGACAAATACAACTCTCATAACCAATACATAAGTTTTGTGTTAATTGGAGGGATTGTACTCTTAATGCTTTTTTTAGGAGTAAATTTTTATAATATCAAATTAGCCGTAAAACAGAAGAATCATTTATTCGTCGTTATTTGTGTCTTTTATTTAGCAAATATGTTAACTGAAAGTATTTTGGAGAGAGAGAATGGAGTTGTTTATTTTAGTTTTTTTACATGTTTTTTTGGGTTGAAAAGTTATTTAAGTAGTAATGAAGTCTAAAATTTTACTAATTGGACCTTTACCCGATCCTATTTCGGGAGTTTCTTTAGCTAATAAAGTTGTGAAAGAAATTCTTGAGAAATCAGATGATTATTCCGTAGATTATGTCAATACTTCTAATCCAAATTTTAGTGAAGATTTAGGAAGTTTCTCAATAAAAAAGGCATGGTTCTATTTTAGTTTGAATCTACATCTTTATAAAGTTTTTTCTAGTAATGCTATTTACATCACTCCAGGTCAAACCTTTTTTGGTATTGTTAAATATGCAGTATTTATTTTACTAGGCTCATTGCTTAATAAAGAGTTAATAATTCATGTTCATGGAAATCATTTAGGAGATTGCTACCAAAGTTTGACAGGCAAAAAGAAAAGATTATTTAAATATTTGGTAAAGAGATTTTCTAAAGGAATTGTACTATCAGAATCTCTAAAAAATAATCTAACTCCTTTTTTGGATTCTGATCAAATTCACGTTTTATATAATTTTGCAGAAGATTATCTACGTGATGAGCGAGAGAAAGATTTTAGTAAGTTAAAATTAGTGTTTTTAAGTAACTTAATGCAGGAGAAAGGGATAATTTATTTATTGGATGCATTAATTAGTTTAGAGGAAAATAATATTCTCTATGAGGCTAAAATTGCCGGAAATATAGATATAAACTTAAAGGATAACATTGAGGAGAAGTTAAACAGTTTAAAGTTTACTGAATATGTTGGAGTTGTTAAGGAAGAAGATAAGAAATCCTTGCTTTATTGGAGTAATACTTTCATACTACCAACTTTTTATAAAATGGAAGGACAACCAATTTCTATATTAGAGGCGTTAGCAAGTAAAAATTGTGTGGTAACAACAGCTCATGCGGGTATTCCTGATATTATTCAAGACTCAAAAAATGGTAAATTTATAGCCAAAGAAAGTGTAAAAAGTATTGTTGTTACACTTTCTTATTTAGCACAAAATCTTGATTTTGTAGAAGAAAAAGCAAAATTTAATGAGATTTATTTTCAGAAAAATTTTTCATTAAATAATTTTGGTGAAAATTTCATAGATATACTGAATGCGTAAAAAACAAGATCTTCAAAAATTTAAATTACCACCTAATTTTCGTGGTAAGAATCCTTTTACAGTTCAGTTTTGGTGGATCGTTCAAGGAGTTTTATTTAGAACTTCGCCTCAGTTTCTATATGGGTGGAGACGTTTTTTGTTGCGTATGTTTGGTGCTCAAATTGGAAAAAATGTAATCATAAGACCAACTGTTAGAGTTACATACCCTTGGAAATTGAAAATTGGCGATCATTCTTGGATTGGTGACGATGTAGTTTTGTATAACTTAGGAAACATAACTATTGGAAGTAATACGGTTATCTCACAAAAATCATATATATGCACTGGATCTCATGATTATTCGAAAGTATCTTTCCCGATTTATGCGAAAGAAATTTGTATTGAAGATGAGTGCTGGTTAGCTACAGATGTTTTTGTTGCACCAGGAATCACCATAGGAAAACAGTCTGTTGTTGGTTCCAGAAGTAGTGTTTATAAAAATATTCCAGCAGGAAAAATAGCATACGGTAATCCTGCTAAAATTGTAAAAGACCGTAATTAATTCTCAATAAATTTAAAAGTAAAAATTGACTAGTACTAAAGTTAATATCACGATTGTAACTCCTTTCTTTTTTCCTGAGCCGATATCCACAGGAAAGTTTAATACTGAAATGGCCATAGCATTAAAAAATAGAGGTCATCATGTAAAAGTGTTGTGTTTTCATCCTTTTTATCCAAGTTGGAAGATTAACAAAAGTTCTGAAGATATTGATGGGATTGAAATTATAAGAGGAGGATGGTTTTTAAAATTCACGAATAATGCAACAATTCGAAGGGTAATTTTAGAATTGAGCTTTACATTTTTCTTACTAAGAAATTTATCGAAACTTAGAAGTAATACCGATATTGTTATTCCTGTTTTTCCTCCTAGTTTAGGGTTTTTAGTAACAAAATTATTCCTTAAAAAAAGAACCAAAAAAGTAGGTATGGTTCATGATTTACAAGAAATATATGCGAATCAGAAAACCAGTTTGTTGAGTAAAGTTATATCAAAATTAATTCATTATGTTGAAAAAGGATGTTATCAATCTTGTGATAGTTTAATCTTTTTGTCACAAGAAATGAAAGATACAGCTCAAGAAATATATAAACTTCCTATCTCAAAATTACAGGTTCAATATCCTTTTATCACCATCAATTCAAAAAGTAAAACTAACGATTTAGAAAACATACTTCCAAACACTCATAAGCATATTGTTTATTCTGGAGCATTAGGAGAAAAGCAAGATCCTAAAGGACTTTTTAAAATATTTAATGATAGCAGTAAGGAATTAAATGGTGTAATGTTTCATATATTTTCTCAAGGAATACATTTTGACGAATTAAAAAGATCAAATACAAATACAAATATTTTCTTTCATCCTTTAGTGCCAAAAAAGAATATTGAAGAATTGTATGCGAAAAGTGATATTCAAGTAGTTCCTCAACTACCAGGAACATCAAAAGGATCGTTGCCGTCTAAATTACCAAATCTATTATTTAGCGGAACTAATGTAGTGTGTATTACGGATAAAGGAAGTGAAATTGAACAATTATTTAAAAAAAATAACTTTAAAACAATAGTCACCTCTTGGGATTCCATAAAAATTAAGAATATCTTTGAGGAGTTAATAAATAATGATAATAGAAACATAAACCAAACTGAAACAAGTAAAAAGTTGTTTCAAATAGATGCAATGATTGATAAAATTTTAAACTAATTTACCTTGGTTAGCAAACTAATTAGAAATACAACCTCTTTCTTAGTAATAGTAGATTTACTAGTTATCAATTTTGTTGTGTTTGTTGTTTTTGAGAAAGCACATCAGAGTTTTCAGTTTCATTCTTATATTTCAGTATTTTGGTTAATTACCGCTGTAATTTCCAATTATTATAAGGTATATCGATTTACTAATTTATACAGGTTACTAAGGTTAACAGTTGTTCAAGCACTATTTTTTACACTCGGGTTTTTCGCGTACTTCGGTATTTTTAAAGAAGGCGAAATAGTAAATACTCAATTTAAAACATTGATAATTACCTTAAGTTCTTTGGCAATTATTAAGCTGGCGTTCTATCTTATTCTTCAGAAAATCAGAGCATCAGGAAGTAATTTTAATAAAGTTGTTTTTTTTGAGAAAGATGATACTGCTAAAAAGATGATTAAACTTTTCCAAAATAGAGGAAGTTTAGGGTACTCTTATCTAGGTTACTTTTCAAATAAAAGAGCTGAGGAGGCTAGTTATTTAGGAAACGAGAAAGAATTATATACTTTTTTAGAGAATAATGATGTAGACGAAATATATGCTACCTTGTCAATTTTAAAGAAATCTCAAATTAAAAAATTAACCAAGCACACAAGTTTGAATAATATAACTTTAAAGCTAATTCCAGATTCTAAAGAGTTTTACAGTAAAAGTAGAAATGTGCAGTTTTATGATGAGACTTTAAAAGTTTTGAGTGTAAAAAAATTGCCATTCGATTTACCTGAAAATAGGATTATAAAACGAGTGTTTGATTTTTTATTCGCTTCTTTTGTCTGCTTGTTTATCATTTCTTGGTTATATCCGATTTTATGGATCTTAATTAAACTAGAGTCAAGCGGTCCTGCAATTTTTAAACAAGAAAGAGAAGGATTCAATGGAGAAGAATTTGTTTGTTATAAATTTCGATCAATGCGAATTAATCAATTAGCAGATAAAGTCCATGCAACAAAGAATGATAGTAGAGTAACTAAAATTGGAGCATTTTTAAGAAAGACAAGTTTAGATGAGATTCCTCAGTTTTTTAATGTGCTTTTGGGAAGTATGAGTGTTGTTGGTCCTCGTCCGCATTTAGAAAGTCTTGCGGTTGAATATCAAAAAGATGTTGATAATTATTTAGAAAGACATGCTGTAAAACCGGGTATTACTGGACTGGCTCAAATTAGTGGATATCGTGGTGAAATCAGAAGAAAGTCAGATATAAAAAACAGAGTTCGTTTGGATATATTTTATATTGAAAACTGGTCATTTATGTTGGATGTTAAAATTGTAATGAGCACTGTTTTAAATGTATTCAAAGGAGATGAAAATGCTTATTAATGTCAAATCATTACAACATATCTGCAACAATTGTTCTTTTTAAGGAACAAGAGGATGTGCTGTTAAAAGCTGTAAATTCATTTTTAGCATATTCAGGAGAAAAGAAACTTTTTTTAGTTGATAATTCTCCAACACCAATTTCAAATTCTTACATTCTTAATCATCCCGAAATCACCTATATTTTTAATAATAAGAATTTGGGTTTTTCTAAAGCGAATAATCTTGTTATAAGCAAGATTAAAGATAATTCTAAGTATCATTTAGTTTTAAATCCAGATACTGTTTTTAAACCTCAAGTTTTAGATGAGTTAGTAGAACAGTTTGAAATAAATGAGGAATTGTCGATTGTAGCTCCTGCAATTAAATATCCTGATGGTGAACATCAATATTCAGTGCGTAAATATCCAAATTTCTTAGATCTTTTATTTCGAAAAACAGGAATTAGTAAAAAGAGAATTTACCAGCAAGAATATAGAAATCTAGACTTATCTCAACCTTTCTTTCCTGAAGCTGTTCATGGTTGTTTTATGCTTTTTAAAACAGAAGATTTTACGCAGATAAATGGATTTGATGAAAGGTATTTTTTATATATGGAAGATTTAGATATTTGTAAAAAAATAGATCAAATAGGTAAAAAGAAATATTATTTCCCAAGTGTTGAAGTAACTCATGTTTTACGTAAAGGATCGGCAATAAACATCAGGTTGTTTTTCTATCATTTCTCATCTGCTGTGAAGTATTTTTTAAAATGGTTATAGCTATATTTGCAGCTTAATAACACAACACACACAATGAATATTTTAGTTTTAGGTTCTGGAGGAAGAGAACATGCATTTACGCACAAGCTATCACAAAGTAAAAAAATCAATAAACTTTTTGTTGCACCAGGAAATGCTGGTACTGATAAAATTGCGATTAATATTGCGATAAATCCAACCGATTTTGAGGCTGTAAAAAAAGTAGTTCTAGAACAAGATATTAACATGGTTGTGGTAGGGCCGGAAGCTCCATTAGTTGAAGGTGTACACGATTTCTTTTTGTCTGATGAAGAATTAAAATCTGTTCCAGTTATTGGTCCAAAAAAAGATGGAGCTTTATTGGAAGGAAGTAAAGATTTTTCAAAACAGTTCATGGAAAAACATAACATTCCAACTGCTAAATATCAATCATTTACAAGTGAAACATTAGAAGAAGGATTTGCTTTTTTAGAAACATTGAAACCACCATTTGTTTTAAAAGCAGACGGATTAGCTGCCGGGAAGGGAGTATTAATTTTAGATGATTTATCAGAAGCAAAAGTTGAGTTAAAAGAAATGCTTACGAATAAAAAATTCGGAGCAGCTTCTGCAACTGTTGTGATTGAAGAATTTTTAAAAGGAATAGAATTATCAGTATTCGTTTTAACAGATGGAAAGAGTTATAAAGTTTTACCATCAGCAAAAGATTATAAACGAATTGGAGAAGGCGACACTGGATTAAATACAGGGGGAATGGGAGCCATTTCACCAGTTCCTTTTGCAAATGATGATTTTCTTGGAAAAGTAGAAGAACGAATTATCAAACCAACCGTAAATGGATTACAAAAAGATGGTATTGATTACAGAGGTTTCATTTTTATTGGATTAATGAATGTAGCTGGAGATCCATTCGTAATTGAGTATAACGTGCGTATGGGAGACCCTGAGACTGAAGTAGTTTTACCAAGAATAGAATCTGATTTATTAGAATTATTTGAAGGTGTTGCAACGCAAACTTTAGAAGAAAAAAGTTTCAGCGTAACAGATAAAACAGCGACAACAGTAATGTTAGTTTCAGGAGGATATCCAGAGGCTTATGAAAAAGGAAAGGAGATTACAGGTTTAAATGAAGTTGAGGGCTCTTTAGTTTTTCATGCAGGAACCAAAAAAGATGCTGATAAAGTAGTTACAAATGGAGGGCGTGTAATAGCTGTAACCTCTTTCGGAGATACTATTGAAGAAGCATTAAAAGTGTCGTATAACAATATTGATAAATTGTCCTTTGAGAAAATCAACTATCGAAAAGATATTGGTTTTGATTTAGTCAAATAAAACCATTCTTTTAATATAACAGTAAAACTCGGGATTGATATTCCGAGTTTTTTATTGTAGGCATGTTTTATTCTGTAGCCTCAAGAATTGGAGTCCCTGATTAACCCTCCTCTCAATATTCAATATGATAACAATAAGTAAAAAAAAGTTATAAAACTTTAGGTAACAATTTTTAAAAGTGACAACATATTAGTTAAATAACTAAAAGTATGTATATTTGCGCCGGAGAAAAAATTGTTTAATTAATAATTGCTAAAAAAAATCAATTAATCTTATGAAAAAATTATTGTTAAGCGTTGCTATAACGCTTGGATCTTTTATGGGTTATAGTCAACTCGCAGGGTCAAATGGAAATCCTATTGGAGGAGGAGGAAGTACGTCTTCTCAGGGTAATTTTTTACCTGAAGTAGTTCCGCCATCACCAGAAGCGGCGGCATTATCAAGATTTACTGAAGTGCCAGTATCTCATTATACGGGAATGGCAAATGTTTCAATTCCTATCCATACTATTTCGGTAAAAGGAATCCAAATTCCAATCAGTTTAAGTTATCATGGTCGTGGAGTTAAAGTTTCTGAGACAGCTCCAAGAACAGGAATGGGTTGGTCTCTAACGTATGGCGGTGATATTTCACGTCAAATTAGAGGGAAGGCTGATGAGTCAGGTTATTTAGGAAATGCTTCAGACTTTATGTCTGTTCCATTAAGCGAGGGTGCCAGAGCTAATTTTTTCTCAAGAGAGACCCAAATAACAGATTATGATTATTATCCAGATCAATTTACTTTTAGTGGAGGAGGAACAAGTGGAAAGTTTGTTTTTGATTATGAAACTTTAGAGCCTGTTGTTCAAAGTTTTGGTGATGTAAAGATAATTTCAGAGCGAGAAGTTATTAATAGGATAAAGAAGCGAATAATTGGATTCAAAGTTATAGATGCATCGGGTAATACATTTTACTATGGGATTTCTAAAGATAGACAAAGAGAAGCAAGAGATTATCAACGCTCTTCAATAGGAGAATCAATATATTATAATGGAAATGTTGTTAGAGATGGTCATGGATCTGGTGAACAAAACTTCAGTTCTTGGAAGCTCATGGATATAGAAACTGCTTATGGAGAGATGATTAGCTACCACTATGAAGTAGAAAGTATACAGCGATACGATAAATCTTATGATAAACATTCCCCATATCCTACATCAACTACTAATTTGGGAGATATGACTAATATTTTAACAATGAGTTCTAAAATAAATAGGATTGATGAGACGGTTTATCAATTAAGTAGAATAACCTATAACCAAGGAAGTATTGTTTTTACAAAAGAAACTAATTTAAGAGAAGATTATGAAGGGCACGCTCTTGATAAAATAACCGTTTACGATCAAAATAATAGAAAAATAAAGGCATTTGATTTAAATTATACATATACTACAAGTACTGATTATTCAAATGTATTAAGTCATATTACCAATTTAAATTTATTTGGGAAGTCGTTAAAACGTATGTTTTTAACCAGTATTGAAGAAGAAGGAAATACAGGAGCGAAATTACCACCCTATGAATTCACCTATAATGCAAAAGTATTACCAAGTCGTTTTTCTACAAGACAAGATTATTGGGGATATTATAATGGGGCAGAGCGTAACGGTCCTTTCTTAAGAATGTTTGAGTATGGTACTTTCAAACCAGATAGAAGGGTTCATTTAGAAAACTCTAAAGCAGGTATTCTAGAGCAGATTAAGTATCCTACAGGAGGAATAACTAAGTTCACTTATGAACATAATACGGGAGCGTCACCTTCTTTTATTAACGAAGTAGTTACACCTGATATTAATCCAGAGTCTGAGGTAGGAGTAAAAATAGAATTAACAAAGAGTGATTTCATTGATAGTTCTACTGGAACTTATAAGGTATTAAATTATGATATTCCTGCAGGAGTTACTGCAACTTACAAACTAGATTGTTTTCATTTAAGAGAAGCTAACGGAGATCCAAATATTCCGGACTGTATTTTTCAAGTTCTGAAGGATGGTTATGAAATGGAAATAGGTAGAGAAGTTAGCTTTAGTACTTGCCGAGGAGGTGGAACAGTTAGTTTCAAGCCTTTAGTCCCAAGGCATCCTAATGTTCCAGTAGATTTACATTTAAATCCTGATTATGATTTCAAATTAACCATTACCTATGATCAACCCATACCTATGCTATACTCTGGTGGTAAAAGAATTAAAAAGATAGAGTATATTACTGAACATGATACAAGAATCAAAGAATTTGATTATAATAGAGGCGGAAATACTAGTGGTGTTGTAATAGGTTTACCTTCTTATTTACTTATCGATAAGTATAAAAATAATAGTGCTTGTACTAATTATATAATTGCTTATTTTGATCAGACAAGTGCTTTTAGTTCTTATCAGGCTAATACTATTGGTTATTCTTTTGTAACAGAATTTAATGGTACAAAAGATGATAATGAAGGTAAGACAGAATATTATTTTACGAATTTACCTGATGGAGGAGGAGATTATTATGAGTTTCCTTATCATCCCCCGACAGATAACGAATGGTTAAGAGGTAAAAACGTAAATACATTAACCTATAGTAATGTTCCTTCCAGAGGGTATGTTTTAGAAAAAGAAGTAATCACTAATTATTTGTATGGAGATCATTTTTATGGTTTTGACCTTGTTGGTGGTATTTTTACCTATCCTGATTTTAAATTTAATCCACCAGCAGAATATTTAGGTTGGACTGAAGAAAAGAGTTCCTTAGGAAAAGTTGGAGTCAATGAAAGTAGAACATTATTTAAGCTACCATTATTTATGAGGAAAAGGCCTGTTAACCCTCTTGACAGGTATACTTCAGGTTTGCGTGTATATTATTTAACAGGAGGAACAGTAGATTTGTATAGCACTACCGAACGCAATTATTTCGATGGCAAAGTATTGGAGAGTGAAACGAAGTATTTCTATGATTACCCTAGGCATTACCAGTTAAAGCGTACTGAAATGACTGATAGTAGAGGAGATGTCTATAAAACAGAGAACGGGTATAATTCATCTTTAATGGCTCAAAATAGAATGCAACCTGTAACTTCTACTTCTTATAAAAATGACACCAAATTAGGTGTTCAACATTCGGAATATGGTCCTTTTAATGGAGTTTTATTACCATCTGTAATACAAACAAGTAAAGGAAACCAAGCCTTAGTAGAAGATAGAGCTATTTTTCATGATTATGATTATGGAAATCCAAAAGTAGTGAGTAAAAAAGATGGATCAATGATTTACTATGTTTGGGGGTATAATAAAACTCAACCAATTGCTAAAATTGAGGGATTACCGATGACTTCAGTTTATCAGCCTGATAAAAAACGTTACTATGTGAATTATACTTTCACTCCAGAACAAAACCAAGCAATTGTAAATGCAATTAATGCTTCTAATAATGATATAAACGAGTCTACAGAAAACAGTTTACGCGCAAGTTTAACAGCGTTACGTAATGCTTTTTCTGCATCACAGGTTACAAGTTTTACATACGATCCATTAGTTGGTGTAACAAGTATTACAGATCCAAGAGGAGAGGTAATGTATTATGAGTACGATGAATTTAACAGATTAAAATTTGTTAAAAACACAGAGGAAGAGATTTTAAAAGAACACACGTACAACTATAAAAATTAAGAAAAAGATGAAAAAGTTAGTATTTATACTTTTAATGTTGCCATTTGTGATGTACGCACAAAGCACTAATGAGAATCATGTAGTAACTAAGGTGTATAAGAAAGGAACTACAACACCTATTACAGGACATAATAAAGATGAAGTAATGACTAGCGTCCAGTATTTTGATGGACTAGGTCGTTTAAAACAAACTGTTGGCGTTAATGCGGGAGGAAATACAGTTTCTGAGAATACTATTCCAATTGATTGGACATTAAATGCAACTGCTACTGATTTTTTTAACAGAAACGGAGCTTCAACTGAGAACAAAATTGTAAGCGGAACTACCCCATTTGGAGGTACAGATTTACTATGGGAATGTATACCAGATGCTGCTAGTGGAGCAGATGGAGGCTGGAATACAGATTTTTTTACGATTGATAATACCAAAACCTATCGTTATACAATTTGGGTTAAGAAAAATAAAACCGGATCAACATCTCATGGGAGAACATATCATGGAATTGGTTGGAATGATGTTAACAATTTAAGTGGAACAATTAATTCCAATCCTTATTTTATCGTTAATTTCTTACCAGAGGCAAACAAATGGTATTTATTAGTTGGTATTGTACATCCTCACACTTATAGAGGTTCAGATTCAGGAGTAAGTGGTGTATACGATACGAATGGAAATAAGGTTTTGGATGGAATAGAATTTAGATGGCGTTCAGATAAAACATCTACCAGATTAAGAAATTATTTGTATTACTGTACAGATACTAGTGTTCGTCAGTACTTTTGGAGTCCATTGTTTCAAGAGATGGATGGAGGAGAAATCCCATTAGATGATGTGATTACTGAAAGTTCACCTGTAATTGCACAGGAAAACATAAAAGACATTGTCTCACATGTAGAGTACGATAATTTAGGCAGAATTACCAAAGAGTATTTACCACTTACTAATGGAAGTGGTGATGCGAACTTTCGTACGGGTGAAATGGGAACAGAAACACAAAGATATTATGCAAATAAATATGCGAAAGACTTTGCTGGAGTAACTCTACCATCTCAAGTAAATGCATATTCAGAAAAAGCATATGATTACTCTCCGTTAAATAGAGTTACACAACAAGCTGCTCCAGGAACCGATTGGAAATTAGGAAACGGACATGAGATTAAGTTTGATTATGATGTAAATTCTACTGGAGAAGTTAAAGTTTATTCTGTAACGACGACTTTTGCCAACAACACATACACTCCAACATTAGAAGGAGGAACGGATTCTTATGGAGAAGGAGAATTGTCAAAAACCGTAACAAAAGATGAGAATTGGAACGAATCTCAAACACATGATAAGGATCATACCACAGAGGAGTTTAAAAACAAAAGTGGACAAGTAGTTTTAAAACGTACTTACAATGCAAACCAACCTCACGATACCTATTACGTATATGATGACTTTGGGAATTTAACCTATGTAATCCCTCCAAAGGCAGAAGGATCAGTAGCAAAACCAACAGCAACACAATTAAGAGAGTTATGTTACCAATATGTGTATGATTACAGAAACCGTTTAGTTGAAAAGAAAATACCAGGCAAAGGATGGGAATATATCGTATATGATAAATTAGATCGTCCTGTATTAACTCAAGATGCTAATCAACATGTTAAAACAAATTCAAGTGGTCAATTAGATAGAGAGTTGTTATTTACAAAGTATGATCAGTTAGGAAGAGTTGTATATACAGGAATTACGAAGAACCTTTCTTCGAGAACAACTTTGCAAAATACGGCTAACACAGGAGATTATGAGCAATACGAAAACAGAACAACAGGTAAGCAAAACTACGGAGGAGTCGATATTTATTATTCAAAATCAGCAATTCCGAGAGTTGTTAGTGAAGTTTATACGATTAACTATTATGATACCTATATAAATTTACCGACTGATTTCGTAGCTCCTACAAAGGTATATAGCGATGTAGTGAATGTTACAACCAATACCAAAGGGTTAGCGACAGTTTCAAAAGTAAAAGTTTTAGGAACTAGTAGTTGGATTACAACAGTTACATATTACGACAAAAAAGCGCGTCCTATCTATGTATACAGTAAAAACGATTATTTACAAACCACAGATATTGTAGAAAGTAAATTAGATGATTTTACAGGAAAAGTGTTAGAAACAAAAACCACACACACAAAAGCGGGTAAAGACCCTATTGTAACCATTGATCGTTTTGAATACGATCATATGGATCGATTGATTAGCCAAAACCAACAAATAGATGATCAAATTTCTGAGCGTATCGTAAAGAACAATTACGATGATATGGGTCAGTTAGAAAGTAAAGTATTAGGAAACGGAACGAAAGCAGGATATAGATATAATATTGAGTCAGTTGTTTCGGTTTCTGATAATATCATTACAAAAGTTGGTGGAGGAAATACCTCATGGGATGGTGATATTTCTACTCAAGGAAGTATTAATGGAGATGGTTATGTTGAATTTATCTCAGAGACGAAAGGGAAATACTACATGGCAGGATTATCAAATAATAATAATACAGCATCATTTCAAAGTATAAAATTTGCTATTTATATAAATCACTCAGTTTATATCTACGAATCTGGAGCAAATAAAGGCATACGTTTAAGCTATAACGCAGGGGATATATTCAGAGTAGAACGTATAGGAAACACCATTCATTACAAAAAAAATGGAGAAACTTTTTATGTTTCAACAAAGAAGTCTACTGAAGAATTATTTGGAGATGTGAGTATGTATCACACAGGAGCTCAAATCAGAGACCTTAAAATTGTTGATAACAGCAAAGGATTACAAAAAGTTGATTACAACTACAATGTACGTGGATGGTTAACAAATATCAACGACGATATACAAGTAGACAATGATTTGTTTAACTTTAGCATACAATACAACGACCCAAGTGTGGAGCTAAACAAGCGTTTATATAATGGTAATATTGCCCAAACCAGCTGGCAAACACAAAATGTAGATATTGCTAGAAGACAATATACATACACATATGATGCTTTAAATAGAATTACCCATGCTGGAGGTCTAACGAATCTATATAATGCTGCATATAGTTATGATAAAAATGGAAATATTTTATCGCTAATTAGGAAAGGACATGTAAATGCCGATGCTACGTCATTTGGAACAATGGATGATTTAGCTTATACATATGATAATGGGAACAAACTGTTAAAAGTAGCAGAGAATACAGGTAGCAAAACCTATGGTTTTAAAGATGGCGCAAATTCAGGTAACGATTATACCTACGATGCAAATGGTAATATGATATCCGATGCTAATAAGCAGATAACAAGTGTTTTATATAATCACTTGAATATGCCAACAGAGATTAAGTTTAATAACTCGAATACTAAAAAGATTAATTATACTTATGATGCTACTGGTGTAAAGCTTAGAAAGACAACAAATAATAACGGAGCAATTACAACTACAGATTATGCAGGAAGTTTTGTTTATGAAAACAATACATTTAAACAGCTTAGTCAACCTGAAGGTTATGTAAGATATAGTAGTTCAAGTGGATTTGATTATGTGTATCAATATAGAGACATATGGAGAAATACTAGAATTACGTATTCAGATGTCAATAAAGATGGTGTAATTACTCCAAGTACTGAAATCTTACGAGAGCAGAATTATTATCCTTTTGGTTTAGAGCATCGAGGATATAACACCAATATTATAGGTGTTAAGAATAATTTAAAGCAATATCAAGGTCAAGAATTTACAGAGGATTTAGATTTAAACACTCATGAATGGAGATATAGGGTTTCTGACCCAGCAATTGGAAGGTTTTGGCAAATAGATCCATTGGCGGAAAAATATACTTATAATTCTGTATACGCTTTTCAAGAAAACAAATTAGGTTCTGGAATTGAATTAGAAGGTTTAGAGAACCTTACTTGGGAACAGCAGCAATCCCTTACTTGGGAACAGCAGCAATACCTTCAAATGAGTAAAGAAGGTCAAGGACTTTTGGCTTCTATAGGTTCGTATGTGGATAAATTTTTTGCTAGTTTTACAGTTACAACTACAGAAGAAACAGGTAGTAAAGAGACACCAGTTACTATTACTAATGTTGAAACAACCACTGTTTCACCTAATTTAGAGGACTTTTTTATGAATGGTATGAGACCTAGTTCTGATGGTACAATAATTGTTACAAACACCCCTATGGTAAAAGTAGATAAGTCTTCAACTAAAACAGTTAGTACCAAAGTGGTCAAAGAAGAAGTAAAGTTAAAAGGACCAGCGAAAGCTACGGGTGATGTTAAAGTTTCAACAAATTTAGAAACAGGAGAAACTTCCGTAACTGGAAAAGTAAGCTTAGTTGTAAGCGCGGGAGATAATAAAGCGGGTTTATTTGCGTCTACTAAAAGCTCTTCTAATGGCAGTGTTAATGTAAAAGGTGGTGTAGAAGCGAGTGTTAAGGTTGATAAAAAAACTACTTTAGGTTTTACACTTGGTATATCTCATACCGTTTTAGAAAATGAATAGTTATTTAATAATTTAATCAATAAAGACCTTTATATAAAGGTCTTTATTGATTTTTAATAGACTAATTATTGCTACTGATATCATATTTATCTTTTAATATTAATAAAAAGATGAATAGTAAAATTAAAGAATAGGGCTGGAATTTTATTCCAAGAATGTTAATACTTAGAATAGAGGGGGTAAAAGCAATTAATCCAAGAGTTCCAAGAATCAATATACCTCCCATAATATATTCATAAACTTTTCTACTAAAAAATAAGCTTACTAATGAAATTAAGATTAAAAAAAAGCCCAAATAGTGAGGTAAGGTAAAAATAACATTTGATGTTAATACTTTTATTACAGAGTATAATATTGTTGCTATGATGATAATTAATGGTATAAACTCTTTGAGGTTTTTTATTTTCATTTTGTCTTTAATATTAATGGAACAAATTACTTTAGGATAGCTTGTGTTTTGTGATTTTTATTTATAAGCTTGTTGTGTTTTGTAATCTCTAATAACAGAATCAATAATAGAAAATAAGTGAGTTTTAAACTCACTAGACATCTCTTCAATAGCTTGTAAACGTTGTAATGTTTTTTTATCGAAAGAAGCATTTATACCTTCGCCAACTAAGTAATCAAGCGATACACCAAAAGCATCAGCAATTTTTTTAGCAGCATCTACAGACGGAATTGCAATCCCTCTTTCATACTTACTAATCATCTCACGAGAAACTTTACTCTCGTTCGCTAAATCTGTTTGCGACCAACTTTTTTCTTTTCTAAGGTTAGCTATAATTACTGCTATTTTATCCACTATAAGCCTGTTTTGCGTACAATAATACTGTAAAAGCACAAATATATGTAATTAATAGACGTAATTAAAACTTAAAAGACTTGCGAAAATTGGAAATAAAATCTACATTTGCGTCTAATAAGACCAATAAAATATTTTTAACAATGTTTAATACTTCCAATCCAAATAACTACAGTTACGAAACAAAACACTTAGAAATCCATGTTTTAGGAGGTTTAAAGATTAATAAGTTAGAGAGTTTACGAGTAACGGTATCGGTACAAAAAGTAAAATCACAAAATATTATCCGTCATAATATTGATTTATACAATGATACACAGTTAGAAAAGTTTGTACGAAGAATAGCAGAACAGTTAGAAATAGGAATCAATATTGTTCGTAAAACACTACAAGAATTAACGAAAGAGTTAGAGAATTACCGCTTCATATTATTAGATAAACAAGCAGAAGAAGGAAAGTCAAAATATAAAACCCTAAATGCTACAGAAGAGAAAACTGCTATCGATTTTTTAAAAAAGGGAAAGTTGCTAAGTAGAACAAATGAGTACATTGGTAAGAGTGGAGTTATTGGTGAAATCAATAATCGCTTACTGATGTATCTCATTTTTACGAGCAGAAAAACAAACAATCCGTTACACTGTATAAGTTTAGGAAGTAGTGGAGTCGGAAAAACTCATTTACAAAGTAAGGTTGCGGAATTGATACCCGAAGAAGATAAAGTAGAAATTACTGTTCTCTCAGCAAATGCATTTTATTACTTCAATCGTACCGAATTACAATACAAGTTGATTTTAATCGAAGATTTAGACGGAGCAGAATCGGTGTTATATCCATTAAGAGAATTACAATCTAAAAAGAGAATTACTAAAACGGTTGTACACAAGGATAGTAAAGGAACTACCAAAACAATCCATTTAACGGTTGAAGGTCCTGTTAGTGTTGCAGGCTGTACTACACAGGAATCTATTTATGAAGATAATAGCAATCGTAGTTTTTTACTCTACATCGATGAAAGTGAAGAACAGGATAATAGAATTATGGAATATCAAAGATTAGTAAGTGCAGGAAAGTTAAATGAAGAAGAGCAACACAAAGCTGCTGAGTTACTAAAAGACGTGCAGAGAGTACTAAAACCAATTAAAGTTATCAATCCTTTTGCAGAACACTTAACACTTCCGAAATCAGTTTTTAAACCGAGACGTACCAACTCTCACTACTTACAATTTATAGAAGCAATTACATTTTATAAACAATATCAAAGAGAGAAGCTATACAATAAAGAAACAGGAGAAGAATATATCGAAACTACAATAGAAGATATAGAAGAAGCAAACGAGATAATTACAGAAGTATTATTACGAAAATCTGATACTATAACGGGAGCTTGTAGAAATTACTTAGAGAAGTTAAAAAGGTATTTATATATCGAAAACCAAACTACGTATACAAGTACAGAAATTAGAAGAAATCTAAGAGTAAAAGAAACGACACTAAGAAGATATCATAAACAATTATTAGACGAAGGATATATTAGAAAAGTAAAAGGTAAAAAAGGGCAAATGTATCATTATGAAATTACTGATTTACAAGAATATACAAATCTAAAAGAGCAAATAAGTACCGTATTACAAAACTGTGTTAGTCACATCAACCTCGCTACTTCGCCATAGGTTCGCCACTACTTAATAGCGAACTTAAAAATATAATAATCAAATAATTATATCACTTCGTTTAGGAATCTAAAAAAGGATAAAAGGCATGAAAAAATTAAAGTTAACAAATCATAGCTATAAGGTAGTATTACAAAGTTTTAAAGAATGGTTATCTATCTTAGGTTACAGCACTAGTACAATTTATCACTCACCTATTTACTTACAAGAATTTTTTTATTGGTTAGAAAGTAAAAGTATTAATGATATAAGAAGCATAAGAAGAGAAGATATTACAAATTATTATAGCTACTTAAAACAAAGACCTAATGAGAGTTATGGAGGAGCATTAAGTAAAGCAAGTTTAAATAGTCATATTGGAGCATTAAAACAACTTAATGAGTATTTAAAGAAACATCAAAGTAAAGGACTATCAATACACTTACGTTTTGAAAAAACAGAAAAGTTATGTAGTACAGATATTGTTACGCAATCCGAAATAAAAGAACTTTTTAAAGCAACGGCATATAGCAGTAGAGTAGAACATATATGTTTGCGAGATAAAGCAATGTTAGTGGTGTTGTATAGTTGTGGATTAAGAAGGAATGAAGCAGTACAATTAAACTTAAATGATGTGCTTTTTGATAAAGAACGAATCTTAGTAAGAAAAGGTAAAAATTATAAAGAGCGTTATGTACCATTAAATTTGTATAACCTGGATATTTTAGAACAGTACATTTACGAATCTCGTCCACAGTTCTATAACTCAAAAGCTCATGAAGCTTTATTTATCAATCAGCAAGGAGGTAGAATGGGAGGACAAAGCTTTAAACTTCGTTTAAGAGCAATATTAAAAGCAACTAATAATAAAGAATTACAGGAAAAGAAAATCACACCGCATAAATTACGTCACAGTATCGCTACTCATTTATTAGAACAAGGTGCAGCTATAGAATCTGTTAGTCAGTTCTTAGGTCATGGTTCTTTAGAATCTACTCAAGTGTACACACATTTATTAAAAGAAATTAGTATATGAATTTTAGAAAGTATTTAGAAGATAACAAGTATAGTAAATCAACAATAACAGTACATTTATTAAGAGTAAAAAGATACACAGATTGGTTAGAATGGTATGGTAAACATAGTGTAGAAATACAGTACAATGAGTTGTTACAATATGTGAAATATTTACAGGAAAAGAAGCAATATCAAAGAGCGTCAATCAATAATGAATTACGTGCAGTAAAACTGTATTACGATTATCTTATCGAGGAAAAACACACAATGTACAATCCAGCAGAAAATATAGTTATAAGAGGAAAGTATATTAAAGTTATAAAAGAAACACTAACAGAAGAAGAATTAGAAGATTTATATTATAGTTACAATATAGATCATCACGATACATTTTTTAAAGCTACCAAATTAAGAGATAAAGTAGTATTAGGTTTAATGTTGTTTCAAGGATTAACAGCAATAGAAATTTATAGTTTACAGGAATATCATTTACAATTACAAAAAGGTATTATAGAAATCCCAAGAACAAGAAGAAGCAATCCAAGAACTCACAAACTACAACCTTTACAAATGTTGACAATATTAGAGTATATAAATACAACAAGAAATTATTTAACCAATCGAATACAAACAAGTAATAATGAACAATTAATTTATGGAAGTAGTCATCAAATAAATGCTATCACAGGAAGAATTATAAAAAAGTTAAAAAGATATAATAATAAAGTTACTAGTTACTCACAACTAAGAAGTAGTATTATAATCAATTGGTTACAACATTATAATTTACGAAAAGTACAATACTTAGCAGGACATAGATATATTAGTTCTACAGAAAAATATGTACAAGATAATTTAGAGAAGCTACACGATATTGTAAATACGTATCATCCGATTAATTAACCAAGTGTTCTTCGCTTTTGCTCAGGGTTTAATGTTTTTTACTTCCGTTTACACTCTAGTAAAAACGGTTATAAGGTGTTCTCTTCACGCCAACTATTAAAAACATTTATTACTGTAATCTTCCGTAAACTCCAGTTCCAGTAAAAATATTTTTGCCATCACTTCTGTTCCGTTCACTCGCAACTACTCTTCTTTTTTAGTGTCACTATTTTTAATCAAAAATATCGCCACAAAAAAATAACCGTTGCTTCATTAAGGCTCGCCGCTTTTGCCTCACTCTACTGCGGTTTTTAAAGGAATTTAATATTGATTAGAAATTGGATTTTAAAAACCTTGTGGCACACAAATCGCAATGCGTTGCTTGCTATTATTTGTCTGTCAAGTTCGGCGCTCGCTGTAGCTTCGCCTTGGTTTTGCGTTGCACGCAGCTTGGCTGTAGGCACCATAACTTTTTACAAATCTGAATGAAAAACAAGTCATTTTAAAACCTTGGAATTATCCGCCGCATCATCCAAGCAAAACACCAAGTTTTTAAAACGTTTTACATCATAACTTAAAAGAGGTTGCTGAAGCTGTGGATTTAAGTTATGATTTAAAATGACTTGCTTTTAGAATCCAACATTTTACGAAGTAATGCAGAAACTTACCAAGTGCGCTGGCTGAAGCCGGCTATTTAACATAGTGGCGTTATAGTACAGAAATCCAAATGAATGTTAGTATAACAGCACATTATGTTACAATAGCTTGGGAATATCTAACGTAATTTTTTATTTTTACAAAAGGAAAGATTAATGAAGATAGAACGTTCATTTATATAAAAATTTGTTGTTGAGTATTAGAAAAATGCGACCGTTGTTAAAAAAAATGTGTAAAGTAAGACTACAATGGAAACATGATATCCGATGCTAACAAAGGTATCACTAGTATTGAATACAATCATTTGAATTTACCAACAAAAGTTAGTATGGGAAGTATTGGTAAAACAGGTACAACACTTACGGGTACCATTGATTATGTATACGATGCAACTGGAGTAAAACTTTCTAAAAAAGTAACAGAACTAATTGGTTCAAGACCTCCAGCTATCATAACACAATACGCTGGTAATCACATTTACGAAAATGGAAATTTACAATTCTTCAACCACGCAGAAGGGTACACACAACCTGTCATTGCGAGCGGTAGCACGGCAATCTCATCATTTGATTACGTTTACCAATACAAAGACCATTTAGGAAACATCCGTTTATCATATACCGATGTAAATGGTGATGGTGTAATTACTGCCAGTACTGAAATTATTGAAGAAAAGAATTATTATCCTTTTGGACTACAACACAAAGGGTATAATAGTGATTATTCTGGGATTGGGAATTCAACTGCGGAGAAGTTTAGTTTTGGAGGAAAAGAGTTGAACCAAGAGCTCGGACTAGAGTGGCACGACTTCGGTGCTAGAAACTACGATGCATCACTAGGAAGATGGATGAATATTGATCCTTTAGCTGAGCAAATGCGTAGGCATTCTCCATATAATTATGCATTTAACAATCCTATTTATTTTATTGATCCTGATGGTATGGCACCAATGGATTGGTATGAAAATAAAAGAACAGGAGAAGTAACATGGTTTGATGGTGATGGAGAACAAGCGGGGTATAATTATTTAGGTTATCATTTCACAGAAACCGATGTAGATGGTACAAGAACACAATATAATGGTGATACTAAAACAAAAACTGTAAGAGGAGAGGTTGTCAAAAATTATGAGCCTGCTGAAATAAAAGACAAAAAAGAAAGCAGTATTTTTGGTGTAACGCATACTGTCAAGCATAAGGAAGTAGTTGGAAAATATAATGGGCAATGGGGAGATGAATTAGAAATTTCTGAATCTAGAAGTAAAACAGTTGGAGATAGTGGAATTTTTAATATGAATCTTACTACAACTTTGGATGAAAATGGAACAGTAAAAGATAATGATATAGGATTTAGTGTGAACCTTAGTTTAGGAGACTTTAAACTTAAAGCAGACGTAAAAAGCCTTAAAGTTTCAACTCAAGTAAATTTTGGGGAAAAAGGCTTAAAGTCACAAGTAGGTTTAGAGAAAACTGGTAGACCAAGTATTACAGCATCACTAAGTAAAACTATAGGAGGTTTAAGTAACAGTATTTCATCGACATACAAACCTGGAGGAGGAGGAGCTATGATATTAACTGGTGCAATAATATCAGCTACAGTGCCTGGTGCAGCACCTGCTATGGTAAGAGCTTTACCAGCTTTAGGATTGTAGTATAATTATTTAATTTAAAATGAATAAAATTAGAAGAGTAATATTTTTGGTTGTAATAATATATATTGTAAACAGAGTTTTTTTTCTGGTTAGTGCTGGTTTATCTTATTCTCCTGAAAAAAGGATAGAAGAGCCTTTAGATTACAAAGAAATTATTATTCAAACGAACTCGAAATTGAAATATAGTCACACAAAAACTAAAGGAAATTCTTTACCTATTTCTTTATACATTTATGATGATAAATACAATTTAGTAATATTTAAGAAGAAAACTGAAATATTTGATTTGTCCAAGGGTATTAAGTTCTTTGATGAAAAGAAAGATATAGATTATGATAGGTTTTATTCCGTATTTATGTCAGAGAAGTTTAATTATATTTTGAATAATGAAGAAATTATTAAGGGAATAGATGTTTTTATTGATGGATTTGATTCAAAAAGTATAATTAAAAAAAATAAGGATGAAATATATTTGTCTTTTTTAATGAAATCAACTCTTTCGATTTCATTTAACGGTGAAAATATTGACTTATATTCAGAGGTTTTAGATTCAAAGTTTAAAGAATTTAATGAATTGATGATTTTTTATAAAGAAGGATATACTTATTTTGTTTATTTAAAACCCTTCAAAAAAGTTGAAAAGAAAAAAATAATACTAAACAACCTTATTAAAAGAGAGTTCTCTGATGGCGCGAGTATGTCAGATTAACGACTAGCGCAAGAACCCGATAGCGCGGATTTGCAATCTGAGATTTATATAAGAATTAAGCCACGTTATTTTTTGAGTAACGTGGTTTTTTGGTTTTAAGAAGAATATGCTTTTTTAGCTTTATAATCTCTTATTAAAGCATCAATTACATTAAAAATTTGTTGTTGTTCGTCAGTAGGCATATCGGTAATAGCCTCTATACGTTGTAATATTTTTTTATCTTTCACAATAACAGAATTATTACCCACTAAAAAGTCTAAAGAAACATCTAAGGCTTTAGCAATTTTATTAGCTATCTCAACAGATGGTTTGATCTCATTACGTTCATACCTTCCTATTACAGCTCCAGAAGTACCTACTATACTTCCTAAATCTTCACGAGATAACTTTTGTTCTTTACGTAACTGTGTTATTAGACTTCCTATATTCATAATTTATAAGTAACAAAAAGCCTTTAAAAATAAAGGTTTAGACAAATATACGTTACTTAAAGATTAAAAAACAAACAAATAAATATGTTTTAAATATCATTTATTGATTAAGTTTGTAACTAATAAGTGAAGTTTTATAAGTTATGAACAATCTAGACACTACGAATCCAAACAACTACAAATACGAAACAAAACACTTAGAAATCCATGTTTTAGGCAGTTTAAAGATTAATAAACTGGAGAGTTTAAGAGTGACCTTATCAATCCAAAAAATAAAGTCAACTAATATTTTACGTCACTCCATAGACTTATACAACGATAATCAAGTAGAAAAGTTTGTAAGGCGAATAGCAGAACGTTTGGAGATTGGAACAAGTGTCACAAGAAAAGTACTTCAAGAACTAACTAAAGAGTTAGAGAATTACCGCTTCATATTATTAGACAAACAAGCAGAAGAAGGAAAACCAAACTATAAAACCCTAAATGCTAGTGAAGAGAAAACGGCTATCGATTTTTTAAAAAAGGGAAAGTTGCTAAGTAGAACAAATGAGTACATTGGTAAGAGTGGTGTTATTGGCGAAATCAATAATCGCTTACTGATGTATCTCATTTTTACATCAAGAAAGACAAACAATCCGTTGCACTGTATTAGTTTAGGAAGTTCTGGAGTTGGTAAAACACATTTACAAAGCAAGGTTGCAGAATTAATCCCCGAAGAAGATAAAATAGAAATTACGGTGCTCTCTGCAAATGCATTTTATTACTTCAATAGAACAGAATTACAACACAAATTAATTTTAATCGAAGATTTAGACGGAGCAGAATCGGTGTTATATCCACTTCGAGAATTACAATCTAAAAAGAGAATCACAAAAACGGTCGTACACAAGGATAGTAAAGGAACTACCAAAACCATACACTTAACAGTTGAAGGTCCAGTAAGTGTTGCAGGTTGCACCACGTAGGAATCTATTTACGAAGACAACAGCAACAGGAGCTTCCTGTTATACATCGATGAATCTGAAGAACAGGATAATAGAATTATGCAATACCAAAGGTTAGTAAGTGCAGGTAAATTAAATGAAGAAGAGCAAAGTTCAGCTGCGGAGCTTCTCCGCGATGTACAAAGAGTGTTGAAACCAATAAAAGTGATTAATCCTTTTGCAGAACACTTGACACTTCCGAAATCTGTTTTTAAGCCAAGAAGAACTAACTCTCACTATTTACAATTTATAGAAGCCATTACATTTTATAAACAGTGGCAGCGCCACAAGCAAGTAGACAAGGAAACAGGAGAAGAATATATCGAAACTACAATCGAAGATATAGAAGAAGCAAATGAGTTAATTACAGAAGTATTATTACGAAAATCTGATACCATAACGGGAGCTTGTAGAAACTATTTAGAAAAGTTAAAACGATATTTATTTATAGAGAATCAAACTACTTACACAAGTACAGAAATTAGAAGAAATCTAAGAGTAAAAGAAACTACACTAAGAAGATATCATAAACAACTTTTAGAGGAAGGTTATATCAAAAAAGTAAAAGGAAAGAAAGGACAAATGTATCATTATGAAATTACTGACTTACAAGAATATACAAACCTAAAAGAACAAATAAGTACTGTATTACAAAACTGTGTTAGTCACATCAACCTCGCTACTTCGCCATAGGTTCGCCACTACTTAATAGCGAACTTAAAAATATAATAATCAAATAATTATATCACTTCGTTTAGGAATCTAAAAAAGATAAAAGGCATGAAAAAATTAAAGTTAACAAATCATAGCTATAAGGTAGTATTACAAAGTTTTAAAGAATGGTTATCTATCTTAGGTTACAGCACTAGTACAATCTATCACTCACCAATTTACTTACAAGAATTTTTTTATTGGTTAGAAAGTAAAGGTATTAATGATATAAGAAGCATAAGAAGAGAAGATATTACAAATTATTATAGTTACTTAAAACAAAGACCTAATGAGAGTTATGGAGGAGCATTAAGTAAAGCAAGTTTGAATAGTCATCTTGGAGCATTAAAACAACTTAACGAGTATTTAAAGAAACATCAAAGTAAAGGATTATCAATACACTTACGTTTTGAAAAAACAGAAAAGTTGTGTAGTACAGATATTGTTACGCAATCCGAAATAAAAGAACTTTTTAAAGCAACGGTATATAGCAGTACAATTGAACATATATGTTTACGAGATAAAGCAATGTTAGTTGTGTTGTATAGTTGTGGATTAAGAAGGAATGAAGCAGTACAATTAAACTTGAACGATGTGTTTTTTGATAAAGAACGAATCTTAGTAAGAAAAGGTAAAAATTATAAAGAGCGTTATGTACCATTAAATTTATATAACCTGGATATTTTAGAACAGTACATTTACGAATCTCGTCCACAGTTTTACAACTCAAAAGGTCATGAAGCTTTATTTATCAATCAGCAAGGTGGCAGAATGGGAGGACAAAGTTTTAAACTTCGTTTACGAGCAATATTAAAAGCAACCAATAATAAGGAACTACAGGAAAAGAAAATCACACCGCATAAATTACGTCACAGTATCGCCACTCATTTATTAGAACAAGGCGCAGCCATAGAATCTGTTAGTCAGTTCTTAGGTCATGGTTCTTTAGAATCTACTCAAGTGTACACACATTTATTAAAAGAAATTAGTATATGAATTTTAGAAAGTATTTAGAAGATAATAAGTATAGTAAATCAACAATAACAGTACATTTATTACGTGTAAAAAGATACACAGATTGGCTAGAATGGTATGGTAAACATAGTGTAGAAATACAGTATAATGAGTTGTTACAATATGTAAAATATTTACAAGAAAAGAAGCAATATCAAAGAGCATCAATCAATAATGAGCTACGCGCAGTAAAATTGTATTACGATTATCTTATCGAGGAAAAACACACAATGTACAATCCAGCAGAAAATATAGTTATAAGAGGAAAGTATATTAAAGTTATAAAAGAAACACTAACAGAAGAAGAATTAGAAGATTTATATTATAGTTACAATATAGATCATCATGATACATTTTTTAAAGCTACCAAATTAAGAGATAAAGTAGTATTAGGTTTAATGTTGTTTCAAGGATTAACAGCAATAGAAATTTATAGTTTACAGGAATATCATTTACAATTACAAAAGGGTATTATAGAAATCCCAAGAACAAGAAGAAGTAATCCAAGAACTCATAAACTACAATCTTTACAAATGTTGACAATATTAGAATATATAAACACAACAAGAAATTATTTAGCCAAACGAATACAAACAAGTAATAATGAACAATTAATTTATGGAAGTAGCCATCAAATAAATGCTATCACAGGAAGAATTATAAAAAAGTTAAAAGTATATAATAACAAAGTAATCAGTTACTCACAGATAAGAAGTAGTATTATAATTAATTGGTTACAACATTATAATTTACGAAAAGTACAATACTTAGCAGGACACAGATATATAAGTTCTACAGAAAAATATGTACAAGATAATTTAGAATCTTTACATGAAATCGTAAACAACTTCCATCCGATTAATTAATTTGATAAAATCATGATTATAAACAATAAAAACATTAAATTATCTTTGTATCATAAAACAGTAGCAGCTATGGCAACAATAGATTTAAGGAATACAGTTAGAGAATATATAAATACGGCAGATGTAAGACTTTTAAAAATGATAAAAGCGCTAGCAGAAAGTTATCAAAGTGACGAGCAAGAATTATCCTTAACAAAGGAACAATATCAAATCATAGATAAGCGTAGAGAAGCTCATTTAAAAGGAGAAAGTAAATCTTTTACATGGGAACAAGTAAAACAAAATGCACGAAACGCTGCTCAATAAATGAAATACACTTTAGAGGTTAAAGAAGAAGCTAACATAGAAATTATGGAAGCTTATCTTTATTATACAGAAAAAAGAGCTGGTTTGGGAGAAGAGTTTTTAGAACACCTAGAACTTTACTTTGATAGAATTACTTCCAATCCGAAACACTTTCCTAAAAAGAGAAAACCGTATCGAGAAGCTTTTATAAAACGTTTTCCATTTTTGATTATCTATGAAGTTTCAAAGAAAACAATAATCGTTTACTCTGTATTTAATACTTGGCAAAATCCAGATAAGAAAAAGAGATAATTATGACAGAATGTGAATTTATAAAAAGAAAACTAGCACTTATACAGTTAATATTAGATTGTGATGATGAGAGTATTTTGCTAGAATGTGAAAGAATTTTAAAAGAAGAAGGTTTATAATAACCAAGTGTTCTTCGCTTTGCTCAGGGTTTAATGTTTTTTCCTTCCGTTTACACTCTAGTAAAAACGGTTATAAGGTGTTCTCTTCACGCCAACTATGTTTTGGTTTTTAAAGTTTTAAAAACTCAAAACTCCCCACTTCTGTTCCGTTCACTCGCAACTACTCTTCTTTTTTAGTGTCACTATTTTTAGCCAAAAATATCGCCACAAAAAAATAACCGTTGCTTGCGTTAGGCTCGCCGCTTTTGCCTCACTCTACTACGGTTTTTAAAATGGATTTTTAACGATTGATGTAAGTATTTAAAAAACCTTGTGGCGGTTGTGTCTTCATCCTTCGTCGTCATTCTACACCACCGTCAAGTTCGGCGCTCGCTGTAGCTTCGCCTTGGTTTTGCGTTGCACGCAGCTTGGCTGTAGGCACTATAACTTTTTACAAATCTGAATGAAAAACAAGTCATTTTAAAACCTTGGAATTATCCGCCGCATAACTCCAAGCAAAACACCAAGTTTTTAAAACGTTTTACATCATAACTTAAAAGTGGCTGATGAAGCTGTTGATTTAAGTTATGATTTAAAATGACTTGTTGTATAATCCAAGGTTTTACGAAGTAATGCAAAGACTTACCAAGTGCGCTGGCTGAAGCCGGCTATTTAACATAGTGGCGTTATAGTACAGAAATCAAATGAATGCTAGTATAACTGCACATTATGTTACAATAGCTTGGGAAATATCCAACGTAATTTTTTTTATCTTTGAAACTGGAAAAGACAAATGCTATGGGACGTTCAAAATTTTTTGTTGTAGGTAGATAACCGCTGAAAAAAAGGGTATGCGGAGAAAAAAAACGCGTTAATTACTATCCTTTTGGACTACAACATAAAGGGTACAATAACACGGTAAATTCAATAGGAAACTCTAAGGCTGGGAAATATGGGTTTACAGGAAAAGAACACCAAGATGAACTTGGACTCGATTGGATAGATATTACAGCTCGTAATTATGATGCTGCTATTGGACGTTGGATGAACCTTGACCCTCTTGCTGAAGAAATGCGTAGACATTCACCGTATAATTATGGTTTTGACAATCCAGTTTTTTGGATAGATCCTGATGGTATGTCTCCTTGTCCCCCAGATGTAGAGTGTGACCAGACCGAAAGTAATATTGAAAAAGTAAATAAAACTGTAGAAAAAGTTAAACATGAAGTTTCGACTATCGTTTCTAATGCATTTGATTGGGTTTCTGAACATTTTGTTTTAGAAGGATCAGGTACAATTAATTTAGGAGTTGCGTTAGGAGCAAAATCAAAAATTGGTGGCCTTGCAAAGGTAAATACTAGCTTAAATGTTGCTTCTTTTAAGTTAGCCTCTTTTAAAGTAGATTTGACAGATGTAACGAATTTAGATGCACACGATGCTTATTTAATTGGTGATGAAGGTACTGCTGATATAAGTCATGGTGCTTCGCTAACTGTTGGTACTACTGAAAAGCCTTTAATAGGTGGAGATTATAATGTATCTTATACAACTGATGGTGATGGTAATACTACAAATTATGATGAGTCTGGAAATTTATATTTTATTAATCCATTAATCGAAACAGAATCAATTGAGAATGCTGAAGGGCCAGTTAGTGCTCCAAAAAAAGGACCCTCTTCTTCCATAAAAGGAGGTAAAAAAGGCAAGTTTTATGGTTTAGATTTAGGGGTTGGAGCTCAAGTGTTTTTGGGAGTTAGTATAAATTTAAAAATAGGTTTTAATCTTTAATAAAAATGAAAAAAGTTTTAAGTATTGTCCTATTATTTAGTATTAGTATTTTGGATGCACAAAATAAAAAGCAAGTTGTTTCTCATTATTCAAATATTAAGGAAGAATTTTACGATGATGGAAAAATAAAGAAAAAAGTACAATTAAAAAACGGTAAAGAACATGGATTATATTTTGAATATTATAGAAATCAAATACCGTCAAAAACAGGTGTAAAAATAAATAATAAAAAAAATGGTTTATGGAAAGAGTTTGATAAAAGAGGTAAAATCATTTCGGCCTACCATTTTTTTAAAGGTAAATTGATTTATAATTTAGATGTAGAAGATTTTGATTATCTCAGGTATTTTATAGATAACAAAGATTTAGAAATTAGTATTCCAAGAAAATGGGAAGTTATAGAAAATTTTAAATCTAAAAAGGTTTTATTATCTATTAGAAAAAAGTGTATTAAACAACTAGCTTTTTGCCCGAGTGTTACAATTACTAAAGATTCACCTTATTCAGATCAGAAAAAGATATTACATTATTTACAAGAAAATACTAATGCTCTAAAACTAAAATTTCAAAACTATAAGTTAATTAAAGAAAGAAGTTATCATGTTGGAGATAACTTATATCATGAAATAATTTATATTGGATCGATTAAAGGAGTTAATTTGGGAGGAGTTACAACTTGGATATTCAATAAGAAAAAAACGTATATAATTACAGGTTTAGCATTAAATGAAAAAAACAATTCCTTTTTAAAAAGCGAAGGATTACTTCGAGATTTAACAAATGAAATAAAAGTAAACTAATCAAATAGGTTTCCATTTTTTATTAAATGGTTTGTATTCTAAGGCTATATTACCTAAATTAATACTACCAACTTCATCGTGCTCTTGATGGGTTAATTCAAGAGCAACGATGAATGTTATTAATAAGGTCTCCTCAGTATCGCTATTACAGACTAACTGTGTTTTTTCAGAATTATTGAAAGTAGTTTTATGTGTTTTGTAATACGCTATTTGTATATTATTCTTAAATATTGAAACATAATATCCTTTATGTTTTATGATTTTATATATATCATTTTTATAAAAAGCTTCGTAATAATTTTTTAACAAACTCCCTTTAAGTTTTAATGTTAAATTATAATTATTAAGTGTTATTTTATATTTAACTCCATTTAGCCCTATTTTTGGTATTACTTCTGCTATTTTTTGCTTTTTATCACTAAATAATTCTTTTTTTGTTTTGAACCAACTTATAGAATAGATAGCATAATAAAGTTTTTTTTCATTTTTTAAAAAAACGTATTCATTGCCATTTCTTTTAATATCAATTTTCATTTGAAATTAATTTAATAATTTTTTTCCTTTAAGTAGCCATAAAATAGGTCCAACAAATGCAATCATGACTATTAAAACCCAAGTAGTTTTTGAGCCTTTAAAAGGCTTTGTTAGTATTTGGTAAATGGCTTTTATAGTTATAAAAATTGAAGTAAAAGAGATTAAAAATAATAATAGAGCTAGCATGATAAGATTATTTTAAGTCTTTTATAAAATAGACTGAATTTTAGGTTTTGAGTTTTCCGTTTAAAATTGAGCTGAAAGGTTTATTAAAGAAAAAACTAATAATAACCTTAAAGAAAATTTAGTTACATTTTTAATTTACACAAATATAAAGTTTAATTTATAAAAAAGAACTCCTAGATAACGGAGTTCTTTACAAGTTAAGTAACATTATTTCTGATTCAAAGAAATAATATCCTCTCTTGAATTTTTAGGGTCTTTTCCTTTGATTCTAATTAGTTTTTGAGAGTTAAACAGTGAACGACATTTGATATTAAACTCAGTGTAGTTTACCATTTCATCTTTATTCTGAACCTTTTTACTGTAAGCATTATATAGCGTTTCATTGGTAAGTTTGTGTTCTTTGGTATTCATAATAATTTCAAGCGCTATTGTAGCTACTTGATTTAATACAGAACTGTTTTCAGAAAAATCAAACCCTAATGCTTCAATTTTCTTTTTCTGCTCAGGATTTGCATACTTTATCATTACGGTTATGTCTCTTCGATAATCTTTTAGTCTATCAACTACAATACGTTTAGCTTCTTTAGCTTGTTCGATTTTACCTTCAGTTTCTTTAAGTAATACTTGATCAGTTTTGATATTCTCAATAAGGATATCAACAATAGAATTATTCATAATATTAAATTTTAAGTGAGTAAATTGTTTTAAATAGGATAGTTCGCAACTAGAATTTCTGTTTTACGACTTCGTTTTTTTCCTGCAACTGCTTTTTGAGCAGAGAGTGGTTTGTTAAATGATTTGGTGTATAAATTGTATTTCTTGATATAGCGATCTAAAATGCTTGAAGGATATGATGAGAGTAAGAATTTTCCTTTAAGCGTAACAAGTGTATCTAAGAGCTTAGTAAAGTCTTTTAGCGTATATCCACTATAATGTCCTTGATTAATTTCTGTATCTCCTACATAAGGCGGGTCAACATAATGAAAGGATTCTTTAGTGTCTCTACTCAAGATTACTTTTATAGCATCATTATTTTCAATTTGTGTGTTCTCTAGTCGCTCAGCTATTTCAGGAGTAAAAGCGATTTTCTTATTTCGAAACGCTTTGACTCGTTTTCCATACTTATCGAAGCCCCAACTATTACATTGACATGCGAAGCCCATATTGGTTGCTATATAAAATGCCCAAGCTTGTTGTAATTTATTAAACAAATGTGGTTTTCTATAAATGGTAAGAGCAACAGAATACGTAGCTCTTGAAAATAGTGTTGCTTCAATTTTAGCTTTTAAGTTTTCAAAGTCTGTTTTTACTACTTCATAGAATGTAATAGCAAGGCAATTGATATCATTAATGATTTCTGATTCTACTGGTTCTTTAGCAAAGAAAACAGCACCACCACCAAAAAAGGCTTCTGTGTAAATTCTGTGTGATGGAATAAGCGGTAAGATATGCTGTAACATATTAAGCTTTCCACCGTAATAGGTGATGGATGTTTTCGGCATAGATGATATAAGGCTAGTTAAGATTTATAACAATCCTTCTTCTTTGAAAGAGTAAAAGGATTCAGAGGTAATAATTAGATGATCTAAAAGTGTAACAGATAATAGAAGTCCAATTTCTTTAATTTTCTCAGTGATGATTTTGTCAGCAGCTGAAGGAACAAGCTTTCCTGAAGGATGTGAGTGACAAATAATAATAGCTGATGCATTAGCTACTAGAGCTAATTGGAAAATTTCTTTGATATTTACTCGTATTCCTTTATCAGTTCCAGAACCAATTTCAGCAAAACCAAGTGCTTGATTTGCATTAGAAAGTAATATCACCCAAAAGAATTCTTTTAGATCAATTCTTCGAGTATTAATGTGTCTTCTAATATAATTCTCAGCTTCCACAGCACTAGTTATATGAACTAATTTTTCAATTGGTGGACGTAAGTAATGTAATTTTCAATAAACAAATACCAAATACTTATTTATTGTTTTCTCAAGACAACAGTTACTACTTGGTAGTCGAGAAAAAAGAATCGGGTTATGAAGAACATTTTCTTCGTGTTGATGAAAGAAATAATGTAAAGCGTTTAAAATCTAGATTTATCGATGTAAACACTACGTTAGATAGAGCTTTTAACAAAGAGGTGTATCATAAGGATTATACTAACCTTGATTCTGAACTTTTTATTTCGAGCACATCTTTTTCTGGTGGAGATTCAGTGTATTTCTATCATAAAAATGAAGATGGAAATATTTATGGTGAGGCAAATTTATCAACTGTAATTCATCCAAATCCAATTGATGTTTCTGTCTTTGGGTATTTATTAAACGAGCTTCAAGAGTATATTTAGTTTGTAAATATTTCTTTTAAAAATTGAGAGAAACAATCGAAATCTAATCGTATTTTTACTTCTGTGAAGTACGCAATTGTAGATATCGAAACAGACGGTGGAGTTAAAATTACTGAAATCAGTATTTTTATTTTTGATGGAGAACAGGTGGTAGACGAGTTTACAACACTAATAAATCCAGGAACTTCTATTCCACCATACATTACCAGATTAACCGGAATTAATAATTTCATGGTTAAAGATGCTCCGAAATTTGAAGAAGTAGCGAAACGAATTTACCAAATTACTGAAGATTGTGTTTTTGTAGCTCATAATGTTAATTTTGACTACGGAATCATAGGAAAAGAATTCAAATCGTTAGGGTTAACTTACAGAAGAAAGAAACTTTGTTCTGTTCGATTATCAAGAAAATTACTTCCAGGGAAAAGATCATATAGTTTAGGTAAACTATGTATTTCCGAAGGAATTGAAATAAAAGCAAGACACCGTGCTAGAGGAGACGCAGAAGCAACGGTTATATTGTTCAAAAAACTACTTTCTATAGATGAATTGAATGATTTTGAAGTTATCAACTCGTTTTTGAATCCACGTTCTCGTGAAGCAACCTTACCACCATTATTACCCAAAAATGTTTTCGAAAGTTTATCAGAAAAACATGGTGTTTATTATTTCTGGAATAAAGACAAAGAGGTAATTTATGTTGGAAAAGCTAACAATATTAAACAACGTGTTGTAAGTCATTTTCACGATAAAAAGAAACGTGAAATAGAAATGTGTTTAGCAACCGCTAATATTACATTTACAGAGACTGGGAGTGAGTTAATTGCATTATTAGAAGAATCTGCTGAAATCAAACGTTTATTTCCTAAATTCAATAGAGCACAAAGAAGAACTACAACGAACTTTGGTTTGTTTAGTTATAAAGATAGAAAAGGAGTGATGCATTTGGCTTGGAACAACGTAAAAATGATTAGTCAGCCAATTATGAGGTTTTACACAGTTTCTCAAGCTCGAAGTTTTGTTGAGAATTTGTGTAAAGAGTTTCAATTATGTCCGAAATATTGTCATTTACAAACGAACGTAAATAGCTGTTTTCATTACCAAATAAAAGAATGTAAAGGAGTTTGTAGAGAAGAAGAAGCAATAGAAGAGTATAACAAAAGAGTGATGCAGGCTATTGATTCTATTACTTTTAAAACTGATAATTTTGTGATTACGGAGCAAGGGAAAACCTCAGATGAATTAAGTTACGCCTTGGTAATAAATGGTGTGTATGAAGGTTATGGATACATTGACAAGAATCAACAAAATAATAGTACTTCTGAAGTGTATTTTGAAAGATTAAAACCTCAAAAAGACAATCAGGATATTAGGAGAATTATAAATGCTCACGTAAAAAAGAATCCAGCGTCAATTCTACCAATAGAACACAAAGCTTTAGGTAGCCTTTTCTAGGGTAAAAGAAAATTCAGAACCTTCACCGAAATTACTTTTAAGCAAAATAGTTTCGTTATGTGCTTCAATAATGTGTTTAACAATTGATAAGCCTAAACCAGAACCACCTTGTTCTCTTGATCTACTTTGATCTACACGATAGAAACGTTCGAACAAACGAGGAATATGTTCTTGTTTTATTCCTTCTCCATTATCAATAATTTTAATAACGAACTTAGTTTCATTATAAACCTCAACAGAAGCCGTGGTAATTCCACCTGGCTTTCCATATTTAATAGAATTTACAACCAGATTAATAAGTACTTGTTCAATACGTTCTACGTCACCTTTTACGAAAATTGGAAACTCGTAAAGTCTATCAAAAATTAATTTAATGTTCTTCTTTTTAGCCTTCATTTCAAACAAATCAAAAACCGTTTGAATAAGCTCCAAAATATTAAAAGGTTCAATTTTCATTTTCATTCCGTCGGTTTCAAGTTTGGCAATCATATCCAAGTCTTTCACGATTGAAGTCAAACGTTCAACACCTTTATTGGCGCGTTCTAAATATTTATCACGAATTACTTTATCATCTGCTGCTCCTTCAATTAAAGTTAAAATATAACCTTGCACGGTAAAAAGTGGAGTTTTAAGTTCGTGAGCAACATTACCTAAAAAGTCTCTACGAAAAGAATCTCTTTCGGTGAGGTTTGCAATTTCTTCCTTTTTATCTTCTACATAATCTTGTACCGTTTTTGTGAAAGCTTCAATATCTGTAGTTACTTTATCGCGTTCTAAGTCTTCAACATCTAAAATTGAAATATCTTTGTATAGTTTTTTAACTCTCTGGTAAATAAAGTGTTCTGCTCTGTATTGGATAACAAAAAACGAAAAAACGAAAAGGATAATTCCGAATATCATAATAGAAATTAACCCTAGAGATTTGTAGAAATAGAGGTATGAAAAAACGGCAATTAAAACAGAAATTATAGTAAGATATAATGCAGATATAAGGGCGTAATTGTATGTTTTTTTTAGTCTTTTCATAAAAATAAAGAAATGCCCGATTAGGGGCATTTTTGTATGTTTTTTCTAGTTTAAATAAATTTATTTATCAGTTTCCAGAACGAATTTGTACCCCACCCCTTTAACTGTTTTAAAGTAATGATCACCTATTTTTTCTCTTAGTTTTCTGATGTGAACATCAATAGTTCTACCACCAACAACTACTTCATTCCCCCAAACACTATCTAAAATTGTTTCTCGTTTAAATACTTTACCAGGTTTAGAAGTTAATAAAGAGAATAGTTCAAATTCTTTTCTTGGTAATGTGATTTTTTCTTCTCCTTTAAACACTACATATTCGTCTCTATTAATAAGAATGTCTCCAATTTTTGTGGTAGCTTCTGAAACCGTATCTGTTTTTAATCGACGTAAAAGTGATTTCACTTTACTAACTAAAACTTTTGGTTTTATCGGTTTTGTAATATAATCATCTGCACCAGCATCAAAACCAGCTACTTGAGAATAATCTTCACCTCTTGCAGTTAAGAAAGAAATGATTACGTTTTCTAAAGGTTTAATGTTTCTTATTTTTTCACAAGCTTCAATGCCGTCCATTTCTGGCATCATAATATCTAACAAGATTAAATGTGGAGAAATTTTGCGAGCAATTTTTACACCTTCTGCTCCGTTAGTTGCGGTAAAAACCTGATAACCTTCTGATCTTAGATTGTATCCAACAATTTCTAAAATATCTGGTTCATCATCAACTAATAAAATCTTGATATCGTTAGTATTCATAGGTTTAAATTTGATTTAAAATCAAACCAAAAGTAACGATTTAATAACAAAAACAGTTAAAGGCAGTTTAACTTAATGTTGATTTAATATTAATAAATATTTTTCGAATCAATTTTAAAAAGAGAGACTTAACGTTAAATTAATCCACAAAAAGTTAGGTAAAGGTTAATAATTTCCTAATTTTGAGAACTTTTTTTAAATTAAATGAAAACATGAGAAAAAATTACTTTTTAAGCTTTTTACTTGTATTAGTTAGCCACCTTTCTTTTGGGCAGATAGTAATCAATGAAATTGACGCAGATCAAACAGGAACAGATGTTTCTGAATTTATAGAACTAAAGTGGACTCCAAACACATCTTTAGATGGTTATGTAGTTGTCCTTTTTAATGGTAGTGATGATCGTAGTTATAGTTCCTATGATTTAGATGGTAAAACAACGGATGCAAATGGTTTTTTTATACTTGCAACTACAAATTTAGCAACAGGAAGTGATATTGATATGGGAGCTAGTAATGCTGTTCAAAATGGTGCAGATGCTGTAGCAGTTTACCAAGCGAATGATACTGATTTCCCAAATGATACAGACATAACATTGACTAACCTTGTTGACGTTATAGTATATGGTACATCTGACAGTAATGATAATGGATTATTAACAGGGTTCAATAAAACCGTTCAGTATGATGAGAATCTAAATGGAAGTAAAGATACCGAATCTATCCAGAGACATTCGGACGGTACATATCAAGTACTGGCTCCAACTTTTAGAGCAGAAAATAATACATCAAGCGAAGCCTCGTTAAGTATAACTTCACCTTCAGATAATTCAAGCTTAGCTCCGGGAACTACAGAAGTAAATATTTCTATTTCAGTAGGAAACTTTAATGTTGCTCCAGGAGGTACTGGAGATGGATACATTAAGTATATAGTAAACTCAGGTTCTGCTGTTGACAAGTTTGATACTGCTGATATTGCTTTAACTTCATTAACTCCTGGGAGCTATGCTGTAACTGTTGAGTTAGTTGATAATTCAGGAGCATCTTTAAGTCCAGCAATTACTGCAACAGTGAACTTTACAATTGCTTCTTTTACACAAGTTGCAAACTTAGCTGCTTTAAGAGCAGGTACAGAAGGAGACTATTATGAATTGACTGGTGAAGTAATTTTAACTTATGCAAGAAGTTCTAGAAATCAAAAATATATTCAAGATGCTTCAGCAGGTATTTTAATTGATGATACTGTAGGAACAATCACAACTGCTTATAACACATACGACGGAATTTCTGGATTAAAGGGTAGATTAGGATCATTTGGAGGAGTATTACAGTTTGTACCTAGTTCAGATCCAGGTGCAGCTTCTTCGACAGGAAATACTATTACACCAGAGGTAGTTTCATTAGCTGATTTTGAGGCGAATGCTGTAAATTATGAATCAGAGTTAATTACAGTTCAAAATGTATCTTTTACAGATGCTGGTGGTACTTTTGCATCTAGTACTAGTTATGAGATTATGAGTGGAGGTACAACATCTACTTTTAGAACAAACTTTTCTGAAGCGGATTACATTGGAACAACAATTCCATCTGGAACGGTTGATATTACTGCTTTAGGAGCAAGTTTCACTAATTCAAGTGGTACAACAAACCAAATCGTAGCAATTGATTTATCAGGAATTGTTCTTGGATTAAATAAGAGTAATATTGAAGGTTTTGCGGTTTATCCAAACCCGGTTGAGTCTAAAACTTTCAAACTTTCATCGGCTTCATTCACAACTAAAACAGTTCAAATATTTAATGTTTTAGGAAAAGAAGTTTATAGTACGAAAGTAAATGGAACTAATAACGATATTGATGTAGCTTCATTAAATGCTGGTATCTATATTTTAAAGGTTTTAGAAAACGGAAGAATGGCTTCAAAAAAGTTAATTATAAAGTAATTTTATATTATATAAATTCAAAAGAGCCTTTATTGAAATAAAGGCTCTTTTTTTATTTTTACAACAAACTAAAGTAAATATGAAATTCGCTTCTACCCTATTTTATTTTTTTATTGCTTCGGTAAGTTGTGTATCGCAGTCAAACTTTTCGCAGTTTAAAAAACTGTCTTCTCCTAAGAAATGGTGGGTTGTTTTACACCCATTTAAAGCCCAAAAGGCTTACTTAATTTCTGTAGAGGTAAATGGTATTAGTGATAGTATTAAAAATTGTAAGCTTCTCGATGGAGATCATGTGGGTGGTCAAGTAGACGCTTTTCGTCATGCTTATTGGATGGCAAGATTGACTGAGGAAATAGGAGCTTCCTCGTCAAGATCATTAGGTAAAGCTCATGAAAAAGAGAATTATTTGATGTATAAAAATAGAAAGTTAGAAGATGGTATTGTTCCAGATAAGATTTCTTCAGAAATGGATTTGTTCAATAATGAAGTAGGCATTTCACTTACACGAAAAGGAAATAAAACTCCCAAGAACGGTTTAATTTATCGCATAATTAATGCAATTCTTGATGGAAAAATGAAAGTGATTAAAAAGAATATAAGTGGACAATTCTTAACCTGTGAAGGAAAAGTAATCAGTTCAAAATCGTTAATTGGAAAATGGAAAAATAATAAGTGTTTGGTGAATTCTAGTTACATAAGAAATTAATGATATTTTACCTTTCTTAAAACCCTAACAACATCTTTATATTTTATATAAGTAGTTTTATCTTCTAAACTTCTAATGTAGCTTTTAGCCTTTTCTAGCTGTTCTTTTGCATCTAAATATCCGTTTAAATAACAAATCAAATAATTATTAGGAAGTCTTGAAACATCTTCATGTTCAGTAACTGATAGTGGAATATTGTTTTCAATATTAGAAATTATAGCATTACTACTTTCGTAAATATGCTTGATGATGTTCTCATCAAAAATAGGAGGTTGAAATAAAAACTTTTTTATAATCTCAAGCTTTCCATTATTTTTAAAATGAATGATTGTTTTTTCAAGAGGATAACGAGCTTCCTTCTTTTCTAAGCCTAACGATATATACTCAACAATAATGAAGGAATGTTCATTTATTTTAATTTGAACTTCATCTAATGCGGAGTAAAACAATTGTACTTGTTCATTAATCAACTCAATATCGACCCTAGAATAAAATTCCCGATTATTAATGATAGTTTTCTTTCCTGCCCAACATAAAACAAACTGCTCTTTAAAAACTTTATATTGAGGTTTGTATTCTTCTTTATGTCTATTTAAAAAATCAAAAACACCATCTAAGGTCAACTGAATATTATTACTAGCGTTTTTCTCTATCGCATTAACAACATTACTATTGGTGTTTTTTACTTCAAAGTTTTCGTTTACAGGAACCGAATTACTTCCTCGTCTGTAGAAAATGGTTTTCTTTGGATATTTCCAGGCAGATTTTGACAAGTGTGAAACTTTCTCATTAGGATAAATGGTCACCAACCCTATAACTTTATATCTAGGTAAACCAGGAAAAGGAATGTTTTCGTATTGAATTTTTGGAGGATGAACCAAATAGGCATTTACTAAATTTTGAATCTTACTGTCATCAAAAAAATCAACTCCCATTATTTTATTGTCTTCATCTCTAATTCCTATTAATATGTAAGAGTTATTGTCAGGATTTGAATTTGATAAAGCACAAACATGTTTTATAAATTTAGCCTTTCCTTCCTTAGTATTTAGAGTTAATCTTTGCTTCTTATCATAAAAACTATTTTCATCATTATGAGAAAGAAGATTTTTAATAAGTAAGCGTTTGTTAACCATTTTAAGCTACTTTATGTCCTCTGCTAGCTTCATAAAGAATAAACCAATCTTGTAAATCTAGTTGAATTTCTTTAGCAGCATTAGCAATTTTTATACGTTCTATATTTGAAGTTCCAACTACTGGAATTACATTGGCAGGATGTTTTAAAATCCAAGCTAATAATAATTGATCTTCTGTGGCATTATATTTTTTTAACATCGGTTGAAGCACTTCTTTTATTCTAGAGGCTTGTTCGTTTTCAAGTGAAAAGAATCCTCCAAGTGGACTCCAACTCATAGCTGTGATATTGTTTCTTAAAACATAGTCTAAAGTAGCGTTATCAATTGCTGTATTTTGAACTAAAGAAAATTCAAACTGATTACAGGTTATTGAAATTTCTTTTTGAATTAATTCCATTTGGCTTGGTAAAAAGTTCGATACACCAAAGTCAATTATTTTCCCTTGTTTTTGTAATTGAGAAATTGCTTCTGAAATCTCATCTGCTTGCATTAATGGACTAGGCCTGTGAAGCAATAAAACATCTAAATAGTCAGTTTGTAAATTTTTTAAAGACTGTTCAACGCTCCAAATAATATATTCTTTAGAGTAATCATAATGTTTAATTCGGTTGGGTCTGTTTTCAGTTATATACTGAATTCCACATTTTGAAATTAATTGAATTTGTTCACGTTTAACGCCACTTTGTATAAGAGCTTTTCCAAAAGCTTCTTCCGTGGTATAACCACCATAAATATCTGCGTGGTCAAAAGTTGTATTGTCTTGTTCTATACATGAGTTAATTAACTCATGCATTTCCTTGGAAGAATAATCTTTTCCCCAAATTCCCCATGACATACAACCAATAATTATATCTGAAAGTTTAGTTTTCACTTTTCTTAAGTAAAGTAGCACTTGCTTGTGCTGTAGGGTAAACAATTAAATCTTCAATATTCACATGATAAGGTCGTGTTACTACGAAATGAATAATATCCGCGATATCTTCCGGTTGTAAAGCTTCATATCCTTGATATACTTTTTTTGCTCTATCAGTATCTCCTTTAAAACGAACATCTGAAAATTCGGTTTCCACCAATCCAGGATGAATGGCACTAACACGAATATTATATTGGTTTAAATCTAAACGCATTCCTTTGTTTAAAGCGTTTACAGCAAACTTTGATGCGCAATATACATTTCCATTAGCATACACCTCTTTTCCTGCAATAGAACCAATATTTACTATAAACCCATTATTTTTTTTAATCATACCAGGAATAATGGCTTTTGAAACGTAAAGTAAACCTTTAACGTTACCATCAATCATGGCGTCCCAATCATCAATATTTCCATCTTGAATCGTTGCTAATCCATGAGCATTTCCTGCATTATTAATAAGAATATCAATATTATTAAAATCTTCAGGTAATTTTTCAATAGCTAAAAAAACTTCTTCTTTAAATCGCACATCAAATTGTAAAGTATGTACTTCTGTGAGCTGAGAAAGTTCATTTTTAATTTCTTGAAGTTTTTTCTCTCTACGACCGCATAACACTAATCGTATTTTATGCTGAGCAAATAAATAAGCGGTAGCTTTCCCTATTCCTGAGGTAGCTCCTGTAATAAAAGCGGTTAAAGACATGTTTAATTTTAGTTTTTTATAAAGGTATAGAAATTGACCTAATTGATAAAAAAAACTATTTGTCGAATCAGGATTTTCAGGAAGATAATTATAAATTGAAATAGGTATCTATAAAAAATAGATGATGTAAAACATAAAAACCTAGAGCAAGTCTAGGTTTTGTTTTTAATATTTTAAAGTGCAGAGACTAAAGCAAAGTTGAATAGTAGTGCACTATTGTAATCATGTTAATTACTATGCAAAAGTACAACTTTTTTTAGATATCTAAAAATAATACTTAGATATCGAGATAATTTATCTTCTCTTTTATGATTTTTTTAAGGTTTTCATTTTTGTTAAACTTATCAAATAGAACTTGTAGTTCTTTTCCTAAATCGTTTTGCCTATTAATAGAAATTTTACCTAGAAAATATAAAATAACTTTAATACTTGCATCTAATGAATTTCTATCTCCTTTATTAAATGTAATATCGGGTATTACTGATAATCCTTTTGGAGCCCTGAAGTCAAACATTATATCACCATGAGCACATAAGTTTCTAATTAACAATGTGTTTGACATCAGATTGATGAATTTTTTAACATCCCTAACTCCATAAACATTTGATATTCTTCCTTTTATTCCTTCATCTTTAATGTTTTGATATATTGTTAGTATAGTACCAAAAGTGAAAAATTCAAGAGTTTTCCATGCTGGTGCATACTTATCATTTATATACTTTCTGTGATGCATTTTAATTGGTTTATTATTACTAATAAACTTAGAATTATAATACTTTTCGGGTTGAGAAACAAAAGAAGCCATCATTATTGCAGGATCAAAAAACCAAGTTGGTGAACCTTTAAATTTATTTGATACATAATAAATAATTTTAGCTCTGAAGTTTATCTCGATCCTATTAATATATCTGGATAATAAATTTCTTAAATCTACATCTAAATAATACAATTTAATAATATCCGAGAATTTAGTTCCTTTTTGAAAATTATGTTTATTATCAATTTCAAACGGATTCCAATAAAATCCTAGACGATAATAACCAATATCCAAAAGAAACTCTTTTACTTTTTCTTCTGAATAATCTAATTCCATTCCTCGACTCTTCAAAAGCTCTATTTGTTCATTAAAATTAGTAGCAATTATACCCATAAGTTTATATTTAGTAGGAACTTCATACTTTCAGATATCTAATTATTAATTTTAGGAAATCACAGCAATAATTTAACACATGCGTTGAAGTCTAGTGTAAAATTAATTAATTGATCTATAATGCGAAACTTTATTTTTAAACAAGAAGAAATAAATTGTCAATAAATCATATACTTTTTATGTAAACCCTATGTTATAAAAAATAGAAAACCGCCCTTTAATGAGGCGGTTTCTTGAGTTGGTTTTTCATAAAAAACCAACCAAAAATCAACTAACCAAACTTTATTTTTAAACTCTTCTATTTATTTTTTTTCTTTCTATTTTAATACGTTTTCTTCCACTGTTCCTTACAGCTGGTTTCTTAATTTTTCCTTCTCCTTTTAAATATTGGATGAAGCCTCTACCTTCGAAAACGTATGTTGTATTACTACTTAAATGAAATAACTCTATTGTTCCATCATTAATAACGCTTAATTCAAATTCTTCAGTATCACCACCTTCATAATAAAGTGTTAAAAACTTCAAGTCATTATAATCAATGATATCATCTATTCGATAACTCCCTATATAGTCCCAGTTGATTAAATCAATATCTGTGCCAAACGAATCATTAGATGAATAAAAAGTGGTAACGTTTTCAGGAGTAAACTGTAAGAAATGCTCACTATCAAAAGGGTTTGGTGTTCCATTTGCAGTGCTTGTTCTTTCCCAAGCTACATACTCTTGTAAAAAGTATTCTATATTATCATAGAATAACATATCGTAATCAAAGTTATTTCTTTGATAACCAACTAATAAATAACTCACATTACTTTGTAAATCATTTAATCTTATTTCATTAGCTGAAATTTGAATAACTTCGAAACTATAGTTGCCATCTAAATTATGACGAGTTTCTATAACACCATCATTATAAGTTCTATAACTTCCTACTAGAATACCTAAACCGTTTCCAGTTTTACCAATATCTACAATATTATTATTGGCATATAAATCACCGTTAAAAAATGATACGGTAAATGCTCTTGATAAATAAGGTACTTCAGAAGTTCCTATTGTTCTATGAAAATCAACATACCATAAATCATATCCTCCTACAACTTCTTCTAAAGAGATAAAATCATCATCTAATGGATCATCATTTACAACAACACATGATGTGATTGAGACGGATAAAAAAAGTGCGAAAAGTAATTTTATTGCTTTCATAAGTATAAGTTTTTATAGTTATGAAAAGTCTATGTCAAAATGCATGCCAAAAAAAACAAAGTCGCTATTAAAGCGACTTTGAAGTATTATTTTATACTGTTTATTGCATAAAAATTGTTTCTCCTTTTTTAACTGGTCTCACTTTATAGTATTTTGTTTTATTTTTTATAATATAACTGATAACGAGTTCATCTTCTTTTAGTTTAAATGGAATGGTGATTTTGCTTGCAGTAAGAGTATTTCCATATTCTTTTTTAGCATCGCCGTTCATTTCAATATCTTTTTTTACTGCACTATGGTAAATATTTGCAGAAACTATTTTTTGATTCCCTGAATCAAAATTACTGGCTTTAACTTTTTTTCCTTGAAAGTAAATACTATCAAATTGAATTTTATTTTCAGAAGTATAAATTATTTTAACTTGAGTGCCTCCAGGAGAACCGGGCATTCCTCCAACTCTCGCATTTGATGTCGCAGAAATAATCTTAAACGGTGTTTTGTTTTCCAATTTATAACTTGCACACTTGGTGAGTATCAAAAGTATTAACGGAATAGAAAGAAGTTTTAATAATTTCATACAAGGTGTTTTTCTAAAGAGTTTCAAGTTTTATACCAAAGTACAAATTTATATGAAACGAATTTTATAGTTTTAGTTTATGAATCAATTAAGTTATTGGGAAATTAAGCAATGGTTTCAACAAGTTGATTTTACCATTGTAGGAAGCGGAATTGTTGGGTTGAATTGCGCTTTAAACTTGAAAAAGAACCATCCAAATGCTAAAGTTTTAGTATTAGAAAAAGGAACATTACCTCAAGGAGCGAGTACTAAAAATGCAGGTTTTGCTTGTTTTGGAAGTTTATCAGAGTTAATAGACGATTTGAATTCTCATTCTGAAGAAGAAGTTATAAGTTTAGTTAAAAGAAGATGGGAAGGTTTACAATTTTTACGTCAGAATTTAGGAGATGATAAAATAGATTTTCAACAGAATAATGGATACGAATTGTTTGATGATAAAGATTTGTATCATGAATGTTTGTTAAGAAAAGATGAGATTAATAAACTTTTGTCATCAATCTTTAAAGAAGATGTTTTTTCGGAATGTAATAATATTTACAACTTTAAAAATATAGAGGAAAATTACATTGTAAATAACTTTGAAGGTCAAATTGATACTGGAAAAATGATGTTTCATTTAGTAAAGAAATGTCAAGAAATTGGTGTCTCAATTTTGAATAACATAACAGTTTTAAATTTCGAAGACGAAGGTAATCATGTTACTATAGAAACAGATGAAGCTACTTTTACAACGAATAAATTATTAATAACTACTAACGGATTTTCAAAACATTTGATAAGTGAAGAGGTTAAACCGGCAAGAGCTCAGGTGTTAATAACTAAGCGCATCGATAATTTACCTATTAAAGGAACTTTTCATTTAGATAAAGGTTATTATTATTTCAGAAATATTGATAATAGAATTCTATTTGGTGGTGGAAGAAATTTAGATTTTAAAGCAGAAGAAACAACCGATTTTTCATTAACTGAAATAGTTCAAAATAAGCTAGAAGAATTATTAAGAACGACAATTTTACCAAATTCAAATTTTGAAATTGAACATAGATGGAGCGGAATTATGGGTGTTGGAAATCAAAAGAAAAGTATTGTAAAACCAATTTCAGATAATGTTTTCTGCGGAGTTCGATTAGGAGGAATGGGAGTTGCAATTGGAAGTTTGGTAGGTAAAGAATTAGCAGAACTTTTATGAAAATAAAAAAACAACTTTTTAACGAATGTAAGTTATATGTTGAAAAACGCGAACGAACAATTCGTGAAATTATGACTTCGAATAAAAAAGCGTTGTTTTCAGAAACTAAAAGCTCTGCAGGAGATAAACATGAAACAGGAAGAGCAATGTTACAGTTAGAAATGGAGAAGGCAAGTCAGCAAATAGCAGTTGTTCAACAAATGAAAGAAGTACTGCATCGAATTAGTACAGAGGATGTTTCAGAGGTAATTCGTTTAGGAAGTTTGGTACACACCAATAAAGCATCCTATTATTTAAGCATTAGTATTGGAGCTGTTGCTGTTGAAAATGAAATGTATTTTGTAATTTCTAGTTCTTCACCTATTGGTAAATTATTGTTAGGAAAGAGAGTGAATGATATTGTGGAATTTAATGGGCAACAAATAAAAATTACACAGGTAAATTAAAAGATATGGCAATCTCTGAATCGATAGTTAGCGGGATTGAATTAGATAAAAATAGTTGTTTTTCATCTGAAATAACTTCAATTAACCAGTAATTTCCCTTGAAATAATTCTTCTTCACTGTTGCTTTCACTTGGGCGTTGTCCGTGACAGAAATTTGATGAGGATAAACTAACTTCGGTTCGCCATTAATATTGATTTCGTTAACATCATCAAAAAGTGCTGCTACATAAATATTTGGAGGAAATTGATAAAGCTCATTCGGCCTTCCTTGTGCAAGAATTGAATGGTCTTTTATAACGATTAGTTGGTCCGAAAATGATAAGGCATCGCTTCCATCGTGAGTAGCAACAATACAGGCAATATTTTTATCTTTTAGGTATTGAAATAATTTTCTTCTTAATGAATTTTTCTTGAAATTGTCTATTTGACTGAAAGGTTCATCCAGTAAAAGTAATTCAGGCTCTTTTGCTAAAGCTCTTGCTATGGCAACTCGTTGTTGTTGTCCACCACTTAATGTTTTTACTTTTAGATTAGCAAATTCTTCCATTTCAATAACTTCTAAAAGCTCTTGAGTCCTTTGTTTTGCTTCCTCAGGAAAAAAACGAGATAAATACTTTGAAATATTTTCTGCTACAGTAGTAAAGGGCATTAAATCGAAGTGTTGAGGAACATATTTGAAGAAATCCATCCCTGGAACTAAATGATATTCTGGACCTAAAATTTGATGATCTTTCCAGAACAATGTGCCTTTATCAACATCGAGTAATCCATAAATTACTTTTAATAAAGTTGATTTACCACAGCCACTTTCTCCCATAATACTTAAATGTTCTCCTGGTTTTAACGAAAGACTTATATTATTAAGTGTAGGTTTATTCTTAGTATAAAAAAAAGAAATGTTGTTTACTTTTAGCATAGATGCAAAAATAAAAATAACCGACACTTTCGTATCGGCTATTTTAAAATATTGTTGAAATATATTACCAGATTTTAACTCTATCTTCTGGTTTTAAATACATTTTATCACCTTCTTTAATATCAAAAGCTTGGTAGAAAGCATCAACATTTTTTAAAGGCACGTATGCTCTAAAGTTTCCTGGAGAGTGAGGATCTGTTTTAATCTGATTTTTAATTGCCTCTGGACGTGCTTTAGTTCTCCAAATTGTTCCCCAAGAAAGGAAGAAACGTTGCTCAGGAGTGAAACCATCGATTTCTCCTGGACGACCATTTTTCTCTAAGAAGATTTGTAATCCTTCATAAGCAGCATTTACACCACCTAAATCACCAATATTTTCTCCCAAAGTAAAAGTTCCATTTACGTGAACATCATCAATAGCAACTAATGCATCGTACTGACCAATTAATGCTTTTCCTTCAGTAGTAAACTTCGCTAAATCTTCATCAGTCCACCAGTTATTTAAGTTTCCGTCAGCGTCAAAACGAGCTCCAGAATCATCAAAACAGTGAGAAATTTCATGTCCGATTACAGCACCAATTCCACCATAGTTCACTGCTTCATCAGCTTGGTAATTATAGAATGGAGGTTGTAAAATTGCAGCAGGGAATACGATTTCATTGTTTACTGGATTAAAGTAAGCATTTACAGTTTGAGGAGACATTCCCCATTCAGATCGATCAACAGGCTTACCTAATTTTGCAATATCTTTTTCGTAGTTCCATTTAGAAACGTTAATCGCATTTTCAAAATAGCTTCCGCCTTCTTTTATTCCTTTAACCTGTAAAGCTGAATAATCTTTCCACTCGTCTGGGTAAGCTATTTTTACAGTTAATCGGTTTAATTTTTCTAGTGCTTTTTGCTTTGTAGAATCACTCATCCATGATAACCCTTTGATTCGCTTTTCAAAACCTAACATTACATTATCAATCATCTCCTTAGCTTTTTGCTTCGCTTCAGGCGGGAATTTTTTGTCTACATATAATTTACCAAGTGCCTCACCTATTGAACCATTTACAGAAGCTAATGCTCTTTCAGTTCTTGGTCGTTGTGCTTTTGCACCACGTAAATCTCTACTATAAAACTCCCAATTAGCTTTTTCTAAATCTGTAGATAAAGATCCAGCAGCTCCGTTGATGGCATTCCAACGTAAAAGTGTTTTCATGTCTGCAACAGGACACTCTGTGAAAATTGTATTGAAAGCTTTGAAGTAGTTAGGGTCAGTAACAATGACCTTTTCTAATACTTTACCTACATTTTCTGTTTTTTCAGTATTTAAAACACCAATACCAGTTAAGTGAGCATTCCAATCAATTGCAGGAACTAAAGCTTGTAATTCTTCAACAGACATTGGATTGTACATTTTTCTTGTATCACGTCTGTCTTCCTTAGTCATCATTGGTTCTGCCAAACTACGCTCGAAAGCAACTACAGTAGCAGCATTCTTTGTAGCGGTAGCTTCATCATCTCCAAGTTTTTGGAACATTTTAGCTACAAAAGCCTCGTATTTTTTTAATTTTTCTTTAGTATCATCGTCTTGATCAACATAGTAATCTCTTGATAATCCCAAACCACCAGCACCTAAGTATCCAGCATTTGTTTTACTATCTTTTAAATCATTGAAAACACCAAAACCATAGAAAGCACCGCCACCATATGGAGCCATGTTCGTGATGTAATCTTCTACATCTTTTTTAGTTTTAATTTCATCAATCTTCGCTAAATAAGGTTTTAACGGAGCAATACCTTGTTGATTACGAGTAACAGTGTCCATAATACTTTCGTAATAATTTACTGCTTTTTGCTGATCGCTATCAATTTCATTTCCTTGTGTATCTTTAATCTTTGGGAAGTTACCTTGTTCGATAGCTTCATTTAAGATTACTAATACGTCAGCGTCAGTTTTTTTACGTAGCTCTCCAAACCCTCCCCATCTTGTTCTGTCCGCAGGAATTTCAGTTTTGTCTAACCAACTTCCGTTAACATATCTAAAGAAATCATCTGATGGCTTTACTGAAGTATCCATATTCTCTAAAACAATCCCAGGGATTTTTTCAGCAGTTTCTGCTTTTTCTGTTTTACAGGCCATCATAGCAACTGAGGCAACAGCACTACAAATTAGAACTTTTTTAAGTGTGATCATGTTGAATTAATTTATTAAGGCTTAATTTTTTCGGTTTTTGAATCTGGTAAATTCTCGAATCCCATGTTATGTAAAGTAAATCCGAAAATATCTGCATATTGTTCAATAGTCTTAGCAACTGGAGTTCCAGCACCATGACCTGCATTGGTTTCAATTCTAATTAATACAGGATTACTACCTTGTTGTTTGTCTTGAAGCTCAGCCGCAAATTTAAAACTATGTGCAGGAACTACACGGTCATCATGGTCACCAGTTGTTACCATCGTAGCTGGATATTCTACACCTTCTTTTACATTGTGAACAGGCGAGTATCCTTTTAAGTACTCGAACATCTCTTTATTATCTTCTGCTGTTCCATAATCATACGCCCATCCAGCTCCAGCAGTGAAAGTATGATAGCGTAACATATCTAAAACTCCCACAGCGGGCAAAGCTACTTTCATTAAATCTGGTCGTTGAGTCATAGTAGCTCCTACTAATAACCCACCATTCGAACCGCCTCTTATTGCTAAGAAGTCAGAAGAGGTGTAGTTATTATTGATTAAATACTCAGCTGCTGCAATGAAGTCATCAAATACATTTTGTTTTTGCAGTTTTGTTCCCGCATCGTGCCATTTTTTTCCGTATTCACCACCACCACGTAAATTAGGAACTGCGTATACTCCTCCTTGTTCCATCCAAACAGCATTGGCAATACTAAAACTTGGAGTTAGACTTATGTTAAATCCACCATAACCATAAAGAATAGTTGGGTTTTTTCCGTTTAATTCTAAACCTTTTTTATACGTTATAATAATTGGAACTTTTGTTCCATCTTTAGAATTATAAAAAACCTGTTTACTTTCGTATTCGTCAGAATTAAACGAAATGTTCGGTTTCCAATATAATTCATAACTACCATCTTTTGGGTTGAACTGATAAGATGAACTTGGTGTGTTATAATTAGTGAAAGAAAAATATAATTCTTTAGCATCTTTTTTTCCACCAAAACCACCAACAGAACCTACTCCAGGTAATTCGATTTCTCTAATTAAATTCCCATCATAATCATATTGAAAAACTTTTGATACAGCATCAACCATATACTCAGCAAAAAAATATCCAGATCCTTTTGAAGGGCTTAAAACATTTTCCGTTTCAGGAATGAAATCTTTCCAGTTTTCTGGTGTAGGATTTACTGCATCGACTGTTACTATTTTTTGATTTGGTGCGTTAAGATTGGTTACTAAATATAACTTCGTTCCTTTATTATCGGCAACGTAGGTGTCACTATTAAAATTATCAACAACTGTTACGAAGTCACTATTAGGTTTAGATAAGTCCTTAATAAATAATTTATTTCCAGAAGTTGAAGTGGATGCAGTTACAACTAAGTATTTATTATCATCAGTTAGGTAGCCTCCTACATATCTATGTTTTTCTTCTGGAGTTGCTCCAAATACTACTTGGTCTGTATTCTGAGGAGTCCCTAATTTATGGTAATATAATTTATGTTGATCTGTTTTTGCCGAAAGTTCACTTCCTTTAGGTTTGTCATAACTAGAATAGTAAAAACCGTCATTTCCTTTCCAAGAAATTCCTGAGAACTTAACATCAACTAATGTATCTTCTTTTATTTTTTTCGATTCAACATCCATGATGATGATTTTTCTCCAGTCGCTTCCACCTTCAGAGATAGCATATGCTACAGTCTTTCCGTCTTTTGAAAAACTTACACTACTCATAGAAGTTGTTCCATCTTCTGCAAATGTATTTGGATCAAGGAAAACTTCTTCTTTCCTTTCTTTGTTTTTTCGGTATAATACATAATGGTTTTGTAGCCCATTATTTTTATAGAAATACGTGTAATCTCCTTCTTCAAAAGGAACACCTATTTTTTCATAATTCCAAAGCTCAGATAATCGCTCTTTTAGTTGTGCTCTGTATGGTATTTTATCAAGATAATTAAATGTAATCTTATTTTCGGCTTTTACCCAGTTTTCCGTTTCTTTACTTCGATCATCTTCTAACCATCTGTAGTTATCTGTTACTTCGGTATCAAAATAGTTATCTACAACAGGTTGTTTTACTGTTTCAGGGTAATTCAATGGGCTAGTGTTTTTTTTTGGAGATTCAGTCTTACAGGCGAAGATAAGTGCAACTGCAAGAGTAGATAAGATTAATTTTTTCATGTCTAATTCAGGTTAACCTTTCAAAATTAGAAGAAAAAAATATAGAATTGTTACAATTTAAGATGTTTTTAACATAAAAAACTAGATTTGTAATGTTGCATAAATACAACGTCTAAAAGATAAAATAGATAAAAAATGACAGAGTTACTAACAAAGAGTGAATTTATAGATAAAATATTCGATTTTGAAAATAAGAAAGAATGGGATTATAACGGTGATGTTCCAGTATTAATTGATTTTTATGCTGATTGGTGTGGACCGTGTAAAATATTAGCTCCAGTTCTTGATCAGTTGAGTGAAGAATATGAAGGTAAAGTAAAAATATACAAAGTAGATACAGAGTCAGAACAGGAGCTCTCAACTGTTTTTGGTATTCGTAGTATTCCATCAATGTTATTCTGCCCAGTAGGAGAAGATCCTCAAATGGCTCATGGTGCGTTACCAAAGAAACAAATAGAGCAGATAATTTTGGATGTACTTAAGGTTTCTAAATAGTAAGAAAGGATGGTTAATTTTCAATAATTTAAGGAAATAGATGTGCTTATTTCAATGATAGTTTACCAAACACACAAAAAAACCAACCATTTATACAAAATATAATTGACACATTTAAAGATGTATATATATTTGTGACGTACTTTTATGTATTCAACATTTACACAATCATAAATCGTAATATTGGGGATTATTCGAATTATGGAATCAAAAACGACGTTTCTCAGACGTCGTTTTTTCTTTTTGAAACTCTTTCAAACCATTGTTTTTTTATCTAAATTTAAATGAATTAGAATCCTAGTAAAATTAACTACCTAGTGAAATCTATTTGTTTTAAATGATTGTAAAACAGCAAAATAAGATATGTGTTTATAAATGTTAAAATTTGTGAGTATTTACCATTTTGTTAAAAACTTCAAGGAGTTTGTGGAAAAGTATAGCTTTATTTTAGTCTTAAAATTTCCAATCTTTGTAATTCCCCCACGAAAGAAAAAAAAACACGAAATTAAATTATCAGAATGGCTACTATAGAACCTATTTTACAAGAAAACAAGGACAGATTTGTTATTTTTCCAATTCAACATGATGACCTATGGGAATGGTATAAAAAGCAACAAGCTTGTTTTTGGACTGCTGAAGAAATAGACTTGCATCAAGATTTAGACGACTGGAATAATAAGCTTTCTGATGATGAACGTTACTTTATAAAACACATCTTAGCATTTTTTGCTGCATCTGATGGAATTGTAAATGAGAATTTAGCTGAAAACTTTGTAAACGAAGTACAATACAGTGAGGCGAAATTTTTCTATGGATTCCAAATCATGATGGAGAATATTCACTCAGAAACGTATTCTTTATTGATTGATACATATATAAAGAATGACGATGAGAAAAACAAACTGTTCAAAGCAATTGAAGTTTTTCCAGCGATTAAGAAAAAGGCTGATTGGGCTTTAAAATGGATCGAATCCGATTCTTTCGCCGAAAGATTAATTGCTTTTGCAGCTGTTGAAGGAATTTTCTTTTCAGGGTCATTTTGCTCAATTTTTTGGTTAAAGAAAAGAGGGTTGTTACCGGGGTTAACCTTTTCAAATGAATTGATTTCAAGAGATGAAGGAATGCATTGTGATTTTGCTGTACACTTACATAACAATCACCTACAAAATAAAGTTAGTAAAGAAAGAATTAAAGAAATCATTATTTCTGCTTTAGATATTGAAAGAGAGTTTATTACAGAGTCATTGCCTGTTAGTTTAATTGGAATGAATTCTAAATTAATGACTCAATATTTAGAATTTGTAACAGATAGACTTTTATTAGAGTTTGGATGTGACAAAGAATACAACGCAACGAATCCATTTGATTTTATGGAAATGATTTCACTAGAAGGAAAAACAAATTTCTTTGAAAAAAGAGTTTCTGAATATCAAAAGGCAGGGGTTAAATCTGGAGGAACGGGCTCTATCAGTTTTGATGCTGATTTTTAAGAGCTACTATATATAAAAACATCAACCAATAAAATAATTGAAATCTTGAGGGAAATTCTTCCCTTTGGAATAACCTATATAAAACCAAAATAAAATATGTATGTAGTAAAAAGAGACGGGAGAAAAGAACCTGTGATGTTTGACAAGATCACAGAAAGAGTAAAAAAGATGTGTTACGGATTAAACGGCATCGTTGATCCAGTTAAGGTTGCAATGCGAGTTATCGAAGGATTGTATGACGGAGTTACAACTTCAGAGTTGGATAATTTAGCCGCTGAGGTTTCAGCAACAATGACCACTGCACATCCTGATTACGCTAAATTAGCAGCAAGAATAGCCGTTTCAAACTTACATAAAAACACTAAGAAGTCGTTCACAGAAACAATGACTGATTTGTATGAGTACGTGAATCCACGCACAGTAAAAAAAGCTCCTTTGCTTGCTGATGATGTATATCAAATCATTATGAAGAATGCCGAAAAGTTAGATTCAACTATTATATATAGTAGAGATTTTAATTATGATTATTTTGGTTTTAAAACTTTAGAGCGTTCTTACTTATTAAAGTTAAACGGACAAATTGCTGAAAGGCCTCAGCAAATGTTAATGCGTGTTTCTATAGGTATTCACAAAGAAGATATTGACGAAGCAATTGCTACATATGAGTTAATGAGTAAAAAGTATTTTACTCATGCTACGCCAACATTATTTAATTCTGGGACACCAAAACCACAAATGTCGTCTTGTTTCTTATTGCAAATGCAAGATGACAGTATTGATGGTATTTACAATACATTAAAGCAAACAGCAAAAATTTCTCAATCTGCTGGAGGAATAGGATTGTCTATTCATAATATCCGTGCAACAGGAAGTTATATTGCAGGAACCAACGGAACATCAAATGGAATTGTTCCTATGTTACGTGTATTTAATGATACCGCTCGTTATGTAGATCAAGGAGGAGGAAAGCGTAAAGGGTCTTTCGCAATGTACTTAGAGCCTTGGCATGCTGATATCTTTGATTTCCTAGATTTAAAGAAAAACCATGGTAAAGAAGAAATGCGTGCACGTGATTTATTCTATGCAATGTGGATTTCTGATTTATTTATGAAACGTGTTCAAGAAGATGGAAATTGGACGTTAATGTGTCCGCACGAATGTCCTCATTTATATGATACGTACGGAGAAGAGTTTGAGCGTTTATATACAAGCTATGAGCAAGCGGGTAAAGGGAGAAAAACAATTAAAGCCCGTGATTTATGGGAGAAAATCTTAGAATCTCAAATTGAAACAGGTACACCGTACATGTTATATAAAGATGCTGCAAACCGTAAGTCTAATCAAAAGAATTTAGGAACAATTCGTTCTTCAAATTTATGTACAGAGATTATGGAATATACAGCGGAAGACGAGGTTGCTGTATGTAACCTAGCTTCTATTGCTATTCCAATGTTTGTTGCAGAAGATGAAAACGGAAACAAATTCTTTGATCACCAAAAGTTATTTGATGTAACTAAAAAGGTAATCAGAAACTTAGATACGGTTATTGATAGAAACTACTATCCAGTTGTTGAAGCTGAAAACTCTAACATGCGTCACCGTCCAGTTGGATTAGGTATTCAGGGATTAGCTGATGCGTTTATAATGTTACGCTTACCGTTTACAAGTGAAGAAGCGAAGAAATTAAACCAAGAGATTTTTGAAACATTATACTTTGCATCTGTGACTTCTTCTATGGAAGTAGCCAAAGCGAAAGGAGCGTATTCAACTTACGAAGGATCACCAATGTCTCAAGGAGAATTCCAACACAATATGTGGGGAATTAATGACGATGAATTAAGTGGACGTTGGGATTGGAATGCGTTACGTACGGAAGTGAAAAAGCATGGAGTTAGAAACTCGTTATTAGTTGCACCAATGCCAACAGCTTCTACATCTCAAATTTTAGGGAATAACGAAGCTTTCGAACCATATACTTCTAATATTTATACTCGTAGAGTATTATCTGGTGAGTTTATTGTTGTGAACAAACACCTATTAGAAGATTTAGTGGAATTAGGATTATGGAATAACGATATGAAAGAAGATATCATGCGTGCAAACGGATCTATCCAACATATTGATATCATTCCACAAAATTTAAAAGAGTTGTATAAAACAGTTTGGGAAATGAGTATGAAAGATATTATAGATATGGCTCGCCATAGAGGTTATTTTATCGATCAATCTCAGTCTTTAAACTTATTCATGAAAGATCCTGATTTTGGAAAACTAACTTCTATGCACTTCTACGCATGGAAGAGTGGATTGAAAACAGGAATGTACTATTTACGTACTAAGTCTGCCGTGAATGCAATTCAGTTTACATTATCTAAAGATAACGACAAAAAACAGGAAGAAGATAAGCCGATGAGCCCAGAAGAATTCAAGGCAATGGTAGATGCTTCTAAAAATGCAGGACCAGATGATTGTTTAATGTGTGGTTCTTAATTAGAGTTAAATTAAAAGGGAAGAAAAGAGAGGTCGAAAGGCTTCTCTTTTTTAAAGAAATCCGAATTTAGATTTAATAGCTGAGGTAGAAAAGAAACATAAAAAAAAGGGACACTATGAATATCCCTCTTGATTTTTTTAATAATTGGTTTCCGACGCCAAAAATATTAAAACAGAAAGAATAAGATTGCCTCATCTCTGTTTTGTATTCCAAAAGTACAAAAGAAAACTCTTTCCATCAAGTTAAATATTTCTAGTTGTTTTTTTCGCAGTAACAAACTCTTTAAAATTCACTAGAGGAGCTGCATTAACTATTTATTAACAGCGGTTAATAAACTAAATTTTTAGACATATGTTTAAAGATAAATTTGTACTGGCCATCAATGAAAAGTTGATGGTAAGAGTTACCTATGTAACAAATGATAGTAGAGTGTTAACAAGGAAATGTATTCCTTTTGATTTTGGACCGAGTAAGAGATTTATGGATAAATCCTACCGATACCATTTTTTGGATTTAGATAGTCCGAGAGGTAGGCACCCTTTACCATTGCTACCAAATAGATTAGTAAAATTGGAGTTAACTAATACTAGTTTTAATCCAGCTAATTACATTAATTGGAAACCAAATTGGTATTTCAAAAGAAACTGGGGTAAATATTCTTAAATAACTTTATTTTAGTTTAAGGAGAGGTCGAAAGGCTTCTCTTTTTTATTTTAAGTTAAAGTTGAATTATCTGAATAAATAACGCATCACCAAAATAAAAATTCCTACAATACTCGCTAAAGAAGAAGTTATTAAAGCTATTAAAACTGTGTTATCTAATTTAAACCCTAGTGTTTCAGAAAAGCCAGCTGCAACTGTTATCATTAAAACGATAGCCGTAAAACTACTTAAGAATATAAAAGTTCTGTAAGCGTATTTTTTACGTTCTTCTCTATCTTGAATTCTATCTGAAATTTCCTGTTGTGTAAGATTGATATTTAAATCAATTTCATTAGCATCAACTTGAGAATTCCCTGCTTTACGAATCAAGTCGTCTAGGTCTGAATTAAGCACTTTTTAAGTATTTTTTTAAGCTAGTTATAAACTTATCGTAGTATTTTTTTATAAGCCTATTATCAATTGTGTTGTTTTTTCCATGGGCATATGAAAAACTCCATGGTGTTCCTGGTCTGTGCGTAGAAACTACCAAGTCTTCTGCAGAACTATCCTTATACAAATTCCAAGTCAACTGTACAATCTTCTTATCATCTTCAGAAGTTAATTCTGGTTCTGACGAATGTACCCAATTACTATCAAGAGTAACCGATTTCGATGTAATTGGTTCTGACTTAAAATGTTTAAATTCGTGGTAAATACTTGGAACAACAGGTCCGTATTTCCAAGCTTCAATTTTATCATCTTCAAATATAGGACGCTCTAATAAAGATAACGACAATCCTTGAGCAATGTACATTAACTTTACTAACTTCATATTAGTAACATTACTGCCTTGTTCTTTAGATAATTTTAAAAATTCGTTAGCTACTGAGCTTGCTGTACCCATAGGTTTATCACTATTGTTCTACAAAAATAAAGACTATTTTTTAAATTTCAATCACATGCTAACAAAGCTACCATATTTAACACTAAAAATCAAACAGTTAAAAGATAGATAATTAATAGAGCAACAAAAATTTTATAATTCAAAAAAGATATGAGCATAAAGAAAAAGATTAAATAACTTTGCTCACGATTGATTTTTTTAGCCTATAAGAATTACAGAATGAACTGGGAACAATTACTTTCTTTAAAAAGATTCGGAGATACACAAAAGAGAACAAGAGCAACTCAAGATGAAACTCGATTAGGATTTGAAGTAGATTTTGACAGAATTATATTTTCATCTGCTTTTAGAAGCCTGCAAGATAAAACTCAAGTAATTCCATTATCAAAAACAGATTTTGTTCATACTAGATTAACCCACAGTCTAGAGGTTTCTGTAGTAGGAAGAACTTTAGGTAGAAGAGCAGGGAAAGTAATTTTAGATCGTCATCCAGAATTAAAGAATTTAGGATATACCTTTAATGATTTTGGAGCAATTGTAGCAGCTGCTTGTTTAATGCACGATATTGGAAACCCTCCTTTTGGTCATTCTGGAGAGAAAGCAATAGGAGAGTATTTTAAAACAGGAAAAGGATTAAAATATAAAGAAGAGCTATCAGAAAAAGAATATCAGGATTTAGTCGATTTTGAAGGAAACGCAAACGGATTAAAGATAGTTACGGAAAGTAAAGAAGGAACTCCAGGAGGATTACGTTTATCGTATGCAACATTAGGTGCTTTCATTAAATACCCTAAAGAGAGTTTACCTAAGAAGCCTACTTCTCATATTTCAGATAAGAAGTACGGGTTTTTCCAATCTGAAAAAAATATTTTTATTGATGTTGTAGAAGAGTTAGGAATGGTAAAAAAAGCCTCTCAAGGAATTGCTTATTATCGACATCCATTAGCTTATTTAGTGGAAGCAGCAGATGACATTTGTTATACTATTATTGATTTTGAAGATGGAATTAATCTTGGCTTAATCGATGAAGAATATGCTTTGGAGTATATGATTAAATTAGTGAAGGATACCATCGACATTAAAAAGTATCATTCACTAAAACATAAGAAAGATAGAGTAAGTTATTTAAGAGCGTTGGCTATCGGAGTTTTAATTAATGAAGCTGTGGATATGTTTTTAAGTAATGAGGAAGAGATTTTAAAGGGAACTTTCAGTAACTCATTATTAGATAAATGTAAGTATGAGGCGCAAATGAATGATATCATTAAAATAAGTATCGAAAAGATATATAGAAGTAATGATGTTGTAGAAAAGGAAGTAGCGGGTTATAAGATAATAGCTGATTTGTTAGATGTGTTTGTTACTGCATTGAATAACAAATACAAAGGAGAACAGTCTAATTTTGATCGTTTAGTTCTAAACTTACTTCCAGAAGAGTATAGAACGTTAAAAGATGACCTTTACGAACGAATTTTGCAGACATGTAGTTATGTTGCAAGTTTGTCTGATGGATATGCTATTAGATTACACAAAAAAATATCAGGAAATGTTATTTAGTCTTTTCTGCGGCTAATTTTTCAAGTTCCATATACCAGTTTTTACCAAACTTTCGGATAAGCGCTTCTTTTACAAATTTGTAAACAGGAGCTTGTAATTCTGCCCCTAAAGTACAAGCATCATCGCAAATATCCCATTTGTGGTAATTTACGGCGGAAAATTCAGAATAATCCTTTACTCTAACCGGGTATAAATGACAAGAAACAGGTTTTTTCCAATCTACAATACCTTTATTGTAAGCCTCCTCAATAGCACAAAGAGCTGTTCCTTTATCATCGAAAATTACATAAGCACATTCTTCTTGGTTTACTAAAGGTGTTTCTAATTCACCAAAATCACTTGTAATCCAAGTGCCGTTTTGTTCTATAGATTCTATTCCTTCTTTACGTAAAAATGGTCTTACTTTCGGATAAATTTCCTCTAAAATTTTTGTCTCCTCTTTATCTAAAGGAGCTCCTGCTTCCCCTTCTACACAACAGATTCCTTTGCATGCAGATAAATTACATACAAAATCCTTTTCTATAATATCCTCCGAAACAATGGTCTTTCCTAATTGAAACATAATGCAAAAATAAAGTTATTTTTATTACATTTAATTGTAATTAAACATACTTTTGACATTTAATAATTCAAAAACTAACAAGAGATGAATCTTAGTCTTAATGAAATATTTACAGCTTTTATGGTATTATTTGCTGTAATTGATATTGTGGGAAATATTCCAATTATTATCGATTTAAGAAATAAAGTTGGCCATATTCAGTCGGAAAAAGCTTCGGTAATAGCTGGTTTCATTATGATTTTATTTCTCTTTGTTGGTCAGCGTTTATTAAATTTAATTGGAATTGATGTAAATTCATTTGCTGTTGCAGGTTCTTTTATTTTGTTCTTTATTGCCTTAGAAATGATTCTTGGAATTACGCTATATAAAGAGGAAGAAGATCAGGCGTTAAATGCAACTGTCTTTCCATTGGCTTTTCCATTAATTGCAGGTCCAGGTAGTTTAACCACTTTACTTTCATTACGTGCAGAATTCGACTTAATGAATATTATTATCGCGGTACTGTTAAATGTTTTGGTTATCTATATTGTTTTAAAAACATCTTCTCGTATTGAAAAGTTAATCGGTAAAAATGGTATTGCGATTATTCGAAAAATATTTGGTGTAATCCTACTAGCAATTGCAGTGAAACTTTTTGCAGCAAACATTAAAATGTTACTTGCTTAATGAGTTTTGATACATTAATTATTGGTGGAGGAGTGGCAGGAATACAATGTGCGTTAGTTTTAGCTTCGGCAAAGGATAAAGCTTATGCTCAAGGGAAAAAAGTTGGAATTATAATGCATCAAAGAGCTTCTCATTTGCAAAATGCCCTTTTTAATAATGTATTAGGATTGCCACCAGGAACTTTAGGGAAAGATATTTTGTCTGATGGTAAAAAGCAATTAGCAAAAATGTATCCTCACGTAGATCAAATGGAAAATGAAAAGGTTACAGCTGTCATTGATGACGATGCTGGTTATAAAGTTATAACAAATAAAAATGAATACATAACCAAGAATGTTGTTGTTGCTTTAAATTATGCTAAACCTTTTAATATAGTTGGTTTAGAACAATATATTGAGAGACATTCTAGAGCAAATGCAATGAAAGATAGGATACAGCTTCGCAATTTTAATCATTTAATTAAAGAAGGATTGTATTGTTGCGGAACCATCGCAGGTTGGAGAAGTCAATTTGCAATTGCTGCGGGAAGTGGTGCCAGTGTTGCAACTGATATTCTAACAGTTTGGAATGATCATATACCTACAAAAATTCATGATAAAAATAAAAGCTGAGTTGATTAAATCAGCTTTTTAATTTTTGTTAAACAAAACCACTTCATTCTCGCAAAGAAAGGTTTACTAAATCAGGCTAAATCTATTTTCCTTTACTTAGTTTTTAGTAAGAAATAGCTAAAGCCTCTTAATCTTGAAATCTAACTAAGATATTCAGTAATAAACGAAGTCAAAAAAAGCCATCATTTAAAATGATGGCTTGCAATATAAATTTGTTAAGTAGAAATTCTATGAATTAAGCTTTAACTAATTTTAAAGGCATTTTATAAGTTTGACCTTTTACGATTAACTTGTTAGTGATTAGTTTATAGTTTAATTTGTTTTTTACGTAAGTTTCAACATCTGCGTTTTTTGTATCAACAGTTAAAACGATAACTTCTCCTTTGTTGTTGATCATGAATTCAACATCTGCAGTTAAATTAGATTCAACATTAAAGTTTGCGTTTCCTAATAATTTAATGATTTCAGTTCTGATCTCAGACTTAACTACCTCAGCTGGTCTTGAGTTGTTAGCAAAAATTGAAGTGCTCACTGTGATCGCTAATAATAAAAATAACTTTTTCATCTTAATGGTGTTTTATTGTTTTAGGTTTGTTTTTTTGTTTATTAATTACATTCCAAAAGTACTACCACTTACGATATAATTGACTATTCAAAATGTTAATAAAACATTTCGTTTTAGGCGTTTTTCGTTAAAGTTCTCTAAAAATTAACACACGTCAAACATTAACAAATAATCAACAAAATAATGCTTTAGTTAAAAATATGTCACTTTTTATGGTTTTAAAAGCTAATTTTTTATAAAGTAAATAATTTAATTTTTATAGATAATTCAAAAACAATAGTTAATTTAAGGTTAGTTTTGGCTAAAAAATGGATGTCAGATTTACATCAATTGAAGAAAATTTCTTGCAATTTTAAGAGTTAAATTTCTTCATGAAATTAGGCTTAAAAGTTCTTCCTATCGGAATCTTAATTTCACCCATGCTAATTTCATTTCCAGCAATTTTATCAATATGATTTACATTAATAATGTAAGACTTATGAATTTGAATAAAATCATCAGTCAATTTGGAATTCCAGGTTTTTAATGAGTCGATAAAAACGTATTTCTTGAGTTGGGTTACAAAGGTGAGATAGTTCCTATCCGATTCTATAAAAAGAACATCACTAAGTAAAATCTTATGTAAGGTTTTATCAATATTTAAGAATACATGATTATTTGGTTTCACTTCTTGTCTATTAATAATGTGTTCAACCTTGTGAATCGATTTTAAAAAACGATCGAATGAAAATGGTTTTACCAAGTAATCTACAATAGTCGGAAGCTCGAAACTATCAACTGCATAATTAGGATACGCTGTGGTAATTATAACTTGTGGTGGATTTTTAATTGTTTTGATAAAATCAATTCCAAGAATATCTGGAAGATTAATATCTAAAAAAAGAAAATCGACATTATTTTCCTTTAGAAAAGTATTTGCATCAAGAGCTGTTTGAAAAGCAGCTATCAATTTTACATCAGGAATTTTGTTAAGAAAATTCCTAAGAAGGTTTTGTGCAGGAAGTTCGTCTTCAAGAATAATACAAGTCATCATATTAAATTTAGCTTTAAACTTACCTTAAAAGTATCATCTTCATTTACCTTAAATTCATGCTGGTTTTGATATAGTAAATTCAACCGCTTCTGCAAGTTTTTTAAACCAATAGCCTCTTGTTTAAAAATAGCTGAATCCAAGAAACTATTTTCACAAGTGCATAGTAATGTTTTATCTTTTATTTCAATATGAATACGAATGATACTATTTGGAGTACTGTGTTTGAATGCGTTTTCAATTATAGTTATTAATAATAATGGTGCAATCTGATACTGAACAGAACTAATACTTTTTGTATATACGATCTCTTTAATTCCTTGTGTGCGTATTTTCTGAAAGTCGATATAATTATCAAGATACTGTAGTTCTTTTTCTAAAGGAATAAAGTCTGAGTTACTTTCATATAGCACATGCTTTAAATTATCAGATAATTTCAGAATTAAATCAGGTGTTTGATCTGGTTTTTCAATGGCATAAGAATAGATAGTATTCAAATTATTGAATAATACATGGGGATTTATCTGTGATTTAAGAAACTTTAATTCGAGTTCTGTTCGTTCTTGCAATGCCATTTCAATTTCCTTTTCTCTATCCAAATACTTGAACAGAATCCAAACAAATGAAAAGAAGAATAGTGGCACAAGGGTTTGCCATAAATAATCGCTTAAACACTTCATAAATGAACAGCCACATCGCGTGAAAACATTACAATAGAGTTGTGTTGCTAAAAACGAAATAAGAATGAATAATATGGCGTATAGGATATATTGTTTCTTTCTGACAAAGTATGGTAATAATATTAAGTGATTCGCATAAACAATAAATATTAATATGGATAGATATTGTAAAAATGGGTTTTCAGACCAATAATATTCTGAAAACACAAAAAGTGATATAAACACAAAAAGCAGCCAAAATAAAAGATGAACTAAGATTTGAGTTATATGTTTTTTGAATAATTCCATTTCTGATGTTGAAAATACAGAATTAATAGGTTTTAATTTTTTATAGAGGTATAAAATACACTTAGAACTATACGAACTGCATTTGGTATAGGTAACAATGTCGTTTGTACTTTATTGTTTGTGTTACAGCAAGTTATTTTTACTTAGGGGTTCTTAGTGGTTAATTTCGAGGAACTTAAAAACTATAATCACATGAATAGAACTTTATGGATTCCCGTATTCTTTATACTGAACCTAACACTTCAGTCACAGATAAATCAAGTTATTATCGATGAAAAAGGAAATAAAATGCTGTTAGGAGAAACGAATCGAGAAGCATTCAAGGATTCGGATTTCAATTGGTTTGATCAAAATCAACAGAAATATCTAACGAATCATAAGATCATCAAAGAATTAAAAAAGGATTTAAATGAGTATGAGATAAAAGTATTTTTTGGCTCGTGGTGTGGAGATAGTAAACGTAATTTACCGATTTTCTATAAAATAATAGAGGAGGCAGGCTTACCAAAAGAGAATTTGAAAGTGTATGCTTTGGATAGAAAAAAAGAAGCGTACAAGCAATCTCCAAATAAAGATGAAAAAGGATTAAATATTCACCGAGTACCAACTTTTATTATTTATAAAGATGGGAAAGAGGTCAATAGAATTGTGGAATACCCAAAGGAAACTTTTGAAAGAGACCTTTTGAAAATAGTAAGAGGTGAACGCTATTATCCGAATTATAGAGGAGTTCAAGTTCTAGATAATTTATTGAAAAATGCTAAAGACAGTCTTCAGTTTATGGAGGAACAATTAATCCGTTATCTACCAGAAGTAACCAAAGGAACTAAAGAGTTAAATACTTACGGATTTGTTAAGCTTAGAAATAAAGAATTCGATAAAGCAGAGTTTGCTTTCAAACTAAACACAAAAATGTATCCAAAGAATTATGTCACCTATAGTAGTCTAGGAACATTGTATTACGAACAGAAAAAATTTAAAGAGGCTTTACAGCAAATGTATAAAGCATTAAGCTTAAATCCTGATGAAAAAAGAATAAAAGAAATGATTACTAGGATCAATAAAAGTTTATAATTTAAAATCACATATTATGAGAGTACGTATTACCTTATTCATATTACTTTTTACAGGAGCAGTATTAAGTTATGGACAAGAATTCAAATTTGAAAAAGAAACTATTAATTATGGAAAGATAGCACAAGGTTCAGAAGGAATTCGAGTTTTTGAATTTACAAATATTGGAGATGCACCATTAATGATTAAGCATATCAAGTCTTCATGTGGATGTGCAGTTCCGCAAAAACCAGAAAAGCCAATTATGCCAGGAGAAAAAGGTCAGATTTCAGTATCGTATGACACAAAAAGACCAGGAGGCTTTTCAAAAGCAATTACGATTTTTTCGAATGCAAAAAGAGAACGTTTGAGTTTGAAAATAAAAGGTTTTGTAAATAGAAATATGCAAAAAGAGAAAGTAAAATAGGTAAATTAGTAAATATCAAAATCTGTATTATCATCCATTCTATCAATGTGTTTTTTTATATCATCTTCACTACCATAAATTAATAAATGTAGGAATTTGCCAATCTTATATAGGACCAAAATGGCAAGGATAATTATCAGAATATAATTGAACATACTTCAAAAATTAAAAAAGCTCGGATAACTTCCGAGCTTTTTTAATGTATATAGAATAATTTTTTATCCTTTTAAACTTGCTTTTAAGAATTCAGTATTCATACGAGCAATGTTTTCTAAAGAAATTCCTTTAGGACATTCTACCTCACACGCACCTGTGTTAGTACAGTTACCAAATCCTTCTTCGTCCATTTGCTTCACCATATTTAATACACGATCCGCCGCTTCAACTTGTCCTTGTGGTAATAAGGCAAATTGAGAAACTTTAGCAGATACGTATAACATTGCAGATGAATTCTTACAAGTTGCAACACATGCTCCACATCCAATACAAGTAGCTGCATCAAAGGCTTTGTCTGCATTCTCTTTATTAATTGGGATAGCATTTGCATCTTGTGTATTACCAGAAGTGTTTACAGAAACAAATCCTCCGGCATGTTGAACTCTATCAAAAGCAGATCTATCAACTACTAAATCTTTAATAACTGGGAATGCTTTAGCTCTAAATGGCTCAATATAAATTGTATCACCATCTTTAAACTTACGCATGTGCAATTGACAAGTAGTCACAGCTCTATCAGGTCCATGTGCTTCACCATTTATATATAAAGAACACATTCCACAAATTCCTTCACGACAATCATGATCAAAAGCTACAGGTTCATCACCACTTTCGATTAATTGTGTATTTAAAACATCTAACATTTCAAGGAAAGACATATCTGGCGATACATCATTGATTTTATAATCAACCATTTTTCCTTTATCGCTTGCGTTCTTTTGACGCCAAATTTTTAACGTTAAATTCATAATTCTTTCCTTATTTGTATGAACGTTGTTTTAATTCAATATCGTTAAACTCTAACTGCTCTTTGTGTAAAACTGCATCTTTAGGCTCTCCTTTATATTCCCAAGCAGCAGCATAAGCAAACTCCTTATCGTTACGTAAAGCTTCACCTTTTTGAGGTCCATCTAACTCCACAGATTCCTCACGGAAGTGACCCCCACAAGATTCAGTTCTATTTAAAGCATCCTTAGCGAATAATTCTCCTAATTCTAAGAAGTCCGCAACACGTCCTGCTTTAGCTAATTCTTCATTGAATTCGTTAGCTCCACCTGGAACTCTAACGTCATTGTAGAATTCAGCTCTTAAGGCAGAAATTTCTGCAATTGCTTCTTTCAATCCTTTCTCATTACGAGACATTCCAACTTTGTTCCACATGATTTTTCCTAAACGTCTGTGGAAATAATCAACTGATTTTGTTCCGTTATTATTTACAAACTTCTCAATAGAAGCACGAACGCTCTTTTCAGCTTCTTCGAATTCTGGAGTTTCAGTTGAAATAGGTCCAGTACGAATATCATCTGCTAAATAATCACCAATTGTGTAAGGTAATACGAAGTAACCATCAGCTAAACCTTGCATTAATGCAGATGCTCCTAAACGGTTTGCTCCGTGATCAGAGAAGTTTGCTTCTCCAATTGCATATAATCCAGGAACAGTAGTCATTAAGTTATAATCAACCCAAACACCTCCCATTGTATAGTGTACAGCTGGGTAAATCATCATTGGAGTTTCGTATGGATTTTCATCAACGATCTTCTCATACATTTGAAATAAGTTTCCGTACTTATTCTTAACAACTTCCTGACCTAATTTTTTAACTAAAGCAGCATCGTTTACATTTAATCCCTTGATTGTAGCTTGCTCTTTTCCGTAACGCTCAATTGCTGAAGCAAAATCTAAATAAACAGCTTCACCAGTGGCGTTAACTCCAAAACCAGCATCACAACGTTCCTTAGCAGCACGTGATGCAACATCACGAGGAACTAAGTTACCAAATGCAGGATAACGACGCTCTAGATAATAGTCTCTATTTTCTTCAACAATTTGTGTTGGTTTTAAACTTCCTTCACGAATTGCTTTTACATCTTCTATTTTCTTTGGTACCCAAATACGACCATCATTACGTAATGACTCAGACATTAAGGTTAATTTCGATTGATGATCTCCTGATACTGGAATACAAGTTGGGTGAATTTGTGTGTAACATGGATTTGCGAAGTAAGCTCCTTTTTTGTGAGCTTTCCAAGCAGCTGTTACGTTACTTCCCATTGCATTAGTTGATAAGAAGAATACGTTTCCGTAACCTCCTGTTCCTAATACAACAGCATGAGCAGAGTGGCGTTCAATTTCTCCAGTAACTAAGTTACGAGCAATAATTCCACGAGCTTTTCCATCAACAATTACAACATCTAACATTTCGTGACGGTTGTACATTTTGATTTTTCCACGACCGATTTGACGGTTCATTGCAGAATAAGCTCCTAATAATAATTGCTGTCCTGTTTGTCCTTTTGCGTAGAAAGTTCTTGATACTAATACTCCACCAAAAGAACGGTTATCTAATAATCCACCATAGTCACGTGCAAAAGGTACACCTTGAGCAACACATTGATCGATAATATTTGCAGATACTTCAGCTAAACGATATACGTTTGCTTCACGAGAACGGTAGTCTCCACCTTTTACAGTATCATAGAATAATCTGTATGTAGAGTCACCATCTCCTTGATAGTTTTTTGCAGCGTTAATTCCTCCTTGCGCAGCAATTGAGTGTGCACGACGTGGAGAATCTTGAAAACAAAACGCTTTTACGTTATATCCTAACTCAGCTAAAGTTGCTGCGGCAGAACCTCCTGCCAAACCTGTTCCAACAACGATAACGTCAATTAATCGTTTGTTAGCTGGGTTTACTAAGTTGATTTTATTTTTGTGATTGGTCCATTTATCAGCAATAGGACCTTTTGGTATTTTTGAATCTAAAGTTGCCATATGATACTATTATTAATGGTGATTGAAATGGTGAAATAATGCAATAATGATGAACCCTAAAGGAAGACCGATGGCATAAATTTTACTAAAAGTTTTCAATCCTTTAGTGTATTTGTTATTAGCCCCAACTGATTGGAATGCAGAGTTAAAACCGTGTAAAAGGTGTAATGCTAAGAAAACGAAACCTAAACAGTATAAAGCTACTCTCCAAATTGGAACGAATTTTTCCTGTAATTCATGGAAATATCTGAATTCACCGTTGTGCATTCCTGATAAATCTCCTTGAATGTACTTTGTGTTCATTTCTGGAATCCAGAAATCTATAAAGTGTATTACCAAGAAAATTAAAATGAATAATCCGCTGTAAATCATATTTCTACTCATCCAAGAAGAATTTGCGGCTCCATTATTTTTTGCATACTTAACTGTGCGTGCACTTTTGTTTTTGATTTCTAGAACAAATCCCATTGCAAAGTGGAATATAACACCGAAAATTAAAACTGGTTGTAACAAATATTGTACAGCCCAGAATGTACCCATAAAGTGAGAAGCTTTATTAAAAGCATCCGCGCTGAATACTGATAAAATGTTGATTGCAAAATGTTGTAATAAGAAAACCATAAGAAAGAGTGCTGAAAGTGCCATAGCAAACTTTCTTCCGATAGAAGATTTAAGTAATCCGCTCATTATTTTGAATGTTGGTTATAAATAATTGCAAGCAAAGTTACGACCTATAGCGAATTACCACAAATAATAGACTTTGTTTTGTTAAATATTTAGAATGGGTATAAATAGTAAGTTTAATACCAATATAAACTTGAAAAGATTAGTACAAATTCAATGAAAATTGTTTGATTTTGATCAGATTTTTTGTTTTAATGAGCAAATGACAAATCAACGAATTTATAGTTGTAATTGATATTAAAATTTGAAATTTTAAGAATGTTTTTTTCACTTAGTTCAGTGCGAAAAAGATTGTCTTCTTAACAAGCCGATTCAAATAGATGACTATAAAATCTTCAGGATTAAAAAAGGAGAAGGGGTCTACAACATCGATTTTAAAAGTTATCACTGTAATAGTATCGTTTTGTTTTTATGTCACAAGGTCAAATCTTTATAGTTTATTCAGAAGAGATAAAAGAAGCATATTAGTTAAGCTTTAAAAGAGAGTTTAACTGTATTCAAACACACGATAATGTAATTGCATATAATGGTGTTTTGTTAATATTATTTACGAAACTTCTTTTATAGTACCAACTGATAAAGACATTCAAAAATTAGATTACACACTTGAAAATTTAGTCGAACAGTTTAATTTAGATGAAACTGCACAAAATGACATGTTGCAGTCATTTCTTTAACAATTTATAAATTATCTTGTTCGAATTAAGTAAGAACATTCAATAGTTAAGTAAGAACATTCAATAGTTAAGTGAGATTAAGAGATAACATGAATTAAAGATTTTAGCTTATCAAAAGATCAAAATTTTAATTGGCTACGTATTGTCGCTGAATATGTAAACCGTTTGGCTATTTCTCCAAAATCCTTGGCAAAACATTTTCAAAAAATGGGTTCGGAAGCGCCAAGTGCTTTTATAAAGAATAGCGTTATTACAGGAGCGAAAAGACAACTATTATACATTTTAAAGGAAGTTAAACTTATTGCATTTGATTTAGGTTTTTATGACCTTACATATTTTTCATATTTGTTTCAAAAACAACAGGAAGTTCCCTTACTTAATTTTTAAAAAATTTAAAAGGCGTAATTAAGCTATAAGTCTAAATTTTTTAGCATCCTGATACACATTGCTGCTGTTTGAATTAGTTCTGTCTGGACTTCCTTCAATTCTCCTTTTTCATATTGATACTGTAATGCTGCTCTCGTTGCTTCTCCTGATTCTTCGTTTACTATGGCTATTTGGTGAAGAATATCTGTTGGCCAAAAAGGATGTTTTGATTCTGCCTTTACCAATTCCTCTTGTATTTTTTGAATGGCTTCATTTTCTGTCATTGGATTGTTTTTGAGTTCAAAGTTACTTTTTTAAATGGTCAAATCTTAACAAAAGTATTTTAAACCGATAAAACTAGGACTCTATCGATATGATTTGTTATTTTATCATATTTTTTAACGTTTACAAGGAACTTTTTATTACTTTTATAAACGCTTAGGAGACGTCCTAAGTTTCTTTTTCATAGCAATTTTCCCACTCAAACTTTGAGTGGGTTTCTTTTTTAGATTTTTATTAATTTGTAAAAAAATTAAATGAATGACTATTATTTACCCTAATTCCTTTTATTATAGCTGTATTAGTTGTTATTTCCTTTCTGGTTATTACTATATGTAAAGGGGCTATGAAGAGTAAAAATTTCTTTAGAAATTTATTGTTGATTTTATTATCTATCTCGTTTCTTTTTGGTGTTACATATTATGAAGTTGATAAGACAGGAGATTCGTTTTTCCATTTTTGTGCAGCTATTGTGGTTGCTATCTCAATTTCATATATTAAAGAATAGAGTAAAATGTAATACTTACTATTGTTAATTTGTGTAAAATGATTCAGAATAATATTATTAAGTTTTTCAAGAGTTTTGATTATCCTAGCCTTATCTTTTTTATTTTATCTTTTATTTGGCTCACAGTAACTTATGGTTTACATGGTTTTGTAGCATTTATGTTTTTTGGGGTATCAATTAATGCTATTAGGTTTTTTGTAAAGAAATATACCAAAAAAGCTGATCAAGCCTTTATACGATATTTATTGTATGTAATCGTGGGAGTGATTATTACTTATATTTATATTGTTTTCGATTCTCAATCACTGTAACTTTTTTCTTTTTGCTTATTGAAATAAGTCATTTAACCTTGATTTATTTCTAGATTTTCTTCCAAATTCTCAATTGTACAACTCATAGGAACTTTTGTCCATTTTTTGAGGTCTATTCTCGTCGCATCTTTGTATCAGAAAGTTTTACTAATCCTATTAAAACAATAATAACATGAATATTCAAGCATTTCAATGTCCAAATTATTGGGGTAATTAAGTATCTGTCAAGTAAAGCTTATTATAAAAAAAACAATAAATTAAATAAAAAATCTCGGTATAGAATCGAGATTTTTTATATATGAATTAGGCTTTTCCACCATCAAGTTTATCTTGCCATTTTTTGAGTTCTTCCCATTTACCTTCTAAGGCTAATTTCGCTTGTTTAGGCCAAGTGTTTGGTTTGTGCATTCTAAATCGATCTCCACCACTTCTTAGAACTTCTTGACATTTTTCTACAGATGTTTCTCCGAGTTCTTTCCAAGTTTTTATTCCGAAGTTGTGAAATAATTCTTCAATTTTAGGACCAATTCCTTCAACTACTTTTAGGTCGTTTTGTTTAATTTTTTTACCAAAAGTGGCTTTAGCTAAAGCTGCATCGAATTGCACTATTTCTGTCGTTTCTGTTGAAGTGGATAGTGAGTTAGCAAAGTCAGTTGTATTGGTAAAAGCTTGAGAAGCCTCTTTTGCTAGTTTTAAGTCAGATGTTAACTCTAGTTTTGTTTTTTGACAGGCTTTTAATTCTGCTTCTAAAGAAGAAATTCTACTTTTAAGATTTGATAATTCTTCATTAGATGAATTGTTGTTGCTTTCATGATTTGATAAAACATGTCTTCCTAATAAATAACCTAAAAAAGCTGATATGAGTCCGACTAAGATAGGTGTGATAATACATGCCATAATGTGTGAATTTGTTATTTAATTGTTATTACTATTCTTCTGTTTTTAGCTTTTCCTTTTTCTGTTGAGTTGTCTGCAACCGGCTCGCTTTTACCCTTTGAAATTGCGGTAATTTTATTTTCTGGTATTCCGTTTTGTATTAAATAGCGTTTGGCTGAATTAGCTCTTTCTTGTCCAATTCCCAAATTTGTAGTAACATCACCTGTGTTATCGGTATGACCTGTAACGATGCACTGAGCGCTTTCTACTTGGTTTAAATATTTAGCAATATCAGCCATCTGTCGTCGCTCTTCTGTTGAAAGATTGATATACGTTACACCAGTTTTAAAGTACAATACCACAGGATGCTCCTTGATATAATTTCCTAATTTATTTAGTTCTTCACTTTTATCTTTCAATTCTGTAAAAACGAAGTCAACGGGTCCATGAAATACATTTAATGAATCAGGAATCATGGTTTCCTTTAATTTCCCTGACATTTTCATAACATTAGAAGGGATGCCTTTCGAAGTGAGATAATTTTTTATTGAAATTGCTCTTGCAAATCCAAGATTAGGGTAAGCAGATTCATTTGATTCATTTTCAGTGTAATATCCAGTGATTGATAAACCCTTATTAGAAATACTGTTTACATACGTTTTTAATTTCTCTAATTCCAAATCTAAACCAGAGGGTACTGGACTAACGATTTTGTAGCTTGAGCTTTTAAATTTAAAATTATCGGCATTACTCAGAGAAAAGGTGTCATTATCTTCTTTAATTGTAAAAGCGTGAAATGTAGGAGATTTAATTTTCCTTTGATTATCGTTAATCAATTCAGAAGATGAACTTTCTTGTATTACATTATTATTGCAACATAATTTCCAATTGAAGTAAGTTCCAACTAAGATCGTAATGAGTATACCTAAAAGATACATGAGTTTTTTAGTCATAGTTTTTGTTTTACCTTGTTGATTGTTAATTTATTAAATTTTATTTAAAGTTTTAACAATCTCGTTTTCAAAGTAGTATAATTTTATGTTTTTTAAAGAATTTGATTCTGTAAAGTGTAATTATTCAGCATTGTTAAGGAAATTCTAAAAATGTTATTGTTACGTTAATTGCCTAATTTTGACGAAACATTTTTGAAATATGGGCGTCTTTTTAGCAAATAACCTGTTTAACTTAAATTTTTAGAATATGAAAAGAATCATTTTAACAATTGCTTTATTTTTAGGGGCTTTCACTACAACTGTAAATGCAACAGAAACTCCAAAACCAGAGAAAATTACTGTAACTAAGTACACTGAAGTTTCACCTTTTTGTACATTGATTAGAGAAGGAAACTATGAAGCTGTTAAAGCTTTAATTAAAAGTGGAGAGGACGTAAATCAAAAATCTACAGGTTTAACTCCGTTAATTTTTGCGGCTCGTTATAACAGAACAGATATTGCAAAATTACTAATCGCAAATGGAGCTAAGTTAAAAGCTAAATCTAAAAGAGGATATACAGCTTTAAAATGGGCTAAGTTGGCAAAGGCTAATGAAACAATGGCTGTTATAAAGCAAGCAATGAAGCGTTAAAATACACACATATATTATTGTGTAAATTAATTGAATTAAAAAAGACCTACAAAGCTTGTAGGTCTTTCTTTTTATCTTATAATAAAATCTTGTTTTATCCTTCAGCTTCTGTAGCAGCTTTAGCAGCATTACGAGACATACGAACTTGAGCAACCACAGTGTTGTCTGGGTGTAAAAAAGTATAGTTATCGTTTGCTAATTCAGTAACATAAAGTTTGTTACCAATTTCTAATTCTGTGATATCAGCTTCAATAAAGTCAGGTAAGTTTGCTGGTAAAGCTTTCACTTTTAATTTACGCATATTGTGACGTAAAGCACCACCAATCATTACTCCTTTAGAGTTTCCAACTAATCTTACTGGAATTTCCATAGTTACCGCTTTATCTTCAAATAATTGATAAAAGTCGATGTGTAAGATTCTGTCAGTAACTGGGTGAAACTGGATGTCTTGTAAAACAGCCGCATAAGTTTGACCGTCAACTTCAATCGAAGCAGTATATACGTTTGGAGTATATACTAAGCTCTTGAACGCTTTTTCATCAGCTGAAAAGTGAACAGGTTTGTCTCCTCCGTATAATACGCAAGGAACCTTTCCAGCATTACGTAAGGCTTTAGTCGCTGACTTACCTACGCTTTCTCTTTGAGATCCATTAATCGTAATCGATTGCATTGTTCTATTTATTTAAAATTACATTAAAAATTGATCGCTGATGGATGTGTTCGATTGAACTTTACGCATCACATCTGCAAATAATGACGCGCAAGATACAACTTTTATTTTAGAAACCTCCTTTTTTAAAGGAATTGTATCCGAGACAATTAACTCTGTTAACTTGGAATTTTCAATTCTCTCATATGCACTACCAGAAAGTATTGGATGCGTACAAATAGCACGTACTGATTTTGCTCCTCGTTCAACCATTAAATCAGCAGCTCTCGTAAGTGTTCCTCCTGTGTCAATCATATCATCAACTAAAATTACATTCTTACCTTCAACTTCACCAATAAGCTCCATATGTTCAATTATATTTGCTTTTTTGCGCTGTTTGTAACAAATTACAACCTCGCTTGCTAAATATTTTGAGTATGCATAAGCTCTTTTTGATCCACCCATATCAGGAGAGGCAATTGTTAGGTTTTCTAATTGTAAACTTTCGATGTAAGACATGAAAATGGTTGATGCATATAAATGATCAACTGGTTTTTCAAAGAAACCTTGAATTTGATCAGCATGTAAATCCATTGTCATAATTCTCGTAGCGCCAGCTGCTTGTAAAAGATTTGCAACTAACTTTGCTCCAATAGCTACTCTAGGTTTATCTTTTCTGTCTTGCCTTGCCCAACCAAAATATGGCATTACTGCTGTAATATGTCTTGCAGAAGCTCTTTTAGCAGCATCTAACATTAATAGCATTTCCATTAAATTGTCAGCACTTGGAAAAGTTGATCCAATGATAAAAACACGACGACCTCTAACCGATTCTTCAAAAGCAGGTTGAAATTCACCATCGCTAAAATGCGTAGTTTTTACATTTCCTAATTCAGCATTAAATTCCTTTGCTATTTTCTGTGCAAGCTCTGTACTTTGTGAACAAGCAAAAAGCTTTGGTGATAATTGTGTCGTTGACATCTCGAATGAATTTTTAGTTTGTGTTGTGTGTGGCAAAAGTAAAATTATTTTAAAGAGTATTAAAAAGTTTTTATTTTAATTGTTAGATTTGCACTTCCATAATTTTAGCCAAAGTGGTGGAATTGGTAGACACGTCGGATTCAAAATCCGATGCTCATTAGAGCGTGTGGGTTCGAGTCCCACCTTTGGTACAAAAACTCATATGTATTTGATAAACAGTATTTAATAACGGTCTTATTTAAAAACCTGTGTCAAAGGTGTGTCAGTAATTCTTATTCCTTTTCAATTAGCCAAAATTGAAGAATTATAAAAAAAAGGTCAAAACTCTACAAAAAAGTATTTAAAGCCATATTTGTTGATTACAAGCCAGCTGAGCTGAGGAAAAATCAAGATTGGTTAATCGTTAACTATGCAAAATTCCTGCGCAAGAAGAACTAAAGAGATTTAGAGTGAGATTTCCTTAGATTAAAAGTATTACACATAGGTTGCGTTATGCGAAAAAGATGGTGTTTGAGATTAACAAGAAATTAGAAAGTGGTTGGTCTCCTTGTTATGAAGAAAAGAATATACTCTATAGATCTTTTGAAGACTGTCAGACTAAGTTCTTAGAATTACAGCGAAAAGAGGTGAAAGATGGTATCAAAAGAGAAGTTAGTTGTAGTGCAGATAAATCTTATTTAAAAAAATAATGGAATTTATTAAGCTTAAAAGTTATGAGATCAAATTCATAATAGAAATTGATAATTCTTTTATTCATACTTTTTTAGATTACTTATATGTCGAAAAAGGTTATAGTACTGATAATAATTATTTACAGTTTCTAAACACTTTTTTTATTTTGTGTGAAATAAAAGATTATATAAAACAAAATCCTGCAGAGCTAATTATGCCTAAACCAAAGAAAAAATAAGTTGGTGAACTTCTTAGAGGTCAAGAAAAGAAAAAATTAATCAAGTTGTTAGAATCAAACTTTCATTACTACGTTCTGTGTATGTGCACGAACATTTGTTTTATTAGAAAGACTGAATTGACTAAACTGAGAGTTTCTGATGTTAATATTGATTTGGCTGTTGTTACTATTTCTGAAGAACAATCAAAAAATAAAAGTCAGATAAAGTAACAATATCATATGCTTTAATTCCTTTATTACAAAAGTATTTGTATAAATCTAAACCTGGCGATTTTCTATTTTCGAGGGTAGGATTTAAACTAGGAAAAATACAATTAAGTCCAAAGAAAATTTCTAACGAATGGGCACAGTTTCGATAACAATATAATATTGAGTAAAAATATCAATGGTATTCTTTAAAAGATACTTGTATCACGGATTTGTTAAATTTTGGTATTCCTTCTATAAAAGTGAGAAATCAAGTACGGCGTTATGATTTAAAAATGACGGAGACCTATCCGATTAGAAATACTACCTGAGATAAAATATTAAAAAATGCGAATAGTAAGTTTATAACTTCTTAAAGTTGTACTTTTTACACTCTTTTATTGTGTTAAAAACTAGTTTTACAATGCTTTGAGTTGAGTATTTTCATTGAGTACTTTAATTTTAAATCCAAAAATTTATACTCTGGGGTAAGGGGGCGTTGTACTTACATATATAAATTTCATTTTCGCTAAAATTTTGAGTTATCATTGATTAAAATTACAGCTTAATTTCCAAGTATGTATTCAAAATATTTCTCTATTGTTGTAAAAAGTCAAAGCGCACGACAATTAAACATTGATTAGTTTGTTCGTTATCAAATTGTAAAAGTATTTCATTAATCTTATAAGAAAGATTGGAGTATCACATTCTTTATTTGTTCATGCTACCAAAGCTGAAAAGAATTAGGAAAGACTTACTAAAAAATTATCTACTGAGGAATTACACCAGAACATCTGAAGAATTTTCGCAAGTGAGCCAGAACCAGCAACGAATTATACACCGAGCTGTACTTTCGTTATTGTTTAATTTCTTTATCTATTAACCCTGTAATTATTTCAATTTGTTTTATTGCTTGATTATATAGCAAGTCTTTTTGAGAACTAATGAGTAATGTAGAATAAAAATAATTTTGAAAATCAATTCCAAAAACTATATTTATATTTCGAGCGGATTTATCATGAATCTTAATGGCCTTTAATAAATAGGGGGCAATATTGTTTTGTATAGTTTCATAATGAATTTTCTCCATTCGGTTTATAGATATATAAGTTCCTTCTAATTTTTGGATTTCTTCCATTATAATTCTATTTTTCAAAAGTTTTGATTCACCACTATTAATTAAGTTTTGATAGATATTGCTATTTATATCAATATCAGAATGTTCAACCAGTATTAATTCAATTTCTAAGAGAGTATCGGTTTTAGCTCGATCATTTTCTTCTATTATTTGAGCTCCATATTCAAATTTTTCAGATAAAAATTGATTATGTTTAAGTCCCAAGGAAATTGCATTCTTATCCATTTTAGTCTGCCGTTTTATATTTTTGTAAATTGAAATAGCTGTTCTTTTTTCAATTCGTTTACTATTCCAATTATTAATATATAAGGCTATTAAAATACCTATAACTACAAGAATAATTTCACCAATTGCATATTTAAAATAATTTACTACTTTTCCTTTTGTAAGTGAATTTTGTTTATGTTTTCTAAAGAGTTTAATCATAGGTTAGTATTTCTATTATAATGAAGTACAAGGTATTTAAGTATGATTTATTGACGGAAAAGTACGTTAGTTCTTTTCAGTTTTTGCCGAAAGATAATTAATAAGATTGAATTTCTGTTGAGGAAATTCAGCCGTAACGAATCATATACGGTGTTAGCAAACGTATTTAGAAATATTCTTCTTTTTTTGGCTAATCTTTTTTTGGTACATCAATCATACTAAAATAGCTAACACTAACCGAACTAACTTTTGCTTTACTACCATAATCAAGTGTTGTTTCATAGTAGCCCTTACTTTTAAGGTCACTTAACATGTCTTATCTATTAGCTTTTTTTGTCTTTTAACAGTATAGTATATTAATACACCATAAACACCGTATGGACTTTCATATTTAGATTCATTTTCTCCAATAGTCTTATGTATAATATAAGGTGTAAATTTTATTTTAGTAGATTCATACTGATCTTTAATGATTTTATACTCGCTAAATTGTGTTGTTTTTTGAACAAAAGACATATTAAATAAAAACCAAGTCATACAGGGTAGGGTTAATTTTTTTAAAGTATTATTATACATATCAAAATTTATCACCAGATTTCTCTTGATTTTTTAGGCGTTTCTCTCTTGCTAAATAAGCTAAATGTGTTAGAGCTTTATAAAATCTTTTATTAAGTTAGGTATCACTTGGAATTTTATTTTCTTTATTAAGCTAGATTGCCCTTTAATAAATTTCAAAAAATGTAATTTTCTGATGCAGGACCAATAAAAGACCAATTTGGGCTCTTTTGTGTAAATTTGAAGTAGTCTAATTCATTTTTATACTTAATTAATGAAGGATATCGTCTCCTCCCAAGTCGCATCGTTCTGTTTTTCTTGGGTATTTAAGTTTAAAGTGAATGTTATTAATAATAGGAAAATTAAATTTTTCATGCTTTTTATTATTAATTAAAGTAAAACCTGAATAAATAATTTTCCAAAATATTATAATCTTGCCTGTGAAGATCTATTATTAATTTAACTCTTAGTTGGTTTGTTTCACTAACGCCTTTGTGCCAAGATTGCTTATAATTTCCCCAACAAAAAGTATGGGTTATATTAAATTTTGCTTGGAATTTTACCCATTTCATGTGTAATTCACTCGGTTTAACTTCATGATAATCAAATATTATGTAATTATCAAACTCATAGGAAATTATTGGACTTACATATGCTTTTTTAATTTTTAAACTGCTTGACGAGGCAGTTCCATTAGAAATATAAACCGTAAAGCTGTGTTTTTTATTTTCTCTTGTGCTATTAGATTAAATATTTGTCCTAATACAATTATTAAAAGTGAATACTGAATATTTTTTAATGCTGTTTGTTTTTATGTTTACTAAAGTAATTGAGTTTGATTTTTCACATCAGTTCTTCGTTAGTATTAGTAATTAAGCAATTTTCATATATAAATTTTTCCTTTAAGATACAGTACAGCTTTTCCGGCGATGTGGACTCTATCCTTAACAAGATTACATATTAAATCTCCTTCTCTTTCTGATAATTGTTTAGCAATGAAATGCTTTTTTTTAAGTTTTTCACTCCAATAAGGAATTAAAGATGTGTGGGCGGAACCAGTAACTGGGTCTTCCGGCATGGATGCATTAGCATCAAATACTCGGGATACAAAATCTACTTCAATTCCCTTAGCTGTGGGAACAATACATAAATAAGGTAATTTTTTAAGAAAATTTAAATCATATTTTAGTGTTCTTATCTTTTCTTCGTTTTCAAAGAGTAAAACCAAATCTCTACTTGCTAATGCTTCAATAGGTTTATAATTAAATGCAGAATAGACTTCTTGTGGTATTTCAATTTTCTTGGGTGGTCGCGACGGAAAGTCCAGTATAATGCTTCCATCTTCAGACTTTTGAGCTTTTAATATCCCACTTTGAGACATAAAATTTATATCATTTAATTCAGGTCTCAAATAACTAAAAATGACATAAGCTGCGGCTAAAGTCGCATGGCCACACAAATCAATTTCCTGATGAGGCATAAACCAACGAATTTCATAAAAATCCTTTTTTCTGACAAAAAATACTGTTTCAGACAAATTATTCTCGGCAGCTATACTCTGCATAGTTGAAGAATCAATCCAATCTTCTAAGGGACAGACAGCAGCAGGATTACCACCAAATACTTTGGCTGTGAATGCATCAATTTGATATATTTCTAACTCCATTTAATTTTCAATTTCTTAAATTAATACCAACGAATTGGTGAAACTTCGTTTTAATACAGTTTAGGTTTTATTAGTAACTCATTAATCGTGTACATTACATTTTGGAAGTGCTAGCTTGATGCTTTCCAATTCATTCTCGCTTAATAATGTTGATTGTAGGGATAGTGTTTTTAGTTTACTTAATTTTCCGAGGGATTTAGGTAATCTTGTAAGTTTGGTTTCATATAAAGATAATGTTTGCAAATCACCTAATTTTCCAATCGACTTTGGAAGAGTTTCGATCTTTGTATTTGGTAACTCTAGTACTTGTAACTTAGATAAGTTACCAATAGATTCTGGGATAGTTTCGAGCTGACTGTTATTTAACAAAAGTATCCGTAGCTCGGTCAAATTTCCAATAGATTTAGGAAGAGCTACTAATTTGGTTTGATTTAAAAACAACCATATCAAATTATTAAGTTTCCCTATGGAGTATGGAAGAGTATTGATCGGGTTGTTAGATAAATAAAGTCTTTTTAATTTTTTTAAGTTTCCAATGGATTCTGGAAGACTATCAAGGTTGTTGTCAATTAAGTTTAATTCAGTTAAGTTGTGAAACGAATCAATTGAATCTGGCAGGCATTTCAACGATTTATTCCGTAAAAATAATTTAAAGACAGATTCTGGATTCTTAAAAGCTGAATCTAGTGAAGTGAATATGTGTTTTTCCTGCGATGAACAAGGCGTTAAAAATGAAAATATTAAGAGTAAAATAACTATTTGTTTCATATACTAATATTTTATACTTGCTAACGGTGTAATTAGAGTGCGTTTTAATGCATTTTAAGTAGTGTTAGCTGTTCGTTCCAATTCAGTCCATTCTGTTTTGCTTATCTTGTACCAATTATAAGTAACACCCTCATAATCAAAAGTTTCTATAAATTTCAGTCCAATTTTTTTAAGAATTTTATTAGAAACTAAATGATTAACATCTGCTGCTGCCCCAATTTCTTTTAGGTTTAGTGTCTGAAATCCGTATTTCAACGATTCTATGGCAGTTTCTGTAGCTATACCTTTACCCCAATATTTCTTTCTAAGTCTATATCCAAGATCATAATAATTGAATTCTTTTCTTAAACCTTTTTCATATTTCAGTCCTGTCCAGCCAATAAAATCATCTGTATTTTTATCTATAATTGCCCACCTTCCAATACCATTGCTGACATATTGTTTCCTAATAAAATCAATCACTTTATGTGCTTCATTAATAGTTTTTATTGGTTTTTTTCCAAGAAATTCATGCACTTCAGGAGTAGAGTCCAGTTCGAATATTCCTTTAGCATCATATTCTTCAAGTTCTCTTATGATAAATTTATCAGTTTCAATATGTACTTTCATGAATTTTGTTTGTTATTATGCCTTTTAATGTTTTGGGTATGGTTGGTGAGAAATCGTCCGCAGGATGATTCCGATAAAATCAACTTCCATTAAAAGTAAGAATTTTTCCGTAGTATTAACTAATAGCCGCATGAATTATAAACTTCTTTAGTTACTAAACGTAGTTTTTTATTTTTTTTGTAAATGATTAATAATAAAACTCAAAACTTTAGCACCTCCCATAGATGGGTTTCTATTTGTGAGAATAATCACAGTGTATCTATCATTTATTATATTTATGGCAGAGGCAATACCGAGACCCGAATCGTCACTAGAAAAACCACCTGTATGTCCAAATTTTTTGACCTTTTCTTTGGGGTTTAGCATAAATCCGAGTCCATAATTTGCATCAGATTGTTTTGTTCTCATTACAGCGAGTACCTCTTTACGAATCAGAAAATTATTTCTCAACGCTTTAGAGAATTTAAGTAAATCATCTACAGTAGATTTAAAACCGCCTCCATCAGGAAGTCCTTGTTCAGTATCGAACATTTTTAGAGGGTTAATTAAATTTTTTGTTAGATATTCTTTATATGATAAACTAGAAACATTTTGAATGATTTTACCAAGAACTATATAGCCATTATTGCTATAATTAAAAATATTTTGCTCTTTTGGTTTTGAATCTCTCTTCTTTATGGTTTCATACAAACTATCTAAATCAGATGATATTTCATCAGTCGGATAATCCCAGTAGAATCCTAATCCACTTGTGTGCGATAATAAATTTTTTACTGTGATACTGTCTTTTCATATTTGATTTTTTATATCTTTCAAATAATAACCAATAGGATTGTCAATATCTATTTTCTCTTTTGATGCAATTTACATAATTGCTATTACAGTAAACATTTTAGGTATAGAAGCTAAGCCTATTTTTTCATTTATTGTGTGTTTTTGAGTCTGATTTAAGTCTTTAAAGCCAAAGGCTTTTTTTAAAATAACATCGTCTTTATCTGCGATAAGCACAATTCCGTGAAGACTATCTTTTTTTGTTTGACTGTCTAAATAATCTTTTATTATAGTAATATTAACCAACTTAACTTTATTCGACTTATTTTTTAATTGGCTATTACAATTTTTACAGCTAAAGGTTAAAAGAGTTACTGCAATTAAAATTAAGTTTTTCATTTTGATGTGTTTATTATTATTTTATTTAAAAGATTTAAAAGTGTTTTTATTTCTGTCTCGGTCATATTATGTTGAGCAATTTCTCTGTTTTTAGAGATTACAGGAATTGCTAAATCCAATAGTTTTTTCCCCTTTCGGGTAATTTTTAAGTCTTTTTTCCTGCGGTCTTCTTTGTTTTCTTTTCTTTCAATAAGTTTTTCTTTAACTAAAAGTTCTGTCATTCGAGTAATTGATGCAACATCTTTAAACAATAGTTCTGCTAATTCAACTTGACTTATTTCTTGATTTTTGTCAATTTGTATCATCAACAAGATTTGGTTTATGGTTATTTTATATCCGAGTTTATTCAGGTTTGCTTGCGCCATTAATCGGTATTGTTTTATTACTTTTTCTATTTGATAGAAGATTGTTTCTGTTGGTTTTTTGAACTCCATAATTCTATTTTGTTGATACAAATATAATTGATATATCAAATATATTAAAAATTTATCATCTTTTTCGGTTGCTATTCTTGGCAACCTATTTGTAAAACTGTTGTTACTGGATTAAAGTTACATATTTTGTTTAAGAACTAGTGTTAACAATTACCGAGTGGATTCGGACGTAGTCGAATCCGCTGTAATTGCGGTTATACATTGTTGTAGGTACTGCTCTATAATTTTGGCCATCCGAAACTATTCACTTTTTTTGTTTCCATATTATATTCTTTCAACCTAACATTTGTTTCAAACCAACCGTGCCAACCTCCAATCCAGCTTTTTGTCAATTGGTCTTTTAATCCATAAGGGGCTTGGCTAAAATCAATAAATTGAATTACTAATATTTTTTGTCCGTTTTCAATAAACCCTAAATATTGTCGGTCAATTTTTATCCTCTTTTTTGCTTCCTTTTTATTCCATTTCATAAGGTTTTGAAAGTTCTTTTGTCTTTCCTCAAGAGTCCATTCAGAGTCGTCTTTAAATCTCACAAAATTTTGATTGTAGGCAAATCTTTTGTCGGAATCCAAATACTGCTTATTTATTTCAATTTCGGCTTTTCTTATTTCGTTTTCTTCTGCTGATTTTGTATTTGACTTAGTAAAGCACATAGTAATGATAATAGCTGTAAAGTTACTATTTAGTTTGAATTTGGAAAGACTTACGAACATGCTACAAAACCAAGCAATCATTGCTACAAATTATAACGAACTTTGCAATATGTATTCAAAGTATTTCTCCAACGTAGTTAAAAGTCAAGGTGTACCACACTTAAACGCTGATCAGTTTGTTCGCTATCAGAACATAATAGCATTAGAGTATTTTATTAACCTTATAAAAAAGATTGGAGTATCGCACTCCTTATTTGGTCATGTTTCTAAAGCTGAAAAGAACTTGGAAAGACTTACTAAAAAACTATCTCCTGAGGAATTACTTCAGGTGATGATTGAATTGTCTTATTAAATTTAAATATACTTGAAAACTCAATTACTTATAGCCATGGTTAGCAAAAGTATTTAAAAGAATGACGTAAGGTGTTTGCGGCAGCTTATTTCCAAATACCCCCTTTTTGCAATGATCTTTTAAATATTTTTCGAATACTACTTACGCCATATTGTTTTTCCGTAGATCCTTCAAATACCCAATATTTTGGTTGATAGCTTCGATAATAATTGCGTAAAAGTTCCAATACAGCATTTTCACATTCTAAAAAGGAAAAAATAGTCTAAGAAGAATGATACGGTGGCCTTACTGAGGTTCCTGTATGTCTGATAATATTCTCCCAGTATTGTTTCCTTGCTCTTAGGACACTTTAAAATGAGTGTAACACTGGAGAGTTATGCCAAGATTAGAAATAAGGAAATAGCAGAGACCATGACTATATTTTTAATGAAAAAGGTGAAGGTCTTTAATAATTAGAGCCACGCATTAACACATAAATGCGTGGCTCTAAAACTCTCCTTAAATTAATTTAATAAAGTCTACTTAAATTAATTAAAGTTTGGTTTTGGAAGTGTCCAAGAGGTTGCTTGTTTTGCGAAGTCTTGGTATTCTGAAACCTTTTCTACATTCCATGCACTCAGGTCTTGATTAAATTTCAAAGCCAAAATAAACATGCCTACCATATTCTCAACACTGGATACATCCCAGTTACCAATCTCTGCATTAAAATTTTCTGCTCGTCCAAACATAAAAATCATATTGGTTACATTAGAAACATTCCAATTACTGATATCTTGGTTAAAATGTTTTGCATTGTAAAACATAGAGCCCATCTCTTTAACATTAGAAACATCCCAATTACTTATATTTTGATTAAATGCTTCAGCATTTCTAAACATAGAGAACATATTTTCAGCAGTTGATGTGTTCCATTCACCTATTTCTGCATTAAAGCTGCTGGCAAAGGCAAACATATCACTAAACGAAGTTACAGAAGAAGTGTTCCAATTACCAATCTCACTATGAAAGCTCTCTGCATGTTCAAACATCTTGGACATGTCTGTAACCGATGAAGTATCCCAATCCTTAAGATCTTGATTAAAGCTCTCTGCTCTTCGGAACATTGAATTCATGTTGGTTACGGATGAAACATCCCATTCACTGATGTCCCAATTAAAAACTGACGCACTTTCAAACATATGAGACATATCCGTAACAGAAGACACATCCCATTTACTGATGTCGGAATGAAATCCATTTGCTCCCTCAAACATGTGCCCCATATCGGTGACGTTTGACACATCCCAATTGCTTAAATCGGCGTTGTAACCTGGTTTTTGAAAAAGCCATCTCATGTCGGTAACTTTAGATGTTACCAGCTTGGAAAGATCGACACCGTTATTAGGATAGCCTTTTACTAGCTCATGTAGTGTTTCATTATCCACAATCAAATAAGAGGCTCCATCAAAAGTAGCTGTCTCTCCAGGTTGGGAATTTTCGCTAGCTTTGATGGTAACGCCATTTTCATCTAAATAAACATATGCTACTATTGGCTCTATTTCCTCATCTATGTCGTTACATCCGAAAATTAATGGTAGCAATAGATATGTGATGAATTTTTGGGGGTAAAAGTTTGAAAATTTCATTTTTATAGTTTTTAAATAATAGAGACTTCCTGATAACAATAATTGTGCCAAAAGGATAAATCGTATCAAAATCCATTATGCCTTGGGCTGTTTCAATAAAAAAATTCCACTTAACCTAAAGATCCAATAGATTTGTTTTTTCTGAGCGTCCTTTCCCCTTCGAGGAATTTTGACTCTCGTTGATTGTGGAGTCTACGTCTACATTTTATAAGACTTCAACCTATTGTTAATCAACTTATTTTTCTTTTTTTCGAAAAAAGAGGAATTGGCTACAACGATTAGTATATGGCAAGTAGGGCAGCAGAAAGCGATAAACTTTCAATTTTGCACTGAGCCAAAGCGTTATATTTTGTTTTTATCTTATTCATTCTTAAAAGCCAAATCAACGATTTGACGGTGTTTGTAAATAGCACTGAACTTCTCTAAACTACCAAATGCCCTATTTGCTATATACCGTTTAAGTTAAATAGATTATCGTTGGTTTTTACCTCAGTTCTTCTTAAAGTCATCTAACAGCGTATAATCTATATCACCGAGCGTTAGTTTAGGTCTGAATTTGTAAAGCTATTTAGCTGTATTTCTGTAAACACCCGCATTACCCTTTTTTTGCACTCCATTGTCATCTAGTAGTTTTTTTTGTTTAGCAACTAATTCATCCACGAAATCATAAAAAGACAAAACTTTATCATTTGAATTAGTATTACCAGTTAAAACTTCTTTTACATAAGCTAATGTAATATTGCTATCATCAATAGATTTAGTAATTAAATCAGCTAAAAGACCTTTCTTTCTTTTTATGATTAATTGTTTTCTTTTATCATTCAGAGGCAACTCTTTCTCAAAATCCCAGTCCTCCCTTGTAAAATTCAACTTTAGAGAAAATTGTAGCCTTTTACGATTATGTAAATCACAAATAACAGGGAAGCCAGATTTTCTTTTTTGACTTTCACGAGTATCTAAATAAATTTTTCCTTCCATAAAACAATTTTAGAGTTTAAAAAATTTCACGGATTTTTCACGGACTTTTAAAAAAATACAACAAAACACACCCAAATATATGTAAATTATTTTTTTTTACACTTCATGTGTGTACTCATCAAAACAAGTAAAAACAAAATCAAAGGAGAAGTAAAACCTTTGTAAATAAAGGTGTTGCCAACAAAAAAGCCTTACTAAAACTAGTAAGGCTTATTGTGATCGCGACAGGATTCGAACCTGTGACCGTCTGCTTAGAAGGCAGAGGAACTTTCATCTTAATACACTGATTGTTATGTGTTTATAAAATTTAATAAGAAAAATTTCCCAGAAATTGCACACATAAAAAAGAAATTAAATAATTATGAACTATTGAAATAATTGAGTTTCCTTATCGATTATTAAAACAACGATTGTTGTTCGGGGTAGAAAAAAGGTTGAATTCCTTCAGCATTATTTATAGGGTGACCACTACTCTTTTCTACTGGGTAATCAACGAACTTTTTAATAGTAAAGCTATTTAGTAATTCCGTTATATCACTTGTATTTAAATCATTCGATAACCAATTTGATTCATCCTCCTGATTTAATATTAGAGGCATTCTAAAAGTACCTTGCTTTTTCTTATTGTGTATCTCTGCAAAATATGGATTTACCTCTCTCGTTATAATTGTAGTAGTGTATAAACCATCATCTAATTCTGTATAAACTCCTGCTAACGCAAAAAGACTATGATCATGATGTTTTATATAATGAGGATAACTTATATCTGATCTGTAATGTGGTTCAAATATTCCATCTGCTAGAATTATGCAGCGCTGAGTCTTTATAAAATTTGCAGCTCTATTTTGATTGTTAAGTATTTTATCTACTCTGGCATTATAGGTTCGATATTGACTTAAATATTCTTGCCTCTTATCAATAGTTATATTTTCTGGAAGTAATCCCCAATATGCTGGGTTAATAATTTCACTTTCGTTTTGCTTTATGATATACAAATAATCAGTAGAATAACCAGATCTCGCGTAGTATGACTGATAAATTTCTGGTGCAATAAAACTCGTCTTAAATCTTTTTTCGTTTTCTTCTGCTGATTTTGTATTTGACTTATAAAACACATAGTAATGATAATAGCTGTAAAGTTACTATTTAGTTTGAATTTGGAAAGACTTATTAACATGCTACAAAATCAAGCTAACTTTAAATAAGAATTGCAATTGGAAATATGATTCTAAATTAGCAAGAGTATATAAATTAGAAACTGGAAATGTTTCTCATTATGATATTACAAAAACACATATTAATTTTATTCGTACGGAATTTCTGGTAGAACAGACAATGAAGAATTACAATAATGAACAAAGAGATGAAAATTTATATTTTAAAAGCTGAAATGATTAAGAATAAAAAATGAGTGCTTTTTAAAAGCACTCATTCAACTAAAAGCCTATAAGACAAATCTTATTGTTCACCAATAGCGGTAAAGCTGAATTGACGATCTCTTCTATTACCTTTAGAATCTCCAGTTAAAGCAGTAGTAGATCCTCTGTTAATATATGGAAATACGATAGAGTCTAGTGTGTTTTCATCGATTTTCCCATATCCTGTCTGACTTCCTACTACTGACGGAACATTCGCAAATCCAGGTTCAAAATCGATTAAATAAGTACCAGAGCTTTGTCTTTCAACAAGAAATCCTGTTCCAGAAATTATTTCTCCATCTTTTGAAACTGTACCGTAAATTGTTTTTGTTACCATTTTTATCATTATTTATGAGGTTAAACATTTAAAGCAAAGTTCGGGTAAAAAATGAAAGGTCTTTATATAAATGCTTTAATCGTCTCATTTTGTGGCATAAAAGAGGTAATAAATGGTATAGAACCCTTCTTAAGTTAAATAGAATATCGTTAGTTTTCACCTCAGTTCTTCTTAAGTTAGCAATATATTAATTTTAGATTTATTAATCAGAAAGAAAAAAGCGTAGAATAAGGCTATGATACACCGAGAAACCTAGATTTCGTCAACATTGATAATCCCTATGCTTTACTATTTTAAATTCGTTCAGTTCTATGAGAATATTATCTCGATTTTAAGTTGTTGAATTGTCAATAGTTTTCTTTCTAATCTTTTTTTCTATGAATAAAAATACAGTATATTTTGGTATTGATGTAAGTAAAGATGTTTTAGATGTTTATGATCATCAAGGTAATTTTCATCAGTTTAGTAATTCAATTAGGGGTTTTAAAAAGCTATTAAAAATGACTTCATATTCCAGTATATGTGTTATGGAGTCAACAGGTTATTATCATGTTCGTTTAGCATATTTTTTATTGGAAAATGGAGTTGGAGTTTGTGTTGAAAATCCACTAAAGATTAAGCGTTATATTCAAATGAATCTTTCAAAAATAAAGACAGACAAGAGTGATGCAAAACAAATATATAATTATGCATTAAGTCAGTCGCCAAGTTTATGGAAAGGAGAGAGTAAAGTTCAACAGGAGTGCTTGCAAATAGTACGTTTATTAAGTGTTTATACGAAGCAGCGTACTCAGTTAAAGAATAAAATCCATGGAGAAGAAGTTTTAGGAATCCCGAGTAAATTTGTTTTGAGATCATTGAAGAAACAATTAAAATCGCTGAATAAAGAGGTTGTAAGTTTAGAAGAACTATTGACCCTAAAGGTAAAAGAAGAACACCAAAAAGAATTGAGTTTACTTACATCAATTCCAAGTATTGGTTCTAAAACAGCCTTAGCATTAATTGTATTTACCGATGGATTTCAACGATTTGATTCAGCAAAAGAATTATGTAGTTACGCAGGAATCACCCCTATCATTAGAGAGTCAGGTAGCAGTATAAAAGGGAAACCTAGAATTAGTAAAATAGGTAATACTAAACTCAGGAATTTATTATTCATGTGTAGTTTTAATGCTTATAAATATAATAAGGCTTGTAAGGCACTTTATCAACGTCTAGTAGCTAAAGGGAAGAGTAAGAAATTAGCATTAATAGCAGTGTGTAACAAGTTATTAAAACAGGCTTTTGCTATTGTAAAAAGTGGTTTGCCTTATGATGAAAACTTTGTGTCAAAATTAAGCTAAAAATGCTTGTTTTTTATCTCAGTTCTTCTTAATTCATTGTATTTTTCTGCAATCGATTTTTCTTTTGTAAATGCCATGGTAGTTCGTGTATAAGAACTGACATCCAAAATTTTCTTATTAAAAGGGTTGTCTTTCTCTCCAACTTCCAACCAACGAAATGAATGTTGATTAGAGCCCGTTTTAAGAAATTCAGATTCAGGTTTTCTTTTTTTTCTCTTAAACCAATTAAACATAAAGTTCTTTTTAATTACCTACAACGTTTAGTATAAAATGCGTTTCAATGCATTTTATACAGTGTTAGCTGTTTTAGTTATTTCTTTCATCTTCTCGTTCCCATTTGAGCGTATCTAAGGTAATCAACCAATGGCTTCTATCAACTTCAAATATTTTTGAATCAATCTGTTTTAAATCGGTCAATAAATTATCAAAGCTTTCATCCGAAAATTCTGTTTCAAAGAAAGAATCAGGAGTCAATTTGGTTATTTGATTCATAAATATTTGAATCCTTAAAACAGAATGAGCAAATTTTTTCAAGTCAGAATTGATAAAAATTTCCTGAAACTCATTATCGTGATTTAAGTAAATTAATTCCTGATTAATCTGATTTAGAGATATTGGATCTCCAGATCCATTAAATCCGATTGCCAAATACTTGTCAAATTCAGGGTTGTCTAAATTCCATTTTTGATTAACCGTTTGGATATTCTCTTCTTTTAAGTAATCAAAGTTTAATTCCTGAAATTCCGATGGGATGCCAGATATGAAAAAGAAGTCCAATGCAGCCGACCCAAGATCGAATTTCCCTTGATTAGATTGGTCTACAACTATGTGTTCTTCACCTATCGATCTCCAGTTATTTATAAAGTCTATGCTCATTTGTTTCTATTACAGCTAACGTTTGGTATAATATTAGTTGCGTGCTTAAGTACCAAAATTAGCAAATTAAAAACAGATATAAAGTCCGTGACGATTTTCAGAAGTAGGCGAGACCAAAGCAATTAATTTTATACGGTGTTGGGTACAGTTATTTTTATCGGTTTAATATTCCCATAAGGTTCTTTTTCGTTCGCAAATTGTAAATTGTCAAAAACAATTGCAGATTTTCCTTTTTCAATTTCAGTATTCACTATTTTTTCCAAAAACTCAATTCCCATTGCATCTACTCCGTAATAGTCCAAAAGAATACAGTCATTTTTATCAAAACACGCTTTTATAATTAGAGCTTTCTTGTTTTTGAAACTTAAATATTCAAATTTCTCATTTAATTTAATTCCGATTTCTTCTGCTATTCTTTTTGCGGTCAGTTTGTCAATCCGCATTTTATTAATCAGATATTTATTTACAGTTAAAGGACTTAAAAATTCCGCAACTGTATTTTGTCGGTAGTTTTTTGCCCAAGGAAAATCAGTTTTTTGATTTTGGAATCTTTTTATCAATTCGATAGTCAAGTCAAAACCTAAAGGCAAGTTTTCAAGATTGAAATTCGGAATATAAATTCGGATTAGATTTCCTTTTTTTAATTCAAATTCAGGCACAGAAATTCCATTTATCTCAAACTCTTTATTATGGAAAATGCTGTTCGTCATAATTGTACCCAACGTTTTAAATATGGTGTGTTTGGCATTTTCAGCACTAGCTTTTCACGTTAGCATAATTTTAGTTTAAAACTACAATTTCTGTGTATAGATCAACCTGCCAAATGCCCTATATTTATTGTTATGTGCTTTTTATTATTTTTAGATTCCCTCTAGTTAATACTTACGATCTATCTTCTTAACCTTTTTCCAACGACTTTTCATTTCTTCAACTGTGCCGAATTTATTTATTAGAGTCAATTCATTATCTGCTAATTGAATTTTTACCTTATAGTCAACCTTCTCAATTATACCAAATCCTGAAATATCTTCATGCATATTTGTATTATCTTCTTCAAATACTTTAATCAATAAATAGCCTTTAGTCTCATCAACTTCAGTTATCTCATAATTATAAATAATATGATCATCCAAGTCATCAAAAGCTGTGATATATCTATCATTCTCAAAATTCATAATCCATCCTCTATTTAAAACAGGAATCCATGTATTTTCAGTAAGTTTTTCAAGAATTCCTTTTGAAATATTTTGCTGAATTTCTTCTTTTCTATTTTTTTGCTTAAATATTTCGTTCTTTGATGAAGAACTTTCCTTCTGGTCGCATCCAAAAGTAAATACAAAGAATATTATCACCAGTCGATTTATTTTTAACATTTGTTTTTTTAATTTTGTCTCAAATTGCACATAACGTATTTGTGTATGATTTTTTGCGGGAAAGGACGCGAGTTCTTTTCCGATGTTGCGGAAAGATAATTAATAAAATTGAATTTTCGCTGAGGGAATTAAGCCGCAATTAATTATACGCGTTGTTGTGCACTTTACTTTTCTTCCCATTTTAATATTAAACTCAATAATCCTTCTTTCATTCCTTTGTGATAATTTCCGTTTTTAAATTCAGGAATCATAATTTGATTAATCACATTTTTACAAAACTCGTTTTTTATTTTGTTCTCAGTTCCAACTGCTGTAGCTATTCCTATTTTACGGCAAGGCTTACATAGTACTATAGTAAGTCCATTAAAGTCTTTAGGCGACGCAATTCCCCAGTCATTACCCAAGTCTGTTGCGTATTTATGAATATCTGTATAAGGTTTAATATCGCTTGTTGTTACGATTATTATTTTTTTTGATGAATTACTTACAACTGTAGATATTAAATTCTCAAGTTCAGATTCTTCTTTTCTTGTAAAGACTTCTCCAAAGTCATTGATGATCTTTAAAGAATCAGGTATGCTGAAACCTAATTCATTGTCAAAGTGAATTTTGGTGTCTGTTTTTGAGATTTTATTTGTACATGAAACTAAATTCAAGAGAATTAATCCTAATATTATGTTCGTAGCAATTTTTGTCATTTGGTATTGTGCACAACGTATTTGTGTATGATTTTTTGCGGGAAAAGGACGCGAGTCGTTTTCCGTTGTTTCGGAAAGATAATTAATAAGATTGAATTTCCAGTGAGGAAATTCAGCCGCAATTAATTATACACTTCTTAAGTTAGCAATATATTAATTTTCCTTTTTTGTCAAATACAGTTTAAATCCTCTTTTTTTCTTTTCCCACATTTCTTCCGTGTAATTTTTTTTAGGAATATATCTTGAAATCAAAGTCAGTTTATTATTATTCAATTCAGCTATTGGAAATCCCATGACCATATCTGATTTTCTTAACGATAACTCTTTTTTGATTAGACTATAACTAAATTTATTACAGTAGTTTAGAGAGTCTTTCTCAAAAACCTCGAGTCGACCGTTTTCTTTAAAGTCAAATATTGAACCTTTTTCGATTTGATCACAGCTTAATGGTAATCCGCCTTTTCCAATTTCAGTCGAATCCAGTTTCCACTTCCCGTTTATCAATAGTTTATATTCGTTATTTTCGATAAAACGTTTAATATTTTCTCTGTCGAATGTATTCCAACGTTCTGCGTGATAAGTTTTGTTAAATGTTTTTAACTCTATGTTTTGGCTATCAAGAGCAATGATTTTAAACAATTCTGAATCATTTTTCAAAACTCTATTGTGTTTCCAAATCAATGCGCTATCAATTACGTAGCTTTTATTGTATTTAGAAAAACGGTAAAATTGTTTTTTAGGTGTGAAATAAATCCAGTCTTGAATGAATTCGTGAGAGCCATAAATCGAGTCAATAACCCATTCGTACGAACTCAAATATTCATCCGAAAATTCAATTCCGCTTTTTTCTTTCTGTTTGCATGCAACAAAAATTAAAAGACTAAATATTATGGTTATTATGGATTTCATAGGTTGGTGCTAACGGTTAGTATATGAAAAGTAGGCGATTTCGAAGCACGAAACTTTCAGTTAATCGCAAAGTTTCATTCGAGTCAAAAGCCTTGACTTTACTACTGTTACGCCTATTTTTTTATATACATTGTTAGCAATAGTTTTTATTCGTTATTATAGGTTTTAATGACTTTTTCACAAAGTTCAGCATATTTTTCACCGCCATAATTTGCAGGACTGTTTCTTGATACCACGTGATACTTATCATCGATTAAGACTTCTAAAATCCACTCTTCTCCATCTAAAATCATATTCGGGTCGTGAGTTTCAATTTCCCAAAAAGTGCTGTCAATTTTCCTTGTTAATGAATTCCACTCCGAAATTTTTAATTCCTTTACTTCGTGTTTAATTCTTCTTCCAGCATCGTATCCACCAAGTCCTTTAGTTTTGTTATAAGTTCCTATTATTTGACCGTTTTTGTTTTCAATACGATATGAATAAGGTCTTGACCAAGTACCTAAATGTGTAAACCTTACCACCTTTTTACCCTTTCCAATTTGATTGTACAGGATAGGTTCTTTCATACTTGCCAAGTGGGTTGAGTACCATTCGTTGACAAAATCATTTAGCGTATCGTTCTGTTCAAATACGCAAGGGAATTTTTCCAATTTCATACATTCAGCTTCTTTTTGTTTTGTTTCGTCACTTAAAGGTGGAAAATAATATTCTGCTGAATTTTTAGGTGTATATCTTGATTCAGGGTTCAATATTCCACATCCAACAAGCAGAACTAAAACAATTATATAAGCTGTATTTCTTGCGTTCATTAAATTATTGCTAACGGTTTGGGTATGGTGCGTGTCCCGCAGGGCATGCGCTATACCCATTGTTGCCAAACGTTTTTTTATTTTTGCGATTGATTGTATAGTTCTTGTAAATCATTTTCCATTCCGCCTGAATATTTAAAATACTCTGCGATAAAAAGAATTGAATTGAAATACAGGTTTCTCATCTCATCTGTTTTTTCTTTTTCAGCGAGTGCAGAAAAGTGTCCGTTCAAAGCCAAAAATAGACTTCCCAAATGTCTGTCTTTATACGATTCTGTTTTTTCGTATCCAATCCATTCAAAGTCTTCAAAGTCGAATGAAGTGTATTCATAATATGGTTTTCTATTGAATGTTGGTAGCTTGTCTACGAACTCAAGTAGTTTATCGTAATTCTTCATCATTTGAAGAACTCGGAATCTTTGTGTTAATGAATTCGTGATAGCGAAAAAGAGAATTGCCTTTTCAGTCTCGTTTTCTAATCCATAGTTGTTTAAGTCAATATTGTACTTGCTTAAATTTTTGTCATTGAACATTTTCGCAATCCCACCACGAATTCGATAGTAATAATTATCCAACAACCAGCGACTATCAATTTCTGTCTCTAGTGTCTCTTTTGCTATTTCCTCACTTGGTCGTGGCTCTGATTTCTCAGACTGATTATTGTAGTGAATTTCTCTCAATACATACCAATATTTTAACTCTTTCTCTGAAGGCTTTGAAAGGAATTCTTTAGTCAAAAGCTTTTTATCACCTTCACCAATTGCAATTAATGCGTCAATAATATGATTCAGCTCAGGTGTTCTAAGTTTTTCGGCTTCTTTTTTAAACTCATCACCTGTGGCATTGACATTCTTGGAATAGATTTCGCCAAGTTTCACTAGGTTATCAAAGTCGGCCTTTTCTTGTCCAAATGACATTAAGGTAATTGACAGGAATAGAATCGTAAAAATCTGTTTCATTCTTTTTATTTAATGTTTGGCAACGTTTTAGGCTATGATTTCGTTGTGGAATCATCCGCAGGATTATTCCGCCGAAATCCAGCTGTTTGATTTATACTTTTTCTTTGGTGTGGCAAAAAACCACAATGGATTATAGCCATTGTTGGCGTGTCGTTTTTATTTTCGTAATTCTTTTTCAGTCATTTCGGGATTATATCTTTTCCCATCTTTATCAAAGCTCCAAACATTCGAAACTTCACGTAATTCAGGTAATTCAGTTTTTCCAGAGTTAACTTTTTGTTTTACAATCCTGCGAAATTTTCGATTTGCGTCTCGCTTATTTTCCTTTTCAGATTTCGCTGTTGTAATTCCGTGTATTTTGGTTTTCTTTTTTGAGCGACTCATAATATTCTCACTTTTTCAATTGCTTATTTTGTTTTATAAACTTGAATTCATGATTAGCTACAATTTTTAGAAACCCTTCTAAATTTCCAAGACAACTCTCAATATCGTTTTCTTTAACGGTATCCAATCTCACAAGTAAATCTCCAGCTAAATATTTTCCGTTTTCGTCTAATTTTGGAATTTCAATTATAATTCCAAATTCATTATCATATTCAACAATATCTCCAATTTTCATCTCATTCAAATATTTTATCGAGTTTTCTTAAATGCATGCCAACGTAATTGTGTATGAAAAGTTGCGATGATTTTGGTAGCAATTTTTCATTCATTTTTCATGATTTAAAAGTAAATATATTTTTTGATTTAAAGAGAATTAAGCAATTTTTTATACATTTTGTTGGCAAATCGTTTAGCTATCCCACAAAGGGATGGATTTGTATAACTTCCAGTCTTTTCCGTTCCTTAAATAAACTATTAATCTAGCTCCGCCACAATGACTACAGCCACCAAATTCAGAATAAAAAATAGCCTTTTTATGATCTTTGCTAAAAAGAGGAATAGAAAATGAATAAAATTTTCTGTTAGGGTTATTTTTTAATCGTCCTTTTTTTATTTTAAAATTCCATTCAGTGTTTTTTTCCGAGTTGAACTGTTTCTCCATATAGTTAAAGTCCGATTTAGAGAATAATTCGGTAATTTTTTTCTTTTTGACATTAGAGCGTTGGTCATTTTTAATCATAGCTTCTTTTTGAAAAATAAAATCAGTTTTTTCAGGACTAAAAATTGAAATTAAGGCTTCTGACCAATTAACAGGCTTATAATAGATTCTTTTCTTCCATAATTTTTGATCATCATAAGCTTTAAACGTCTTATCTATGTGGAAAACTATAATCCTATTTATAAGAGAATCTGGAATTACGTTACTGTAAGATTGAGAGTAGATTTTATGGATTGAAACTAGTAGAAATATTATTGTAAATAGTTTTTTCATTCAGTTAGATTTTTATTAAATCTATTACATGTTTTATTTCTCCAAAACTCTTAATGAGTAAATGATAATTTTCATTTAGTTAGCAGATTTCCTTAAATGTTTGCCAACGGTCTCGGCTATGAGTAGTTGCGTGGGTTAGCGTTAAACTTTGCAAGTACACACCAAACTGAAAATTCGCGAGGACTTTCGTAAGTAGGTAATAACAAGCAATTACTTATAGCCATTGTTGTGGGCAGTTTTTTTAATAATTATACATATCTAATTCATCAAAGTCTTTTATTTCAGACAGTTTGATAAGATTTTCTATTTTAATTTTATTCCAAGTTTCCTTAAATGTTTCATCTCCGCCTTCCGCATTTTCATTGCTGTTCTCTTTGATTAATCTCTTTTTTGTCAAGAAGTTAATACTTGTTTCCGTATTTGTTACTGGACCACGATTACTACTTGAATCATATCCAATTAATTCAAAATTTGAGTTTTGATATCGGAAGGTATATTCCCAATATCCATATCTGCCGTGGCCGTAATGGATATAAAGTTTTTCGTTTTCAATTTTAATCCATAATTCTGGTGGAAAATAAACTCCACCATCTTCATTTTCTGACGAAAAGCAACTGTAGTTTTTATCGGCAAGTTCATAACCTTTCTCTTTTTTGAATAGAACAACAATTCCACGTCTATTTCTGTCAACTTTTTTATCAAAACGATTAGTGACAATGTTAGTTGTATCTGTCTTTTTGATAATCAAAACACAGTCATCCAATCCATCTTTATTTAGATCTCCAAAATATTTTTCAAATAAAGCATATCCTTTTGGAATGAAATCTGAAGGTTCTTTATCCTGTGCTTTACAGCCTAGAACAGTCAGTAGAAAAAAGGGTAGTATTATCAAAGTATTCTTCATTCAGTATTTAGCTTCTGATAGTTGGTTTAAATTGCCCACAACGTCTCTTGTATGGTGCGTTTGTCTGCCGAAGGCGGCATATGCATTATACAAATTGTTGTAAGCTGCCTTTATTATTAATTTATTGTTGCTTTCCTTATTCCATTAATTACTTTATTAGGATTGCAAGAATTTAGTCCAGCTCCCCAACTTGAATTAAATTCAATTACAAACCATTTATCTGTTTGATTAAACCCTAAATCGATAACATAAGATTCAGGTAAATCAATTGAATTGTTTTGCAAAAAGTCAGTTAGAAATTTTCTTGCTGATTCTAAATTAGAATTTCCTTCATAAATTGCCATATCGAGGATTTTATTGTTCAATATAAACGCTCGGACTTCACTTTCTATCTTAATAATATTTGACTTTATGACTTGCTCATTTTGTTCAATTCCTTTTGTTTCTTGAGTAAAACTGTCGAAGTCTATATAAACTTTTGATTTGAATGTTTTAGGTTTAGCAGGTTTAATAAAGACTGGAAATAGAGATTTTTCAATTTCAGCAATTTTTACAATTTCGATTTTACGTTTAATCCAATTAAAATCTAGTTCACTAATTAATTCATCTTTCGGTTCAATTAGTATTAATCCGAGTATTTGAGCTAAAACAAGACTAAAAGTGTCAATCCCATAAATGGTTATCCTTTTTTCAGAATCTATATTTGGTCGTTTCCAAAATTTTCCGATTCGTTGGACTTCTCCGCCATTCTTTTTCCAAATTTCTGCAACAGAGTCTCGTTCAATATCTATTTTTTCAGGAATTAATAAGACTTCGTTTATCATTTAACTAGATGTTTCTTTTGGTTGCTTACAACGGTTAATGCAAAATGCGTTTTAATGCATTTTTACATAGTGTTGTAGCCAGTTTTTATTTTTCATTATCAATTACTGTCGGGTTTAAAACATCTTCCAAATCTCCTTTTTCCAATAAGTCAGAAATTGTTTTTTCAATGCAATCTCTTGTTAATTCCTTTACAAACAGGTCAGGCGGAGTTTGATATAATCCATTTAAATTTTCCCCGTTCTCTATATCTTGTCTAATTGATGTTTCTAAGAATTTGAATGTCCACACGTTAACTCCATAATGTCTACCGTCTGGTAAGTCGACATGGATATTGCAAAACTCATTCTCAATGTCCCAATTACCAGGTTCAACCTCCTCAAATTCCAGCCAAAGTTTAAACTCCATATTCTTCGTCATAAATCTGGTTCGTTTGGAAGAATTTTTAAACTCTTGCTCCATTCCGTGAAACCATCCATGAAATCACTTAAGTTGTCATAAACTGTTTCTGATTTCTTAGTCCTGTCATCAATTTGAATTTCTGCATGGAATTCAAGAAATAGATTATAAATCTCATTCTTAGATTTCCCGTTTTTAGATAAAAGGTTTATCAAATTCAAAAATTCATCATGATAGCTTTCACCTAAAATGATTTCAAATAGTCGGTCTTTATATTCTTGAAATTCGATTTCCATTTTTATTGGCTACAACGGTTCTGGCTATGATTATGTTGTTGTTGGACAGTTTTGTGCCAATGGCTGTGCCGACAATCGGATCAAGCTTTGGCGGAGGCACTTTTGGTGGCGAAACAAAACTGGCATAACTTTCATGGCTTTCTTATTTATTTCTTCTGTCTAAATTTAGTAATTCTTTTTCTGTCAACTAAAAAGCGACAATTAATTATAGCCATTGTTACCCAACGTTTTTTCTCTTCATCAATATTTCAGCTGCTTCCACAGCTTCTTTTTGATAACTTTTCTTATTATCCAAAATCTCTCGTAATTGTCTTTCGTTTTTAGATTGATATTGTTCAATAAATTTTTCGGTTAATGTCTTTTCCTTTTTTGGTTCTTCAAATAAGTTTATTCCTTTTCTATTATCTTTTTTATTTATGTAAGGATAAATACGAAATCGATATCTAGTTTTCAGAAGTAACGGAGTTTGATGAAGAAAGTCATGTAGAATATTAGTTAAATAATATCGATCACCATTTTTGAATTGTATATCCCAATATCCAAAATCGGAAATTAACATTGGAATTCGACCTGCTCTATCAACTGCATTTTTATAATAAATTCCTAAATGATATGTAGATTTTTCAATTTCATTTTTTTGATATTCTTTTTTAACACCATCTTTGGTTATAGATATTTTTAATTGTTCATAATCCAAAGTAAATTCCGTGTTTCTATTCTCAAAATAGTAATTTAAATAAAGAATAACGGCAGGAATATTGGTAATTATGGTAAAACCAATAATAAACCAAATCCAGAAATCTTCTAAAACAAAATCGGTTCCATTTTTCCATTTATAATAAACGGGAAGTACTACAATCATTAGCCCTACAACTTTTAAGTTGTCGAATAACAATCTTCTCAGGAGTCGGTTATTTATTTTGTAAAGTTTTTTCAAATGTTGGGTAACGTTTTGGCTAAGCTGCGTTCTAATGCAGTTTAGGTGGTGTTAGCAACTGTTTTATCTTCTTAATTTATCACCTCCCCGATTGGTCCCAATACGAGTTGTTCCTCCAACAGACAATTCAGGATTAGGTGTCCTTTTTGTATACTTTCCTTTAGAATTATACTTTTTTAAGTCAATCAAATCAGGTCTGTTCCTAATTTCAATCCAATAATCTTCACGTATATTTTCATCAATTTCTATGTCTAGAGGGTAAAGAGCGTCATCACCGTTCTTTTTGGGGCCAGAAATCCAATATTCTTCTCCAGTTTCTATGTCAAAGTAATTGCATTTATATCCCATTCCTTTTAAAGACTGAAATTCTTGCCCATTATACTTTAAGGTTTTTCCTGTCTTAGAAAAAGTTACCAAGCCAATTCTTGCATCATAGGCTCCTAATCCTCCACCCGGTTCAATAAACATTATTCTTGATTTCACTTTTCTTTTTGATTGTTGCTAACGTTTCGTGTAAGTTGCGTTTTAATGCAATTTACACGTTGTTGTTTGTAGTAAATATAGCTAAAATCTTATAGTTTCTGTTTTTATATTTACGTAGTCAGTCCAGGCGCTACATTCAGATTACTTTAAATCCACTTGTTTTTTCAAGATTATGAATTATATCAACCACAGACTGATATGGTTTGTTATCTGAAAAATGATTTTCTGCTCCTCTCTAAAACATTGATTTAAATAAAATTATCGTTTTAAAACTTGACATTGTCAAAAAATTCTTCTAGTTTCGGCAAGCTTATTACGCTAGCATGCGTATTTGAAAGTGTAACTCTCATACGATGTCAATCGATAAGCTTGACTAAACTGCATTCTTACGTTTAGTTAATTTTAATCCTGTTTTACCTATCCTTGATCACAATCAAAAAGTGTATTTAAAAGCCAAAAGTTGGACTTATTACATACAACGTGTTCGTGTATGATTTGTGCGGAATCGTCCGCAGGATGATTCCGAGTAGTGAATATACGAAAATGTAGGATTTGTTCCTTGTCTTAACCATCAACCGCATGAATTATACACGTTGTTAGCAGCTGGTTTATATTCATTTACATATAGAAATATTTCCACAACCAAATTCCCGAATAATTGGTTATACACATATCTTTTATTTTAAACGTAATTATTTTGTCATTAGGTTTTGGTTTAATCTTTTCTCCATTCATTAACTGTTTGAATAGATATGATTTTTCTTTAAACCACTTTTCTTTTTGATTTGTAGAAACTGCGTATACTTTTAAATAATTTTTATTTTCGTTCAATTCAGTCACGATATCATCAAGAATTGAATCATCTTGAAATTCAGAATCTGATTCTTTGTCAATCCAACCATTATCCTTTAAAACTTGAATTCCGTTATTAGGGTTAGATTTATCTTTTAATTCTATTTCAAAATTTATATCAATTAAGCCATATTTTGCTATAGTTCCTTTTATGCTATTACTTTCATTTGATTTGACTTGAACATTAAGGTTTTCTTCTACAAGAAGCTTTATTTCTTCTGCAATTTGATCTCCACTTTTGGATATATCAATTGGGATTTCAATTCCGACATAATCGGTTAATGAATTATATGCTAATTCTTTATTTATTGTTCTTAATGTTCTTATACTATTCACGGTCGTTTCTTAACTTGCTGCTAACGTTTCGTGTAAGTTGCGTTTTAATGCAATTTACACGTTGTTGTTTGTAGTAAATATAGCTAAAATCTTATAGTTTCTGTTTTTATATTTACGTAGTCAGTCCAGGCGCTACATTCAGATTACTTTAAATCCACTTGTTTTTTCAAGATTATGAATTATATCAACCACAGACTGATATGGTTTGTTATCTGAAAAATGATTTTCTGCTTTGCTGTAAAACATTGATTTAAATAAAATTATCGTTTTAAAACTTGACATTGTCAAAAAAATCTTCTAATTTCGGCAAGCTTATTACGCTAGCATGCGTATTTGAAAGTGTAACTCTCATACGATGTCAATCGATAAGCTTGACTAAACTGCATTCTTACGTTTAGTTAATTTTAATCCTGTTTTACCTATCCTTGATCACAATCAAAAAGTGTATTTAAAAGCCAAAAGTTGGACTTATTACATACAACGTTGATGTATATGGTTTGTTGCGTGTTTTAAACACCTAATTTAGCAAATACAAACCAAATAGAAAATCCATAAGGATTTTGGTAAGTAGGCTTCAGCTAGCAATAAATTATATACAGTGTTACCTACAGTTATTTATTCCGTTTTATAGCAAAAATCAAAGTCGAATTCGGCAATACTTTAATTGATTTTCGAACTTTGCTTTTATAACTATTCTTTAATTCAATTTCTTTAGCTACTCGGATAATAAGATATTCAGCACTTTTTTCCGATTCATAAGAGTATTCAAGTCCGTTTATGACTAGGTCACAAGCTCCGTCAATTAATGATAATTCGTAAAACTCTCCCTTAAATTCAATTCCGAACGAGTTAGCAGAACCGTAAGTCTGATATTTTATTTCCGTTTTACCGCTTGTTGTTTTTCCTCCATATTTTTTATAGCTCAAGTCATAAACTTCGTCTTTATCTTTTTCAATTTCCAATTTTGCATAACTGCCTTGAAAATCCAATAGTGACTCCTTGTTATCAGAATTTTTTACGATTAGAGTTCCGTTTATTGTTCCGTTAAAATTCCCTGATTCCAAGTCTTGAAAAACAGAATCAAATCCGTTTCCGTCAATTGCATATTCCGAATATTGTTGTCCGAAACATTGCAAATAAGTAAAAATCAGAAATAATATGATTAGTATTCTCGGTTTTTTCATAATTGTAGGTAACGTATTTGTGTATGATTTTTTGCAGGAAAGGACGCGAGTCATTTTCCGATGTTGCGGAAAGATAATTAATAAGACGGAATTTTCGTTGAGGAAATTCAGCCGCAATTAATTATACGCTTTGTTGGCAATTGTAATTATTGTATAGTTTTCAAAATTTCAACCTGTTTATCCGGAAATTTCATGATCATATAATGTAAAAAATTTTTCTCAATCATCTGCTTTTTGTGATAGGAAAGAGAGTAGTTGTAAAATTTAATCAGTTTTTGGTAGTCATCAGACCATTCAATCCAAGAAGTTATTTGAGTTTCAATAAAATCAATTATTTTCAGGAAATCAATTTCTGAAATATTATAAATATTTATATTATTACTGTAAATCATTATCCCTTCATTTTCATTGTATCTTGAGTCTCTTTTTATTGGTTCTCCGAAAACTTTAATAATTTGTTCTTTACCTTTTGGTACTTTTTCAGATAGTCTGTAAAAGTTTGGGAATCCCATGAATCCTTTAGAAGAAACTCCTTCGTTTTTTAATTTCTTAATTAATTCTAGAGAAACGAAAGTTGGAATAATTTCCAAATTCACATACTCTCCTGGGGTATTTGATCTACTTGACCAAAAAGAAATCTCAAATTTTATTGATTTATTTTTAAAAGTGATTTTTGGTTTTGATTTAGCATATTTCCAGCCTTTTTTTGAAAAATATTCACCAATTTCATCGCAAGTTGCTTTAAAAATCTCTTTACAATCAGTATTCTTATCATAGGTATTTAGAATACTTTCTTTTTTCCATTTCCAATTCATTATTCACTATTATTGCCAACGTTTAGTATATGGTAAGTAGGGCAGTAGAAAGCGAAAAACTTTCAAGTTTGCACTGAGCCAAATCGTTGTATTTTGTTTTTAACTTATTCATTTTAAAAGCCAAATCAACGATTTGGCGGTGTTTGTAAATAGTACAGAACTTTCTTTAACCACCGATCGCCCTATTTGCTATATACAGTGTTGTAGCCCGTTTTTTTTATTCATCTAAATTCCATTGTTCTAAATCATCTAATGGATTTGGCAATCTTCCTTCTAACCACTTTTTTAATGTTCCTGGTTTGAATTCTTTGTCCTTAGTTTCGATTACCCAAGAAAGAAAATCTGTTGGTCCTCCATTCATGTACGGTGCAGGAGAAACTGGATAAAAAACTGTTGGTAATCTTTCATTGATTGATAAGTAATTTACTACACATCCCAATTCCTGAACTACACTCCAAGCATATTCATTGTGAATATCTATTTGAAATTTAATCCACCAAAGTCCTTCTTCATCAATTCCTGTAGCTATTGGTGAATTTATTGCGGGAACTCTTTCTAAGTATTCAGTCAACGTTTTGAAAGCTCTTTCATCCATTCGCTATTGCTTTTTTTATATCGTTTTTATTCGGTTTTCGACAATTCTTAATCATATCTTTTTCACAAGAACCAAAATCAATAAAATTCTTTCTTGCTTGAATTAAAGAAACTCTATTTGCTCCACCTACATAATCAGGTTCTTCAAATTGAATTGGGTCATCTTCCCAAAAACAAATTGGACAAATTGAATATTGCAATCTTTCCCCTTTTTCAAAAGTATTGTAATCGCAACAAGGACAATATTCGTCTAATTCAATTTTCATGTATGTTTTCTTAATGGGCTACAACGTTTAGTATAACCGTCAGTTACGGGTTAATATACGTTAATTTTCTGTTTAGCACTTACATTAGTATTTACTAAGTGGATTAGGACGTGGCCGAATCCGCCGTAATTGCGGTTATACATTGTTGGCTTTATGTGTTTTTTCAGTTTAATTTCAGTTTCTCATTTTTTCCAATAAACAAGTACAACAACGAACCTATAAATGGAATCAATATGACTGCTAAAATCCAAATTATTTTGTCATTTTGAGCAAACTTATTTTTTATAATGTCAAGCAAGCAATAAATCCAAAGTCCAATTGATAATAAAATTAAAGCTTGACATATAAAAAGTCCAATTGAGAAATCATTAATTGTTTTATCCATATTATATTTTTATTCAGTTTTTCTTTTTCACAAACTAGCTCAAATTCCGATTTTTTCCGCAAAGCAATTCATTCAGCGTTTAAGTTAGCAATTCCGATGTTGCTTTAAATTCCACTCTTGAATGAGATTTGAGACAGATTTTGGAATTCCACAATACAGTTTTTCTGTTTTATGTTTCATGAAATTCTCAAAAAAACCCAAACATTCAAACTAGTTTTTTCTATTTGGCAAACTAACTCTAGCATTAAAGCCAACGGTTTGTGTATGATTTTTTGCGGGAAAAGGACACGAGTCATTTTCCAATGTTGCGGAAAGATAATTAATAAGATTGAATTTCCGGTGAGGAAATTCAGCCGCAATTAATTATACGCTTTGTTGTACTTAGTTTTTTATCAGTTTGAGTTTATTCAATTCACTTAGTTGTTCATTCCAGTTTAGAGCGATTTTAGCTCCATTATCGTCATCTATTTCGGTTAAAAAATTTCCGTCTTTTAGATATCTAAGAGAGTTTAATATTTTATTATTAGTTAAAGCATAGTTGAATTTTCTTTCAGCTAATTCTTGTTTGCTTAGATAATTTCCTCTGAATTCATTCAATCCGATTTCCTTAAGTATCAATTGGGCTTTTTCTTTAAAATTAAAATCTATTTTGGAAAGAGTAACTAATAATTGAGGACTTACCCAAGTTCCTAAACAAAGCCGTTTCCATAAAAATCCAATAAACTTTTGCTGTTCAGATTTTTCTAATTTTAAAATTGTAATCAATGCAACTAAATGTAACCTCCAATTTAATTCAGTTAGTAATTTTCTAGTATCATTATAAATATCGTGAATTTCATTCTCAGATATTATTCCGTCAATTAGTTTTAAGGATTTACCAAGATTGAAGGTTTCAGTATCTGATAAATCAATTTTCAGGTTTAAAAGAGGTAAGTGATTTGGTTGATTATCCCAAAATTTATCAAATATTCCGAATTTCAATTTTAGTTCATTTTTAAATTAAGTACAACGTAATTGTGTATGAAAAGTTGCGATGATTTTAGCGGCAATTTTTCATTCATTTTCATGATTTAAAAGTAAATATAATTTTTGATTTATAGAGAAAGAAGCAATTTTTTATACACGCTGTTAACTAATGTTGGAGAACACTAGCCAAAATTCAAAGCATTTAGAAAATTTTACACTGAAAGCAAACGAGACAGAATGCAAATCTAAAGGTTTACAAACAAGCACAATTGTCAGCCAATAAAAGATAAATAGTTACAAGCCTTACTTGCATTTAGTTTGCGTATTTTAAGTTTTGTAAAAAGCCTTTTTTTAGAAAAAGAACGGATCAGAACGTTCAGCGAGAATTGGCTAAAAATACGATGAGGTTCTACTCAAAAGTAAAAAGTAAGCTTAGTTATCGGAACGAGTCAGAGACTTTTCAAACACAAAACAAGAACCGACAATCACGAAATTAGGAGATTGGCAAATGATCCAAACCATAAAACGTTTAGTTCTCTAAAAAAAGGACGAAGCTGGAATTACTGTTGAAAAGTAAAATTTTGAAACTGACTTTGATTTATCAAAAGGAGAACTTCACATAATTCTCGACAATGATAGTTAACGTAATTGTGTATGAAAAGTTGCGATAATTTTAGTAGCAATTTTTCATTCATTTTCATGATTTAAAAGTAAATATAATTTTTGATTTATAGAGAATTAAGCAATTTTTTATACACGCTGTTAACTAATGTTGGAGAACACTAGCCAAAATTCAAAGCGGTTAGAAAATTTTACACTGAAAGCAAACGAGACAGAATGCAAATCTAAAGGTTTACAAACAAGAACAATTGTCAGCCAATAAAAGACAAATAGTTACAAGCCTTACTTGCATTTAGTTTGCGTATTTTAAGTTTTATATAAAGCCTTTTTTTAGAAAAAGAACGGATCAGAACGTTCAGCGAGAATTGGCTAAAAATACGATGAGGTTCTACTCAAAAGTAAACAGTAAGCTAAGTTATCGGAACGAGCCATAGACTTTTCAAACACAAAACAAGAACCGACAATCAAGAAATAATGAGATTGGCAAATGATCCAAACCATCAAACGTTTAGTTCTCTAAAAAAAGGAAGAAGCTGGAATTACTGTTGAAAAGTACAATTTTGCAACTGACTTTGATTTATCAAAAAGAGAACTTCACATAATTCTCGACAATGATAGTTAACGTTTTGGCTAAGCTGCGTTTCAATGCAGTTTAGGTGGTGTTACCTGCATTTTTTATTGTCATTTATCGATGTAAATCAGGATTTAACTCGTGCGAAACAGGGTCGGGGTGTTTAATAAACCAATCTACAATTCGGTCAGTTAATCGATCATAAATATCGTCCTCTAAATAAGGTTGTTCAAAGATTAAAAGCCTTTGAATATCAGATTTAATTTGTTTTACTGTTTCTTGGTCAAACTCATTCGAATTGATCAGAGTATCTTTGACATAAAGTCCCAAAATCTCGTGTCCGTTATCCCAATTTATATTTCCATTTCGGTGAGCCTCATCTCTCAGTTTTTCAACGGCTCGAAGCAGTTCTCCTTGGACTGTTTCTGCTTGTCCTGATTTGGGTACATAATTCTGCCAAATAAACTTGGCTTTTTCAAAATATTCTTCTTTAGTCATTTTCATTATTGCAGGTAACGTTTGGTGTAAAATGCGTTTTAATGCATTTTTACATAGTGTTGTAGTGCGTTTTTCTTTTTTCAATTTCTTTACCTATAAACCAACTTGTCAATCCACCTTGTGCTGCACCAATTAAAAGAAATAGAGGTCCTCCCATAACTAGCCACATTAAAATACCCAAGCCAATAAATCCGAAATCAATTCCATGTTCAATTAGTCTAGGTATCATTTCAGAAAACATTGCGACTATAAATATTCCAAACCATAGTTTCAAGAAGCCGAGAAAGGTCGATAAAAAAGGATCTTTATTATTTTTAATTATTTCTTCTCCAATTTTTCCAGCAATAAAAAATGCAATTATTAAATCCAACACTATTTGGATTGAAAAATATAACGTTTCATTCAAGTATGGATTAATCAAATTCCTATTAATCAGTTTCTTTAACTCTGGAGATAAATACATTGAAAAAATCAGCATTCCACTTAGGATAAGTACAGTTACTCCTATGTATTTAAAGAATGAAATCCTACCAATATGTTTTGCGTATATTTTCATTTTATTATAATGCACTACAACGTCTCGGCTAAGCTGCGTTTTAATGCAGTTTAGGTTTTGTTGTAGAGCGTTTTTATTCTTTTTTTAGTTTATCTGTCAATTTGGTCAGGCAAGTTTCAAGTTCTTCCTGTTCAACTTTAAGTGACTCATTTCCTTCCGGCTTAAAATCCTTTATTGAATCAAAGTAGTCAGTCGGATTAATCGGGTCGACATTCCATCCTTCTTTCATGGAGTAACCGTAGGTCAAGTTAATGCTGTTGCCTTTTTCCAATTTTATGCATCCGGTATATTGGTCTGAGAAATCAATTGGCAAATAGATTGTTTTCCCTTTTTCCAATTCTTTAATTTTTCTATTCCAAGAGTTAACTAAAAGTCCGACAGCTTTTTTAATTTCAGTAAGTCCATTTTTTGGTTCAATTGCCAAAGCGAAATAATAGGTGTCAAACCTTTTCTGATTTACTAGTCCAGGAATATCAAAAAGTAAATCTTCATGTCCACCTTGTTTATTATCTAAAACTTCTATGTTTATCAGATTTGTCATTCTAATGCTCTACAACGTAATTGTGTATGAAAAGTTGCGATGATTTTAGTAGCAATTTTTCATTCATTTTCATGATTTAAAAGTAACTATAATTTTTGATTTATAGAGAATGCAGCAATTTTTTATACACGCTGTTAACTAATGTTGGAGAACACTAGCCAAAATTCAAAGCGTTTAGAAAATTTTACACTGAAAGCAAACGAGACAGAATGCAAATCCAAACGGTTTCAAACAAGAACAATTGTCAGCCAATAAAAGATAAATAGTTACACGCCTTACTTGCATTTAGTTTGCGTATTTTAAGATTTGTGTAAAGCCTTTTTTTAGAAAAAGAACGGATCAGAACGTTCAGCGAGAATTGGCTAAAAATACGATTAGGTTCTACTTAAAAGTAAAAAGTAATCTAAGTTATCGGAACGAGCCAGAGACGTTGCAAACACAAAATAAGAACCGACAATCAAGAAACAATGAGATTGGCAAATGAGCCAAACCATAAAACGTTTAGTTCTCTAAAAAAAGGAAGAAGCTGGAATTATTATTGAAAAGTACAATTTTGAAACTGACTTTGATTTATCAAAAGGAGAACTTCACATAATTCTCGACAATGATAGTTAACGTAATTGTGTATGAAAAGTTGCGATTATTTTGGTAGCAATTTTTCATTCATTTTCATGATTTAAAAGTAAATATAATTTTTGATTTATAGAGAATGAAGCAATTTTTTATACACGCTGTTAACTAATGTTGGAGAACACTAGCCAAAATTCAAAGCGTTTAGAAAATTTTACACTGAAAGCAAACGAGACAGAATGCAAATCTATAGGTTTTCAAACAAGAACAATTGTCAGCCAATAAAAGATAAATAGTTACAAGCCTTACTTGCATTTAGTTTGCGTATTTTAAGTTTTGTAAAAAGCCATTTTTTAGAAAAAGAACGGATCAGAACGTTCAGCGAGAATTGGCTAAAAATACGATGAGGTTCTACTCAAAAATAAAAAGTAAGCTAAGTTATCGGAACGAGCCAGAGACTTTTCAAACACAAAATAAGAACCGACAATCAAGAAATTAGGAGATTGGCAAATGAGCCAAACCATAAAACGTTTAGTTCTCTAAAAAAAGGACAAGGCTAGAATTACCTTTGAAAAGTAAAATTTTGCAACTTACTTTGATTTATCAAAAAGAGAACTTCACATAATTCTCGACAATGATAGTTAACGGAATTGTGTATGGTTAGTTGCGTGTTTAAGCAACTAAATTAGTAAACAAATACGAACCCGAGAAAATTCCGAAGGAATTTTCCAAATAAGCACCTGCCAAAGCAATTAATTATACACGGTGTTACCATACGTATTTTATTCCGCTATTTGTTAATTCAGTATTTTGTTTTCTACAATATCAAATCCAAAAAAACCTTTTCTTGATTTAAATTTGATAGATTTATAAAAGTTCATTTTTGCATAATATTCGTTAGCGAAAACTAACTCTTTATTTTGTCCTTTGTATTTTATTGTAAATACAGGTTGTTCCTTTCCAATTCCAGATTTTTTTGTTCCACGTATTGAAGTTCGGTCAATAATTTTATAAGATTCTGTTTTCACGTTTTGGTCAGCAAAATAGTAATTCGTAAACATAAAGATTGAACACGCTATAAATCCGTATCCGACTAAATAATTTAATGTCGCATATAATTTCGTTGTTCCATAATGAAAATAAGTTTCTTTATAATTCTTATAATCTAGCAGATAAGCTATTATTCCAACTGCAATTATTAATGACGCAGGAATTATCCAGTTTATTATTGTATTCCGAAAAATTTGTATTTGAAAATACATCAAAATTATTCCTAAAAAGAAAATAATCGGATAGAATATTTTTCGTTGTTTGTGCGTCATTGTGATATGTATGGTAACGTAATTGTGTATGATTTTTTGCGGGAAATGGATGCTAGTCATTTTCCGGTGTTGCGGAAAGATAATTAATAAAATACAATTTTCGTTGAGGAAATTCAGCCGCAATTAATTATACATTTTGTTAGCTACTGGTGTATTGATAATTCAATTGTATAATTTTTTAAATAATTAGTATAATCTTTATTGAAGCCTTTTATTGCTCTTATATTAGAAGAATCAGCCTCTATTACTGAATAAAAGTCCCCATTTTTTTCTCTTACGGTACCTGTAAAACTAAACGTGTAAAGTGAACCTTTAATAACTCTTTTACGAGAATAATTAGGTAGAACTTTATCATTAGGGTTCATGCCAGAAATACTAATTTTATTTCCTTTACTTATTGCTATGCTCAAGCTGTAAAAATCTTTACTTAATCTAATTGCATCTACAAGATAATTAAAGTTCTTTCTCTTTTTTAATGAGATATTTTCAGTAGCTATGTTAATCGTTTTAGTATTGGTCAAACTGTCTTTGATAAAATTTAACTTTACCTCTAATTCAAAAACAATTTCTGAAGAGTAACAGTCAATCATAGAAATCAATACTTTCTCTCCTTTCCCTTCTGCAGAATTAATTTCAGTACATTTTGTATTTGCGCAAGAAAAAAGACTGAATATTGAAGTAATTAGTAAGATAAATTTAAATCTCTTTTTTATCATGAATATATGATGTTAAAACTTGTAGCTAACGTATTTGTGTATGATTTTTTGCGGGAAAGGACGCGAGTCATTTTCCGTTGTTTCGGAAAGATAATTAATAAGATTGAATTTCAGGTGAGGAAATTCAGCCGCAATTAATTATACGCTTTGTTAGCACAAGTTTCTTTTTTTTGTTGATTTAATCAAATTATCTAATCCTTTATCAGTCAAAATGTGTCCATTTATCCAGATTTTTTTCTTCTGATATTCTGACTTAAAATAAATAGTTGTACTTGATCCATATTTTTTTCTAAATAGTCCAATTATTACTTCTCCTTCGAATGTGGCATTTCTTTTTTTGATTTTTCTTGAATACTGCTTTTTTAGGTCCAGTTTATTGATAGTCATTCCGAAGATGTTCTTGAGTATTAGTTTCTCTTTGGAAATCAGTACACTATGAGTTAGAAAGAGTAAAAAGAAAATAGTCAGTAAACCAGAATAGATTAAAATAGGAATCCAGTTTATAATTTTCTCTTTATTTGTTGAGAGAAATGTCAATACTAGTAAATTGATAAGAATTAATAGAATAAACATTAAAATTATTCTAAAAAATAGTGTTAGACTGTCTTTTTCAAATTTCATTTTTTCAATTTGTGCTAACGGTCTCGGCTATGATTTCGTTGTGGAATCATCCGCAGGATTATTCCGCCGAAATCCAGCTGTTTGATTAATACTCTTATTTTGGTGTGGCACAAAACCACAATGAATTATAGCCATTGTTGTACCCAGTTTTTATTTTCAGATAAAGTCGCTGTCAACTACTATTAACCAATTATTTCCAATTCCAAATACTTCGATAAATCCATATTCAGTCGAAAATCCTTTCTCGGTTTGTTTTGGGTCACACGTTGTCCAAGTCAGGTTTAAAGTTCCGATTGGGTATTCAGTCCATCCAGTTGCATATTCCACTTTTTTACAGTCAGAATCGTTGCATACAGTAATGAATTTAATTCCTTTTTTTATTAATTCAGTCGATAGTGATTGTTCTAAATCGCTTGGATAAATTCCTTTACCTAAATTAGAGTTTACAAATTGATTTGCTAAAATCCGATTTCTCAATTTATTCCATTCCGCTTTTTTGTCTGAAAATTGAGCAATTTTTTCCGCTACAATTTCTTTTCTTTTTTCCTTGTTGTCTGTACAGGAATAAAGACTAAAAGTTAGTACGAAAATCAGAATTATGGTCTTAAATCTGTTCATTTCTCAAATTGGGTACAACGTATTTGTATAACTGTTGTTACGGGATTAAAGTTACATAATTTGGTTAAAAACTAGTGTTAGTAATTACCGATTGGATTCAGACAAAGTCGAATCCGCCGTAATTGCGGTTATACATTGTTGTAACATGTTATTTTTCAAAATCGGGTTTATTTTTAATTACAAAAGCAATTAATAATTCGATCAAATTATCCTGATATTCGTAAAATTCAGAATCGCATTTATTCCAATTTTCTTTTGCCTTTTCCTCAATCAGTTCAAGTTCATTGTGCCTTTCAGCTCGGTCTTTTGGTACGATTTCATTTTTAAATTCCGAATTAGCTTTTTTAACTATTTCGGCTGTTTCGTTCGCTCCAATTTTTATTAAAGCATCAATAGTCTCATTCGCATACTCTCCACTTGAATTCCAATAAAATTGATGAAATCCACCATTGTTAATTTCTCGTTCCAAATTTTCAACAATCAACAAGACTTTTTGCGATTCGTTCAGTCTGTCAACCTTTTCTCCGTATTCACATTTTTTGTTCAGATATGTGTCAATTTCCATAATTATCATATCTCGTCTTTCCATTTTCAGAACTTTGTCTAAATCAAATTCCATTTGCGAACTTGCATTGGCTGAAAATAATGATGTTACGAATATTAATAGTTTTTTCAAAGGTTCGTTTTAATGTGTTACAACGTAATTGTGTATGAAAAGTTGCGATGATTTTAGTAGCAATTTTTCATTCATTTTCATGATTTAAAAGTAAATATAATTTTTGATTTATAGAGAAAGAAGCAATTTTTTATACACCCTGTTAACTAATGTTGGAGAACACTAGCCAAAATTAAAAGCGTTTAGAAAATTTTATACTGAAAGCAAACGAGACAGAATGCAAATCTAAACGTTTATAAACAAGCACAATTGTCAACCAATAAAAGATAAATAGTCACAAGCCTTACTTGCATTTAGTTTGCGTATTTTAAGTTTTGTATGAAGCCTTTTTTTAGAAAAAGAACGGAGCAGAACGTTCAGCGAGAATTGGCTAAAAATACGATGAGGTTCGACTCAAAAGTAAAAAGTAAGCTAAGTTATCAGAACGAGCCAGAGACTTTGCAAACACAAAATAAGAACCGACAATCAAGAAACAATGAGATTGGCAAATGATCCAAACCATAAAACGTTTAGTTCTCTAAAAAAAGGACGAAGCTGGAATTACTCTTGAAAAGTAAAATTTTGAAATTGACTTTGATTTATCAAAAAGAGAACTTCACATAATTCTCGACAATGATAGTTAACGGTCTCGTATAACCGTCAGTTACGGGTTAATATACGCAGACTTTTCGGTTTAGCACAGGCTTTAGCAATTCCGAGTGGATTCGGACGCATTCGAATCCGCCGTAATTGCGGTTATACATTGTTGTAACACGTTTTTTATTCATTTAATTTATCAATTATGTATTCATTCAGATAATCATTTTTTTTATCCAGAAATATGATTGTCGGTCCGTATACATTGTTAATTGCAAGAAGTCCATATTTCTCACTAAATAAAATTGGTCCAGTTGCGTCATCTGCATAATCTAATGTATCATAATAGTCAAACTCCAATCCTTGAAGTTCATCATTTGTGAAAGGCTTTTTGCTAGTTTTTACAAACTTGTCAAATCCGAAAAGAAGAGTGTCAGTATCAATTATTTTGTTTATCGCTATCGTTTTTGTTGTATCGATTTGATTTACGTATTTAAAATTCAGTTTGTTTCCCGTTTTTTTGAAAGTCAAATTAAACTTTTCATTTTTCGGTTCTGCTCCAAAGAATATTGTTGCATCCATTTTAGATTTCCATTCAGAGTTTTTGTCAGAACATCCGAAACAAATAGTAAATATCAATATATAAGTTAATAGATTTCTCAAAATGTGTTACAACGGACTTGTGTATGGAACGTAGCGTGTAAAAAGACACTAAGATTTCGGATTAACACAGAGCCGAATTTTTATATTTTGTTTTTAACTTATCAATTTTAAAAGCCAAATTAAAAATTTGGCGGACTTTTTAAATATACACAAACCTTTCGGTTTAGCACTTATTAGCTATGTTTTATACACCGTGTTGCCATTAGTTTTTTATCCGTTTTTATACCAATCTTTCCATTCCTCATTTTCAGGATAGGTCAGTTCGTATATTATTCTTTCGGTATCAGTTATTTTGTCTAAATATTCAATTAGGTTATCAATATGTTCTTCTCCATATCCCATTCTCCAACCAATACTATATCTGTTGATTTCAGGATGAGCCAACCAAGGTGGTAAAACAGAATTTTCAAGAGGTTTAAATTCTCCAATTTTGTTTAGTATATCTCTTGTTTCCATTAAAGCGTAACCAAGTAAATTCAGTCCGTCCCAAAAATATGGAATTTCAGCATTTTCGTCATTTTGTGCAATTCCAATTCCCCAAATTCTATCTACAGGACTTGCCTCAACTAAAATTCGGTCATTCGTGTTTTTTAAAAATTCAGATAACTCTGGGTTTTGACTAAACTTGTGGAAATTACCTCTAACTACTATGTCAAATCGATTTTCTTCCCAAATCCTTTGGTTAAAGTTTTTTACTTTTCTTCCAAGTTCTTTTACCTTTCCTGCTTTTTCTGATTCGATTATTTCCTGGTAAATTTCTTTGTCGTTAAACAACAGAGCTTTTTCAGCCATCATATAATGTTCAGCTGTCAAGAATTTAATTCCGTTAATCTCAAATTCAGATTCATACCATTGACTAAAACAAGATTTTGTAATTCGGTCAGACTTTTGATGTCCCCAAAATAGAAGATATTTCAGGTTTTCTCCAGATTCAATTCGTTCAATTATTTTCTCGTTCGTGTAGTTCATTCTAATTAATGGCAACGTATTTGTGTATGATTTTTTGCGGGAAAAGGACGCGAGTTCTTTTCCGATGTTTCGGAAAGATAATTAATAAGATTGAATTTCCGGCGAGGAAATTCAGCCGCAATTAATTATACACGGTGTTACCACATGTTTTAAATCGTATTGTTTATTCTTATTATAAAATCAGTTAATTTTTCTGGCTCTGTTTTTGCTCTTTCCATAATTCCAACATTGTCAATAATAAAATCTACTAGAATTTCATTTTGACTTTCGGTACGATTATATTTTTTCATGTTAAAATTGAAAATTAATGATCTAATCGTATTTATTGGTCCCCATGGAATTCCCCACCAACCCAAAAGAAGTGATTTTATATTAGCTTTTTTATGCATTATGTCTAGGCAATCTGAGCAAGCAATTCTTATTGATTTATCGTAATTTGTTATTACAAAAATGCTGATAACTTGACCGACAAAAGTTGCGTTGATTTTTTGTTTTTTTGATTTGCATTTCGGGCAAGGATGGTTTTTCAATATCTCATAATATTGATTTAAATCCTTATCTGTTATTTTCTTTGTTAAAGAATCTACACTGTTAATTAAACTATGATTTAAATTCCTTTTTTTTATTTCTGATTTTAAAATATCTACTACTTCTGGGCGTAATGAATCAGCCTCTTCAGTTGCAAGTTTTTCAATTTTCCAATCGTCAAATTTTTTATAATTCTCTCTAATGTCTTCTAGGTTCATTTCTCTTTTTCAAATATGTGGTAACGTAATTGTGTATGAAAAGTTGCGGTGATTTTAGTAGCAATTTTTCATTCGTTTTTCATGATTTAAAAGTAAATATAATTTTTGATTTATATAGAAAGAAGCAATTTTTTATACACGCTGTTAACTAATGTTGGAGAACACTAGCCAAAATTCAAAGCGTTTAGAAAATTTTACACTGAAAGCAAACGAGACAGAATGCAAAACTAAACGTTTTCAAACAAGAACAATTTTCAGCCAATGAAAGATAAATAGTTACAAGCCTTACTTGCATTTAGTTTGCGTTTTTTAAGATTTGTATAAAGCTTTTTTTAGAAAAAGAACGGATCAGAACGTTCAGCGAGAATTGGCTAAAAATACAATGAGGTTCGACTCAAAAGTAAACAGTAAGCTAAGTTATCGGAACGAGCCAGAGACTTTGCAAACACAAAATAAAAACCGACAATCAAGAAATAATGAGATTGGCAAATGAGCCAAACCATAAAACGTTTAGTTCTCTAAAAAAAGGACAAAGCTGGAATTACTCTTGAAAAGTACAATTTTGCAACTTACTTTGATTTATCAAAAAGAGAACTTCACATAATTCTCGACAATGATAGTTAACGTAATTGTGTATGAAAAGTTGCAATGATTTTTAGTAGCAATTTTTCATTCATTTTCATGATTTAAAAGTAAATATAATTTTTGATTTATAGAGAAAGAAGCAATTTTTTATACACGCTGTTAACTAATGTTGGAGAACACTAGCCAAAATTCAAAGCGTTTAGAAAATTTTATACTGAAAGCAAACGAGACAGAATGCAAATCTAAAGGTTTATAAACAAGTACAATTATCAGCCAATAAAGGATAAATAGTCAAAAGCCTTACTTGCATTTAGTTTGCGTATTTTAAGTTTTGTAAAAAGCCTTTTTTTAGAAAAAGAACGGATCAGAACGTTCAGCGAGAATTGGCTAAAAATACGATGAGGTTCTACTTAAAAGTAAAAAGTAAGCTAAGTTATCGGAACGATCCAGAGACTTTTCAAACACAAAACAAGAACCGACAATCAAGAAATTAGGAGATTGGCAAATGATCCAAGCCATAAAACGTCTAGTTCTCTAAAAAAAGGACAAAGCTGGAATTACTGTTGAAAAGTACAATTTTACAACTGACTTTGATTTATCTAAAATAGAACTTCATATAATTCTCGACAATGATAGTTAACGGTCTCGGCTATGAGTAGTTGCGTGGTTTAGTACTAAACTTTGCAAGTACGCACCAAACTGAAAATCCGCGAGGATTTTCAGAAGTAGGCGAGAACAAGCAATTACTTATAGCCATTGTTGCCAGTAGTTTTTATTCGTTTATAAATTTTTCAAATTCCGATTTATTTATTATCTGCTCTATTCTTGGTTTTTCAATTTTTAGTTGTCCATTTTCCGAAACGGAAGCAACTTTATCATTAGGTTTCTCCATAAAATATGCGAACGAGTTATCGGTAAAATCATATTCTGACCATACATAAATATCTTTTTTGTTTTCATTTTTGTAATAGTCAGTTTCAGATTTTACATTTAAAACTCCATATTCAACAATTTTTTTAAAATGTCCATTTTTTGAATTTTCATCATACCAAACTAGTTCGAATTGCTCTGACCATTCAGGAATATACTTTAGATTGCCTGATATTTGTGGGATTCCTAATTTCAATCGTTCCGAATTGTATTCAACTCCGTGAGTTTTATTTAAGGGAATGAAATAAGTGTAAGCAGATTTAATTCCAATTATTATTAAAAGAATAAAACAATATTCAAGAACCTTTTTTCCAACTTTTTTTAAAGAAAACTTAAATTCTTCCTTATCACTTTTATAATCTAAATAATATGCTCTAGAAATCGCAACAATAAAAATTGCGAGAAGTATTAATGTATATTCCATTTTTTCAAATTACTGGCAACGTTTCGGCTATAGTTAGTACGGGAATTAAAATTACTGATTTTCCGGCTAATCACTTAGCCAAAACTTTTTATTTTGTTTTATCTTTTTCTGTTATAAAGTCAAATCAAAAGATTTGGCGGTCTTTATAAAAATACATTTACTCTTGGATTAAACACTAACCCCGTATTAATTATAGCCATTGTTGTAACACGTTATTTTCTTAATATTATTTTTTCAATCTTATTATTATCAATTCTGTTTTGGACGTGTTTTGAATCTTCTAATAAAATAGCTTCTTTTAATGACGGAAAAATTTTGTTAGCACGTTTTAGCATTTTTATTCCAGGAAACATAATGTCTTGCTTAGCAGCAAATAAACTTATTGGAGTTGTTATCAATTTGGCTTCTGCTTTTTTTATTATTGGAACAGGTGTGAAGTCCATATTGAAATACAAAAATACCTTTGATAAATAATTAAGTGCAAATTCATCTTTTTCAGAAAAGAGAGATTGCAAGAATTTTTCAAGATATTTAGTCTTTTGATTTTTCATGTATCGTTTCATAGGAATAAATACCTTAAACAATGCAATCAATGGGTTTCCATTTACTATAAATGCAGGGGCAGATAAAAACACCTCTTTTATATTACTTTCATTCTGAATCAAAGTTTTAAGAATTATTAATCCACCGAAAGAGAAACCAGCCATAGTTACATTTTTCAATTCAAGTTTTTTTATTAATTCGTTTATCCACAGACCATAAGTATTGTCTTTCATACTCAATCTGTTTTGAGCACTTTTATTTGGTTGTGCAAGAACATCTATGGCAAATACCTGAAATTCTTTGTGAAGATTTGGATAAGTTTCCAATGAAATTGGAGCGCAACCATTTGAACCGTGAATTATTAATATTGGTGGTTTTATTGAATCACCAACTATAATAATGTTCGTGTTTCCAAAATTAGTTTTAACGAGTTTGTATTTGTAATCTATATTTAAATCCTTTAGTTTTTGCTCATAAAGATTCATAATCTCCTTTTTTCCTAATTCTGATTTGTATAATGATTTCATTTTGTAATTTTAGGACAAATTTACTAATTATAATAGTTTAGGACAAGTTTACTAATGAGTAAAAAGAAAAAGTTGATTTTAGAAACTGCAAAAACTCTTTTTAATGAAAGAGGTTATAGCCAAGTAACTATAAGAATGATTGCTTTAAAACTAAATATGAGTTCAGGAAACTTAAATTATCACTTTAAAAAGCGAGAGGATATTTTCGAGGCTTTGTATTTTGAGATGGCTGCAGAATTTGATGAAAGAATTAATGTTTTAAGCAAGATTGAAATTTCGATAGAACAAGTTAAAAATGATGTTGAAAGAAGTATGAAGAGGATGTTAGACTATTCTTTTTTTTGGACAGATTTATATAATCTTCTTTCTATAAATGTTAAAGTGCAAGAGCATTTTCAAGAAGTTTATAAAAAAAGAATTAACGGTTGTTTTTTGTTGTTTAAAAAAATGAAAGAAAAAGATTTGATGATAGATTCATCCTTTGAATTTGAATATGATTTTCTAGCTGACAGAATGATTAACTATGGTAATACTTGGTTATATTCTGGCAGTCTATATCCGAATAAATTAAATCTAGCTAATATTGATTACCACATACACACTTTCTTAAGTATATTGTTTCCTTATCTTACTTTTAAAGGAAAAAGAGAGTTTCAAAATTTATTACCAGAGTTTTTTGGGTGATGTGTTACAACGTTTTGTGTATGGTTTCGTTGCGTGTTTCAGCAACTAAATTAGCAAATACAAACCGAATAGAAAATCCTCGCGGATTTTCGTAAGTAGGCGAGTACTAGCAATGAATTATACACGTTGTTACCTGCAGTTTTTTAATTCAGTTATTATTTTTTCTGTTAACTCTCCTCCAATTATGCAGCCAGAACAAGTTCTTGTCAGCATTGGTTTTCTATTCAATTCCGCAATTCGAGTTTCAATCGATTTTTTCTGTGAGTCACTAAATTCATTTAGGTTACAGTAATAAAATTCGACTGCCATTAATCGAGTTGCTGGATTTTTACTATAAAGCAAATATTCGCAATTGCCACTTTCAATGATTTGGTCAAATAATTTTCTATTATTCATTAGAGTCATACTTTCTCCACAATAAGTTCCGAAAATTATCGATGAGAAAGGACTCATTATTTCATTCAGATTGTCATTATTCCATTTTTCAATTCCAGTTAACGGTTCGGTTGAGTTGTCAATTCCGAAATAGATTGGTTCCACTTTAAAGTCGTCATTAATTTTGAAAAGAGTGGATAGTTTTTCCTTGTATAGCTTTTTTAATTTCTTTGATTTGTTAGGAATTCGTGTTGTAAGTTCATATGACACAATTTCGTTTTTGAAGTATAAAATCTGATAATTGATTGTCATACTCCCAAGTCCTTTTCCACTTTGTTTTAATTGATAGCCAAATCCTAAATTCTCACGTCCCTCGTTTTTGACTTCCAGAGTTTTCATTAATTCTGCTGTCGAAATTTCATAGGCTTTTTTCAATTCAGTTACAAAAGCTGTGTCAACTCGAACATAATATTTTTCCACTTCAGTTTTTTGGGAAAATGAAAAGTTCCAAAATCCTAAAGTCAGTAAAATTGATATGTAAAATGCTTTTTTCAAATTGCAGGTAACGTTTAGTGTATGGTGCGTACCCCGAAGGGTATGCACTATAAACCTTGTTAGCTTGCGTTTTCTTTTTCATATTTATCTAATTCAATAATCATATTGTCAAAATTGGAATACTTTGATTCAAACTCATCAAAAACTTCGTGATCCCACAGAACAATAGGATAGTCGCTGTTTTGATTTTCAACAGTTGTATCAAAACACAATAATCCCCAATCACTCCAGTTTGCAAACGGTATTCTTCCTGTATCAATTAAAAACTCTCTTGGATATCCGTCAAAAATCATTTCGGACAGTGAAGCTCTCCAAATTCTGGCAGGATGCTCGCAAAATGAGCATTCTCCAATTTGAAGTTCGTAGAAATGCTTATGCTTTAGGAATTTCGTATAAGATTCAGGCAGATTGTGACCAAGTCTTGATTCAAATTCTTTTATTTCCTCATCAGTGACTGTGCTTTGAATTGGATTCCAAATTCTCCATTCTTCATTTTTATCTTGATTAGGGTCAGACATTTCCGATACTATCTGTCCTGGAAGTTTATTCAACTCAATTGATATAAGTTCGTCAAGATATTTATCTATAATTTTCTCCATTTTATTCAATGCAAGCTAACGGTTTAGCTAAGCTGCGTTTTAATGCAGTTTAGGTGGTGTTATCTGTATTCTTCTATTTTAAATTTCTTCTGTTTTTGTAAAGTCTTACCTGCAATTTTCTCAATCGAGATGACTTTTTTACAAATCCGTAATTTATCAGTCAGTTGCTCTGTTATTAATTTCAATCTGACTTTCTGCTTGTTATCAATCAAATTCTGATATGTGTATTCCGTAATTGGTGCATAGTCTTTGGCAGTCAAATAAACAATGAAGGTGGAATCAGAGTCAGTTTTAAGGTATATAAAGGGACTTTTTACTAAATCGTGTTTTTCTAATAATTCAATATGAGACGTTCCTATTGAATCCTGTTTTCTAAGTTCTTCAATCCCAAGGCTATCTCTTAACTCGGTATAATTTTGATAGAGGCTATCAGGTTGTTGATAAAAGCTACCTAATTTCAACCAAGTATAATATAGGTCGCCTTCTAAATTCGGCTTTTCTTCTGGTTTGGTTTGACAACCTAATACAACTAAAACTGAGCCTATAATTATTATTAAGTTTTTCATTTATTTCTTATTACAGATAACGTTTTGTGTATGGTTTGTTGCGTGTTTAAATGTACATTTTTTTAGCTAAACACTAGCTTTATAAAAAATCACTTGCCTTTGGTTTAGAAAGGTATAGCAATTAACTATACGCTTTGTTAGCTGACGTTTTTTTAAAAATATTATCATTTAATTTTCCATCTGCTACGTGATCAAGAAGCATTAATTTTCTTAAACTTTTCCATAATGAGTTTTTGTATAACTTTTCGTTTTTTAAAGATTCAGGATAAAGAATTTTTGCATCATCATAAAAGTGAATCCTCCATTTTGTTAATTCTGTTTTAAATTTTTCCTCAATTAGTGGTTTGATTATTTCAAAACCATCAATTCCCCATGTAATATTTAAGAAGTATTTCTTTAAATCGATATCAATAAATCCAATAAAATAACTATCATCATCTCCATCCATACAGTTTATTCCTACGATTGAGATTACCTTTTCTAAATCTAAAATCCAAGATTGATCTTTATGCGCGGTCCAAAGGCCATCTCTATGTCTTCCATCGAACTCACTTTCATAAGTTATCAAGTTATTTTGAATATAAATTTTGTTCATTGCAATGGCAGCTAACGGTTAGTGTAAAATGCGTTTTAATGCATTTTACATATTGTTGTGGTGTCGTTTTTATTTTTTCAGTTCTTTGGTCAATTCGATTTTTCCTTTTTGTGTAAGTTTTCCAGTTTTATAAATTGTTTCTTCCTTTTTTGTTCCTTTAATCTCTTCATAATCTTCATTGCATTCGTAATACTTTAAATTATTCGCAATGTAAACATTTAACTCTTCATCTATCTCTACTAGTTCTTCGCACTCAAAACAAGGTCCTTGTCCGCAACCACCAATTGCAATAGTTTTTGAGTCAATTCTTTCTCCATTTAGTTCATAAGTTGTCAATATTGGTAAAAAACAATCTGCTGCTCCAAGACTAATTGTAGCAATATAAGCTCCATTTGTATTAATCTTTCCAAAAGCATAATAAGGTTCTTTTTCATAAGGTGAACTTATTTCCTTTTTCAGTTCAGTTAATGGTTGAAAATCATCTTCACAACCTTTAATTTTTATTGGTAATTTAATTTCAGGAAATTGGTTAATAAAACTCTGAAATTGGTCATTCACTTGAGGTATTTCAGAAGTGAGTTTTTCAGATTTATTATTTTCAGTTTTACAACTAATAAATAAAATTATTCCAATTAATATTATTGTTTTTTTCATAGTTTCTCAAATGCACCACAACGTTCCGTGTATGGTGCGTATCCCGAAGGGTATGCACTATATACAGTGTTAGCCACAGTTATTTTTATTTTTTTCCTGGTCTTGATGAAGCACCCGGTTTTAATTTTCCTTCTAAAATCTCAATAACAGTACTTTTTAAGTAGTTATAGTTGAAGTCCTCATTAAAACCAACATTGAATGTTGAATGAGTGTCCCCTTTGTCCATGCCGAGTACATACTTAGGTCCTCCGAGTTCAACTGAGATTACAGAATTCTCTGTTTGAATGCGGTATTCAATTTCACTGTCCTTGTTTACCACATAGAAAAGGTGTTTATAGTATAATTTCCCTTCGGGTTCTGCAAACCTTTCAAATACTTGGATGAGTTTGTCATTCCACTTGAATTGGTCAAAGCAGAACATGTCTTTCATATTGTCCTTGAGCAGACCTTCGCTATGTGCATCATAAAGTTTCTTTTTCAATGGCTCTGCTTTGTCATATTGTTTGCGAGCGTAGTGAATTTGAATAAGCTTAGCATATGAATGATAGTCGTTAGGTGCGAGTTCAACAAGCTCGGTAAAGGCTGTCTCGGCTTTTTCATAGTTCTCTGCAAGTAGTTCAAAAAGCCCGATGTTATATAGCACATTGATATATGAGTCAGTCTCTTTTGATATTTTATCCTTGGCGACATAAAATGCCGCTAAAGCTTTGTCCTTTTGATTTAGTGAATTGTAAATCTGAGGTATCATTGAAAAAGGTCTGTCTGGTGCATTTTCTTGTTCTGTTGCCTTTTGATAGGCTTCAAGTGCTTTGTCAAGTTCGTCTTGGCTGAGATAAGAATCACCGAGCCCACTGTAATAGTAACCACTGGTATTATTGAGTTCTATGGCTTTTATGAAGGATTTTATAGCATTGTCAAATTGCCCCATGTAATTATATGTCATACCCTTTATGTAGTATGCGTCAGGGTCGCTTTGGTCTTTGTCAATTGACATATCCATGTACTTAACACAATTATTGTCGTCAGCTTTCATGTAATAAGCCATTCCTATGTAGTAAATAGCTTTTGCTGGGTACTTCTTTGCTTCAGCTGCATGACTTACAATAATCTCGTCATACTTCTGATTGTTATAAAGACTTTTGATTTCCGTTGTTAGGTCGTCTTGAGCCATTACCGTCAAGGATAGTAGTGTGAAGAGTAGTGTTGTTATTGTCTGCTTCATTATCTTTTTTTAATTGTGGCTAACGGTTTGCGTAAGTTTCGCTTTTTGTGTTGCGCCTGCGGCAAAAAATGAAATTTACGCTTTGTTGTATGTCGTTATTTTTTCATTAATTTGAATGTTCTTTTTAAATCATAACCTTTTATACAATAACATTCTCCTAAATTTTTAAATCTTTTTTTGAAAAAACTTTTAAAATCCTTGATATTTTTTATATCTCGACTATTTAATTCGATAGTCTTTTCATTTTTAAAAAACAAAATTAAAGATTCTGAAGGAAATCGTCCAAAGTTTTCATGAATAGAATAACCTTTTAAATCTCTTAATTGAAAATTCATTTTTTTCATTAATAATGGGTAACTTATGATTATAAATTGATCTTCAAAATGAACTTTTACAATTCCATTAAAAAACCTATATAAACAAACAGTTCCAAGATAACTAAACAAAGCTAAAATCAAAATAGCGATAAAAATTGTGTCTGTTTCTATCTTCGATTTTCCAAATATTAATTGATAAACAAAATTAACCAGAGGAAAAAAGAATACTACCATTCCAAAAACATCTATAATTTTATTTTTGAGATTAATCTTTAATTTAGGTGAATTATATTTCTTCAATATATTTTTATTTAAATGACATACAACGTAATTGTGTATGAAAAGTTGCGATGATTTTAGCAGCAATTTTTCATTCATTTTCATGATTTAAAAGTAAATATAATTTTTGATTTATGGAGAAAGAAGCAATTTTTTATACACGCTGTTAACTAATGTTGGAGAACACTAGCCAAAATTCAAAGCGTTTAGAAAATTTTACACTGAAAGCAAACGAGACAGAATGCAAAACTAAAGGTTTTCAAACAAGAACAATTGTCAGTCAATAAAAGATAAATAGTCAATAGCCTTACTTGCATTTAGTTTGCGCATTTTAAGTTTTATATAAAGCCTTTTTTTAGAAAAAGAACGGATCAGAACGTTCAGCGAGAATTGGCTAAGAATGCGACGAGGTTCTACTCAAAAGTAAAAAGTAAGCTAAGTTATCGGAACGAGCCAGAGACTTTTCAAACACAAAACAAGAACCGACAATCAAGAAATTAGGAGATTGGCAAATGATCCAAGCCATAAAACGTTTAGTTCTCTAAAAAAAGGACGAAGCTGGAATTATTGTTGAAAAGTACAATTTTGAAACTGACTTTGATTTATCAAAAAGAGAACTTCACATAATTCTCGACAATGATAGTTAACGGTCTCGTATAACCGTCAGTTACGAGTTTTTATGCGTTAATTTTCGGTTAGGCTCTGACACTCGTAATTCCGAGTGGATTCGGACGTAGTCGAATCCGCCGTAATTGCGGTTATACATTGTTAGCTACAGGGCTTTCTTTTTCCGCCCATTGTATATCCAGTTTTTTGCCTTGGTCCGTATTCAATTCTTACTATTTTACAACAATTTACTTCTATTACATATTGGAAGTTTTCTAACATTGCACCTCGATTCCCATAACAATCGTCAAATTCAAATTCACCAGGCAATGCTTTTTGTAATTCCGATAATTCATCTCCAACTTTGAATTTTGGAATGGTATTTTTTAATATATCGTGTCTCACATATTGCGGAACAGCATTATATGCAAGTGATGGTAATAATTTCGGGAAAGCGAATAAATAAATTAATAAAAAGAGAATCGGTAAAGTCAGAATTGGAATTAAGTGTATTTGCTTTAATTCATTCCTCTTTTTATTATTCCAAATCAGATGAAAAGTCAGCCCGAAAATCAGTCCACAAACAAAGGCATCTATAAAAACTCCCAAAAAGTTGCTAGACATTAAAAATCCCCAGCCAATCAAAATTGTAAATCCAATTAATGCATAAATGCCAGATAATAGTGTAAAGTTCAAAATTCCAATGTGCTCGGAAAGTTTAACAATTTGTTTTCTCGGTATAAGGATGAATAGTCCGTAGTAAATTAGTAGAAAAAATGAAGACCAAAAAATCACAACTCCTGTGTCTCCACCAGAAGCACTTTCATATCTCAAGTTCGACCAAATAATGTGCGTGATTATTTGTCCAATCCAACCTAAAACGAGAGCTAAAAATGATATTTTCTTAAAGTGTTTCATTTGCCTTGTAGCTAACGGTTTGGCTAAGCTGCGTTTTAATGCAGTTTAGGTGTTGTTGTGTGTAGTTTTTATCGTTTTGCTTGTTTATCTTTTGGGATATTTACTACTCCACAACCTTCAACAAACCATTTATTATCAAGCTCCTTAATTTTCATTGTTATTGTAAATCCTTTCCAATTTATAGCTTCCACGGTTAAGTAATTTGTTTTTGAGTCAAATTCTGAAAGTTTAAATCCATCATCAGGGCAATCTTGAGCGTCAAAAATCGGGTCAAAACCCAATCCATGTTCAGGGTCTGCTTTTTCAGCTTCCTCAATCATTCTTATCAGTTCAGTTTTAAATTCTTTACTAACATTTGGATGAGTATTAACAAATTCAATAATTCCAATCTGCGCTTTCATTTTATTACAATTAGAAACGTAGTCATTAATGAATTTTAAAGCTACATCTGTAACTGAAGTTGTATAATTTAATTCAGCTTTTTTAGTTTTTACTTCTTTTAAATCAATTTCAGTTTGTTCTTTCTTTCCGGGAATATTCTTTTTTTGTTTTTCTCTAAAACTCAGAGTGAAGAAAATCAATAGAATTAAGTATATTTTTTGCATTAATTTCTGATTTCTATTCGGTCTTTTTAAATTACACACAACGGTAACGTATAAGAATAGTAGCGGTCTTTTACGCACTTACTTTTCGGTTTGTTACTGTCTTTTGATTTATAAATTTCATTTCGTTTTAGCGATTAAACCGCTATTATTTTTATATAATGTTGTAGCAAGTACATTTTTCAGAACAAGCTGTCAGGATATTTTTCAACTTCGTTTTCTGCTTGTTCATTCTTTACTCGCTCAAGTTGTTTTATAATTGATTGTGTTTCTCTGAATTGTTGAGCTTCCGAAACTTTAATAAAGTCAACTTCTTTTTCGTATTTGTCTTTAATAACTTGTTCGATTTCGTCCAATGTTACATTAAAATACTCTTTTCTATAATTAACTTTATTGATACGCCTATCATCAAATTCTTTATGTAATAAATTTTCAAGTTCGGGTGCATTTTCTGAAAATATCATAGCGTGTAAATCAAATGTGAAAGGTACAGAAGCATCTCCTAATTCCTTTACTCTGTCCATTGGTTCAAGTCTTCTTGTCATACCAATTTTATAAACATTTTCTCCAAATGAACCAAGATTAGAAATTATATAAACGTGCCCAGATTTTGTTTCCTGTGCTCTCGAAATTGCTCTTTCCTTTGCTTCGTTTGCTTCTTTTAAGTTTTGTTCTAATTGAGCGATTTGAGAATTTAATTCGTCTAATTTTTCTCCGCTAACTAATCCTAAATCCTTTTTTGCTTTTTCCAATGCTTTTTGGTAACGCCTTTCTTCTATTTCAGCATCTTTGCGAGCTTTTTCGAATTCACGCTGTGCTCTTTCTTCTTCTCGCTGTTGGGCTCTTATTTCTCTTGCTTCCTCTTTTTCTTGATATTTTTTGTGAGCTAACTCATAAACTAAATGAAGTTCATCGAGTTTTAACTTTAAATATTTATCAGTAAGAAATGTATTATTCGATTTCCCAAGTTTATTGATTGCGTTAAAAGCTTTTTTTATTCTTTCTTCAAAACGTTTTACATTATTCCAGCGGACTTTAGAAATTAATGAATCACATTCTCCATTAAATGCCCTCAAAGTTAAATTGATATATCTTCGAGTCATTATTTCTCCTTGTTTTCGACTATTTCCAACTACCCATTCTGTATTACAAACACAAGCATTTCCTCCTTTTATAAGTTGTTTTTGTTTGTTTACAACATCCCTTATTTTCTCTTTGTATGCTTCGGACGTTTCTAAATCAAAAATCGGTTCATAAATTCCGAGCTCAATAAATTCTAAATCATTTTTATAAATTTTAATGTCCTTTTCTAGTTCTTTAAAAATTGATTTTGCAATAATAAATTTATCGTTTAATTCTGTTGCGTTGGCTTGAATTTCTGAAAATTCTTTGTTTTTTGATTCAATCTCACTTTCAATAGATATTATTCCACTAAATCTTTCCAAATCAGAATTGAGCTTACTATTTTCCTCAATTTTTGTAGATATTTCCGTACTCTTTTTTTCGATTTCAGAAGTTAGTTTAGCCTTTACTTTTTTACATTGGTTTATTACAATGAAAAGCGCAATTCCTAAAACTAAAATCGTGATTATTAGTCCTATTTCCATTTGGTTAATTTGTTTTTCTGGTATTTGCTACAACGTAATTGTGTATGAAAAGTTGCGATGATTTTGGTAGCAATTTTTCATTCATTTTCATGATTTAAAAGTAAATATAATTTTTGATTTATAGAGAATGCAGCAATTTTTTATACACGCTGTTAACTAATGTTGGAGAACGCTAGCCAAAATTCAAAGCGTTTAGAAAATTTTACACTGAAAGCAAACGAGACAGAATGCAAATCTAAAGGTTTACAAACAAGCACAATTATCAGCCAAAAAAAGATAAATAGTTACAAGCCTTACTTGCATTTAGTTTGCGTAATTTGATTGTTGTAAAAAGCCTTTTTTTAGAAAAAGAACGGATCAGAACGTTCAGCGAGAATTGGCTAAAAATACGATGAGGTTCTACTCAAAAGTAAAAAGTGAGCCAAGTTATCGGAACGAGCCAGAGACTTTTCAAACACAAAACAAGAACCGACAATTAAGAAATTAGGAGATTGGCAAATGATCCAAACCAAAAAACGTTTAGTTCTCTAAAAAAAGGACAAAGCTGGAATTACTCTTGAAAAGTACAATTTTGCAACTGACTTTGATTTATCAAAAGGAGAACTTCACATAATTCTCGACAATGATAGTTAACGGTCTCGGCTATGTGTAGTTGCGTGGTTTAGCGGTTAACTTTGCAAGTAAGCACTGAACTGAAAATCCGCGAGGATTTTCAGAAGTAGGCGAGAACAAGCAATTACTTATAGCCATTGTTGGTGGTAGTTATATTTTATTGATAAATTCGTTAATTACACTAATTCTCTGTTTCATTCGAGAATCATTGTCGAATTCAGTAATTAATGTTTTTAGTTCCTTATTTTCTGTGATATCATAATAATATTCCATTAAGTCATCAATCCCTGAATATGGCTCTTTTCGAAGTCCGATAATAAAATCTTTTAAGATTGATTTTAACCTTTGGTCTTTATATTTTACGAGAATTGAAATTATACCCTCATTGTCATAATCATAACGCTCGAAAGATTCAATAACATCATAAAGTTCATTTCTTTGTTCAGTCGAGAACTTTAGCAAATTCAGTTTAGAATATATTGGTTCCTGCTCAAATGTTATGTTATTATTTAAAAGTTCAAAAAGGTCTTTGTTTTTTACAGTTTGACAGAACCAATTTGTGAAATTTTTCGAATTTATATCTGATTTGATTTTATCAAATTCAGTCAAAGCTTTGGCAATTTCAATTGGGTTTTCATCCATACTGCCTATTTGAAATATACTATCATTTTTAATTTTTCCGAAAACTATAGTTTCTTGACTTTCTACATTTTCATAAAGTACTGGTGCATAACCGCAACCATTAAAAATATCTTTGTAATAGATTTTAGTTTTATCTGTATTTCCTTTCACTTTTATTGCAGAAGTCAAGGTCATACTTTTTAATGGCATTCTGAAAGGCGAAGTTTTTGTAGTGTCTTGTTTTAGATTTTCGATATTAGTAATTACGCCGATTATAACAACATCGCTCTGTTCGTATAAATCGACAAAATTTTTATTTCCAATCCAATTTTGAGCTTGAATTTGAATTGTAAAAAATAATATTATTAAGTTCTTCATTTTAATTACCACCAACGTGTTGGTGTATGATTTCGTTGCGTGTTTCTGCAACTAATTTAGCAAATACAAACCGAATAGAAAGTCCGAGAGGGTTTTCGTAATTAGGCGAATACTAGCAATGAATTATAAACGGTGTTGCCATTAGTTTTTCATATACGTAAACCTAATCCGAATTTCAATATATTAATATTCGTGTTATACTTGATGTCAGGGACATCATTGTCAACGCCAATTTTTATAAAATCATATTGTGCTTGTATAAAAAGCTTATCTGTAATATCATAAGATAAACCTAAATTCAAATTTACACCACTTTCCGTTCGGTCAATATTTGTCTCAAGAAAATCAGGATTAATTCCGTTTGATTGTGCTTTAAACATCAGAAAAGAATACCCTAATCCAATTTGAGGATGAAGTTTACTTAATTTTTCAATATTAAATTCAGCAAAAATTCTAGGTTGTATGGGATAAACATTTACGTCGAATGAATTATTACTATCAGCTTTAGAGTTTTTAAGAAATCCTCCGTTTATTGAAGCTCCAATATCAAATATTTTCAATTCCAAAAAACTATATTTTACTCCAATATCAACAATTCCTCCATAATTTTCTCCTAAAAAGTTATCCCCGATTGGAATTGGAAAGTTTGCTTCAACACTTAATTTCGAATCTTGAGAAAATAATTTTATGGAAAAAATCAGTAATAATGCTAATAATAACTTTTGTTTCATAGTTCAGTTTTTAAATTAATGGCAACGTTCTGTGTATGAAACGTAGCGATTAAAAAGACACTAACTTTTCGGAATAACACAGAGCTGAATTTTTAAATTTAACTTATCATTTTTAAAAGCCAAATTTAAAAATTTGGCGGTCTTACTAAATAAACAAAACCTTTCGGAAAGCCTATATTAGTTATGTTTTATACATGTTGTTGTACACCGTATTTTTTCATTCCATTGTTGCTTTTTTTGCGCGTTCAATCGTCGACTCATAATCAAAAGTTGAGCAAGAACCTTCGCTTAAAACTCTTTTTCCAGTTCGAACTATTGTGCTCTCGTCATTTTCCCAATCAAATATGTGAATAGTAGCTCTAAAAACTTCATTCAATTTTTTGTAATTCAGTTCTCCATTTTCGTGACCAAAGTTTTCTTCCGTTTCTATTATCTTAATTGGAATTCCCTTATTTAGATAAATAATTGTCCTTATTCGACCGTAAGAAAGTCCGATTTCCTCAACTATTTTACAAATCTGTTTTTCATTCCGGCAAACTTTTAAAATCCTGCCACCATCTGTTGTAATTCCAGTTAATTCAACCCAATCAAATTCAGTTTCATTGAGTGTGGAATCTGATTCTATGAATTTCACTTTTCTATCTATTCGGTCAACATTATTTTCTTGTCCAAATGCTAAAAATCCAATTAAGGTCAATATGATTACGAATGCGTTTTTCATATGGTGTACAACTCGTTATATCTGTATAAATATTCCTATTTATCGATTAAATATTCCGGATAACAGGAACTTTTGTGTTTTTTTAGTGTTTTTATTTATCAGGGTGTTTTTTCAAAAGTATTGAAAATTTAATTAACTCCAAATAGTTTTTTTAAACACAAAAAACACCCCACAGAAATTCTCAATAGGGTGTTATAATGGATAAAACAAAGACAAAGTTTACAAATCGATAATTATATTATCTCTACTTTCTTCTTCAGGTAAAGTTGCTTTCTTTTCAAAGATGTTGTAGGTAACCTCCAAACTATTACCTCTATTTTTTTCTAATTCTGCAAAACGTTTTTCGTAGTTTTTATTACTATGACAATAGATGATTTTAGTTGGATTATGCGCCATTTTGTTACCTCCATACATTCTGCCATTCTCTTTTACCTGAGAAATAAAAACCCAAATCACTTCTGGAAATTGATTCCTTTACTCATTTAATTGATCTGCTGTAATCTTTAAATCGGTAACTGAATCGGCAACAATAACATCGTTAATTTGACTAATCGCCTTTAGCTCTTGCATTGGTTTTTCAACATAACCTTTAACTAAAATATTTCTTTTTCCCTGGGGAGTTGTATTTCGGTTTAAAGAATCGATAGTGTCCTTACATTCCATTCCTCCTTGTTCATAGTCAATATAAACCACTTTCTTGTTCAGTTCTCCAAAGCCATTTGCTATTTGCATAGCTAATTAACTTTTACTGGAGTGTTTATTTCCTTTGATAAGAATTAGCTCTTTGTAGGGTAAATATTCTGTAGAAATTTTCTAATTTCTCCTAGTAATCTAGAAATTCCGGATGCTTGTTTTGGAGCCGAAGTAGCTTTTATATAACCAAGTTTTTGCATCTTCTTTTCGTATTCACTTAACTCTTCATTCTTTGTTATGTCTATAACCGGAGTAGATGAAATATTGTCAACAGTAGTTGCTAATTTGTTGTTTTGTACCTGAGTTTCTTCTTCCTTGATAACAACAGGAGCAACAACAGTTGTTGCTATTGTTGGTTGGTTATTGGTTTCTAGATCCAAAAGAACATCACCCGCTCCTTTTAATCCTAATTCCAATTGTCTTGATTTTCTTTGTTGCTTCGGAATGGAAAAGTTTACCGCAATTTTTAAGTGTCGTTTTTCAATTTCTGTTTTCATCTTTTTAATTAAAGAAGTTTTTCCTGCTTCTGTTAATAATGATGATTTTTTATAATGAGGATAATTTCTACTATTGATAAGAATATGTTTTGCTAGTAAACTATAAGCATAGGCTTTTGATAATAAAGCATCACTAATCTTTTCTAGATTATAGCCTTTGTTTACATGTGAGAAAATTGTTTTCTCAGAGATCAACTTTTTTAAATAAAGAGTCAAACTCTTTTTTTAGAGAGTTTTTATAAATTTGGTACTAAAGCTTCTTCAACTTAAAAAGACTTTATAAAAAAGGATTCATTAAAAATGCCTTTTATCTCTTAGTTATTTGTAGTTTCTTTGATTTTAAATTTCATCAAAAATGGCTTTAAAAAGAGTATATTTAATTTTCATTATATCTATAATAGTTGGTTGTAAAAAACAAGAAAAGAAGTTTACTCCAATTTCACTACAGAAAAGCCTGATTACTAAAAATAAAGATCTCACTAAAAAAGAAAAAGAAACCTGGTTTCTGAAAGATATTTTATTAGATACAATTCCAGGGTTAAGTATAGAAAGGTTAAGAGATAGTTTTCAGTTTAAAAATCCTGATAAGAGAATAATAGTAGCCGTATTAGACACAGAAGTTGACATTAACCATAGTGTTATAAAGAATAATGTATGGCTCAATCCAGACGAAATTCCTAATAATGGAATTGATGATGATAAAAATGGATACATAGATGATATCAACGGTTGGAATTTCTTAGGAGCTAAAAATGGGGAGAACAATACATTTACTTCATATTCATATACAAGAGTTGTTAAAAAATTAGCTCCGAAATATAAGAATTTAAAAGACACTGATAGTATAGATTCAGAGGAGTACAATTATTATTTGGCTGCTAAGAAAAGGTTCGAAAAAATGAAAAAGTATGCAAAAGAAGATATTGATTATTCAAATATGCTTATTAATTCATTAAATAATGTAGAGAGCCATTTGGCCAAATATTTCCCAAAAAAGCAGTTCAAAATTGTATCCTTGGATAGTTTAAAAAAGTTGTACCCGAATGATAAGGAATTACAGCGTTCTATTTTGATAAAGAGCAATTTTATCAATTATGGTTTTTCTAGACAGTACATGAATAACTATAAGTTAAAGGCAGAAGCAAGAGAAGTGAAAATGCTGAATCTCGATTATGATGAACGTGCTTTAACAGAAGACGATCCTGAAGATATAAATGATATCATCTACGGAAATAAATTGGTTAATAATAATACTGATTTCTTTTACCATGGAACAGAAATCAGTGGTTCAATTTTAAGTGTAAATGATAAGGTTGATATTATGCCCGTTTGTATAACCCCAGTTGGTAATGAAAGCGATAAAGATATTGCAGTTGGAATTAAATATGCAGTGAATAATGGTGCAAATATTATTAATATGAGTTTCGGTAAAAGATTCTCAGTAAATACACAATGGGTTTTAGACGCAATGAAGTATGCTGAAGAGCATAATGTTTTGATTGTTTCATCAGCAGGAAATTGGAATTACGATTTAAATGAAGTCAATAACTACTTTCCAAATGATAATATTAATAATGGGAAAGAATATGTAAACAACTTTATTTTAGTTGGTGGAATTACGAGTAAGTTAAATAAAGAGTTTAGATTAGTATATAGTAATTATGGGAATATTGATGTTGATGCTTTTGCTCCAGCTGAAGATATTTATACCACTTTTCCTAATAATATTTCTAGATTAGACACTGGAACTTCATTAGCTGCTTCTTTAACCTCTGGGATAGCAAGTTTAATCTATCAACAATATCCGAATCTTAAAGCTGCTCAAATAAAACAAATTTTAATGGATTCTGGATTAGAGTTTAAATTAGAAGTAAGTAATCCAGATATAGAAAAGATAGAGAAAACAATTCCTATAAATAAACTTTCTAAATCGGGTAAAGTGATTAATGCTTATAATGCGTTAATTATGGCCGATAGTATTTCTAATTTGAAAAAATTGTAATTTCGTTCTATGCCAACATCTTTAGAACTTCAAGTAAAAACATTGCCACATTCTCCTGGGGTTTATCAATATTTCGATAAAGATGATTTTGTTATTTATGTGGGTAAAGCAAAAAATTTAAAGAAAAGAGTTTCGTCATACTTTACTAAGAATCATGAGTATGGTAAAACAAGAGTACTCGTAAAAAAGATTGTTCGTATTGAGCACATAGTTGTTAATACAGAAACTGATGCACTTTTATTAGAAAATAATCTTATAAAAAAATATAAACCTAGGTATAATGTATTATTAAAAGATGATAAATCATATCCATGGATTTGCATTAAAAAAGAACGTTTCCCACGTGTGTTTTTGACCAGAAGAGTTATTAAGGATGGTTCAGAATATTACGGTCCGTATACAAGTGTAAAAACAGTTCATAATTTGTTGGATTTAATAAAGCAACTGTACCCTTTAAGAACTTGTAATTATGACTTAAGCAAACCTAAAGTAGATTCTGGAAAGTACAAAGTATGTTTAGAGTATCATTTAAAGAATTGTAAAGGTCCTTGTGAAGCTTATCAAGATGAAGAAGCTTACATGGATAACATCAAGAAAATACGTAGTATTATAAAAGGAAACTTCAAGGAAAGTCTTGAAAGTTTGCATAATATAATGATGGAATATGCAGCAGCAATGAATTTTGAGGAGGCGCAGTTAATTAAGGAAAAGCTTGTTTCACTTCAAAATTATCAAGCAAAATCAACAATTGTAAATCCAACTATTAATAATGTGGATGTATTTTCAATTATCTCAGATGAAACACATGGTTATGCTAACTTCTTTAAAATCATGAATGGTTCTATCATTCAGTCTTATACCACAGAAATTAAAAAGAAGTTAGATGAAACAGATAAGGAATTATTAGAGCTTTTTATTGTAGAAACTCGCCAGAGATTTAGTTCATTATCTCGCGAAGTTTATGTGCCTTTTGAAGTTGAACTGGGAGATAAAATCAAAGTTACAGTTCCTAAATTAGGAGATAAAAAGAGAATTGTTGAACTTTCTTTGCGAAATGCTAAGTATTACAGACAAGAGCAATTCAAACAAATAAAAATTGTTGATCCTGATCGTCATGTGAAAAGAATCATGGCGCAAATGAAAAAAGACTTACGTTTAAAAGAAGAGCCTGTTCATATTGAGTGTTTTGATAACTCAAATATTCAAGGAACAAATCCTGTTGCAGCCTGTGTTGTATTTAAAGAAGGAAAGCCGAGTAAAAAAGATTACAGACATTTTAATATTAAAACCGTCGAAGGTCCAGATGATTTTGCTTCTATGGAAGAAGTAGTTTTTCGTAGGTATAAAAGATTACTTCAAGAAGACAAGCCGTTACCACAGTTAATTGTTATTGATGGAGGAAAAGGACAGCTATCTTCGGCATTAAAAAGTTTAGATTTATTAGGTCTAAGAGGAAAAATTGCGATTATTGGTATAGCAAAAAGATTAGAAGAAATATATTATCCTGGAGATAGTGTTCCTTTGTATTTAGACAAAAAGTCTGAGACTTTGAAAATTATTCAGTATCTAAGAAATGAAGCCCACCGATTTGGTATTACATTTCATAGAAATAAGCGAAGTAAAAGTGCTATTCAATCAGAATTAGAAATGATTCCAGATGTTGGAAAGCAAACCATTACAAATCTATTACGAAAATTTAAATCAGCAAAAAGAGTAAAAAATGCTACCTTACAAGAGTTAATTGAAGTTGTTGGAAATGCTAGAGCTCAAAAAATTCATCAGTATTTCCACGCTAAAAAGTAGCTGTATGAAAAAAACACTAACCTTAGTTTTTAGTATTTGGTTGTTTGTTGGATTTTCCCAAGATCGACTAAAAGTTGGTTTGGTTTTAAGTGGAGGTGGAGCAAAGGGATTTGCTCATATTGGTGTGTTGAAAGAGTTAGAAAACGCGAATGTAAAGATTGATTACATTGGTGGTACAAGCATGGGAGCTATAATTGGAGGAATGTACTGTGCCGGATATTCGGCTGATCAAATTGAGACTTTGATTCGTGAGATTGATTTCTTCTCTGTAATTCAAGATAATGTTCCGAGAGAAGAAAAAACTTATTTTGAGAAGGCTTTTATGGAAAAAACAGCCGTAACACTTCCAGTGAATAGAGGAAATATTGGTTTACCCTTGGGGTTATCTAAGGGTCAGAATGTATTAAACTTACTGACAGAAATATTATCGCCAGTAGACGAAATTTCAAGTTTTTCTAAACTTCCAATTCCCTTTTATTGTATCGGTACAGATATTGAAACTGGTGAAGAAGTTGTTTTAGAAAATGGTTCTTTACCATTAGCGCTGAGAGCAACAGCTTCTTTTCCAACGTTATTGAATCCTGTTGAAGTAAATAATAGATTAATTGTTGACGGTGGTGTAGCAAATAATTTCCCTGTAGATATAATGAAGGAGAAAGGAGTTGACATTATCATTGGTGTCAATGTTCAAGGAACCTTATTACAAAGAGATCAACTGACGTCTGTAGCTTCTTTATTGAGTCAAATTGTAAATTTTCAAATGTATCGAAAGACCGATGAGCAGATTAAAAAGTTAGATGTTCATATTCATCCTGATATAAAAGGATATAGTGTGGTTTCTTTTGATGATAAAGATGCGATTCTTAAAGAAGGTGAACGAAAAGCAAAAGAGTTCAGAGATATTTTTTTGGAAATAGCTAAAAAACAAGAAAACAATAAACAAGAAAAAAATAAGATTGTAAACAGTTTGATCGAAAAAAGGTCAAGAAATAAACGTTTTCTAATTGATAGAATTGTTTTCAAAGGAAATAGAAATTATACACAGAGTTATCTTTTAGGAAAACTTCGTTTGAAAGAAGGAGATTCAGTTTCATACAAAGAAATCTCCCAAAAAATTAATGCGCTAACTGCCACTAAGAATTTTCAACGAGTTGATTATAGTTTAGAAAGCTCTTTTCATGGAAAAAAATTAAATATTATCGTCAAGGAAAATGAAATCAAATCGTTTCTTAGTTTTGGTTTGCATTATGACAATCTCTATAAGACTGGGGTTTTATTAAACTACAACAATAAGAAGTTAGCTTTTAAAAATGATGAACTTTCTTTCGATGTTGTAGTAGGAGATAAAATTAGATACGATTTAGAATATCTGATTGATAATGGTGATCTATTAAGTTTTGGATTTGCTTCTAGGTACAACTCGTTTAATTCAGAAGTTTTATTCAACGAAAATAACTTGAATAAAATTAATGTAACCTATCGTGATTTTACGAATAAGGTCTATTTGCAAACTACTTTTAATAGAAAAACAGCATTTGGAGCCGGCGTTGAGTTAAAGGCTCTTAAAGTTTCCTCAGATACATTTTTAACGAATGATCAGGAAACAATATTTGACGAAAGTATTTACTTTAGTCCTTTCGCTTTTTTACATGTTGATACCCATGATAAAATTGCTCTTCCGACAAAAGGCTTTTCAATCAATGCAAAGTTTCGTTGGTTTTTATTGTCTAATAGAAACGATGCTTTAAATGATTTTGCGCCCGGAAGCATCGGTTTTAACCAATATTCTCAAATTGATGGTAGATTAAGTTTTGCTCAAACTTTTTGGGAACGGCTTACCTTTGAGTTTATTTCTGAAGCTGGTTTTACTTTAGGTGAAGAAGACTCTGAAATTTTTGATTATCGTTTAGGAGGTAATAATCAAAATTACATCAATAACTTCGTTCCGTTTTATGGTTATGATATATCCTCATTGAGTGATCAATCATTTCTGAAGTCCGAATTTCATTTTCGTTATAAACTTTTTAAAAAACAGTATTTTGGTGTTTTGGCAAACTACGGAAGAATAGGAAAAAATGTTTTAAATCGAGGTGAATTATTAAACGAGGTTAAATCAGGTTATGCTGTTGGTTATAGTGTAGAAACTTTGTTAGGGCCAATTGAGTTGAAATATGCGTGGTCTCCTGATCATAATGATCGCTTTTGGTTGTTTAATTTAGGCTTTTGGTTTTAAAACAAAAAATCCTACTTGTAATGAAACAAGCAGGATTTAATTTCTTAATAAGAAAATGCCTTATTACTTATTCTTCTTTCTATAAGAAAAATGATATTGTAAGTACTTATAAGCATCTCTAGGTATAATTTTAATCCATCTTTTATGACGAAGTAACCACTGAAAGCGAATAGACTTTAAGTTTTTAGTTAAGTATGCAGCAATAAATGGATGAACATTTAACGTAATATCTTCATACCGAACATCACTATTCACAATACGGTCTAATTCAGCTTCAATTTTATCGATTAATACAATTGGAGCTTCAACTTCACCATCTTTATTAGGATTAGGTTCACGAGTTTTTATTTCGAGTTCAGGTCTAACTCTTTGACGTGTAATTTGTACTAGTCCAAATTTACTTGGAGGAAGTATTTTATGCTTAGTTCTGTCTAAAGACATGGCTTCTTTAAGGTGTTGATATAGTTTTTGCCTGTTTTCAGCAGTTTTCATATCTATGAAATCAACCACTATAATACCACCCATGTCTCTTAATTGTAATTGCCTAGCAATTTCTGTAGCTGCAATTAAATTAACTTCTAACGCTGTTTCTTCTTGATTTTTGGCCTTGTTAGATCGGTTACCACTGTTTACATCAATAACGTGTAAAGCTTCTGTATGCTCAATAACCAAATAAGCACCCTTACTCATAGAAACGGTTCTACCAAAAGATGTTTTGATTTGTCTTTCGATACCGTATTTCTCAAAAATAGGAACGTTAGATCTGTGGAGTTTAACTATGTTTTCTTTTTCAGGATATATCTTTTGTAAGTATTCCTTTATTTCTATTTTTAAACTCTCATCATTAGTTATAATATTAGTAAAAGAATCGTTCATTACATCTCTTAAAATCGAAGATGCTCTATCTAACTCACTTAATACTTTTGTTGGAGTATTGGTGTTTGCAATGCGTTTGCATAGTGTTTTCCAACGGTCTAATGAGTTTTGTAAATCCTTATCTAATTCAGCTACTCGTTTTCCTTCAGCAACCGTGCGTAAGATAAGTCCGAAACCTTTCGGTTTAATACTTTTTGCTAATTTCTTTAAACGTTCTTTTTCTTTATTATCGGTAATTTTTTGTGAAACCGATACTCTGTTTGAAAAAGGAACTAAAACTAAAAATCTACCAGCAATAGAAAGCTCTGAGCTAATTCTAGGGCCTTTAGTAGAAATTGGTTCTTTTACGATTTGAACTAATAAATTTTGACCTGATTTTAGTACGTCGTTAATACCTCCGTTTTTGTCGATGTCATCTTCGGAACGGAAGTTTTTTAAAGTGAACTCTTTAAATTTACCTGTGCTTACTTTCTTTATAAATTTACTTAATGATAAAACTTGTGGTCCTAAATCATGATAATGTAAAAATCCATCTTTAGGATACCCAACATTAACAAAAGCGGCATTCAATCCAGTCATTACTTTCCCAATTTTGGCTAGGAATATATCTCCAACTGAAAATTTATTGTCGCTTGTTTCTTTATTTAATTCAACAAGTCTACCATCTCGTAACAAGGCAAAATCAATATCAGAAGAATTTGAACGAATTATTAATTCTGTTTTCATCTGAATAAATTTTATGTTTACATATTTGAATGTAAACTGATTAAGATTTTGGAAGCAGGTATTTTAAAATACCAATGAGGTTGAATAACCTCAATTTCAAAGAACGTGGTGTATTTCTTAAGCAAGAGAAAAGTAAGTAGATATCTACTTACTTTTTCTTGTGACGATTAGCTCTTGCTCTTTTTTTTCTTTTGTGCGTAGAGATCTTAGCTCTCTTTCTTTTTTTACCACTTGGCATAGTTATAATGTTTTATAGACTCTTTAATAAGAGTGAGTTAATATTGTTTACTTAACTGCAACCTTAGCTTTTACTCCTTCCGTAAATGTCTTAGCTGGTTTAAAAGCTGGAATGTTGTGAGCAGGAATTTTGATAGTTGTATTTTTTGAAATGTTTCTACCAGTTTTTTCAGCTCTCGTTTTGATGATGAAGCTTCCAAAGCCTCTTAAATATACATTATCTCCACTTTCTAATGAATCTTTAACTTCAGTCATAAATGCCTCTACAGTTGCTAAAACATCAGCTTTCTCTATTCCTGTTTTGTCTGAAATCTTCGATACGATATCTGCTTTTGTCATTATATATATATTTTATTTGTGATATTTTGTTTTTACGAGCGTGCAAATATATGATAATTAATCAATTCGTAAAATAATTGTTCTTAAAAAAAGTATAAATTAATTGCTGTATTTTCGAATTCCTAAATTTAAGAAATGTTTTTTTATAAAACTTTGATAAACTGGTATTTAAAAAATAATAGAGAGCTTCCTTGGAGAAAAGTGAGAAATCCATACGAAATTTGGTTAAGCGAAATTATATTACAACAAACACGAGTTGCTCAAGGTCTACCTTATTTTTTGAAGTTTACTGAGGCTTTCCCTACTGTTTTCGACTTGGCAGCAGCTGAAGAGAGTGAGGTGCTAAAACTATGGCAAGGACTTGGATATTACTCACGAGCGCGTAATTTACATTTTACTGCAAAGTATGTAGCGAATGAATTAAAAGGAGTTTTTCCAGAAACATATGAAGGGCTGCTAAAATTAAAAGGAGTAGGCGATTATACAGCTTCGGCTATTGCATCCATTTGTTTTGATGAACCAGCTGCCGTTGTAGACGGAAACGTTTATCGAGTATTATCAAGGTTTTTTGGAATTGATAAACCTATAAATACCACGAAAGGAATAAAAGAGTTTAAAGTACTTGCGCAGTCTATTATTCAGGAGGAAGAACCAGGAAGATATAATCAAGCTATTATGGATTTTGGTGCTTTACATTGTAAACCTCAAATTCCACTTTGTAATGAATGTCCACTTGCTAGTAATTGTGTTGCTTTCGAAAAGAACATTGTTGGAGATCTTCCAGTGAAGCTAAAAAAAATAAAAGTAAAAAAGAGGTTCTTTAATTATTTGGTCATCGTTACAGATAAAGATGAAACTATTTTTTCTGAACGAACAGGAAAAGGAATTTGGCAAGGCTTGTATCAGTTTCCTTTGATAGAAAGTAAAAATAGTGTTAGTATTGACGAATTAGTCTCGAATGAAGATTTTATTTCTCTTATTCCTAACAATGCGGAGGTTTCATTATTCAACCAAAAGGAAGTAATACATAAATTATCACATCAGCATTTATATACAAAATTTTGGATTGTGAATATAAATAAGATGCAGGGAGATTTTATTCCTTGGAAAAAAATTGATGAATATCCTACCTCAGTTTTGATCAGCAATTTTTTAAAGGATTATACAAAAACGAAATAACTTAATTTGTATATTTGAAATTACACAATAGTAAAAATATGTCAGGAACAATCAATAAGGTAATTTTAATCGGTCATTTAGGAGACGAAATTAAAATGCATTATTTTGAAGGAGGAAATGCAATTGGAAGATTTCCATTAGCGACGAATGAGACATATACCAATCGTCAAACAGGTGAAAGAGTAACCAATACGGATTGGCACAATATTGTAGTACGAAATAAACTAGCTGAAATCTGCGAAAAATATTTAACCAAAGGAGATAAAGTATATTTAGAAGGAAGAATCAAAAACCGACAATATGAAGTAGATGGTCAAAAAAGATATTCTACAGAGATTCAGGTTCAAGAAATGACTTTCCTTTCGACGAAAAAAGAACTTAATTCCCCTTCTAACATGAATCAGGCACAACCGATTCAAAATACGAATCCTTCTGCTGTAAAAGAGGAAGAGGACGATTTACCATTTTAGTTTAATTAAAATTTAGAATTTGGACCCAGAACCCTATTTTTTATTCATAACTAACGCTACATTTATAACAACATCGAGTTTAATTGCATTGTTTGTTCTTCTTATATGCTCTGCATTAGTTTCAGGAACAGAAGTTGCATTCTTTTCACTTTCCCAAACAGATTTAGATGAGTTAAATGAAGAAACCAAAGGAAAAAGTCTTGTTGTAAAACTTCTTGAAAAACCCAAAAAGTTATTAGGTACAATTCTGGTAACGAATAACTTTATCAATATTTTAATTGTCTTGATTTTTGCTTCGTTGGAAGATTTTATGTTCGGAGGGATTAATTTTTCAATTGATGTAGGGTTTACAATTATACCGGCCTCAGTCATTAAAGTTTTCATTCAAGTTGGATTAGTCACCTTTTTAATTCTATTGTTTGGTGAGGTTTTACCTAAAGTTTATGCGAGTAGAAAATCTTTACTGTTTGCTAACTTAATGTCGGGACCAATTTATTTCTTAAATGCCTTGTTAACTCCGTTAAGTAAACCTCTAATTGGACTGACCAATAGTATTGAAAGAAGATTAGGGAATAAAAACAACAATCTTTCTGTAGAAAAATTGTCACAAGCTTTAGAATTAACATCTGAAGATTCAACAACGAAAGATGAACAAAAAATTCTTGAAGGAATAGTAACTTTTGGTAATACGGAAACCGTACAAATAATGAAACCAAGAACAGATGTTTGCGCAATATCTGATGATACACCTTATGAAGAGGTTCTGAAAATTATTTTAGAAAATGGCTATTCTAGAAACCCAGTTTATCACGAGAATATTGATAATATTGTAGGGGTATTGTATGCCAAAGATTTATTAGCTTACTTGAATAAAAAAACTTTTGATTGGAAGAGTTTATTAAGAGAACCGTTTTTTGTTCCGGAGAATAAGAAACTTGATGATTTGTTAAAGGAGTTTCAAGATAAAAAGAACCATTTAGCTATAGTAGTTGATGAGTACGGAGGTACAAGTGGGATTGTAACTCTTGAAGATGTTATAGAGGAAATTGTAGGAGATATTAATGATGAGTTTGATAATGATGATTTAACGTATTCTAAAATTGATGAAAACAATTTTGTTTTCGAGGGAAAAATTACAATTCGTGATTTATGTAGGGTTTTAGATGAAGACGAAACACTTTTTGAAGAGGAAAAGGGTGAAAGTGAAACATTAGCTGGATTTATTTTAGAGGTTTCGGGAAAATTTCCTCGAAGAGGTGAGAAAATAAACTTCAAAAAATACGTTTTTACCATAGAAGCACTTGATAGAAAAAGAATTAAACAAGTAAAAGTTACAAGAAATGTATAGGTATGTTTTAATGTTTTTGGTGTTGGCTTTTGTTAGCTGCGGTAGTGAAACTATTCCAAAACCTAAGGCTTATTTAAGTTTGAATTATCCAGAAAATAAGTACAAGGTATTTGAATCGGAAAGACCTTATTTATTTGAAATTTCCTCAGAAAGTAATGTACAAGAACTACCTGAGAATTGGTTAAAAATTAAATACCCAAAACTAAAAGCCTCTGTTGATATTACCTACAGGCCAGTAAGTGATAATTTGAAAGAATTATTAATGGAAGCAGAAAAATTGGTTTTTGAACATACCATTAAAGCTGATAATATTTCTAATACCGAAAACTTCATTGATGAACAAAAAAGAGTGTTTGGGAAAATGTTTTTTATCCACGGAAATGCCGCTTCCCAAGTTCAATTTCATGTAACCGATAGTGTAAAACACTTTCTAAAAGCATCATTGTTTTTCTATACAAAACCAAACTATGATAGTGTACTTCCAGCAGTGGATTATATCAAAAAAGATATGATTCATATGATGGAAACATTACAGTGGAAAGAGTAATCTACCCTTCCAAGACAGAAAATTCTTATGTGTCATTGAAAAGTAAGGAAATCCCTTACTTTAAGTATGGGAAATTCATCAAAATTGCGTGTTTAAAATTATAATTTTGTTCAATATAAATGTTGCAATCAAAAACTAATACAAAAGTGAAAAGGATATTTTTAGCGTTAGTCTTTATGTCGAGTTTTATTTACGCTCAATCTGAAATGGAGTTTTCAGAAAAAGTTGAGATTATAAAGTACGAGCAAAATGAAAACTATACAAAACCAAAGGTTATATTATTTGAATTTTCAGGTGATACACATTCAATTAATTATTATCTGGATTTATCTAAACAATTGAAAAAGAGATTTAGGAAAATAGGTGTTAAAAGTAAGTTTAACTATAATTTACATAATCCATCACCGTTGAAGGCTGATCTAGAATCAATTCCTGAAAGAAAGTTCAATAAAAACGATTTCCAATTTGTTTGTTATCTAAAAATGAAAGACTTTAATAGTTGGGATAATCATTTATTAGACAAAAGAAAACAAAACTATAAATTAGAGGTTAAACTTGACAAAATGAAAAAGGAATCTGTTTTTATTATACTAGATATTAATACATATTATACCATAGCAAATCAAAATAAAGTTATTGCTTCTACAATTGCACAAAAACTTAAATAGTTTAAAGTAAGGCTTATAATGTAATTCGCACTAGGATGATTTTTAAACTAGTTAAACACCTGTTAGTCATCATATTTCTAACAGTTTTCACTCAAATTGGAGGTGTTGTTTATTTGCTTGTTATTTTCGGTTTGAAGAATTTTGATAATAAGATTAAGCTTGTCGTATTTTTGTTGATGTATGTTATAATTTCCTTTGTTGTTGTTCCTTGTATTTCTCCATATTTTGGAAGAGTTAGAATTGTAAATTCAGACTATCTTCAGCCACGATCTTTCCTCTACACCTTAACAAATAGAAACTATGTTGTTCCAGAAATGAATGAGGTTTTACAATCTGTTGCAGAAAATTATGAAAAGAGTAAATCAGGAGCGAAACTCATTTATTTAGATGCAAATTTTCCTTTTTTTAATGGATTTCCTTTATTACCACATTTGAGTCATAACGATGGTAAAAAGATTGATGTAACACTTATGTACAAAGATGGAAAAGGAAAATTAACTAATAGAAAACCATCAATTAGTGGTTATGGAGTTTATGAGGAGCCAATAGAAAAGGAATACAATCAAATTGATGTTTGTAAGCAAAAAGGTTTTTGGCAGTACGATTTTCCTAAATACCTCACCTTTGGAAGGATAAACCTCGACTTAGAATTTGCTAACGAGGCCAATAAAGAATTGATTAATTTGTTCTTAAAACATCAAAAAGTGAGTAAAATATTTATAGAACCTCACTTAAAAAGTAGATTGAAATTGAATAATTCGAAAATTAGATTTCATGGTTGTCAAGCGGTCAGACACGATGATCATATTCATGTCCAGTTACGCTAAACGCTTTACCTTTCTGCTTTGTAACCATAGGTAAAACTGAAGTCCAAATAATATAGCTCCTGCAAGTAAATGAACGGCTTGTGTACCTAGTGGGAATTCAGCATAGTACATTAAAATTCCAGTAATCGTTTCTAAGAAAATTAAAAAAACAATCCAATTTACAAGCTTGTAACCTAAGTTTCTTACTTGATTCAAATAAAACATTCCAACATTTACAAGAATTATTGCAATTGTAAAAGATCGGTGGAAGTAAAATTTAAAACTAGGATTCATCAGACTGTATTGTTTATTGTCAAATCCGAATTGCTTTACTTGCTCATCAATAAATTGTCTTACCTGAGTTCCCATTGCAATTTGAATCAAAGAGAATATCACAGAGAATATTAACAACCTATTGAATAAAGTATCAAATTTATAGGTGTTGTTTTTTTCTGTTACAATAAATCGTAGGTATAAAAGCAGTGCAACAATAACTAACCCAATTACCATATGAATAGTAATAATTGTTGGTTTTAAATTTGTATCAACAACCGTTTTTCCCAGCCAAGCTTCAAAAAGCATAAGAAAGAAAGCGACAAATGAAATAATTGTGATGGTTTTGTTTTCTTTTCGAAATTGAAACGCGCCATACAATAAAAAAAGAAATACAAATCCTGCAACAACAGATATTAAACGATTTATATATTCAGTCCAGGTGTGATATTTGTTAAACTTGGCGTAATCGTGTTTGGTATATTTTGACCAATTCTTTGGATTAAAGCTGGTTCCGGTTGTTAAATCACTTTCCGCAACGAATAAAACTTCGTCTTTAACAATTATCATTCCCTGTTTAAATTCCTTATTTGCTTGCCAAGTAATTTGTTCTTCCGAGGTAGGAGGTATGTAATATCCAAAGCATTTTGGCCAATCTGGACATCCCATTCCAGATCCAGTCATACGAACTATCGCTCCAGCTAAGAAAATTAAATAAACAGTAATTAAGGTAATTTTTACAATTCGAGGAAAGTGTTTTTTCATCAAAAAATGTTTTTACAAAGATACGGTAAAAGCATAAAAAAAGCGCTCTACAAATAAGAGCGCTTTTCTTTAAAATGAATTTAAATTATGCTTTCTTAGTAGCACAATTATCTTTCTTGCAATCTTCCGCACATGCTTGCTTATTAGTTTCATCTTTACAGCACTCTTTTTTACTATCAGAGCAACTTTTAACATCTTTACTATTTGATTCTGAAGCTTTGTATGTGTTACCATCACCAACTCCCTCAACAAAAGCAATTAAGCTAGCTTTATCTATTTTCTCTGCGTCATATTTTATAGTTGCCAAACTATCAGCAAAAACAACTTTAGCCTCTAAAACTCCTTCTTTCTTATCAAGTTTAGATTCTATTGTTTTAGCACATCCTATCTCGCAAGACATTCCTGATACATTTAAAGATAGCATTTCAGCTTTCGCAACTTTAGTTTCTTTAGTTTCTCCTTTTTCAGCTTCAGATTTACAACTTGTAATAATAGAGGCTGTTAAGAATAAGACAAATACTACTTTTAATAATTTCATTATTTACGTCTATTTAATTATTTCACAAATTTATTAAAAAAAGATTTTTAAGTCTTTAAAATAGACGAATTTTACATTTTAAACGACGAGATGAACAAGATTCAATATAAATGGGTGTATTTAGTGTTGCTTTCTTTAATTTGGGGAAGCTCTTTTATTTTAATGAAAAAAGCACTTTTAGGATTAACTCCAATACAAGTAGGAGCATTAAGAATATTAATAACCGCTTTTTTTCTTTTGTTAATTGGTATTAAGAGTTTAAAAAAGATTAAAAAAAAACAATGGAAGTATGTTTTTTACAGTGCTCTTTTAGGAACTCTTTTCCCTTCCTTTTTATTTGCGTTTGCGGTTGAGAAAATCGATAGTTCTATTGCTTCTATATTGAATTCCTTAACACCTTTTAATACTTTATTGGTCGGTACTTTGGTTTTTGGTTTCTTATTTCAAAAGAAACAAATTATTGGAATATTGGTAGGTTTATTGGGAACATTAGTTTTAATTTTGAAAGGAGCAGATTTAAACCCTAATCAAAATTATTGGTTTACTTTATTTCCGATTATTTCTTCTATTGGATATGCATTTAATGTGAATATTATTAAGAAGTATTTACAAGACTTAGAACCATTAGCAATTACAACAGGAAATTTTGTTCTAATTATAATTCCTGCATTAATTGTATTAGCAACAACCGGTTTTTTTACTTCTTTTGAATTGAATGAAACAACAGAACCAGCTTTATTTTACATATGTATTTTAGCTGTAATTGGAACTGGGTTTGCGAAAATCATGTTTAATAAGTTAATCCAAATTTCTTCTCCGATATTTTCTTCTTCAGTAACTTATTTGATTCCTATCGTGGCTGTAATTTGGGGAATTTTAGATGGTGAGAAGTTAAGTGTAATTCAGTTAATAGCTGGGGTTATTATATTATTTGGAGTTTATTTGGTGAATAAAAAGAAATAAAAAAAGAGTCGAAACTTTCGTTCCGACTCTTAGTATTTGTATTACTTCTGATTATTGAAAATCTGCATCAGTAACACCTTCGTTAACTTTAATTTCTTTAATGACAAAGTTTAAATCCATTGGTCCTTGTTTTACATTTGTTTTGTGAGGGAATTTTACTCCGTTCACCTCTTTATAATCTCCAAATGTAGTTGGTACTTTAACTTCGCCTTGAGGTCCTTTAACTGTTCTTAAGGACTGAATTTTTAATCCAGATTTCATATCATAGTAAATCTCTGTATCATTATACTTAATTACATAAGCATTGTTTCCGTCAACAGGTTCAATTCTATCTAATTTTCCAGCTTTGTAAGCTTCATCTTCAAAAGGAGATTTTCTAGCTTGAGCTTCCTCTAAATCTTTACCTTCTAAATCTTTTCTTCTTCCTTGCGCTTCTGCATAACCCTTGGTTCCATCAAAAACTTGCTTACTAAATGTTTGTCCCATTCCTGAAACAACAACAGAAGATTTGTTAGGAGCAGCTGATTTACTTGTTAAAGTAAGTTCAAATCCTTGAACTTTAGCGTTAGATACACTCATTACAGTTTTTATTACTTCCACTTTATCTTTACCTCCAATAGCTTCGAAGTATTTGTCTACAACACTTGTTGCTGTTACTCCTGCTGGAATTGGTAAACTCATTTTAGGCTTAGTTGTAGCATTACCTTTTTTATCGAAATACTTGATTGCGTAATCAGTAGTTTTCTCTAAGTTATCTAAAACTTCAATTCCTTTACCTGTAATAAAGATTCTTGCTTTATCACCTTTGAAATACTTAATTGCTGCATTTTGAACATCATCTAAAGTTACAGAATTGATGTTTTCTAAGTAGTTTTCATAAAAGTCGTTAGATAAGTTATAACGAGCAATGTTTAATGCGAAATTAGCTACAGTTCTTGGTTTTTGAACGTCCATTACGAAGTTTCCTACGTACTGAGCTTTTGCATTCTTTAATTCTTCTTCCGAAACTTTTTGGTAACGAATTTTGTTGATTTCTTTTTGTAATTCAACAACAGCACTATCAGTTACCATATTACGTACACTCGCTGTAGCTCTAAATGTTCCTGCATATCTACTTTGACTTAATCTAGAGTAAGATCCATAAGTATAACCTTTATCTTCTCTTAAGTTCATGAATAAACGAGCAGTTCCACCACCACCTAAAATGTTGTTTGCTAATAATGCAGCATAGTATTCTTTATCACCTAAAGTTAAATCAACATTATTTACAACAGCAATTTCTGATTGTACAGCGTTTGGCATATCAATAAAATTGATTTCTGTTGTAGATGGATTGGAAGTTTGAGGCATTGTGTAAGCAGGAATGTTTCCTTTTTTCCAGTCTCCGAATAATTTCTTAACTAACTTTTTTGTTTTCTTTGGGTTGATGTCACCAACGATAACTAAGTAAGCATTGTTTGGCTTGTAGTATGTGTTATAATTGTTTTTCACATCAGCAAGAGAAATATTTTTAATACTCTCAGGAGTTGTAAACTCACCGAATGGGTGGTTGCTTCCATAGGTTAAGTAATCTTCAACTCTACGAGCAATTGAAGTCACGTTTTTTTCATTGTTTTTTAACCCATCTAAAGTTCTTTCAACTTCTTTATCAAATTCTTCTTGAGAGAATACCGAATTTTTTACTCCGTCTGCCATTAAAGCTAAAATTTCAGGGAAATATTTTTTTAATGAAGAAGCAAATGCTCCACTTTCGAAGAAATTAACGTTAGCACCTAAATAGTCAATTTTTTCATTGAAGTCATCTTTAGACATAGCTGTAGTTCCATTTCCTAATAAACTTCCCATCATACTTGATAACCCTGCCTTGTCTCCTTCAAAAATAGGCTTATTATCGATGGTTAAGTTTGCTGATGCTCTTGGTAATTTATGGTTTTCTACCATAATTACTTGTAAACCATTTGAAAGTGTAAACTTTTCTGGTTTTCCTAATTTAATTTTAGGAGCAGGTCCGGGTTTCGGTTGTTTGTTTAAATCTCTTTGTGCACTTGCAGCAAAAGTCATTACTATAATTGCTACGAATGATAATATTTTTGTTTTCATGATTGTTGTTTCGTTCTTTTAGATATTGAAATTATTTCTTCTGTTCTGGTAAATATTCCATCACTAATCTTTGATTAGGATTTAAATATTTCTTTGCTACATTTCTAATATCTTCTCTAGTAATAGATCTGTAAATGTCAATTTCAGTATTGATAAGATTAGTATCTCCATATAGAACGTTATAACGTGCTAAAGAGTTGGCAATTCCTTCAACACTTGAGTTAGAGTTTACGAATCGGTTCTCAAATTGGTTTTGTAATTTTTGGAAGTCTCTTTCAGAAATTAATTCATTTTGGAGTTTTACGATTTCAGCATCCATTTCTTTGCTTAAGTCTTCTAACGATGTTTTACCTAACGGTAAAGCAAATAAAATATATGTTCCGTAATCTTCTTGGCTTAAATTAATAGCTCCGGCCTGTAAAGCCATTTTTTTAGTATCAACAAGCTTCTTGTATAATACAGAACTTTTACCAGTACTTAAATGTGTAGAAATCATATCTAAAATCCTAGAATCCTTAGTTTTCATTGAAGGAGTTCTATAAGCTTGCATAATTGCAGGGATCTGAATGTTTGGATCGTAAGCTTTGGCATTCATTTGAGAAGTAATTGGATCTTCCTTAGGGAATTTTCTTTCGATATCTTCTCCTCTTGGAATTCTTCCGAAGTACTCTTTGATTAATTTTTTAGCTTTTTTTACATTGATGTCTCCGGCAACAACTAAAGTTGCATTATTAGGAGTATAGAACTTCTTGTTGAATGCTAAAAACTCTTCTAAAGTTGCAGCATCTAAGTGTTCCATTTTTCCAATAGTAGTTCCTTTATATGGGTGCTTTTTGAAAATATTTTTCTTTACGTTTTCTAAAAAGCGAGAATAAGGTTGATTATCTACACGTAATCGTTTTTCTTCCTTCACTACTTCATTTTGCGTGTCTACACCATCTTGTTTAATAATTGGGTGTAATAAACGCTCAGATTCCATCCATAAACCTAATTCTAAGTTGTTTGATGGAAAAATTTCGTAGTAATATGTTCTGTCATCAGTAGTATTGGCATTGTTTCTACCCCCATTTGAAGAAACAATTTTAAACCAATCTCCTTTTTTGATGTTCTTTGTACCTTCAAAAAGTAAATGCTCGAAAAAGTGAGCCATTCCTGTTCTGTCCGGTTGTTCATCTTTAGCACCTACATGATACATTACCGAAGTAACTACTACCGGAGCAGAGTTGTCTTCATGTAAAATAACATGCATTCCATTATTTAAGTCATACTCTTCAAAAGCTACCTGTTGTGCACTTGCGGAAAAAAGAGCAGCAACTGCAGTAAGCGTTAAAATGGTTTTTTTCATCAGTTTTGATTTGAAAATTTCTAATAATTTTAAAATTTGTCGCTAATACCTTTGATTTGTTACAGAAATTGTAGATAAAAAAAGTCATAAAGTTTTGTATAAAGTAAGAATACAAGTAGCGCACAAATTATTTTGACTATAAGGCTTTGTTTTTCAGTAAAAAACAGTATATTTGCACCCGCATTTTAGTTAAAATGCTGTATATAATTAAAGTATAAACGCAAAACAAATAGTATGTACGCAATCGTAGAGATAGCAGGGCAGCAATTTAAAGTAGCAAAAGACCAAAAAGTTTACGTTCACCGTTTACCAGAGGCAGAAGGATCTAAAGTGACTTTTGATAAGGTAATGTTAATTGAAGATAAAGGTAATGTAACTGTTGGCGCCCCAGCTATAGAAGGTGCAGGAGTAACTGCAAAGATCTTAGGTCATTTAAAAGGAGACAAAGTAATCGTTTTCAAGAAGAAAAGGAGAAAAGGTTACAAAAAGAAAAATGGTCACCGTCAGTACTTAAGTGAAATCCAGATCGAAAGCATCGCTGCTTCAGGTACAAAAGCTGCTAAGAAAGCAGAGCCGAAAAAAGCAGAAACAAAGAAAGAAGCTCCGGCTGTAGAAGCAAAAGCTGAATCTAAAGATTTAAGTTCAATGACAGTTGCTGAATTAAAGGCTTTAGCTAAAGAAAGAGGTATTACAGGATACACTTCTTTAAAGAAAGCTGAATTAATAGAAGCTTTAAGTTAATTATTAACCTTTAAAAAACTATAAAAGATGGCTCATAAAAAAGGTGTCGGTAGTTCGAAAAACGGTCGTGAATCGGAATCGAAACGATTAGGAGTTAAAATTTTTGGAGGACAAGCTGCAATCGCAGGTAATATTATTGTTCGTCAAAGAGGAACACAACATTATCCTGGTGAGAATGTATACATGGGTAAAGATCATACTTTACACGCTAAAGTTGACGGTGTTGTACAGTTCCGAAAAAAGAGAGATAACAAATCATACGTTTCAATAGTTCCATTCGAGGCATAAGAAACTAGCTGATAGAAAATAAAAAAACGCTCAATTTAATTATTGAGCGTTTTTTTGTTTAAGGGATTATTAAAAATAGGGGTATATTTTTATTAAAATTTTGATGATTTATTTTATTACTACAAATAAAGTAACATTTTAGAGACATTCACTTAACATAGGTTAAGTGTTGTGTTAAAATGTTTAATTTTTTGCATTCCATTCGTTTAAAAACTGATTTAAGAATAACTCCATGAACTTATGTCTTTCAATTGCAAGCCTTCTCCCAGTATCTGTATTCATTTTATCTTTTAATAGAAGTAACTTTTCATAGAAGTGATTGATTGTTGGTGCATCAGACTTTTTATATTCCTCTTTAGTCATATTTAAATTCGGTTCTATTTCAGGGTCGTATAAAGCTCTATTTTTAAACCCACCATAATTGAAACATCGAGCAATTCCAATGGCACCAATAGCATCTAATCTGTCAGCATCTTGTACAATATCCAGTTCAATTGATTTAAATTCTTGCTTGAAATTCCCTCCTTTAAAAGAAATATTTTCAATTATATTTTTCACATGTTCAATAGTTTTAGAGTCAACATTTTGCGACATTAAAAATTTACTAGCAACTTTAGGGCCTACAGTTTCATCGCCGTTATGAAATTTGCTATCAGCAATATCATGAAGTAACGCTCCTAAAGAAACAATTAGTAAGTCAGCTCTTTTCTCGTTTTCAGCAATAGTCAAAGAATTTTTGTATACTCTTTCTATATGAAAATAGTCATGACCTCCTTCTGCATTTCTCAATGTTTGTTTTACGAAGTCAATTGTGTTTTGGATAATTTGAGATGTGTTCATACGCAAAAATAAAAAATCCCACTTCATAGCGGGATTTTCAATTTATAAACAATATACCTTACCTTGATAAGGTAGGACTTTTAATTAAATTCTTTGATACTAAATGTTCCGCAATTTGAATTGCATTGGTCGCAGCTCCTTTTCTAAGGTTATCTGATACAATCCATAAATTTAATGAATTCGGTTGAGATAAATCCCTACGAATACGACCGACAAAAACTTCATCTTTACCATGAGCATTTAGTGGCATTGGGTATTCGTTGTTTTCAATATTGTCCTGGACCACAACACCTGGGGTTTCGGATAATAATGTTCTTACTTCTGATAATTCGAAATCATCTTCAAACTCAATATTTACAGATTCAGAATGCCCTCCAACTACAGGAATTCTTACAGCAGTTGCAGTAATACCAATACTCGCGTCATTAAGTATTTTGTGGGTTTCACGAGTTAATTTTAGCTCTTCTTTAGTGTATCCTGCTTCCTCAAAAACATCGCAATGGGGTAAAGCATTTTTATGAATAGGATGAGGGTATGCCTTTTCTCCATCAACTCCATTTACTTCATTCTCTAATTGTTTTACAGCTTTAACCCCTGTCCCTGTAATTGATTGATAAGTTGAGATAACCAATCTCTTTATATTATATTTTGAATGTAAAGGCGCTAGTGCTAAAACCATTTGAATAGTGGAACAGTTTGGGTTCGCAATAATTTTATCATTTTCAGTTAATTTATCAGCATTAATTTCTGGTACAATTAACTTATTGTCAGGGTTCATTCTCCAAGCAGATGAATTATCAATTACAGTAGTTCCAACTGCAGCAAATTTCGGTGCCCACTCTAAAGAAGTACTTCCTCCAGCTGAAAATAAAGCGATATCTGGTTTTATATTAACTGCATCTTGTAAACCAATTACTGAATATGTATTTCCGCCAAAATCAATTTTTTTACCCACCGAACGTTCAGAAGCTACTAAGTACAGTTCGCTATATTTAAAGTTACGCTCTTTTAATACTTGTAACATTACCTTACCTACCATTCCAGTCGCTCCTACTACAGCTATTCTCATTACAAAATATTCTTGTTTACTTGTTAATATTAAATTTTGAATTACAAATTTCAAGAAAAAAAGTTTTGCAACCATCTCTAAAATAGAAAATTTCACAAAATGTTTAATTTTTAACAAATTGTTGTTTTGCAATTAAAAAACTAAAAATTTAACTTTGCACCTTACATTATATTATTAACTTTAAAAGGTATAGCATGCAACTGTACAACAAGTTAAGCGCAGAAGAGCGCGCTACATTAATTGATGAGGCGGGAAAAGATCGTCTCACTATTTCATTCTATCAATACTACAAGATAGAAAATCCACAAATCTTTAGAGATAAATTATTTATTGAATGGAACACGCTTGATGTTCTTGGAAGGACCTATGTTTCTTATGAAGGAATCAATGCTCAAATTTCTGTTCCAGCTGATAATTTTTTAGCGTTAAAAGAGCAACTAGATAGTATTTCTTTCCTTAAAGATATACGTTTGAATGTCGCTGTAGAGCAAAATAATAAGTCTTTTCTTAAGCTTAAAATTAAAGTGAGAAATAAAATCGTTGCGGATGGTTTAAATGATGATACATTTGATGTAACAAACAAAGGAGTTCACTTATCAGCTAAAGAGTTCAATGAAATGCTAGCAAATCCAAATACGGTTTGTGTTGATATGCGTAATCATTATGAAAGCGAAATAGGTCATTTTAAAGGAGCTGTAACACCTGATGTTGATACATTTAGAGATTCTTTAGATATTATCGAAGAGGATTTAAAAGAACATAAGGAAGATAAGAATCTTTTAATGTACTGTACTGGAGGGATCCGTTGTGAAAAAGCGTCAGCTTACTACAAGCATAAAGGATTTAAAAATGTATTCCAACTTGAAGGAGGAATTATTGAATATACACGTCAGGTTAAGGAGGAAGGAATTGAAAATAAATTTATTGGAAAGAATTTTGTATTTGATCATAGAAGAGCTGAAAGAATCTCTGATGATGTAGTTTCTAATTGTCATCAGTGCGGGAAACCTTGTGATACGCATACAAATTGTGCAAATGAAGGTTGTCATTTATTATTTATTCAATGTGATGAATGTGCTGAAAAAATGGAGAATACTTGTTCAGCAGAATGTCAAGAAATAATTCATTTACCTTATGAAGAGCAGAAAGCTTTGCGAAAAGGTAAACATGCAAGTAATAAAATCTTCAAGAAAGGACGATCTGAAAAGTTAAAGTTTCAAAAAGGGAACACATGTAATGCATAAATAAGAGCGCTCATTCGAGCGCTTTTTATAATTTTATAGAATGGATTTACAACCTCCTTTTCGTAAAATTATTCATATTGATATGGATGCTTTTTATGCGTCTGTTGAACAATTGGATAATCCTGATTTGAGAGGAAAACCTGTTGCTGTTGGTGGAAGTGAAATTCGGGGAGTAGTATCAGCAGCAAGTTATGAAGCAAGAAAATTTGGGGTTCGTTCTGCAATGAGCGGCGTTTTGGCTAAAAGGAAATGTCCTCATATCATTTTTGTAAAACCAAGATTTGATCGGTACAAAGAGATTTCAACTAAGATTCGTGAGATATTTCATGATTACACTGATTTGGTTGAACCGTTATCTCTTGATGAGGCTTATTTAGATGTTACCGAAAATAAGTTCGGAAATCCATCTGCTAGTTTAATTGCACAAGAAATTAGAGATAGAATTTGGCAGGAGCTTCAGTTAAGAGCTTCAGCTGGTATTTCAATTAATAAGTTTATCGCGAAAGTAGCTTCGGATATTAATAAACCTAACGGTCAGAAAACTATTAAACCGAATGAAGTTCTCTCTTTTTTAGAAGAGCTATCTGTTGGGAAGTTTTATGGTGTAGGAAAAGTGACTGCTTCTAAAATGCACAATCATGGTATTTTCACTGGTGCTGATTTAAAGAAACGATCTTTGGAAGATTTGGTTTCCTTATTCGGAAAGTCGGGGAAACATTATTATCATATTGTTCGAGGAATACATAATAGTGAGGTAAAGCCAAATAGAGTTCGAAAATCAATTGCAGCAGAAAGAACATTCAATGAAAATTTATCTTCTGAGATTTTTATGTTGAAGAAATTGGAGTTTATTGCAGAAGAGTTAGAACGAAGAATGACGCGTACTCAAACTAAAGGTAAAACAGTTACTTTAAAGATTAAATATAGCGATTTTACGCAACAAACTCGAAGTAAAACAGTAGATAGTTATTTGCAGAAAAAAGAAGAGTTTTATCCGTTAATTAAAGATTTACTAATGCAAGAACGATTAAAAAATTCTGTGAGACTACTAGGTATTTCTTTGAGTAATTTAGATACGGAGAAAAAAGAGCCAGTTTGGATACAGTTAAGCTTCGATTTTTAAGCAATAGGAAACTTTAAAGAAACTTTGGTTCCCGCCGGAGAACCATTTTCATTCGTTAAATCGTGATATGTTAGTGAAAACTCATCGTCATAATCTTCGGAAAAAGTTTTTAATCTTTCTTTAGTTAAATCAATACCAACGGACTTACGTTTTAATGATTTTCCTTCCTTGATTTTTGCAGCTGCATTTCTACCAATTCCGTTATCGATTATATTTACTTCAACAACAGTATCGGAAACTTTATTAGCAGTTAATTTTATTTGTTTGTCGCTTTTTTTAGAGGAAAGTCCGTGCCATAAAGCATTTTCTATGAATGGTTGAAGGATAAGAGGTGGAACTTTAATAGTATCTGTATTCATATCAGGGTTAATATCAACTTGATAGTTGATCTCATTTGAGAAACGAATATTTTCGATACTCATATACAAATCCATTGTAGCTAATTCTTCTTTTAAACTGACCTCCTTAATTTTTGAAACATCAAGAATATTACGTATAAGTTTAGAGAATTTATTCAGGTAATAAACAGCCTGCTTCTGTTCGTTGTTGATTATGTAAAGTTTGATAGAGTTTAAGGCATTAAAAATAAAATGAGGGTTCATTTGTGTCTGTAATGCTTGTTGCTCAAGAAGTAATATTTTACGGTCATTGTTTAATAAGCGCTGGCGATAAATAGAATAAAGAGCTATACTTAATAAGGCGATGGTAATTAATGTGATAATTAAAATATTTCTGTTTCGATAAAATTGTAAAGATTCAATTTCAGATTGTGTTTCTAAATATGCAATCTCATTAATCTTTGATTGTAAGTCGTGTTTAGAAATTAAGTTATTAACGTAAGAAATGTTTTTCTTACCGATAGCGTTTTTTTCTACTTTAACTGATTTTTTATAGTATTCAAGGGCTAAATCATATTTATCTTGTTGTTCGTATAAGTCGGCTAAAAACCCTGTGCTAATAATTTCACTTTTTTTAATGTTATATTTTTTTGCAACTTTTAATGCTTCTTTTAGTTTGAGTTCCGCTTCATCAAGATTATTATTCTTTAATAAGGCGCCACCGTAATTACTTAGAGTTCTCGCTAAATAGTAGTTGCTATTGTATTCTGCCGCAATTGGATAGATGTCTTCTATGAATTGTAACGCCTTACTGAAACTGCCTTTTTTTCTATAAACACTACTTAAGTTATTGTAGCAAATTATTTTTCCTCTAATAGAATTTAGTTCTTCATTTACTTTAAGTGATTCTTCATAATTCTTGATAGCGTCATCAAACAATAGAAGATTTTCTTGTGCAAAACCTATATTTTCGTAGTTAATAGCTATTCCTATTTTATTGTCCAGTTCTTTTGAAATATCTAATGACTTTTCAAATTCATTTAAAGCTAAATTATATTGCTGAAGTGATAAGTAAATATTTCCTATGCTATTAATGGAAATACTAATATTCTTTTTATTGTTTAAAGTATTATCCTTTATTCTTTTGGAAATGGTAAGCGCAGTTTGATGACAGTTTAATGCATTGCGTACATCATCATCTCTACGATAACAAGACCCTAATAAGTTAAGTGTGAAAGCTTCAACTTCTGGGTGACCTATTTTTTGGGCTAATTCTAAAGCTTTTTTATGATACTTAATAGATTGATCATAGTTTGCTTCACGTCGTAATATTCTCCCAATGTTATTACGTATTGCAATTTGACCAATTAAATAACCGTTTTTTAAACTTAACTCTAAGAATCTTAAGTTACGGTTTTTGTCACTAAACTCTTTATTATTGTAAGTTGAAAGAATGGAATCGACCTCGAAGTAATTTTTATTTTTCTCTTTAAAAATCTTTTCCATTAAGTCAGATGATGAAAAAGCATTCCTGTTATCTTGGCAAAAGATGATTAAGGGGGAAAGGAAAAGAAAAAGTAAAATACTACGTTTAGTCATTTTAAAATTTATCGAGGAACTCTGTTTTTTTCTGTCTAGAAACAGGAATCTTATGGTTCATTTCTAGGATAACATATCCATCTGTTTTATAATACTCTTTAACTTTATTTAAGTTGATTATATAGGAATTGTGAATTCTAAAAAACATATCCTCAGGTAACAATCCATTAACCTCTTTGAGTTTTTTAGTTACAACAATTTTTTTTGAGTCTGTGGTGTGTATTGAACTATAATTCCCATCAGATTCTACACAGACAATTTCTTCTGGTTTTAGGAAGATTAATTTTCCATCTGCGTTTATGATTATTTTTTTCTCTGAAAGTCTTTGATTAAAATTGAAAAGAATTTTTTCAAATTTTTCATCTGTATCGACTTGTGAAATTCTATGATTGAATTTTGTGACCTTTTTTAAACATTTTTCTAAGTCGTCGGTATCAACAGGCTTTAATAAATAGTCAATTGCTTCTTTTTTTAAGGCCTCAATGGCATATTCATTATAAGCCGTTGTAATGATAATGGCAAAATCTTTTCTAGGTAGTTTCTCTATAAATTGAAAACCATCCATAGTTGGCATTTCAATATCAAGAAACAAACAATCTATAGTTGATTCATCTATGAAGTTTAATGCCTTTTCTGGATTTGAAAAGGTATTCACAATTTCTACTTCATCATTAAAGTTAGAAAGCTCCCAAGACAAGCTTTTAATAGCTTTATCTTCATCGTCAACTATTATCGCCTTAAGCATAATTACAAGAAATCTATATTTTTTGCAATTTATACAAAAAAAACGACCATTTGTACATTCTTGATGTTTTTTTATGAAATTTTAAGTGGGAAAGACAATAATTAAGGAGAATAAATAAGGAAATAACAAAAAAGACTCACAACTGTGAGTCTTTTTTTATTTATTAGGAAAATTTGCTTTTCTCTTTTCCAAGAAAGCAGTTGTACCTTCTTTAAAATCCTCTGTTCCGAAACAAGCACCGAATTGTTCAATTTCAGATTCAAAACCGTTTGTTCCGTCTTTAAAACCATCATTTACAGCTTTTATAGCTTTACCAATAGCGACGGATGAATTTTTGATTATTTTCCTCGCTAATTGTTGACCTAATTCACCTAATTCATTTTGTGGAACTACATAGTTTACTAATCTGTAGTTTTTAGCTTCCTCGGCAGAAATCATTCCAGCAGTCATGATTAATTCCATGGCTTTTCCCTTACCGATTAATTGAGGTAATCTTTGAGTTCCTCCGTAACCAGGAATTACTCCTAAAGAAGTTTCGGGTAATCCCATTTTTGCATTATCTGAGGCAATTCTAAAGTGGCAAGACATTGCTAGCTCTAACCCACCACCTAGGGCAAATCCGTTCACCATTGCGATAACTGGAGTAGAAAGGTTTTCAATGAAATCGAATAATAATTCTTGTCCTTTAGCGGCTAACTTTCCTCCTTCATTTATTGAAAAATGAGCAAATTCAGAAATATCTGCACCAGCAACAAAAGCTTTTTCTCCACTTCCGGTTAATAAAATAACTTTAACATCCTCATTCTCTTCAAGACTTTTAAAGGCTTTGTGTAATTCTTCAATGGTACTTTTATTTAAGGCATTTAGCTTTTTAGGTCTGTTAATAGTAACCTTTGCTAGATTATCTTCTAATACAACAAGTATGTTTTCAAAGTTCATAAGTTAAGTTTTTGGTAAAGTTACAGTAAATACTGTTCCTATACCATAAGTTGAGGAAAAAGTTATAGTTCCATTATATGCTTCAATGATATTTTTAATCATAGGTAATCCAAGTCCCATTCCACTTGTTTTTGTGGTGAATTTTGGTTCAAAAATTAACTTCTTATTTTCGTCAATAATTCCTTTTCCGTTATCTGAAACGGTGATAAGAACATTTTCTTCTTGAGAGAAAACTTTTACCTCAATTTTAGGGTTTGTCTCACTTTCTTTCATGGATTGAATTGCATTTTTCACAAGGTTAGTTATAATTCTAATTAGTTGTGTCTTATCTAAAAATGCGTAGATTTGAGATTCTTCTGGAATATAATATATATATTCTTCGTTAAAAATATCCAATGCATGTTTCACAACATCTACGACTTCAATATTTTCTTTACGTTGTGTTGGCATTTTGGCAAAGTCTGAAAATGCAGAAGCAATTGAGCTCATTACATCAATTTGTTGAATCAAAGTTTCACTATACTCTGCTACTTTTTCTTTTATGTTGGTGTCAGTTGGATTAAATTTTCGCTGGAAACTTTGAACTGTTAAACGCATTGGAGTTAATGGGTTTTTAATCTCATGCGCTACCTGCTTTGCCATTTCGCGCCATGCTTGTTCACGTTCACTTTGTGCTAGTTTTACGGCACTATCTTCCAACTGATCAATCATATTATTATATGATTCTACTAGTGAATTAATCTCAGAACTAGCAGCATTTAAAGTGATTTTTTCGTTTTGTTTGTTTAAACCAGTTTCTTTTATTTTATTAGAAATAGTTTGAATTGATCTTGTAATATAGCTCGATAAAAAGTAAGCTAGAGCAATCGCTGCAATAAACATAAGAACGTACACCAACAAAAGACGACTCATAAATTCACGAAGTTCTTTCTTTTGTTCTTCATTATTTTGAACCATTTTTAATTCAATTATACCAATTCTTTTATGTCTTAAGTCGTGTAAGTAGGTATATGACACTAATAACTTTTCAATAACTAGTTCTTTAAAAACTCTATGATTCGATTTGTTAGCCAGTTCATTAATAATATCTACGGAGAGTGGAAGTTCTTTTACCTTTTCGAAATCGTAAGGAATTGATGACTTTAACGGATTACCGTTCATATCAAAAACAGAAATTGTAAGCTTATGAACATCTGCAATCTCGTAAATTCTATCCTGAAAAATTTTTGCTATGTTTTCTGTTGTGACTGGGTAAGTTGTTTTTCGTTTTAATTCAATATCAATATTATGGCGAGTAGCATTTTCTTTTCTTTTAAAACGAAGCTCATTATAGTCTTTTGTTTGTTCATGATATTGGTATATAGTAACACTAGCAATTAATATTGATGCTAATAGTACCAATAATATCATGGAAATAAATATCCGTATCCTTAAGGAAATATTGTTTAGTTTAAGCAAGTTTATTATAGTTTTTAGATTTCATTATGAACATCATTGAATTATTAGTCATTGTGATAATCATTAATTACCATTTAACCGAAGCTTTTTTAAGTTTTTTTAAGCGCACTCACTGGCTTGTACTACTTTATCTAAATAGGGGACATGAATATGCATACTAAGCTATAAAGTTTAAATTACTTTTAAAAACTTTGGTGTTATCGTTGTTAACCCCAGATAGAGCTATACCATCTGCTGGATTAATCAAATCATCTTCAAAAACTCATGTACTGTAAGTTTTTTTACATGTTGAAAATTTAATCCTTAAACGAAATTTTTTCAAATTCGCTACCATATATTTTGTAAAGTGTATTCGTTTTCTTTTTTCCATTTTTAAACATATCAAAAATTAGTCCATTAATGAATACTACTTAAAAAAAGTAAGATTTCATATTCTAGGTGTTGACTTGTTGTTCTTTGGTATGAAGTAATCGAGTTAATTTTATAGAAAGGTCTAATAAAATAATTTTGGCATTACCATTTCTTTCGATATGATATTGAGCATCATTTAGTTCTTTTTCAATGGAAAGGATATTTCCACTATGTATAAAAGGAGCGAATTTTTCTAGCTTGAAGTTACCAGTTTGTGGAGTTAAATAAACCAAGTCTGGAGTTCCATAATTCAATAAAAGTGCTTGTCTGAAGAAATGTAGACAATATTGGATAAATTGTTTTTGAGTTTCTCTTCCACTTTTAGCAATCTCTTCACTCCATTGAATTAGATCTTGTATTACAGCAGCATTTCCTTTCGCTTTAAAAGCGCTACGAATCCATGTAATAAACCATTCTTCAAAAATTAAATCATTGGAGTCGTTATTCAATAAATGCAATGCTTTGTTGAGGTTACCTTCACTTTGTTGTGCAATTCTTTTTGCATCATTTGAAGAAATTTCATAATTCTTTGCCAATTCATTTTCGATATCATTCTCACTTAAAGCAGGGAAATGAAGCGATTGACAACGAGATTTTATAGTGTTTATGATCTGACCTTCTTCTTCTGTAACTAAAAGGAATATTGTCTTAGCTGGAGGTTCTTCAATTAGTTTTAATAATTTATTAGAAGCTGCAACATTCATTTTTTCGGCCATCCAAATAATCATTACTTTAAAGCCACCTTCGTATGATTTTAATGAAAGCTTTTTTACAATATCTTCAGCTTCATCTACTCCAATTTGTCCTTGTTTATTCTCAACACCAATACTTTTCAACCAATCGAATAAACTTCCATAAGGTGTGTTAAAAATAAAAGATCTCCACTCCTCTAAAAATAAATTACTCGTAGGATGTTTTTTTATAGAGTCTGTGGTGGTTACTGGAAAGGCAAAATGTAAATCAGGATGCTGTAATTTTTCACATTTTATTGCACAAGATTCAGGTTCGTTAGATGAACTGGACAATAAGAGTTTGGCATATGCAACTGCCATAGCTAAAGTTCCTGAACCCTCTTTTCCCACAAACAACTGTGCATGTGGAATTCTACCATTTTCAGCCGAGGTAGACAAATGCTTTTTAATATAGTCTTGACCAATGATTTTCTCGAATGTCATGCAACAAATATACTATTTATGTTAAGAGCAAGAAATCACATCTTTAGAATCATTCTAATTTAGTATCTTTGCATTTCGCTGTGGTTAAACAGATTTTAAATCATAGTTCTAAAAATCATTTCTTTGAGTAGTATAGCATCATTAATAATAGGAGAATCTGGAATCATCTCTGAAGATAATCAAAACTCAATTCCTTTAAAATTATTAGAAATGGGTTGTTTGCCCGGAGCAGAAGTTACTTTACTACAAGTAGCACCTTTAAACGATCCGATGTACGTTATAGTAAATGGTAGTCATTTAGCCATACGAAAAGAAACGGCTTCAAAAATAAAATTGATTAACCTAGAGAGTCAAAATGGCGAAAGATAGTATTCAAATATCGTTAATTGGTAATCCTAATACAGGGAAAACTTCTTTGTTCAATAGGTTAACAGGATTAAATCAAAAAGTAGGTAATTATCCAGGTATTACAGTCGATAAAAAACAAGGGAACTGTAAATTAACTTCTGAAATTAAAGGAGTAATTACTGATTTACCAGGTACATACAGTATTAATCCTACGTCATTAGATGAAAGTATTGTTCTTAAAGTTTTAAATGATACAGAAGGGAAGAATTTTCCTGATGTAATATTGATGGTTGCTGATATTGAAAACCTCAAAAGAAATTTGTTGTTGTTTACACAAATTCAAGATTTAGGAATTCCAACGGTTTTAGCCATTAATATGGTTGACGAAATGGAGAAAAAAGGTATTTCCATAAATGTTGAGGAGTTAGAAAAAGACTTACAAACTAAAGTAATTTTAGTTTCAGCAAAGAAGAATATTGGTATATCAGAATTAAAAGCAGAGTTGGCCAATTATAAAATTGTAAACTCGGTTTCAAATTTTGCTACAATCGCAGATAAAATAGATCAAGATTATTTTGCTAATTTACAGAATGTAAATTCAAATATTTCATTGTATAAATTATGGTTATCTGTAACTCAAAAGAATTTTTTGAATAATAGGCAGGAGGATTTTTCGAGCTTTTTAGATGACATTCCTAAATTAAAAAAGTATCAGCAGAAAGAAACAATTTATAGATATCAGAGAATTAATGAAATTCTCAAAAAAACATATGTTTTAGATCGAACGAAAGCTAAAGACTTGCGAAGCAGATTAGACAGAGTTTTTACACATAAGTTTTTTGGATACTTTATCTTTTTAGGGATTTTAGCACTAGTGTTTCAATCTATTTTTGAATGGTCATCTATTCCAATGGATTTCATTGATGGTTCCTTCGGAAGTTTATCAGAAATTCTTAAAGAGAAATTACCAGAAGGGATGTTTACAAATCTTTTAACGGATGGGGTGATTCCTGGTATTGGTGGTGTTGTAATTTTTATTCCACAAATTGCTATTTTGTTTTTCTTAATTGCAATTATGGAAGAGTCAGGATATATGAGTCGTGTTGTATTTTTAATGGACAAAATTATGAGACGATTTGGAATGAGTGGTAAAAGTATTATTCCATTAATTTCGGGAACGGCGTGTGCGATTCCAGCAGTTATGGCAACAAGAACTATTACCAGTTGGAAAGAAAGACTGATTACGATTTTAGTTACACCGTTTACCACTTGTGCCGCAAGGCTACCAGTATATGCGATTTTAATTGCGATTATTATTCCCAATCAAAGAGTTTTAGGCTTTTTTAATTTACAAGGGTTAACATTATTGGGTTTATACGCATTAGGGTTTATAGCTGCATTTAGCGCTGCTTTTATTTTACATAAAGTTTTGAAAATAAAGAGTAAATCTTTATTTGTAATAGAAATGCCTGATTATAAATTGCCGTCGATAAAGAATGTATTATTATCTGTGGTTGAAAAAACAAAAAGTTTTGTTTTTGATGCGGGTAAAATCATTTTAGCGATTTCAATTATTTTATGGTTTTTAGCAACCCATGGTCCATCTTCATATTACGAAACGGAAGAAAAAGTAAAAACTGAATTAGCATCTCAGAATTTATCAGACGAAGAGTTAGCGCAGCGAATTGCTTCAGTAAAAATGGAGAAATCTTTTATCGGAATTGCAGGTAAAGCTATTGAGCCAGTGGTAAAGCCAATGGGTTACGATTGGAAATTAGGAATTGGTTTAATCGCTTCATTTGCTGCTAGAGAAGTATTTGTAGGAACATTGGCTACTATTTACAGTATTGAAGGCGTAGAGGATGAAGGAACGATAAAAGAAAGAATGGAAGCCGAGGTAAATTCTGAAACTGGTGGTAAACGATTCGATTTTGCGACAGGAATGTCCTTATTACTTTTTTATGTATTTGCAATGCAGTGTATGGCAACATTAGCTATTGTAAAACGAGAAACGAAAAGTTGGAAATGGCCAATCATCCAATTGGTAGCGATGGGAGTTATCGCCTATTCATCGGCAACAGTAATTTATCAATTCTTGTCATAATATGGTACAGCAATTCATTACATATACGATAGTAGCTTTAGCAGTTTTCTTTTTAGCTAAGAAGTTTTTTTTTCAGCCAAAAAGTAAAAATGGTTGTGATACAAATTGTGGTTGTAGCTAGAATAAAAGCTTAAGTAAGCCCTTAAATAAACTATTTTTGATTCCATTACGTTTATGAAAGTATGACTCAAAAAGTATTCTTTTTCTTTTTTTTTATATCCCTGTTGGGTTTCGGACAAAAGAAACTTAAAGAATTTAGGTCAAAGAAACTAACACTTAAAAGCGATACTATTCAAATCGATTCCGTAAGTATCAATCCTACTTTTTTTAAATTATTTTCAAAAGACGGAAAGGAAATTTCTAAAGAACAGTATCAAGTAGACTTTGTAAAATCTAAACTATTTATAAAGTCAGATAGTTTTCCTGAAGTTATTATGGAGTATTTGCGATATCCAGCCTTTTTAACCAAGAAATATTCCTTATTAGATAAAAGGTTAATCGTTCCAAATTCAACAAATACATCTGAACAATTATACAGTTTAACAACAAATAAAAAGAAAACTAGAAATGATTTCTTTGATGGTTTAAAAACTTCAGGATTCATTTCAAGAGGAGTTACTTCAGGTAATAATCAGAATGCAGTTACAAATGCAACTTTAGACTTAACTATTGAAGGAAAATTGTCGAAAGATGTTTCCATAAGAGCTAATATTTTTGATACTAATTTTCCATTACAACAAGGAGGTTACTCTCAAAATATCACAGATTTTAATCGAGTTTTTGTAGAGTTATATAACAAGAATTGGAAAGTGAAAGGAGGAGATGTTTCTCTTGCCAATAAGGATAGTTATTTTTTGAATTTCGATAAACAAGTTTCTGGATTACAAGCTGAGGCTGATATCAGTAAAAACTTCCGAGCTTCTGCTTCTGGAGCCATTGTTCGTGGTCGTTTTACGGCTTTTAATTTTGTTGGAACAGAAGGAAATCAAGGTCCATACAAAATTTTTGGTCCAAATAACGAATCGGCGATTGTAATTGTAGAAGGAAGTGATGCTGTTTTCGTAAACGGGAATCGTTTAGAACGCGGAGAAAATAAAGACTATGTAATCGATTATAATTTAGCTGAAGTTCGTTTTAACACCAAATATCCCGTTACAAATGATATGCGCGTTCGAATAGAATTTCAATTTTCTGATAGAAACTATACACGTTTTATCACTTATGAAAAAGCACAGTATAAAGGAGAAAAGTTATCTATTTCTGGATATTTCTACAATGAAAATGATGCTAAAAGTCAACCTATTCAACAAAATTTAACAGACGAACAGAAAGAGATTCTAGCAAATGCAGGAAACGATATTACACAAATGGTATCGCCAAGTGCTTTTATTGATGAATTTTCTCCAAATAGAATTCAATATCGAAAAGTGGATAATAACGGAGTTTCCATTTTTGAGTTTTCAACTGATGAAAATGAAGAATTATACACAGTTACTTTTTCTAATGTTGGCATTAATAATGGTAGTTATAGAATAGATCGAACAATTGCTACAGGAACTATTTATCAGTATGTTGGTCCGAATTTAGGAAGTTTTGAACCTTCTGTTCGATTGGTCCCACCAACCAGTTTGCAAGTAGCTGTGGTAAATTCAAATTATAATCCATCAGAAAAAACCAACATTAGTGCAGAGTTAGCTTATAGTAATAATGACCAGAATTTGTTTTCTTCAATTGACGATGAAAAGAATCAACAAATTGCATCAAAACTAAACTGGAAACAAACCATTTTGGATGGAAGTTGGAAATTGAAAAGTAATTTGGATTATGAGTTTGTTCAGCAGAATTTTAGAACAGTACAGCGTTTTAGAACCGTTGAATTTAATCGTGATTGGAACTTGAGATCGGCAGTTGGAAATCAGAATCAATTGGCAACTACGTTTAGATTAGAGAAAGAGAAAAACAATTTTGTTTCTTATGGTTTTAATTACTTGAACTTTTCTGAAAGTTTTAATGGTAATAAACATGAAATTCAATCTAGATTAAGTAACAAAAATTCTGTTTTTAATTTAAAGGGAAGTATGTTACAAAATACATCTACCATTGAGAAAGATGAGTTTTTCAGATTGTATAGTAATTATGAAAAGCGTTTTAAGAAAACGTGGATTGGTGGTTTGGTAAATTTTGAAACGAATGAAATAAAAGATAGAAATACAAATACATTCAATAATTTAAGTCACCAATTTCAAGAGTATGAAGGATATTTTGGAATTGGAGATTCAACAAAAGTATTTGCAAAAGTAGGATTGAATTATAGAACAAATGATAGTATCAAAAGCAATTTATTTACAAGAATAAATAATAGAAATACAGTATATCTCGATAGTAGAATTATACAGAACAAAACAACAAATTTGTCGGTATATGCAAATTATAGATATACCGATGAAAAGTTTTCGGAAAATGAACAATCTTTAAATTCGAGAATAGTTTATAATCAACGATTTTTTAAAAATGGATTGACCATTGGAACGGTTTACGAAACGTCATCAGGGAATATTGCAAGACAAGATTTTATTTATGTAAAAACTGAACCAGGACAGGGGTTTTACACTTGGATCGATTACAATAACGATGGAATTCAACAGTTCGAAGAATTTGAAATTGCACAGTTTCAAGATCAAGCAGAATATCTAAGAGTTCCGCTACCAAACTTAACCTTTTTACCAACGCAAAGAGCATCTTGGAAGCAATCCATAACATTAAATCCGAAACTTTGGAAATCGAAAAAAGGAGTTCGAAAATGGTTGTCTTATTTTTATAATCAAACTTACTTTTTAATTAATAATGAGCAAAGACGAGTTGGTGATAGTTTTAATTTGAATCCGTTTGATTTGAATGAAGATCAATTAGTTGGTTTGCAATTTAATTTTAGAAATAGTATCTATTTCAATCGAAACCTACAAAATTATAGTTGGATTTACACGTTTGGTAAGTCGAGAAATAAGCAGCAATTTACTATTGGTAATCAAGAGAATAATACGATTACACATCAAATAGATTTTAAACATAAAGTTGGCAAATTCTGGTTGTTTGAGGCCACATCATCGCTCTCTGAAAATAAATTATCAACCGAAAACTTCGCAAATAGAAATTATAATTTAAGAAATAAAGAATTAAATCCTAAGCTTACCTATTTATATAACAAAGATCATAGATTATCTGCTTTTTATCATTTTAAAAATAAAGAGAATACAGTTGCTGGATTAGAAAATTTGAGTCAACAAAAACTGGGCATTGAATATTATTACATTAATGAAAAGCGAAATCAAATTTCGGCTAACTTTAATATGTTTTTAAATAATTTCAGAGGAGATACAAATTCTCCCGTTGGATATCAAATGTTAGAAGGATTGCAAGTTGGAAGGAATTTTACTTGGAGTGCTTTGATAACACAAAAATTGAATTCGTTTTTAAATCTAAATTTGAACTATTTTGGCAGGAAAAGTGAAGCCTCTAAAACAATACATACAGGAATGGTTCAATTGAAAGCCATTTTTTAGATAAATGATGTATTTTTGTTTAATAAATTAAGATGATAATAACTCAATATACTTTACACATGAAAAAGACTTTAGTAATTTTTGCTGTTTTAGTGAATTTCGTTACGCAAGCACAACAAGAAATAAGCGTAGATTTAGGAGATGCTTTAGTAATGAAGACCATAGAGGTTACATATGAATATTATTTAGCGGATCAATCATCTATCGGTATTTCAGGATTATTCAATTTTGAAGGTAAAAACTCCGATTTCAGATACAATGAGGATAATATGATCACTCCATTTTTCAGGCATTATTTTACGACAGCTCAAAACTGGAATTATTTTGGTGAAATTTTTATAGGAATAAATAGTGGAGAAAAAGATAGTGCAATTAAATATACCGACGGAGCGTTAGGGGTTTCTGTTGGAACTAAATATGTTTCTAACGGTGGATTTATGGTTAGTGTTCTTGGAGGAATTGGTAGAAATATGTTCTCAGATAATTCTCCAGCAGTTGTACCAAGAGTTGGTTTGAATATTGGCTATCGTTTCTAAGCTTCTTTTTTACTGGAAAAACGTATCACCAAAAAAGTTAGTAAAGCTGGTAAAACCCATCCAAGATTATCTTTAGAGAAAGGAATTATATTTTGAATTCTAACTAACGATTCTTTATCAATAAAGAATTGTAAGAAATCTGGGATACTAAATACAAATGTTACTAGTACAACAGCTTTAAACATTGTTGGTGTTGCTAATTTCGTAGGAAGCAAATTCAATAGAATTAGTATGATTGTAATAGGGTAAATAAACATGAGTGCCGGAAAAGCAATATCTACTATAAATTGTACATTAAATTGTCCTATAACTATACCTAAAACACATCCGATAATTGCTGTAATTGTGTAAGCTTTTTCAGAATTATTAAATAAGCTTTTGAAGTAATCAGAAGTTCCTGTGATGATTCCAACTGCAGTAGTAAAGCATGCTAAGGCAACTAATACACTTAATAAAGTAGTTCCAATATTCCCTAAAGTTTGTGAACTTAAAGAAGATAATATTTCTGATCTAGAGGCCTCCTTGGGAAATGTGCTACCGAAAATAGCTCCATTATAAATTAATCCAGCATAAATTATTAGTAATCCAAGTCCGGCAATTAATCCAGATGTAGTTATTAATTCTTTCTTCTCTTGGAATGAAGTGTTTTTGTTGAAATTCATGGAAATAACTAAAACTCCACCAATAACAACTGCTCCAATAGCATCAAAAGTTTGGTAACCTTCAAATAAACCACTAACAAATGGGGTGTTAAAAATAGTTGGAGTTGAAATTGTATTTGAAGAGAAAATTCCAATACATATTATAGATAAAAGAATCACAATAATTAATGGAGTAAGAAATCGTCCTATCAAAGTTAAAATTTTACTTCTATTCATAACAAAGGCAAGAACCAAAGCAAAATAAATTGAGCTCGTGAACAAAGAGTCTGTTTCAAAGTAAGGTTGAATTGCCATTTCATGTGTAACTGAAGCCGTTCTCGGAGCCGGTAAAGCCACCGAAATTACATATACAACAAAACAATATATGAAACTAAATGTAGGTGAAACTTTTTTACCAAAATCATACATTGTTCCCTGTAAACGTGCATGTGCTAATATTCCTAGAATTGGAATAAAAACGGCTGTGATGAAAAAACCAAACGCTACCCAATGCCATGTGTCTGCAGCATTTTTACCTAAAAAAGGAGGAAAAATCAAGTTTCCTGCTCCAAAAAACATAGAGAATAGAGCAAAGCTAGTAATTAGAGTTTCTTTTTTAGTTTTTTTCATTTACTAGTGGTTTTATTTTAAAGAAGTGATAAAGTCAATTGTTTTTGAGTTAAAAATAGAAGGTTGCTCTACATTAACAACATGTCCACATTTTTCAATGACATATAAAGTAGAATTCAGATGGTTTTTTACAACGCGTTTGATAGAAGGTAGAAATAAATGATCCTCTGCTCCCATTATGTATAAAGTTGGTGTTTTAATTTCTTTTGCTCGAAAAAAACGTAGTAAGGGGTTTATTTCTGAAGTAAGTTTAAACCATTTTAAAAATTCTTTTTGGTATAACTTTTTAGCTTCGTTGATAAATAAAAGTCTAGATTTTTTATGATTTTTTTTAGGCATTATTATAAAAGCAAATAATTTATATAATAACATATAAGGTACTATTGATTTAAAGATATTACCCAGTTTCATTAGCAATTGAGACCTAAAGTTTAACTTCAAAATTGCTCCTCCTAAAACCATGCTTTTCACCATTTCAGGTTTTTGTTCTGCAAGATTTCGAATTAAAATTGAACCTAATGAAATACCAATGAAGTGAGATTTTTTAATCTTTACATGGTGTAGTACTTCAATAATGTCTTTAGTAACAACATCAAAGGTATACTCATTTTTAAAAAGTTTACCTATGGAAGGTTTACTTCTACCATGTCCTCTTAAATCTAAAATTAGCACATTAAAGTGTTTTTTAAATTCTCGTACCTGCTTAAACCAAATAGTACTGCTACCTCCAGCTCCATGAATAAAAGTTACCCATTCTGAAGATGTTTTATGTACGTATGTGTTATGATATAACAACTCTTATTTTTTACTTTTTAAAGAGGAAAGATACATATTTTTGCGCCATGGAAAATCGGATTGTATATAAAAATACTAGAGTTACTTACTATTGTTATGGAGAAGGAATTAAAACCTTAGTTCTATTACATGGTTTTTTAGAGAACTCGGCTATGTGGGAATCTATGGTAGATGAATTTTCAAATGAACTCAAAATTATAAGTATTGATCTTTTAGGTCATGGAAATTCTGAATGTTTAGGGTATATACATACTATGGAAGAAATCGCAGAATCGGTAGCATCAGTTCTTACAAAAGAGGAAGAAAACAAGGCAATTTTTGTTGGTCATTCTATGGGAGGATACGTAGCTTTAGCCTTAGCAGAAAAATATCCAGAGTTCGTTGAGAAATTATGTTTGTTAAATTCGACCGCACAAGCAGATTCAGAAGAACGAAAAATGATGCGTGACAGAGCTATTCAAATGGCAAAGACAAATTATAATGCATTAGTTTCAATGTCTATTAGTAATTTATTTTCATCAGAAACTTCAAGTGAATTTACAGCTGAAATTGCAGATTGTAAAAAAGAGGCTTTAAAAACACCAGTTCAAGGATATATTGCTTGTGCAGAAGGAATGAAACAACGTAAAAATAGAGAACATATTCTGCAATCAGAAGCTTATGAAAGTTTATTGATTATAGGAAAGAAAGATCCTGTTTTAGTTTATGAAGATAGTTTAGCCGAAGCAAATAGAACTCAAACTCCAATAATAGAACTATCAAATGGACACATGAGCCATATTGAAAACAAGAAAGAGTTATTAAATAGTTTAAGAGATTTCATTCACTCTTAATTTGATAAAAATTCATTTATATTTGAATGAAGCTAAAAAAATGAATGATTTAGATATAAGAGTTTTTGTTGGTATTCTTGCCACATTCATCACCTTACTTTTTGCGATGTTTGTTTTATCAGTAAAGGCTGAAAATAAATTTAGTAATCGGTTATTTGGTGCTTTTTTAATTATTAGCTCCATTGAGACAGCAGGTTTTTTCATTCACGATTTTGTTACCATGTCTCTTTCATTTTTAATGTTTAAAAACACAAGTTATTATTTACTCACACCTGTGTTCTATTTGTATGTATGTTCGGTTTGTTATTCTGATTTTAAATTAGAGAAGAAACATCTTTGGCATTTAGTTCCTTTTATTATTGGGAATTTGGTAATGACTCCTAGGTTTTATATAGGAACAAGAGAAGTTCAAGAAGAATTGTTAGTAAATTTAATTCACACAAGAGAGCTCATATTTATGCATATTTCAATGCATGTACAAACGATTTATTATTATGTAATGAGCATCATTGTATTGAGAAGAGCTAAAAATATCTTTTTTGAAAACTATTCAGATAATGTAGTGCAAACCTATAAATGGTTGTATCAAATTGTTATTTTTTGGATTGCTATTTTTTCTATAGCACTAGTCAAAAATATTTTTAAATATTCAGACGTACAGTCTGCGTATTTTTCAAGTTCACAAGTAGTTTTGGTCTTTGCAATTTTACTCATTACCTGTTGGTATATTTTAAAAGCTTTGAATAATCCTGATTTATTTAAAGGAGTTGATTCTAAAACTAAACTAACTAAAGAACTGTTAGAAGAAAGCGAGGACAAAAAGGAGAATCAGGAAATTATTGAGAATTTAAAAGTATTCATGAATGAGGAAAAACCGTTTTTAAATCCGTCTTTATCAATTCGTAATTTGGCACATCAGATGAAGATCTCTCCAAGAGAACTTTCTATTGCGATTAATCATAATTTGAATCAACATTTTTTTGATTTCGTAAATGAATATCGAATTGAAATGGCAATGAATTTATTAACGGATAAAAGCAAACCTAAACTTACCGTTTTAGAAATTTTATATGATGTAGGTTTTAATTCAAAATCATCGTTTAACACGGCATTTAAAAAACATACACAATTAACTCCAACCCAATTTAGAAAACAACATATTTAAGCGTAAAATTGTAAAATGGATAATTCAATTATTATTGGAGTTTTAGGATTTATTTTTTGCTTGTTGCTACTTGTTTTCTCTGCGTTTTTGCTAACGGTAAAAACAAATAATAAGATTGGGAATATCTTATTAGCTTCATTATTAATTGTCACAGCAATAGACTGCACAGCGTTTTTCAGTTATTATGTAGTAGATGTGAATCTAACATTAGATATTCTGAGGATAAAACTTTCCGGTTTGAAAGAACCGCTTTTATTCTTGTATGTGTTGTCCATTATTTATTCAAATTTTAAGCTGAAAAAGATTCACTTAATTCATCTTGTTCCGTTTCTTATCAATACACTGATATTACTTCCAAATTTCTTTTTAGTTGATGGTGATGCAAAAGCTACGTTTTATAATGACTTCATGGGGAATCCAGAAATTGTTTTTTCAAACTATTTCGGAAGGTTACTAACCATTACATATTTTGGAGCAAGCATTTATTATGTTATGCGTTACAGAAAACTACTTTTTGAAAATCATACCAACGAGAATGATTTTAAAAACTACAAATGGTTAAAGCAATATTTGATGTTAACTTTTATAGCCATCTTAATTACACTTATTAAAGGATTTATTAGAGACAGTGGTTGGTTTTCAATTGAAGTTGTAGAGGTTTGGAGAGTTGTATTGCTCCTCTATGGAATGTTCTTTGTGTTTTGGTTAATCTTTAAAGCTTTACATACACCAAAATTATTCAGAGGTTTTGATGTAGCTTTAAAAACATCTAAAGAAATGGATAAGGGAGATTTGTATGAGAATCATAACGAACAAATTTCTGATTTAAAAAAATATATGGAAGAACATGAACCTTATTTAAATCCATCACTTACCATTAGAAATTTAGCAGATCAATTGAAAGTTCCGATGAGAGATTTATCTGTTTTAATTAATCAAGAATTAAAGCTTCATTTCTTCGATTTTATAAATGAATATAGAATAGAAAAAGCAAAAAATATACTGTCAAATCCATCAAAAACAAAAGTAACCGTATTGGAAATTTTGTACGAAGTTGGATTTAATTCAAAATCTTCATTTAATACGGCATTTAAAAAACATACTGGAAAAACACCTACACAATTCAGGAAATCAGTTGTTTAACGTAAAGTCGAACCAATTTCTTGGGAAGAAAAAGGTTCGACTTTGTGTTTTCGGTCGCGCAAAATGTGAACATGCAACACTTTTGTGTCATCAAAACAAAAACACGGAAACATGAAACGTTTAACAGTAGTAATATTTTTATTTTTTTCATTTTTATCCTTTGGTCAAACTATAAAAGGAAAAGTAACAGATGCAATAGGAGATATCGGTTTTGCAGATATTGTAATTCGAGATAATTTAAACACCACTATTACAGGAACAAGTTCAGATGATAAGGGGAATTTTGAAATTAATATAACAAAAGGAACTTATAAAATTGTAGTATCATTTTTAGGATATACAGATTGGGAGAAACAAATAGAAGTTGATAAGAATTTAGATTTAGGAATCATACAACTTGAAGAAGACAGTCAAAGTTTAGAAGAGGTAATCGTTCAATCAAAAAGAAGAGTAATTCAGCAAAAAGTAGATCGATTAGTATTTGATGTTGAAAAGAGTGTAGTATCTGAAGTTGGAAATGGAGCGGATATTTTAAAACTAGCTCCAAGAGTTCAGGTTCAAAATGGAGCAATTGAAATTTTAGGAAAAGGAGCTTCAAGAGTTTTAATTAACGGAAGATTATCACCAATGGAAGGAGAAGAATTAGTTTCTTTTTTAGAAAGTTTAAATGGGAACGATATTAAAAGTATTGAGATTATTACCAATCCACCAGCAAAATATGAAGCAACAGGAGGAGGTTTAATCAATATCATTTTAAAGAAAGCGAAATTAAACTCTTGGCACAATACATCTAGTTTAGTATACAATCAAAACAAATTCAACTTTGCTACCTTAAGAAATAACTTTAGTTATAATAAAAACAAGTTTTCTTTAGTGTCAAGTTTAAGTGCAACGAAAGGAAATTTAAATAACATTGAAGATTTAAAAATCAACTACCCAAATAGTTTTTGGGATATTGATATCGAGTATAAAGATAGAAGAGATAGTTATTCTGGTAGACTTCAAATGGATTATAAAATTTCGAGTAATCTAAACATCGGAGCTCAGTATTTAGGAAATTTAAATAAACCAGGAGGATTTAGTTCGGTCGTTTCAAATGTATTTGATTTTTCTGGAAACTTAGATAGAGTAATCAAAAACACAGGAGAAAATACAGTAAATACACGAAATCATAATGTAAATTTTTATGCAGAAACAAAACTAGATACACTTGGAAGATCAATTTCTTTTAATGCAGATTATTTTACCTATAAGTCAGATAATGATAGAGATTTTATAACTGAAGCTTTTGATAATGCTGGAAACTCAATGGGAATTACTTCAGGAGGTTTAAATATGACGGATCAGAAAATTGAAAATTTTAGCTCTAAACTAGATTTGAATTATCCAATAGATAAGGTTAAGTTATCATTCGGTGCAAAAACTAGTAACACGAAAATAAATAGTGGAGTACAGTTTTTTAATACTCTTTCAGGATCTCCTGTTTTAGATACAACCAATTCTAATGACTTTATTTATGAAGAAAATAATATTGCTTGTTATGTATCAAGTAACTTCAATATTTCTGAAAAAACAAAGGTTCAATTAGGAGTTAGAGTTGAAAATACAAATACGTTAGGTGTTAGTGTGCAAACAAATGAAAGCAACAGAAATAACTTTACTCAGGTGTTTCCAACAGCCTATATTTCCTACAAGAAAAACGAGAATAACACCTTTAACTTCTCTTATGGTAGAAGAATTGAAAGACCTCGTTTCTCAGATTTAAATCCATTTAAAATTTTTATAAACGACAACAGTTTTAGTGAAGGAAATCCGTTCTTAAACCCTTCTTTTATGGATAGTTTTGAGTTCACTCATTCTTACAAAAGAAAATTGAATTCTAGTGTTTTCTTAAATGTAACCACAAACGGTTTTGGAGTAATTTTTACATCAGATCCTGTAGAGGAAACTCAAATTGTGACTAGAGATAATTACATCACTCAATACAATTATGGAATCTCAGAGAACTATAGTACAAGTCCTTTTTCTTGGTGGGAAAGTCAGAATAGTTTTAATATAATCGGATATTATTCAAAATTTGAAAAGAATATTGGAGCAACTCCAAGAAATGGGTTACAATTAAGAGTAGCAACAAATAACACATTTAGTGTTGGAGAGAAATCAAAATTAATTGTGAATTCTTGGTATAGTTCACCTTTTAATGGAGGATTATATAGTCTAGGAGGAATGTATAATTTGTCTATTGGATATCAACAAAGCTTTAAAAACAACTTTAAATTATCAGTTTTTGCTAATGATGTTTTTAACACAAGTGCAGTAAATAATTTAGAGTCTGTAGTTGATGGAGTAAGACAAGTTTACGGTCAAAATTATAGTACAAGAAACCTAGTTTTTTCATTATCATATAGTTTCGGTAACAATAAAATTGAAGTAAAAGAAAGAAACTTCGGAAACGACGAAGAGCAAGGTAGAAGTAATTAGATCAGTTTTTGTTTTGATAAAATACTATACCTAATAAGAAAATGAATTTAAGATTCCTGCATCCGCAGGAATCTTTTTAAAAATTAATTTCAATACCTAGCACAAGACCAGAAATTGTTTCACTTCCGAGTTTATAGTTGTGATATCCTGTATAAAATGCGGTTTGTTTTAAGTGATATTTTACTTGAGACTTAAAAACATTAACTGTATTATCATTAATAAAACTCTGTTTCCATCCTACATGGAAACTGATTGGCTTTACAGGATAAATGTCAGTCCCTAAGTTGTAAGACACTCCCCAAGAGTCAACCTCATTCCCTACATATGTTGCTCCAATGCCCCACCACATGGAAAAGGAACTTTCTCTAACTCTATAATAATTTGCATTTATGGAAGTAATGTTTAAAGACTCGTCTGTGAATAACCCTTCTTCATTAAAGTTTAAATAATCTAGCTCAATACCTAAAAGCGGAATTGGTTTTACAACGGCATTTAATTCTATTCCACTTACTCTATTAACAAAGTAATTTGCATTTAATTTAATGTTTGTTCTTTTGTTTTTATCGTTTAAAACTCTGGTGTATTCTCCTGATTTTCCATCGAAATATGGATATGGAGTAATTTCTGTATACATACCTTCTCCTAAAATTAGGTTATAACTCATATAGCCAAAAAAGTCTAAAAAGATAGATTCAAAAATCGATTCAAAAATAGTATCTCCAACACTATCATCATCGTCATCATCATCTTTAGAACTTGAAGTAACAGGAGAATTATTAGATGATTTACTTAAGCTATCTTTAGCGTTGCTTAATGTATTTTGAGCACCCAAAAAACAAGGAATAAATAGTAATAGTAGTAGCTTCTTATTCAAAGTATATAATTTTTTCTGAGAAATATCAACTTTTATACCACGAATAAGTTTGATATTAAAAAAGATGTTAAAGTCAAGTTAATTGATTTTTTGGGTAACTAAATAAAAAACGGTGGTATCCTTTTTGTTTAAAAAGCCATATCAATTAAATATTACTGCTAATGAAAAAAAGACAAGAAACCTTCAAACTAATAACCATGATTTGTTTTCTAATGGATAGCTCTTTGGAGGAAATAATAACTACTTCGGAAAATAAGCATTAAGTATATCTAACTTTTTGTTTAAAATCGCAGATCATAAAACTTTAATTACAAAACATTGAAAATGAAAAACACCAAATTACTTTGCTCTTTACTCTTATTATCTTGCATTACGTTATGTTCTCAAATTGATTCAAAAAAGGTTAAGAGTCAAATTTCTGTTGAGAAAAATATATTTGGAATTCAAACAGGATTATTCGGAGCTTGGATTTATAATGAAACAAAAATTACAAATCAGCTTGCGTTACGTTCTGAATTGGGAATGGATTTATCTTTATTTGGTGGAACTTTTTATCCAAAAACTGGGGTTATTTTTTATCCGACAGTTACAGCAGAACCCAGATTTTATTATAATTTAAATAGAAGAAATAAACTTGGAAAGAAAACAGAATATAATTCAGGTAATTTTTTCAGTTTAAAAACTACTTATGGATCAGATGTTTTTGCGATTTCGAATTATGACGTAGTTATAAATAATCATATAAGAGTAATTCCTAAATATGGATTGCGCAGAAGTTTCGGAAAGAATTTTGAAATGGAGTTTTCTGCAGGAATTGGATATGCCTATGATTTCGACCGAAAGTTATCTGATGCGATACTTGATTTAGGTTTTAGAATTGGTTACAGATTTTAATAATAGAAAGAAAATATTATAGAAAGAATGCTTTGCTTATGGTGTAAAGCATTCTTTTTGTATATTGAGTGCACACTCAAATAATGAAAATATACCATTTAGCACGTCAGCGTTCAATTCTAAATAAATTTCTACTTGAAATTAGAGATAAAAAAATTCAGAAAGATAGTATGCGATTTCGAAGAAATATTGAACGAATTGGAGAAGTTTTAGGTTATGAAATCAGTAAAAAGCTTAATTACAAAGAAAAACACGTGATTACACCCCTCGGGGCAAAATCAATGGATGTACTTTCTGAAGAAGTTGTGCTGTGTTCAATTCTTCGCGCAGGTTTACCTTTACATAACGGATTACTAAATTATTTTGATGATTCTGAAAACGCTTTTATTTCTGCATATAGACATCATCCAGACAATGATCAACATTTTGAAATAGTGGTCGAGTATTTTGCTTCACCTCCAATACATGGAAAAACGTTGTTGTTAATTGATCCAATGTTGGCTACTGGAAGGTCATTAGTTTCTGTTTATGAAGCATTACAGAAGTATGGTAAACCAAAGGATATTCATATTGTTTCGGTTATTGGATCTTTAGACGGAATAGATTTTATAAAAAGTCATTTTCCAATAAATACTTCATTATGGATTGCGGATATTGATAATAAATTAAATAATAAAGGATATATTTTGCCAGGTTTAGGCGATGCTGGTGATTTAGCATTTGGAGAAAAAATGTAGTTTTTATTACATAAAATAATGTAGTAATGAACTAAGGAATAAAAGAATTAAAATAATATCTGAATACCACTTTTTTCTTATTAATTCAAATCCATTAGCAATTACAATAGCACAAGGGAAAAGTAAATAAGCTATTTCTGAACCTGTTCTTTCCTTTAAAATAAGCATTAAAACTATTGTTAAAAATAGATGGAAACAAACTAAAATCCAGTTTTTTCTAAAGGTGTTATTAATAGATAATGTTTTAGGAGTTTTCAATACAAAGGATATAAAAATCAGTAGAAAAACTGTTCCTAAGAAGTACTTATATATAAATGCGTTATAAATTGAAAAATCATAATAAGTTAAAAAATTAAAAAGCGTATAGAATTCTTGTGGACTATCATACCAGAAATGATAGGTGTAAAATAGGATTATCGGAGTTATAATTCCGAATATTGGTGTGATCAACTTTCTATAGTCTAAATGTTGATGCAGAATGCTAGAAAGGAGGGTCAAGGGAAACAATACAATTGTAAACGGTTCTATCAAAAACGAAACCCCCATCCAAAAGCCGCTATCAAATAATTTTTTAATTATGTTTTTAGAAGATTGTAAACTGTAAACTCTTCTTACATAAATAAGTAAAACAAGGTTCGAAAAAAAGAATGAATCGATCCTAATAACTGATGGAACATGTCCAATTAGTATGATGAATATTAAAAAGAAATAAGAATTGTCAAAAGTTAAGTTATTTCTAGAATTTATAAAGTTCGCTAACCCAAAAAGTACTAAAAACCAAAACCCTAAACTGATGTTGAACTCAGAAATTAAATCACTAAAAAATGCTGAAATAGCATAGCAAAAAAACAAGCTAATAAGGACAAATGAAGTAAACGGTTTTGTATTGCTGAAAAAGTTGGTTAGCATTTTTTCTTTTTATATTTTTGCAACCGTAAAGATAATCAAGTTATGTTAGGATTAAATATTTTTAAATTCATTGGTGAAATATTTCAAGTGTTATTCATTCCTTTTGAGTGGATCCGATTAACTCTTGCAAAAGGTGGTGCTGGATGGTGGACTTCAAATTCAATTAACTGGATTTTCTTAGGGGTTCTTCTAGTTTTATTATACTATTGGATTTCTCAAGCTCTTAAATTCAAGAGAGAAGGAACTGAAGACAGAGCTTAATAAGCTGAATACATACACTACACTTTGGGAAGTAAGAATAAACTAAAACGTTTCAAAGAAAACGAAGCGTTTGATAATGTAATCCAACCAACTAGAGAGGAAGTTACTGGTGATTTTCATCTCAAAGGAAAGTGGGATTCTTTTTTTAAGAACAATAATCCAATCGTTTTAGAATTGGGTTGTGGTAAAGGAGAATATACAATTGCATTAGCAAAAAAAAATCCAAATAAAAATTTCATAGGAGTTGATATAAAAGGTGCTCGTTTCTGGAGAGGAGCGAAAACCGCTATCGAAGATGAAATGAATAATGTTGCTTTTATTCGAACGCAAATCGAATTGGTAGATTTGATTTTTGCAGAAAACGAAGTTGATGAAATTTGGATTACTTTCCCAGATCCTCAAATAAAATACAAAAGAACTAAACACAGGCTTACCAATAGTGATTTCTTGAAAAGATATCATCACATTTTAAAACCAAACGCTTTCATTAATCTGAAAACCGATAGCGAGTTCATGCACGGTTACACATTAGGTGTATTGCATGGAGAGGGTCATGAAGTTCTTCATTCAAGTCATGATGTTTACAGGTTAAAATCGTCACCAGAAGAAGTAACAGAAACACAAACTTTCTACGAACAACAATATTTAGAGAAAGGAAAGCCTATTACATACATTAAATTTAGATTGAATTATTAATTAATTTTATCTTCACGGTCAATAATGAAAAAGATTATTGACATATTTCCTGACAAGAATTATTATTGCAAAATTATAAAAGGTGCTTTTTCAGATGACTTTTGTAATGCCTTAATTACAAAAAATAAAAATTCATTCCTGCAAGCAACTACTCATTATCCTGTTTCTTACAGAAACAATGAACGTCAAGTTATAGATGACTATGAGTTGTCAGACTATTTATTTTCAACAATAAAAGATTTCATTCCAGTGAATATCTCAGTTAAAGCTATTAGTGATAAAGAGATAGGTAGTTGGAAGTTGAAAAAGTTGAATTCTAAGATTAGATTTTGTCGTTATTTACCAAATCAATATTTTCACAAACATCTTGACGGTGTTTTTTACCTTTCTAGCTATGAGCAATCTAAATTGACTTTCATGATTTATCTCAATGGATGTGATGAATTTGAAGGAGGGAGAACACTTTTTTTTAACTCTAAAGATAATGATGATATTATTGCAAGTTATAAACCTGTAAAAGGAGATTTATTAATTTTTGATCATAATATATGGCATTCTGGAGAAAGGGTAGAGTCTGGAGAAAAATATGTTTTGCGCAGCGACATTATTTATTCAAAAACAGAGGACGATATTAATTATGAAGTTCCATTTGGAGAAGGGCATTTAGGTTACATATGGCAAGCGGTAAACTTCAATAATAAATTAATAACCAGTGGTCGCGATAGGTTTCTTAAAACTTGGGGTTTAGATGGAGTTAAAATTTCAGAGGTAGAGACACATAGTAATTCGGTGACAACATTAATGAGGTTTGATCAAAAAACTTTAATTAGCGGTTCTAGAGATTATTTAGTTAAATTATGGAGGATTAATGAAAAGTTTGATTATGACTGTTTTTTAACTTTGGGAGACGGAAAATCGACAGTGTTGTCTTTATGTAAAATAAATAGTGATGAGTTTATTTGCGCAGATGCTTCAGGTGAGTTAAGAATTTATAATCTAAAAGGAAATCTTATAAAAAGGATTAAAGCACACAACGATTGGATTTGGTCTGTAATTAAGATATCTGATAATATCGTTGTCACCGTTTCAGAAGATGGAACGATGGTTTTTAGAGATCTTAATAGTAATGAAGTACTTATGTTTTGGAAAGGAATAAATATCCCAATTAATTCAATTGCTTTCGATGGGTTTAATTTTATTTATATAGGTCTATATGATGGTACTATAGTAAAGTTTAGGTTTGATACTGAAAATAAAGAGTTAGAAAAGGAGTATGTTAAAAGTTGTCACCGAGGAATTATAAGAAAGTTGGTTTACGAAAAAGGGAAATTGTATTCAGCCGGAGAAGATAACGCCCTTAATGTTTGGGATACGGATAACTTTGAAAATTTATATAGGTATAATCATAAAAATTTTGTTCAGGATGTAGCATTATTTACCGATTGTTTTGTAAGTGTTTCGTATGATGGTAGGATTATAAAACACAAAAAAATTTTATAACTGCAAGAGGGTAATCTATTCAGTAAACGTCTAAAAAGTTCATTAAACTTTTTATGATGTTTTTGAATTTTATCATCTGATTTATAATTGCATTTTCGGTTTATGATACCAAGTATACTGAACTTATCTTAAGATAGAATATCTACAGCAGAGAATAAAAAGTCAGAAAGTCCATTTATTTATGGCGCGGTAATTGTATTTTTCCTTCAGTTTCTATTCGTTTTTTATATGAGTGAATTCTTTCTTATGTGCTAAAGGATTGGTTTTAGATAGCTACCAGAAAAATATTTAATTTGAAGTTTCAACAGAAGTTTTTATTCTGTTCGTAAATTACATTTCATTGGTGAGAAGGATGGAAAAAAGAATAAATGATATTATGGTCTTTTCAAATTTGATAGTAAGTGAAATCAGAAGTTTCTTAGATTTATTAACCACAATTAAATCGTACTTTTAAAACATGAGTAATAACCAAAATTTCTTTGAAAGAGTATATGATGTAGCCCGATTAATTCCTTATGGTAGAGTAACTAGTTACGGAGCAATAGCGAAATATTTAGGTACAGCAAGATCAGCAAGAATGGTTGGTTGGGCAATGAATAATTCTTCAGGAAAAAATGTTCCTGCACATCGTGTAGTAAATCGAAAAGGTATCTTAACTGGAAAACATCATTTTAAGGGCACAAATTTAATGGAACAATTATTACAAAATGAAGGGATTGAGGTTGTTGAAAATGAAATTCAAAATTTTGAAAATATTTTTTGGGATCCTGTAAAAGAGCTATAATGTAGGTCTATGGATGTATAAGAATTTGAAATATTCTCACTTTAGTATCTGAAATCTAAGCATTATCTTTGCAATTTAGAAATAACACAATCAAAATGAGCTTTAAAAAGCAGGATATATATAATGCATTAGAAACTATAACCGCACCAGGTGAAGGGAAAAGTTTAGTGGAAAATGAAAACGTTAAAAATGTTGTTACTTTTGGTAATGAAGTAATTGTAGATGTAGTTATCGGAAACCCATCTCTCCAAGCTAAGAAGAAAGTTGAAGTTGAAATTATGAAAGCTATTCATCAACATGTTGATCAAAAGATTGATGTAAAAGTAAACGTGAAAGCTGAGGTGAAGCCAAAGGAAGAGGTAAATCAAATTCGTGGTAAAGAAATTCCGAATATAAAGAATATTATTGCAATTGCATCTGGTAAAGGTGGAGTTGGAAAATCTACGGTAACAGCAAATGTTGCTATCACATTAGCCAAAATGGGATTTAACGTTGGTGTTTTGGATGCTGATGTTTATGGTCCATCTCAACACATCATGTTTGACGTAGAAAAAGATAGACCTTTATCTGTTAAAGTAGAAGGTCGTTCTAAAATGAAACCAATCGAAAATTATGGTGTAAATTTATTATCATTAGGCTTTTTTACAAATCCTAATCAGGCTGTAATTTGGAGAGGACCAATGGCTTCAAAAGCTTTAAATCAATTGATTTTTGATGCAGATTGGGGAGAGTTAGATTTCTTATTAATTGATTTACCTCCAGGTACGGGAGATGTTCACTTATCAATTGTTCAAGCCCTACCAATAACAGGAGCTGTTGTAGTGAGTACTCCACAGAATATTGCATTAGCTGATGCTAAGAAAGGAGTAGCGATGTTTCAACAAGAAGCAATAAATGTTCCTGTATTAGGAATCGTAGAAAATATGGCTTACTTCACTCCAGAAGAATTACCAGAAAATAAATATTATATCTTTGGACAAAGTGGAGCTAAGAACTTAGCAGAAGATTTAGAAACTGCATTTTTAGGAGAAATTCCAATAGTTCAAAGTATTAGAGAAGGTGGTGATGTGGGTCATCCTGTTGCTCTGCAAAATGGAACTAAGTTAGAAGAGTCATTCAAAGAAATTACACAAGAAGTAGTTTCTCAGTTATTAAAAAGAAACGCTAATTTACCACCAACTGAAGTTGTGAGAATAACTACAATGAGTGGTTGTAGTACAAAATAATTATTTATGTCAGATCTAGAAACACAAAGTAAAGTAGAGAAAGCTCTAGAAGAAATCCGCCCTTTTTTAATTAGTGATGGAGGGAATATCAAATTGTTGGCTATCGAAGAAAACATTGTAAAAGTTCAATTAGAAGGTGCTTGTAGTGGTTGTACAGTAAACCAAATGACGCTTAAAAATGGTGTTGAAGCTACAATAAAAAAGTATGCTCCAGAAATTGAAGAAGTAATCAATGTCGCTTAACTGATTTTTGTCAGTATAAAAATAAAAGTTCTGCTCATTTTTTGAGGTTGAAGAACTAGAATAATCTTATTATTATTAATTCATATTCCGCACTCGTTGCGGAATATCCTTATAAAAAGTTTTTTATCAGATGATAAAAACAGACATACTAATCATAGGAGCTGGTCCAACCGGTTTATTTACAGTTTTCGAAGCTGGTTTATTAAAGTTAAGATGTCATCTTGTAGATGCATTGCCACAACCAGGAGGACAATGCTCGGAAATTTATCCTAAAAAACCTATTTACGATATTCCTGCGTATCCAGAAATTTTAGCTGGTGATTTAACGGATAAATTAATGGAGCAAATCAAACAATTTGAACCAGGATTTACTTTAGGAGAACGGGCAGATACAATTGAAAAACAAGACGACGGAACGTTCATTGTAACTACTAATAAAGGAACAAAACACCATGCACCTGTCGTTGCAATTGCAGGTGGATTAGGAAGTTTTGAGCCTAGAAAGCCACCTATTTCAAATATCGCTAACTACGAGGGAAAAGGAGTGGAATATATGATTAAAGAACCAGAAATGTATCGTGATAAAGATGTGGTTATTGCTGGTGGCGGTGATTCTGCTTTAGACTGGTCTATATTTTTAGCAGATGTTGCGAGTTCTGTAACTTTAATTCACCGAAGAAATGAATTTAGAGGTCATTTAGATTCTGTGGATCAAGTTCAAAAACTAAAGAACGAAGGAAAAATCAATTTAATTACGCCTGCAGAGGTTAAAGAAATTACAGGTGATGGTAAAGTTGAAGGTGTTGTAGTTCATAAGAAAGACGAAGAGCCTTTCACCATTCATACAGATCATTTCATTCCTTTATTTGGGTTGTCTCCAAAGTTAGGTCCAATTGCTGATTGGGGATTAGAAATTGAAAAGAACGCAATTAAGGTAAATAACGCTTTAGACTATCAAACTAATATTGCAGGTATTTATGCTATTGGTGATGTGAATACATATCCTGGTAAATTGAAGTTAATTTTATGTGGTTTCCATGAAGCTACTTTAATGTGTCAAAGTGCGTTTAAACGTATTTTCCCAGATAAGAAATACGTAATGAAATATACTACAGTTGGTGGAGTTCAAGGTTTTGATGGAACAAAGAAAGAAGCTCCTAAAGCTGTAGTTAAGAAAATTGAGTAGATGAGTATTTTAGAATACATAGAACAATTATCGCAGGATAAATTATTATACTTCGCATTGCCAGTATTCTTTGCTTCAATGTTTGTTGAGTTCAAAGTTGCTAAAGAAAAATACCATCCCAAAGATACAAGTGTGTCGTTGATAATGATGGTTTTTTCGGCAATCGTAGAGTTTATTCCTAAGGTATTGGCGTTTGTTGTATTCTTTTATTTGTATCAAATTTCTCCTTTAAATGGAGTGGTAAACAGACAATGGTGGGCTTGGTTATTATTGTTTTTTGCTGATGACTTTTCTTACTATTGGTTTCACCGTTTGAACCATGAAGTTCGATTATTTTGGGCAGGACATGTTCCTCATCATTCATCAGTTCATATGAATTTGGGAACCGCTTTACGTCAAGGCGTGGGAGAAAGAATTCATAAGTTTTTGTTTTGGTTGTGGATTCCATTATTAGGATTCGATCCATTGATGATGTTCACTATGATGGGTGCTAGTTTAATTTATCAATTTTTCGTACATACCGAGTTGGTAGATAAATTACCAAAACCAATAGAGTTCATTTTCAATACGCCATCGCATCACAGAGTGCATCATGCTTCAAATATTAGGTATTTAGATTGTAATCATGCTGGAATTTTAATTATATGGGATCGAATTTTCGGTACGTTTTCGGAAGAATTAAAGGAAATCGATCATCCTGTGTATGGTTTAACTGTAAATATAGAAACGTATAACCCAGTTACTGTAGCAACTCATGAATATGCTTCAATTTGGAAGGATGTGAAAAGAGCTGATAATTGGAGTGATAAACTGAATTATATTTTCAATTCACCAGGTTGGAGTCACGATGGGGAAGACAAAAGAGCGAAAGTGCTTCGAAAGAAATTAAAAGAGCAGGAAAGAAGTTAAGTTATGAAAAAAGATTTATTAGGTATTGTTACTGGTTTAGGACCAAATTTTCCAACACAACCTTCATTTTATGATTTGTTTGTTTGTGGACTAGGATCTTTATTTGTAATTATTTTATTAAGTTTTTGGTATAGTAGAATATCACAATCGAATAATCTCTTAAATTCATGCGATGATTTCTCCATTTATGAATTTACTTCTACAGTTTTTCAGAATGATTCAGTAGTTTATGCGACAAGTGCAGAAAGAGAAATTTCGGTGACAACTAAATTGATATTGATAGTTTGTGTTGTCATTATCATTACAACTCCATTAACTAAATTACTCGGTATAGAACTCTTTATTTAAAGGAAGAAAATGTCAGACATTAATATAAAAATCACAGACAGAGAAGGTGTTACTCACGAAGTACAGGCACCAATAGATATGAATATGAACTTAATGGAAGTAATTCGTTCTTATGAATTAGCTCCGGAAGGGACAGTTGGTATTTGCGGTGGAATGGCAATGTGTGCTTCTTGTCAATGTTATGTGAAATCAGATCATGAACTTCCTGAAATGACGGATGACGAAGATGCGATGTTAGCGGAAGCTTTTTATGTTGAGGATAATAGTCGTCTAGGTTGTCAAATTCATATGACTCCCGAGCTAGAAGGATTGGAAGTTGAGATGGCTCCTGAAAGTTAATTTTATTTATTCTAAATAAGTGTTATATTTGCATTATGAATGTAGATGCACATATTGAGCAGTCAATTCGCTTAGAAGATATTACTTTTTGCAAGTATCAATTAACAACTGTTAATAAAAATATACTACTTACTTTCCCTCAATTACTTCAATTAAGAGCGAATATTAATAAACTTGGAACTCATGATGCTGTATGCGATATTATCGAGTCAGACAATTTTGTGTTACTTTTTGTAGCTGATAAGAAACATTTAATTTATCTAGATATTCCTCAGCTTTTGGCTTTAAAAGCTACTGTAAGTTCATTTTTCGCCTCCTTTAAATCAGTTTTAATCTAAATAATAAGCTTATTTAGACTTTCTTCAAATTTTGTTTTTACTGTTAATTGGGCTGGTTTTGTCGTAAATTAGCATAACAAACAATTTTTATCATGGAAACAACCTCTGTAAGAAAACAAATGACAATACACCCAGAAGTTATGGATGTATTAAATGAGCAAATAGCAATGGAAATGCATGCATCGGCATCTTATTTAGCAATGGCTTCATGGTGCGATCAAAGAGAGTTACTAAATAGTAAATCATTCTTTTATAAACAAGCTGAGGAGGAAAGAGAGCATGCAATGAAAATTTTCGAATTTGTAAACGATGCAGGTGGAGCAGCAATGTCTCCTGAAGTTCATAATGTGAACAATGAGTTTGAAAGTTTGAGAGCTATTTATGAAAGATCTTTAGAAAAAGAAATAAATGTTACACAGTCCATTTACAAGTGTTTTAAAAAAGCACGTAATGTTGGAGACTTTGCCTCTGAGGTGTTTTTACAATGGTTCGTAAATGAGCAGGTAGAAGAAGAAGATACTATGAGAAGTATTTTAGATGTGTTCGATTTAATGGAAGGTATGCCACTTAAAATGATTGATGAAAGATTACCAAAAGAGTAATTTAAGTGATAACAACTATTTAAAAATCCGAGGTTCAATACTTCGGATTTTTTATTTTGTGTTAATTGATGAGTCATACTGACTTTTATCAGCCTATAATCCACATTCTTTTTATTATATTTGTGCTACAAACAACTAAAGCTCTAAAAATGTATTGGTTAGGCTTATTATCACACTTAAAATTTATGATTAAGCGAAATCCAGAATAGTGGATTATTACACCAATTTTATCAATTTGAAATTGTAACAAGCAATATTCATAATCTTCTCGAATAGCTGTTACAAGAGTCCATTAACAAATTAAAATATTGATTTATGCCTTTTTATCATAAATTAGGAAAAATACCACCAAAGCGTCATACGCAATTCCGTAAAAAAGATGGGAGTTTGTATTATGAGCAATTGTTTGGTACTATTGGGTTCGACGGAATGTCATCAAACTTATATCACGAGCAAAGACCAACCCAAGTAAAAGAAATAAAAAAACAATATTCTGTTGCGCCAAAAATCGCAAAGAAAAATAATATTCAATCGTATCGTTTTAGAGGATTTCAAGTTCCTCAAGAACAAGATTACTTAGACAGTAGAAAAATCGTATTAACAAATTCTGATTGTAACATTATTCTGTCGGCGCCAAAATCTTCAACAAAAGATTATTTTTATAAAAATACAGATGCAGATGAGGTAATTTTTGTGCACAGAGGAACAGGTAAGCTAAGAACTCATATGGGAAATTTGGATTTCAAATATGGAGATTACTTGGTAATTCCTCGTGGTATGATTTATAAATTAGATTTTGATACAGAAGACAATCGTTTATTCATAGTTGAATCTTACCGTCCAGTGTACACGCCTAAAAGATATCGCAATTGGTTCGGACAATTGTTAGAACATGCTCCATTTTGTGAAAGAGATATTCGTCAACCTTATGAGTTAGAAACATATAATGAAAAGGGAGACTTTTTAATCAAAATTAAAAAGCAAGACGAAATAATAGAAATGGTTTACGCAGCGCATCCTTTTGATGTTGTAGGTTATGACGGATTTAATTATCCATATGCATTTTCTATTCATGATTTTGAACCAATAACAGGAAGAGTTCACCAACCACCTCCAGTACATCAAACATTTGAAACAGATGCCTTTGTAATCTGTAGTTTTGTGCCAAGGTTGTATGATTATCACCCACAAGCAATTCCTGCTCCTTATAACCATAGTAATATTGATTCTGATGAAGTTCTATATTATGTTGATGGAGATTTTATGAGTAGAAATGATATTGATGCAGGACATATTTCGCTTCATCCTGCTGGAATTCCTCATGGCCCACACCCTGGAGCAACAGAAAGAAGTATTGGTCAAACAGTAACAGAAGAGTTAGCTGTAATGGTAGATACATTTAAGCCATTAATGGTTACAGAAGAAGCGATGAAAATAGCCGATGAAAAGTATTTTCAATCTTGGTTAGAAGAATAATTTAAATTTAGAAAAGATATGTCAAAAGATATAAAATCAGTAAACTACGGTTTAGAAAAAATATTTGAAGGAGCTCAAGATTTCCTTCCACTTTTAGGAACAGATTACGTTGAATTTTACGTAGGAAATGCAAAACAAGCTGCACACTTCTATAAAACAGCTTTTGGATTTCAATCATTAGCATATAGAGGATTAGAAACTGGTTCAAAAGACGAAGTAAGCTACGTGTTAGTTCAAGACAAAATTCGTTTAGTTTTAACAACTCCATTAAACAGTAAGTCTCCAATTAATGATCATATTGTGAAGCATGGAGATGGTGTAAAAGTTGTTGCGCTATGGGTTGAAGATGCTCGTTCTGCTTGGGAAGAAACTACAAAAAGAGGTGCGAAATCATACATGGAACCAACTGTAATCACTGATGAAGATGGAGAGGTTGTCCGTTCTGGAATTTACACGTATGGAGAAACAGTTCACATGTTTGTAGAGCGTAAAAACTACAAAGGAACATTTATGCCAGGATTCATGGATTGGAAATCTGATTATAATCCACCTTCAGCTGGTTTAAAGTATATTGATCATATGGTAGGAAATGTTGGTTGGGGACAAATGAATAAATGGGTAAAATGGTACGAAGAAGTAATGGGATTCGAGAACTTCTTATCATTTGACGACAAACAAATCCATACAGAATACTCTGCATTAATGAGTAAAGTTATGAGTAATGGAAATGGACGTGTTAAATTCCCGATTAACGAACCAGCAAAAGCGGCGAAAAGATCTCAAATTGAAGAATATTTAGATTTTTATGAAGGTGAAGGAGTTCAGCATATAGCAGTTGCTACGGATGATATTATTAAAACAGTATCACAATTAAGAGCAAATGGTGTAGAGTTTTTACCTCCACCACCGCAATCATATTATGATATGATTCCTGAACGTTTAGGAGATCATATGGAAATCATGAAGGAAGATATATCAAAACTTCAGGATTTATCAATTTTAGTTGATGCAGACGAAGAAGGTTATTTATTACAAATTTTTACCAAACCAGTTGAAGACAGACCAACATTGTTCTTTGAAATTATTCAAAGAATGGGAGCAAGAGGATTTGGAGCAGGAAATTTCAAGGCCTTATTCGAGTCAATCGAAAGAGAACAACAGAGAAGAGGAACTTTATAAATATATATTATTGAAGTATCTTTAGAACCAAGAAAGAAAATAACTTTCTTGGTTCTTTTTATATGAACTATAGTAACATGAGCAGAGAAGAATTATTAAAAGCTATAGAAGAAAAGTATGATAAACTGGGAGTACCAGTAGAAGCCATGCTTGAAGGTTTATTATGGAGTAAGCCAATTACGTATTGGGATTATATCCAAACCGATGCTTTATTAGGATTACAAATTCCAAGAACAACAGAGCCTGATGAAATGGTATTTATCATGTATCATCAAGTAAACGAATTGTTGTTTAAAATGATACTTTGGGAAATAGATCAAGTGGCAAAAACTAATGAAATTACCTCTGAGAAATTTTCAAAACACTTAATGAGAATTAGTCGCTATTTTGATGTGTTATGCAGTTCGTTTGAAGTAATGGGTGAAGGAATGGATGTAGAACAATATTTGAAGTTTAGGAATACCTTAACGCCAGCAAGCGGTTTTCAAAGTGCTCAATATCGTAAAATTGAATTTGCTTCCACAGAATTAATAAACTTAATTGATGCTCGTTTTAGAGATACTATAGATCGTAATTCGTCATTTAAAAATGCATATGATCATTTGTACTGGCAAGCCGCGGGTAAAAATTACACAACAGGACAGAAAACAACCTTGTTAAAGTTATTTGAGAAAAAATACATGGGTGAGTTTATCGAGTTCATGGAAGACTATAATGATATAAATCTTTCTAAAAAATTCATGCAACTACCTAAAGAAATTCAGGAAGACGAGGTTTTGATAAAAGCTATGCGCCATTACGATTATACTGTAAATGTAAAATGGGTTTTGGCTCATTACAATGCCGCAGGTAAATATTTAGGAGGTGATAACAAAGATATAGAGGCCACAGGTGGCAGTAGTTGGCGTAAATATTTACATCCTAAATATCAAAAAAGAGTTTTCTTTCCATACTTATGGAGTCAAGAAGAGCTTGAAAGTTGGGGGACATTTTAAAGTTATATAATTGCTAATTTCTTTTTATGGAATAATAATTGTAATAGTTTTTTCATAAGTTTGAATTTATGAAGATAAAAATAGTCCTTTTACTATTAGTTGGTATTTCATTATCAGCTTTATCGCAAGAAACAATTCCAGCATTTCAACACGGAGAATGGCTGCGTTATCGAATGAGCTACAGTGGTTTTTTAAAAGCTGGTGAAGCGACGTTAGAATTGAGAGAAGAAATATTTCAGGATAAAAAAGTGTTACATGCAATCGGTAAAGGAAAAACTTCGAGTGTAATTGGTTGGTTTTTTAAGGTAAGAGATACCTATGAAAGTTATTTCGATCCCAATGATGTAAGGCCCTATTATTTTATTCGTGATATTGACGAAGGTGGCTATAAAAAGAAGAAGAATATTACTTTTGATCATGATAAAAATACGGCTCACGTAAAAGACTTATTAAAGAAGAAAGATACTGTAATTTCTGTTACAGGTCCGCAGGATATGATTTCTACGTTTTATTTTCTGAGAAGTTATAATACAAAGAATTTGAAAAAAGGTGATGAAATTTATGTAGACATGTTCTTTGATGAAAAACAATACCCTTTTAAATTATTATTCTTAGGTTTTGAAACTTTAAATACAAAGTTCGGGAAAGTAAAAACGCAAATGTTTAGACCGTTGGTTCAAGCAGGAAGAGTTTTTAAGGCTAAAGAAAGTGTAACTGTTTGGATAACTGCTGATGACAACAAAGTTCCTGTAAAAATGAGTGCGTCTTTATCAGTTGGTTCGTTAAGAGCTGAACTTGATGCTTTTAAAGGTTTGACAAATCCTTTCGAAATCGTTGTAGAATAAAAATCGTTACAGTTTGTTAAAGTCTTACCAGAAATTCCTTTAATTTGTACTTTTGTGGTTGGTTCAAATTAAAACACAATTCGTTGAAAACTACCTATTACGCTGCGATATTAATTGTTTGGTTATTAACTTTTTATTCTTGTAAAGAGGAGAAAATCCAAGAAACACCTCAAGAAGTTATGGTTGAAGTTAAACCGAAACCAGTAATTAAATATGGATTTAATTTCGATAAGTATAAAGTAATCAATGATACTATTAAGAGTGGTGAGAGTTTCGGGATAATATTAGATAGACATCATGTTTTTTATCCGAAAATTAATCAAATCAGTACTACTATAAAAGATACATTTGATGTAAGAAAAGTAAGAGCTGGTAAACCGTATACAATCTTAGCCACTAAAGATACCTTAGAAAAAGCACAAATTTTCATCTACAAACATAATCGAATTGAATCAACTATTATCAATTTTCAAGATTCAGTTATATCAGCATATAAGTATAAGAAGCAAGTAAAATTTGTGGAAAGAGAAATTGCAGGAAGAGTAATTGATAATTTTTCAAATGCAATCGATACGTTAGGTTATAGTCCAATTCTAGCTTATAAGGTAGCAGATATTTATTCTTGGACGGTTGATTTTTATAGACTTCAGAAAGACGATACTTTTAAATTAATATTCGAGCAAAAATTCATTGAAGATTCTATTCCTGTTGGTTATGGAAATATAAAAGCCGCGGTATTTAATCACAAAGGAAAGGAATTGTATGCTTACCATTATTTAGCCGATTCAATCAAAGGAATTCCTGAGTACTATGATGATGAAGCAGGTTTATTAAGAAGACAATTTTTAAAATCACCAATAAAATTTCGATACCGAATTTCTTCTCGATATAACTTAAGAAGGAGAATAAAATTATATGGCAATCGTGTTCGACCTCATAAAGGGACTGATTTTGCAGCACCGTATGGTACACCAATTATGACGACAGCTAGTGGTACAGTTGTAGAATCGGCAAGAAGAGGTGGAAATGGAAATTATGTAAAAGTAAGGCACAATGGAACTTACTCCACTCAGTATTTACATATGAAGAGAAGAAAAGTTCGAGTTGGAGATTTTGTTCAACAAGGTGATATAATTGGTTGGGTTGGATTGACAGGAAATACAAGTGGACCTCATGTGTGTTATCGATTCTGGAAAAATGGAAGACAAGTCGATCCTTTTAGAGAGAAGTTACCAACCGCAAAACCAATGGTAGATAGCTTACGTCCGAAATATTATGAATTTATAGCTCCATTGAAAAAACAGTTAGATAGTATTCCTTATCCTGAAATAGAAGCTGTATTAGAAGAAATTATAAAGGAGAAAGAAACTAATGAAGAATCCGAAGAAATAATTGCGAAACCGTAGTAAATATGACTCTTAAGAACATCAATCCAACACAAACTGTAGCTTGGAAGAAATTAACTCAACATTTTGAAGAAACTAAAGACTTAACATTAACTGAGCTTTTTAGTAATACTTCTAGAAAAGAAACTTTTACGATCTCTCAAAATGATTTAGAATTAGATTATTCTAAGAACAAGATTACCGCTGAAACAATGGATTTGTTAAATGAGTTAGCAAATGAAGTTGAGTTAAGTGATGCAATTGAAAAGTATTTTTCAGGAGCAAAAATTAATGATACTGAAGGCAGGGCGGTTCTACATACTGCATTAAGGAGTAATTCGGAAGAAGAAGTTATTATTGACGGAAGAGATATAAAACCTAAGATTCAGACTGCGCTTCGAAAAATTCGAGCGTTTAGCAATAAAGTAATCTCGGGAAAATGGAAGGGCTACACAGGGAAGTCAATTACAGATATTGTAAATATAGGAATTGGAGGATCAGACCTTGGTCCAGATATGGTTGTTGAATCATTAAAATATTATAGAAATAAATTAAATGTACATTTTGTTTCAAATGTAGATGGTGATCATGTTTCTGAAGTAATCAGAGATCTGAATCCCGAAACCACTTTATTTATAATCGTTTCAAAAACATTCACAACTCAGGAAACTATCAGCAATGCAAATACAATTAAAGACTGGTTTTTAAGATCGGGTTCTATTTTCGATGTTGCAAAACACTTCGTTGCAGTATCAACAAATTTAAATGCTGTTTATGATTTTGGTATAGATAAAAACAATGTTTTTCCTATGTGGGATTGGGTTGGTGGACGTTTTTCATTATGGTCAGCCGTTGGATTATCAATTAGTTTAGCTGTTGGTTTTGAGAACTTTCGTGAATTATTAGATGGTGCAGAAGAGATGGACGTGCATTTCAGAAACACTGATTTTAATAAGAACATCCCAGTTGTACTTGCACTATTAAGTGTGTGGTATAATAATTTTTATAAAGCTGAAACCGAAGCAATATTACCCTATACACAATATTTATCAAAACTACCAGATTACTTGCAACAGGCAGTTATGGAAAGTAATGGAAAAAGTGTGGATAGAAATGGTAATTTCGTAAATTATCAAACAGGAACAATTGTTTGGGGTAGCACAGGAACTAATATGCAACATGCATTTATGCAACTTGTACACCAGGGAACAAAATTAATTCCAGCTGATTTTATTGGTTATAAAAAATCTTTACACGGATTAACCAATCATCATAAAAAGTTAATGGCCAATTATAATGCCCAAATGGAAGCATTAGCTTTCGGTAAGTCCGCAGAAGAGGTTCACTTAGAATTAAAAACGGCAGGAGACTTCGATAAAATCAATCAGTTACTGTCATATAAAGTGTTTAAAGGGAATAGACCTAGCAATGCTATTCTTTTTGATGAATTAACACCAAAATCTTTAGGAAAGTTAATAGCAATGTACGAACACAAAATATTTGTACAAGGTATCATATGGAATATCTATTCTTATGACCAGTTTGGAGTAGAATTGGGAAAAGAGTTAGCGAGAAAAATTCTATCTTCTTAAAAGAATCTTAAGAAAATACTAAAGGCTTTTAACCTGCCTAATTATGATCGCTATCTTCGGATGGAGATTTTTTATTGAAAAATAACTATCTTACTTAAAATTTTGTCATTATTTTAAGGATTGCTGAACTCTTAAAAATCTATTAAACTTAACATTTAGTTAACGTTTCTGACTCTGAAATAATAGAATTTTGCTTGGTTTTTAATAACAATAAAATAGGACAATGAAAAAAATCACAAATTTATTACTAGTAGCGTTATTTTTTGTTTCTGCTACAGTATTAGCCCAAACTCAAATTTCGGGTTCTGTTGTTGATGAAACAGGGGAGCCACTTCCTGGTGCATCGGTAGTTGAGAAGGCAACTACAAATGGTACATCAACAAACTTCGACGGAGAATTTAAATTAAATGTCAAGGGTACTTCAGGTACTTTAGTAGTTTCTTTTGTTGGTTACAAAGACAAACAAGTTGCATTTAACGGTGCAGGTAACGTAGGTACTATTCAATTACAACCTAGTGATAATGTATTAGAAGAGGTTGTTATTAAAGGATTAATTGATGTTGCAAAAGATAGAGAAACTCCAGTAGCGGTTTCTACAATTAAAGCTGCTGAAATCCAAGAAAAATTAGGATCTCAAGAATTTCCAGAGATTTTAAACACAACTCCATCTGTTTACGCAACTAAGTCTGGTGGAGGATTTGGAGATGCAAGAATAAATATTCGTGGTTTCTCTCAGGAGAATATCGCTGTATTAATTAACGGGGTTCCTGTTAATGATATGGAGAATGGTCGTGTATTCTGGTCTAACTGGGCTGGTTTATCTGACGTAACTACTGCGATGCAAGTTCAGAGAGGTTTAGGATCTTCTAAATTAGCTATTTCTTCTGTAGGTGGAACAATTAACATTATCACGAAAACTACAGATAAGAAAGAAGGTGGATCTGTTTTAGCTTCTTATGGAAATGATAATTATTTGAAAACATTAGCTACTTACTCAACTGGTAAAAACGAAAATGGTTTTGCAGCTTCTTTCTTATTCAGTAGAACTGCTGGAGACGGATATGTAAATGGAACTGAATTTGAGGGATATAACTATTTCGTAGGGTTAGGATGGGAAATTAATGAAGATCACGATTTACAGTTTATGTTGACTGGTGCTCCTCAAACTCATAACCAAAGAACTACAAGTTTCTTTAACATGGCTACTTTAGCAGATTACAGAAGATTAGGTAACAGATATAACTACAACCACGGTTTCTTAAATGGTGAGCAATTCAACTGGAGAAAGAACTTTTATCACAAGCCAGTTACATCTTTAAACTGGAACTGGGATATCGATGAAGAATCTTCTTTATCTGCTTCTGCTTACGTTTCTTTTGGACGTGGGGGAGGAACTGGAGATATCGGACGCTTAGGAGGTAACTTCGCTAGTTCAAGTAGATTTAGAGATCCAAGTACAGGTTTAGTATTATGGGATGAAATCGCTAACTCTAACTCAGGACAAGGTGGTACTTTCAGTAACGGATTTACGTATAACAACGTTGTTGATCCAAGTACTGGATTATACATTGTAAATGATGATGAATTAAGATCAACAGATATTCCTGCTGGATTAGAAAGAAGAAACGGAGCGATTCGTCGAGCTTCTATTAACTCTCACAACTGGTATGGTTTATTAGCTAACTATAACAGAAAGTTAAATGACGAATTTACTTTAGATTTTGGAGTAGATGTACGTTCTTATACTGGAATTCACTATAGAAGAATTGATAACTTATTAGGAGCTGATGGATACCGCGATAACGATAATATTAACCAACCTTTAAATGTATTAACTACGGAGTATTCTTCTGATTTATCAAGCTTATGGAATGTATTTAAAAGTACTGATGATGAGGAAAAAATCAACTACCATAATGATGGAAATGTACGTTGGTTCGGAGGATTTACTCAGTTAGAATATAACAATGGAGAAGGAATAACTGCATTCCTTCAAGGAGGTTTGTCTAATCAAGGATTTCAAAGAGTTGATTATTTTAACTATTTAGATACTGATCCAGCACAAACGACAGAATGGGTGAATTTATGGGGTGGAAACATAAAAGGAGGAATTAACTGGAACATTAATGAAGAGCACAATGTTTTCGCTAATGGAGGTTACTACTCTAAACAACCTTTCTTTGATGCTGTTTTCTTAAACTTTAGAAACGATATTAATGAAGCTGTTACAAACGAAAAAGTTTTAGGTCTTGAATTAGGATACGGATTCAAAACTGAGCGTTTTAATTTGAATGCCAACCTTTATAGAACTCAGTGGAAAGACAGATTTGTTACCGCTGGATTTGAAAATCAAACTACGGGAGATAGAGGAACAGCTCAATTAAACGGTGTGACTCAAACTCACATGGGAGTTGAATTAGAGTCTACTTATAAAATTACTGAGGATGTAACTTTATTTGGTATGGTATCTATTAACGACTGGGAGTTTAGTGGTACTGCAACAGGTAACGCTTTTGATAATGATAACCAAACTCAAATTGGATCAGTGAATGTAAACTTAGATGGTGTTAAAGTTGGAGATGCTGCGCAATCTACAGCCAGATTAGGAGTTGAAATTAGACCGTGGAAAGGATTTAAAGTAGATTATTCTCAACGTTTTGTTGATAGATTATACTCAGCTTTCACATTAGAAGATTCTTTTAGTAGTGGAATCGACGGAGTTGCTGAACCTGCAATTAAATTACCAGGTTATGCCTTATCTGATTTAGGATTCTCTTATAAGTGGAACTTCAATGAAGAAACTAACGAGTCAGTTAGCTTCCGTTTAAACATCAATAACTTGTTTGATGAGGAGTATATCGCAGAATCTAGAACTAACATTGCTGCTGAGCCAGGAGATGAAACTTTCAGAGGAGTTAATACTAGAAATAAAGTATTCTTTGGATTCGGAACTACTTGGAATTTCTCAGTAAGATATAGTTTCTAATTATTTAATTAGAACAGAATATAAAAAAGACCACCTTTGTCCTGAATTTATTTCAGGATATAAGGTGGTTTTTTTATGTCTAAAATCAGTATTTTTGTTGGATATAAACTAACAAATCATGATGAAAGTTATCCATTCTTATTGGGCCTATATTGTATTAGCTGTTTTAATTTATGCAGTTATTAATGCAGTTATTGGTTTAGTAAAGAAAAAAGAATTTACTCATAAAGATTTCCGCTTAGGACTGTTCACTTTAATTACAACTCATATTCAACTATTAATTGGTTTAGGTTGGTATTTTATGTCACCATGGTACAAATCAATGAAAGCAAGTGGAATTGATAGTTCAAATAGATTATTGGCAGTTGAGCATCCAATTATGATGATTCTTGCAATTGTATTAATTACCATGGGATGGTCAAAACATAAAAAGAAAGTTAAAAGTGAATCAAAGTTTAAAACTTTTGCTTTGTTCTACGGTCTAGGATTGGTGTTTATTTTATCACGAATACCTTGGTCTAACTGGCTCTAAAGTATAATATTTTTATTCCCGCTTTGCTGCGGGAATCTTATTTTTTTAAAAATGAAAATTATAAGTTATCTGTTATCTACAGTATTTGCCATTGTCTTTTTTATCATATTACTAATCTTCCATCCTATACAATGGATAGGATTAAAGTTAGGTGGTCAGGAGGGTCATCAGAAAGTAGTCAATATTATGAATTGGTTTCTTGTAAAGTCACTTTTGATTTTAGGAATTCCAGTGAGAGTTAAGAACAAATATGATATCCCAGAAAATCAAACAGTTATTTTTGTTTCAAACCATCAAAGTATGTTTGATATTCCTCCAATCATTTGGTTTTTCAGGAAACATTGTCCTAAATTTGTATCTAAAGTTGAGTTGGGTAAAGGTATTCCAAGTATTTCATTCAACTTAAAGTATGGAGGAGCTGCGTTAATTGACAGAAAAGATAAGAAACAGGCAATAGCAGAAATGATTAATTTCTCAAAAAGAATTAAAGAAAACAATTGGTCTGCAACAATATTTCCTGAAGGAACAAGAAGTAGAAACGGAAAACCTAAGAGTTTTGCTTCAAATGGGCTTAAAATGCTAGTTAAATACAATCCGGAAGCATATGTAGTTCCTTTAAGCATAAACAACTCTTGGAAAGTATTTAAGTATGGTAAATTTCCATTAGGAATTGGAAGTCCAATAACAATTGAAACTCACGAACCTATAAAGGTTAATGGCATCTCGTTTGAAGATTTATTAAAAAAAGTAGAATTAACTGTTAAGTCTGGAATTGCGGAATAAAGAAAAGGTACAACAAACAACAAACAATTAACTAATATTAATCCCGTAACAGACATATGTCAATACACAATATAAGAAAAGAAGTGATGAAAACCTTGGAAAGTAAAATCCATGGTTTTGTTGATGATTTTTTAATTCCAATTGAAAAAATTTGGCAGCCAACCGACTTTCTCCCAAATTCACAAAGTGAAAACTTTATTGAAGAAGTAAAAGAAATTCAAGAAATTTCTAAGGAGTTAGACGATGATTTTTGGACTGTTTTAATTGGTGATACAATTACAGAAGAAGCTTTACCAACATACGAATCTTGGTTAATGGAATTAGACGGAGTTGAACAAGATCCTGAGAACGGATGGTCGAAATGGGTAAGAGCTTGGACGGCTGAAGAAAACCGTCATGGAGACGTTTTAAATAAATATTTGTATTTATCTGGTAGAGTAAATATGAGAGAAGTTGAAATTTCTACGCAGCATTTAATTGCGGATGGATTTGATATTGGAACTTCTACTGATCCATATAAAAACTTCGTATACACAAGTTTCCAGGAATTAGCTACGTATGTTTCCCATAATAATGTAGCAAAAATAGCTCGTAAGAAAGGACATAAATTACTAGCAAGAATGTCTAAGATTATTGCAGGAGATGAAATGAGACATCATAAGGCTTATACTGCTTTTGTGAGTGAGATTTTCAAAATTGATCCTAGTGAAATGATGTTGGCTTTTGAAAAAATGATGAGGCATAAAATTGTTATGCCAGCAATGCATTTACGTGAGTCTTTCAATGCAAAAGGAAGTTTATTTGATGATTTTTCAACTGTTGCACAACGAATCGGAGTTTACACTGGATTTGATTACGTAGATATTTTGAAAAAGTTGAATGAAACTTGGGAAATAGATAAAATTACTGGTTTAACAGCAGAAGCGGAAAAAGCTAGAGATTATTTAATGAAACTTCCAGATAGAATGTATCGAATTACAGAACGTATTGTAATTCCTGATACAAAGTTTAATTTTAAATGGATGATACCAGCATAAAAAAAAGCAACCTAATTTAGGTTGCTTTTTTATTGTTTTAAACTGAAAGAGAAACTTCAATATTATCATCAATTTGAAGTTTTAATTTTTGACGAATCGAAGCTTTTATAGGGAGTAAATATGTAGCGTGCTTTGTGTCATACTAAATTGCAGTTTCCCATGCTAAATCTTGAATTTTAGATGTTGTTTTTAATCTTCCCCAGTCTTCTTCCATCCATTGGTTTTGCGTTCTAATTTCTTTTGTAACAGAGATAGGTAAAGAAATAAAATGCCAGCCGCCTGTAGTTGCATGTTTCCATAGATTTCCTGAAAACTTATATGATTTTAGAACTTATAACTATTATAAATTAAACGAGATTCCGGTTTCTATCCCAGCACTATTATGTCCACTATTTGGGAAGGCAAAATCTAAGTTTGAATTATGTCGCAAAGTAAAACGAAAGTCAAATCGTAGTTTTTGTTTTGAATATGAAAACCCTAGCCCTAGAATGTCGGAGAAAGCGAATCCCTTTTTCAAACGTTCAGTATCATCTCCGGAAATCATTGGCCCTACACTTCCTTGTATATAAGTGCTGAAATTTTTCAAAATGTTATATCTAACTATAATACCTAGATTTAAGGCATACTCATTAAATCTTCTTTTTTGAGTAAATAGTGCCCTTAATTCAAGATAATTTGGGGTTGAAGGACGAATAAACTGTTCATTTAACAACTGATATTTTACAAAATAAATACTAGGTTCAATAGTTAGTTCGTAGTTCCATCTTTTATTGTCAGACAGTAAGTAGTTTATTTGAAACTTAAAGAATTCATTTTTGTAAGCATAATCAGGATCGTTTAAAATAATATTATCTTGATTCGCCTGCCCGTAGTTTAAACCAATCCAAAATTTATCGTTACTTTCTTGGGATAAAACTTGATGAGTAATCATCATTAAAAACAAGAATAAGGAATAGTTTCTATTCATGAAAGTTACTAAGCCTTTGTTGCAGAGCTTTTGTTTTATAGGATTACATTCCGAATACTCTCATTGTACCATTTTCAATGTTTAATAATGAAACTCCATCGTAATAAGAATTTATACTACCATTAGAGTCAGTTACGTCGACCTCTAAAAAATCATTTATGTCTTTAGGTTTAAAAACAAAATAACCAAAGTCTTCACTAAACTTAAATTTATATGGTGTTTTTAAATTTTCAGTAAGTTTTCCATTTAAAACCATACTAAATTCAACAGGCTTTTTAGATGAAATTTTTATTGTTTTCTCCTTATTTATAAAAGGCTTGTCGCTATTTAAATTAGATTTACAAGACCAAAAACTTAAAGAAATTATTAATGTAAAGAATACTAAAATAATTATTTTTTTCATGTTTTTTTTATAATTTTTTAAGATTGCTAAGATAGTAAAATTGATTAGACAAGTTTGAACTTGTCTTTATCCTTCAGGAATCCAAGTTTATTTCTAATTTCACCTTGAGACTCTTTTTCTATCTGAACAGAAATAGTTTCCTGACGTTCGTTCTGTTCTTGAGATAATGGATTTCCTAAACAATCAAAAAGTATAGAATGACCAACATAATCGTAATTATTACCGTCCTTACCTATTCTATTTACACCTATTGTATAACTCATATTTTCAATAGCTCTGGCTTTTAATAATGTATCCCAAGCATTAATTCTTTTTTCTGGCCAACTTGCTACGTAAATCAACAAATCATAATCTTCCACATTTCTTGCCCAAACAGGAAAACGTAAATCGTAACAAATAAGCGGGCAAATTTTCCAACCTTTGTATTCTACAATTAATTTATTTGAACCTGAGTTATAAGTTTCATGCTCTTTGGCTAAAGTGAAAGTGTGTTTTTTATCATAGTATTGAAGTTCACCTGAAGGAAAAACAAAAAAGAGACGGTTGTAAAAATTCTTATTTTCTGAAATGATTACACTTCCTACTACTGCACTTTGTTTTTTTATTGCTGTTTCTCGCATCCAGTTTACAGTTTTTCCATTCATTTCTTCGGCGAGTTCTTTTGCATTCATTGAAAATCCAGTAGTAAACATTTCAGGTAAAACAATCAGGTCCAAATCATTACTTATTTTATCTATTTGTTCGGTAAAATAGTTAATGTTTTCTTGGACATTTTCCCAGGATAAATCTGCCTGTAATAAAGAAATATGTAGTGTATTCATTTGATTTGATTCTAAACCAAAAATAACATAATTATTGTACTTTAGATCTATGAAAACATTTATTCAGGAGACAATTGAAGACATTTTAAAAACAACAAATAGTTTCGAAAATGTCACATTTATTTTGCCGTCTAATCGTGCAGGTGTTTTTGTAAAACAAGCATTTAAAGAATCGCAAATAACTGGGTTTTTACCTGAAATAATAAATATTGAAGAATTCACTCAGAAGGTTTCGGGAATACGAAAAATAGATAGTATTCAGCTTTTATTTTACTTCTACAAAATTTACAAAGAACAAGAAGTTAATCCTGATTCATTTGATGCATTTGCTTCATGGGCTTTTACGGTAATTCAAGACTTTAATGAGATTGATCAGCATTTGGTAAATACAGAAGATGTATTTGTGTATATCAGAGATATTCAGCGTTTAAAAAATTGGTCTGTAAAAGGAACTATCCAAGAAACAGAATTGATGAAAAATCACTTTGCTTTCATGGAGAAGTTGAATGAATATTACAATGCTTTGTATGCGTTTTTATTAGAGAATAAAATTGGTTATCAGGGATGTATGTATCGAGAAGCAACCAAAAATATTCATCAGTTTTTAGAAAATAATAGTTCGAAAAAATTCTATTTCATTGGTTTTAATGCACTTAACAAAGCAGAAGAATTCTTATTGAAAGAAATGCTTATTCAAGGAAATACCGAAGTTTACTGGGATATAGATGAAACATTTTTGAATTCAACTCATCAAGCGGGGAATTTTATTAGAAAGTATCTGAGTTCATGGAAGTATTACGAAAAGGAGGAATTAAAAATGCCGAGTAATTACTTCAATGGAAATAAGAACATCCAATTAATAGGTGCTGCAAAGAATATTTCTCAAATGAAATATGTGGGCGAGTTATTATCAGATATGGAAAACCACAACAATACAGCTCTGGTTTTGTCTGATGAAACCTTGTTACCAATTTCGTTAAATTCTCTTCCAGAAAGTGTTTCTTCCATCAATATAACAATGGGATATCCGTTGAAAGATATTCCCCTGACAAGTTTGTTTTTATCTATCTTTCAATTGTTTATTTCTCAAGAAAAATTACAAAAAAAGGGGAGTAAAGAATTTTATTATAAAGATGTAATTAAAGTAATGAAACAACCATTATTACATCGATTATTAATAGTGAATGAAATTTCTGTTTCAGATGAAATTACTTCTGCAATTCACAACAACAATCATACTTTTGTAAGTAAAGAATTTATAGATAGATTTTTACAAAAAACAGAAAGTTCGGTTCAAGAATTAGTTGGAAGTCTTTTTTTAAATAGTAATGACGTAAGAGGGTTTTTAAATAAAATTATTGCACTTATTGATCAACTAAAAGCAATAGTTTCTGGTTTAGAAAAAGAATTTTTATTTCGTTACTACACCGCTTTTATGCAATTAAATAATTTGCAAAAAGAATTTGGTTACTTTTCAGATTTGAAGACGTTATATCAGTTTTTTAAACAATTAATTACTTCAGAAACCATTTCTTTCCAAGGAGAACCATTAGCTGGATTGCAGTTAATGGGAATGTTAGAAACTCGTTTGTTAGATTTTGAAACGGTAATATTAACTTCCGTAAATGAAGGTATTCTTCCAGGAAATTCAAAACAAACCTCTTTTATTCCGTTTGATGTAAAAGTTCAATTCGGATTGCCAACGTATCGTGAAAAAGATGCAATTTTCTCTTATCACTTTTTTAGGTTATTACAGAGAGCAAAAAATATTTATCTAGTTTATAACACTGAAAGTGATTCTTTTGGAGGTGGAGAGAAAAGTAGATTTATAGGACAACTTGAGTTGTTAAAGAAAAATATTACCAGTCGATTTATAAGTCCGAAAGTAACGACGAATGCCGAATTCAAAAAAGAAATACAAAAAAACGAGGCGGTTTTACTAAAACTTAAAGAACTAGCCAAGAAGGGAATTTCTCCTTCGGCATTAACGAATTATTTATATAATCCGATTGCTTTCTATCAACAAAAAGTTCTAAAAATTAAGGAGTTTGATGAAATTGAGGAAGAAGTTGCTTTTAATACTTTAGGAACTGTAGTTCACGAAACATTAAGAGAATTATACGAACCTTATTTAGGAAAATTCATTCAGTTGGAAAATGTGAAGGAAATGAAACCTAAAATTAAGGAATTTGTTCTTCGAAACTTTGCCATTCATTTTAAAAATGGAGATGTTTCTACAGGTAAAAACCGATTGATTTTTGAGGTGGCAACTCGTTTCGTTAGTAATTTCTTAAATCAAGAAATAGATTTATTAAAAGATGAATCGAATGAATTGAAAATTCTCGGAATAGAAAAAGATTACGAAGCTTATATTCACATTGATGAAATTGATTTTCCAATTAAAATTCATGGACAGGTTGATAGAATTGATCAATTAAATGGTGTTGCCAGAATTATTGATTATAAAACCGGAAGTGTAAAACCTTCAGATTTGAAGGTTCCGTTTTTAGAAGAAATCCGTGATTTTAAATACAGTAAAGCTATTCAGGTGTTATTATATGCATTTATGTATCTGGAAAGTGAAAACATTAATGAAAATGCTGAGATGCAGGCAGGAATAGTTTCCTTTAAAAAGTTACAATCAGGATTTATGAAACTTAATTTTTCAGAGAAGTTTAGAGGTGAAGATTTTAATGTAACACCAGAAAGAGTGTACGCTTTTATTGATGAGATGAAAATTCTTATAAGAGAGATTTACAATCAGGAAATTGATTTTGTAGAACCTAGTGAGTTGCCTTTTTAGTTTTTCTACCGATAAACAAACCAATCAAAAATATACTTAAAGGATAGAAATAAGACCATGAAAACAAATTAAAATTATATAAGTTTATTGTTTCTGGAAATTTTGCATCTAATTTTTCCTGATCAGGTTTATAGTTGCTTTTTTCACTAGAATTATATTCATTAATAGTTCGAGAGCACAGCCAAGTTGTTGGTGTAGTATAAACTCCTAAGATCGATTTATTCTCAGCGTAAACCAGATAATTTTGATTTATATTGGTAAAGTTAAATCCACAACTATTTCCATCTTGATATATTGTAATATATTTCTTTCTTGAGCCTTTCCATTTTTTTTCAATTTCAAAAGTCGCAGACCAGTGTGTAGTATGCTTTTGGTTCGGTGCTTCAGGATATGATTCATTGAAGAGTTCTTTTACTTCAATTAATCTTCCAACAAAGATTTCATCAGCCCATTCTACAGCTTGGTTAAATGGAATTGGTTCACAACTACAAGCGAAAGTTCGTAAAGTTGAGAATAATAAAATAGTTAATAGGTGAAATTTTTTCATTGTGCATTTTTGTTTAAAAATAACAAATTAAATTTCCATCGCAACAATTTTCCAAACCTGGTTATTAGCAGGATATTCAGAAATAGTTTTAAATCCTATAGCCTTATGAGCATTTATCGAGCGAATGTTTTCAGCATCGATTTCGGTTATAATACTAGAATACTTTTCGGTAAAAACAGCACTCATTTTTTCATATAAACTTCGGAAGATTCCTTTACCACGATGTTCTTTATCCACACAAACCTGCCCCATAATGATAAAATTCTGATCAATGTTTAACTTTTCCAATTCTGTAAACATAGGAATTAAAGCAGGAATGGAATCTTTAAAAACGGTTGACATTGATAAAGCATATCCAACAACTTTATCGTTGTATTTTGCAATAATATGTGGATGAATTTCATGCATTTGAAAAAGCGTTTCAAAATCATGTTCAACAGTAACAAAACCTTCTTGCTTTTTTTCTTCATCACTTAAAACTTTAGGCAAGTTTTTCTGTTGCAACCCCAATATTTGATGAAGCTCAGTTTCAGTAGAAGTTTGTGTGAAAATTAGCATTAGGTGTAGCAATAAGTTGAACAGATTTTTTGCAAACGTTTTCGTTATAAAAATAACGAAATATGCTTTTTTAATCGCGTTTTTTCTAATTTAGAATAATTATTTTTGCTAGAAATCAAAAAAGCAAACTTCTTAAAAACCGAAGCAATGAAGACAATCAACGATTTTAATTTTAAAGATAAAAAAGCATTAATCCGTGTAGATTTTAATGTGCCGTTAAACGATGAATTTCTAGTAACGGATGATACCAGAATCCAATCAGCAAAACCAACTATTATTAAAATATTAGAAGATGGTGGAAGCTGTGTATTAATGTCTCATTTAGGTCGTCCAAAAGGAGTTGATGAAAAATTCTCTTTACAGCATATTGTTGATAAGGTAAGCGAAGTAATTGGTGTACAAGTAAAGTTCGTAAACGATTGTGTTGGAGCTAGTGTTGAAGAAGCAGTAGCTGGATTACAAAACGGTGAGATTTTATTATTAGAAAATTTACGTTTTCACGGTGAAGAAAAAGCAGGAGGTGTTGCCTTTGCAGAACAACTTTCAAAGTTAGGAGATGTGTATGTAAATGATGCTTTTGGAACTGCTCATAGAGCTCATGCATCAACAGCAGTAATTGCACAATTTTTTCCAAAAAACAAATGTTTTGGGTCTTTATTAGCGAAAGAAATTGAAAGTATAGATAAAGTATTAAACAACTCTGAAAAGCCTGTAACTGCAATTTTAGGAGGAGCAAAAGTATCTTCTAAAATTGGTGTGATTGAAAATATTATTGAGAAAGTAGATCATATTATTGTTGGTGGAGGAATGACGTTCACATTTGTAAAAGCCTTAGGTGGATCAATTGGAAATTCTTTAGTTGAAGAAGATAAGTTACAGTTAGCTTTAGATATTTTAAAAATTGCGAAAGAGAAAAATACTGAAATTCACTTACCAGTAGATGCTGTTATTGCGGATAATTTTGCAAACGATGCAAATACACAAAAAGTGAATACTAATGAAATTCCTGATGGTTGGATGGGATTAGATGTTGGACCAGAAACATCTAAAAAGTTTGCAGAAGTTTTAGCGAACTCTAAAACCATTTTATGGAATGGACCTTTAGGAGTTTTTGAAATGGAGAACTTTGCAAAAGGAACAATTGAACTAGGAAATGCAATTGACGCAGCAACTAAAAACGGAGCGTTCTCTTTAGTTGGAGGAGGAGATTCTGTAGCAGCGGTAAAACAATTTGGATTTGCAGATAAAGTAAGTTATGTGTCAACTGGTGGAGGAGCTATGTTAGAAAGCTTAGAAGGAAAAACCTTACCAGGAATTGATGCTATTTTAAACTAATAGGAATCAACCGATGAGGAAAGTGTCGATTTTTATTTTCATAATAGCGTTATTTAACTGCTGTGAAGTAAAAAAAGAAGTCGATATCAAAGGGAACTGGAGCTTTTTAAAAAGGAATAAAGAAGTTGTAGAAGGAGCTGAATGGGATTATGAGGAATGGTTTGTAACAAAAAATCGTATTTATAGATTTTCATATTATTTAGGTGAACGGATTCCTGTTTATTATAAAATAGAAAATGGTAATTTATACGTGAATGTTTCGACCAATGAAAAGTATTCTATTAAGGACTTACAAGGTCAAATAAATCAGACGGAAAAAGGTAAATTTATTTTAATAAACCCATCTTCTATAGAATTTAATAGAATAGAGAATAGTGAATATAAATTATCTGATTTTCTTTATAATGAGGGAAATTCAAATGAACGATTAAAAATAGATAATACTTATACTCAACATTTTTTTAATCGTTTTAATTCAATAACTAAAAGAAATAAATGAAATATACAACGTTACCAAATACTGATGTAAAAGTTTCTAAAATATGTTTAGGAACTATGACATGGGGAAATCAAAATACAGAAGCAGAGGGTTTCGAACAAATGGATTACGCTTTAGAACAAGGTGTAAACTTTTTTGACACGGCAGAATTATATTCTGTTCCTGCAACACCAGAAACGTATGGTGCAACAGAAAAAATTATTGGAAACTGGTTTAAGAAAACTGGAAATAGAGAGAAGGTAGTTTTAGCTTCTAAAATTGCTGGAGGTGGAGCGTATACTGCTCATATTAGATCAGGAGGATTAACAGGTCAAAATATTATTGAAGCTGTTGAAGGAAGTTTAAAGCGTTTACAAACAGATTATATCGATTTATATCAATTGCACTGGCCGAACAGAGGTGTAAATTGTTTTGGTGTTAGAGATTATCCATACAAAACGTCAACAAAAGAAGCAGAAGATCATATTGAGATTTTAGAAACACTTCAGGAATTAATTAAACAAGGAAAGATAAAACACGTTGGATTATCAAATGAAACTCCTTGGGGAACGATGAAGTATTTACAAGCTGCTGAACAGAAAGGATTACCAAGAATGGCAACAATCCAAAATTCATATTCATTAATCCACCGTGGTTATGAATATGGGATGTCAGAAGTTTCAATGCGTGAAAATATTGGATTATTAGCGTATTCTCCATTAGCACAAGGAGTACTTTCTGGAAAGTATTTAGATGGTGGTCAGCCAAAAGGAGCAAGAGGAACATTATTCCCTCGTTTTATTGCTCGTTATATGGGCGACGGATCTCAAGAAGCAGTTCGAGCATATTTAGCAATTGCTGAGAAACACGGATTGACGTTGTCTGAATTATCATTAGCGTATATCAATCAATTACCATTTGTAACAAGTAACATTATTGGCGCTACAAAAATGGATCAATTAAAGGAGAATATCGGTTCTATTAACATCGATTTATCTGAAGAGATTTTAGAGGAAATCGAAGCTGTACATACAGCAAGACCGAATCCGGCGCCATAGTTTTAATTTGAGTATAAAAAAAAAATATTCTCATCATACATGGTAGTATTCATAACTATCATGATGATGCTTTTTTATTCTTTGTTGTTTTCAAATTCTAATAACGAACTATTAGAGTGCGGTGTTGTAGACACAATAGATAAAATTAGTAAAGATAAAAGAGAGGGAAGAAAGCTTTTTAATGCAAATTGTGCTTCTTGTCATAAATTGGACAAACATATGATTGGACCAGCATTGAGAAATATAAATTTGGATTCACTTTCTTTAAAGAAGTATTTGAATTCTGAGCGACATAGTCAGAGGTATCCACAGTTAACCACTGAACAGCAACATGAAATTTTAAAATATACTAAGGACTAAAAAACCGAAGCCTTTGACTTCGGTTTTATTAGTTTATTGTTTCTTCAAAAGTTCAATGGTTTGATCAACCCAACTTTTTATGTTATTTAGATAATGATTTGGAGCAATGCCAATCACTTCATACGCGCGTTGTTTTTTATATCTACTTGATGTACAGGTTAAGGTAAAGTTATAACAGGGCGTGTATACCGCTCCAACTTCTCCATAGCCAACATATCCTCCAGAATTTTCACCAACTAAAATTGTTTTTGAGCTTTGTTGTGCTAAGAACAACAACGCTTCACAAGAACTAACACAATTTTTATTATATAGAATTGCTACTTTTTGTACAGCGTTCGATTTATAATTTTTACTTATTTTTTCGCCTTTAGAAACAGACATGAATGAATTTAATCGTGCTTTTTTCATTTTCTTTAATCGTTTTGCAAACCACTTCACACGATCTTCACTAAAATTAATAGTATCTTCTTTCGCGTTTGTATACCATCTTTCCCAAATTTTAATATTGTCTTTTGTAATGTATAAATCTACTTTGTCGGTTTTAATTTTGTTAGTATAAATAAACTCTAATAATGGGTCTACATTAGCATCACTTCCACCACCATTATTGCGAACATCAATTATCAAATAAGGTTTTGTTCTGATTGTGTTGAATGATGCATCGTATAGTGAATCTATCTTTGCACTTCTTCCTCCAGAGAACGTCGGAATTTTCAAATAAGCAATGCTATCGTTTACTGTTTTAAAATCAAACTTATAGGAAACATCCGTAGCATGATTGACTTGTTTTTCAAGTGAGGTTTTAAACCAGAAATCACCTAAAACTCCTTCTTTTAAAGAGAATCTACTATCATATTCTAGAGCATGATTTTTAAGATATGAAATCGCTTGAAATTCATGTTGAACCTCCGTCTTTTTAAGTTCAAATTTTACCTGTCCCGCTTTCCAAAGTTTAGTTTTAGATTCCAGAATAACACCAACATAATCTCTAAGAGCTGTTTTATTGGGAATAACCGCAATTTTGTAGGCTCCTTTTATTTCATAAATACCTCTAATATCATCTAATGGATATTGGTTTTGATCAATTTGATCTTCAGGAATTAGTTCTCTTGAAGTAAATGTTTTTGATGCTAAAAATTGCTGTACTTGCTCTTCATTTGAATCATCAATATTTTCACTTCGCATGTAAATAGAAGAATGATTATCTCTGAAAAACTCAACGAATTGTAAAGTTAATTTATAGCAATCGCTTTTCGTTTCAGCTTTTTCTGCTTCGGTTTTTAAACTAGTTTTTAAAGAAGCGTATGTATCTTTTGTTTTGGAATTTACATTGTCTTTAAACCCTGGAAGATTGTTTTCGTAATAAGTAATTATAAAATCTAAATCTTTAGAACATTTACATGCCTCTTGCGAAAAAGAATAATTGCTAATGAATAGTAGTAAAAGGATAATTGTATTCTTCATTGTTGATTTTTTAAAAGACAACTATAAATTTAAGATGTTAGAGATTAAAGAGTGTTTTGAACATCTGGCGTCTTTTATGCGAAACTAATTTATGACTTTTAGAAGAATTTGATCTAATCGGTTTTCCGAATGTTTAGCTTTTTATTCTAAATGATCACTTCTTGAAAAAGAAAAACACCTACGAATTCAGTTTTTAAAGAATACACAGGTGTTAATATATTTTAGATTTTTAGTCTGAAACTAGTAACCCACTTTAGCACGAACGCGTTGTAAAACATCTTGAGCTACTTTTCTAGCTTTTTCTGCTCCAATGGCTAAAGCTTCGTCAATCTCATTTTTGTTTTCCATATAATGGTTATACTTTGCTCTAACATCAGCAAATTTCTCTATAATTAACTCATATAAAGCTTGCTTAGCATGTCCATAACCATAGTTTCCTCCTTCGTAATTTGTTCGCATTTCAGCAATTTGCTCTTCAGAACCTAATAACTTGTATAGAGCAAAAACATTATCAGTATCTGGGTTTTTTGGTTCTTCTAACGGAGTACTATCCGTTTGAATTTTCATAATTTGCTTACGTAACTTTTTGTCTGGTAAAAAGATATTGATTACGTTATCACGAGATTTACTCATTTTTTCTCCATCAATTCCAGGAACTAATTGTGTGTGTTCTTGAATTTTTGCTTGAGGCGGAACTAAAGTTTCACCTACAACATTATTCAATCTTTCAGCAACATCTCTAGTCATTTCTAAATGCTGTAATTGATCTTTTCCAACAGGAACTATTTCTGCATCGTATAATAAAATATCAGCAGCCATTAACATTGGATACGTAAATAAACCAGCATTAACATCCTCTAAACGGTCTGCTTTATCTTTAAAACTATGTGCAAGTTTTAACCTGTTATATGGAAAAAAACAATTCAAATACCATGTCAATTCAGTAACTTCAGGAATATCACTCTGACGATAAAAAACTGTTTTATTCACATCAATACCACAAGCTAACCAAGTAGCAGCTGTACTGTAAGTGTTTTCACGTAATTGATTTCCGTCTTTAATTTGAGTTAAAGAGTGCATATCTGCAATAAATAAAAACGATTCGTTTTCTGGCTTATTTGCCATTTTTATAGCAGGTAAAATAGCACCTAATAAATTTCCTAAGTGTGGAGTTCCTGTACTTTGTACACCAGTTAAGATCCTAGACATTGTATTTTTTACTTTATAAGTTTTTTCAAAATAAGCTTTTGAAACTTGTTGATTTTTTGCGAAAACAAAAGTAACGTTTAAATCTATCAAACAAAAGAAATTACTACATTAGCGAATATGAAGTACATAAAAATTCCTTTCTTGTTTCTTTGGCGTGCATGGTTTTATGTATTGATGTTTGCTGGGATTTTGTTCATGTCTCCGTTGTTAATTGCACTGTCTTCAAGTGAAAAATTATACCCATATTTTTGGAGTTTAGTTCGTTTTTTTTCGTTCTATTTATTATACGGTATGGGTTGTAGAGTTGAAATTGAAAAAGAAGAGGAAATAGACAGAGACAAGAGTTATGTGTTTTGTGCAAATCATGCTTCATTTTTTGATATTTGGTTAATGGCCATAATGAGTAAAAATCCAATTGTTTTTGTTGGAAAAAAGGAATTAGTAAAGATTCCAATTTTTGGCTTTTTTTATAAGAGAGTGGTAATAATGGTTGACAGAGGAAGCGCTAACAGTAGAAGAAAAGTATATGGTTTGGCGAAAAAGCGATTAAGATATGGAACTAGTGTCGCTATTTATCCAGAAGGGTTAGTACCAGATGAAGAAGTAGTGCTAGCACCTTTTAAAAATGGAGCTTTTAGTTTAGCAATAGAACATCAAATTCCAATTGTTCCTCAAGTATATTTCGATTGTAAAAGTTCTTTCTCTTGGAATATTTTTAAAGGTGGTCCGAAAAAATTAAGAGCAAAACAATGTAAATTTATTCTTACAGAAGGGTTATCTTTAGAAGATAGAATACCACTAAAAAACAAAACATTCGATTTAATTTACAACGAATTGATAAACGATAAAAAGTATATGAAATATACTTTAGCAGCTAAGAAACATGAGCAATAACAAACTACTTAACGATTACAGTCAAAAAGAAGAGTTTTTAAATATTCTAACTCATGGTTTTGGATTCGTTGCAAGTAGTGTTGGTTTTATTTTTTTAGTAATAAAATCAATGCGTTATGTGTCGTTTTGGGAAAGTGCAAGCTTTATTATTTTCGGGTTATCTATGATGTTGTTGTATGCCGCTTCAACTTTATATCATAATGCTAAAAACCTTGAAAAAAGAGCCAAACTTAAAGTCTTTGATCATGCTGCGATTTTTGTTTTAATAGCTGGAAGTTATACTCCATTTTGTATTGTAGCATTGCAATCAAAATTAGGTTGGAATATGTTCTTACTAGTATGGGTAATTGCTTTGGTTGGAATTATTTTCAAACTATTTTTTACTGGAAAGTTAGAGCATGTTTCTACCGTAATGTATGTGGTAATGGGTTGGTTAGTCGTCTTTTTTATTTCTCCACTTATGGATAGTTTATCTGAATTAGGAGCAACTTATTTAATTACTGGAGGAGTTTTTTATACTATTGGAGCTATTTTATATTCCATTAAAAAAATTCCGTTTAACCACGCCATATTTCATGTGTTTGTTTTGCTTGGTAGTTTCAGTCATTTTTGGGCGATTTATAAATTATAAATCTGTAAAAAGCATGCAACTATTAAAGGATTATGAAGCTAAGAAAAACATTAGTTTTCCGATAGTTTATATTGATTTCTTTTCTAAATATCAAAAGAAGTTACCTCATGGTTTAGTAGGAACGGATGTATTCAATGGCGTTGAAGATTTGAATTTATGGGCAAAGGAGTTGTTAAATGAGAATAATGTAAAAGATTTTTTGAGGGAAGACGATTTTGTTTTTATGATGCACCAAGGATATATGTTTTGGTATTTCAAAATTAGTGGAGATGAAAATCCCATGGTATATTCTTATTTCGAAGGTGATTTAAAACCTAAAGATAGAGGTAAGTTAAAATATTTTTTAGCGGAATATATTTAAAACTTACCACTCACAATAAGGCTTCTTATTCAAGTTAGAATTATAATATGCTGGTTTTCCAGTGACTTCTTCTCCTAACCATTTAGGACAGATATAATTTTCATTTTCTGAAGCAAGTTCTACTTCAGCAACAATTAACCCTAAATTGTCTCCAAGAAAAACATCTACTTCAAAAATATGATTTCCAATTTTAACTAAGTAGCGGTATTTTTCAATAATTCCTTTTTCGCATAAGTTCATTAAATCATTTGCTTCTGCTTTGCTAATTTCTTTTTCCCATTCAAAACGAGATGTACCTGAATCATTCGATTTTCCTTTTACTGTTAAAAAACCTTTTTCATCCTTAATACGAACACGAACAACTCGTTCCTTATCAGAATTTAAGAATCCTTGTTTTATATAATTACGCTGATAAGCGTCCTCTTTAAAACTGTGATCTTTTACTAAGAATTTTCGCTCTATTTCAATACTCATACAAGTCGTTTCAAATTTGTACGAATGTATCGCTTTTGTCGTTATTATTAAATATCTTTGACCAGATTATGAAGAAAATCACTACTTTTTTATTCGCTTTATTTTCAATTGTTTCCTATTCACAAACAGATTTTAGTACTCAGTGGGAAGATTTTTTTTCGTACAATAACATTAAAGATTTTACTATTTCTGGTGATGTTGTATATGCTTTAGCTGATAATGCAGTTTTCACCTATGATTTACAAACCCAAGAAACTCAAAAATTATCATCGGTAAATGGACTTTCAGGAGAAACTACTTCTGCTATTTTTTATAATGAAACTTATGAAAGATTAGTTATTGGTTATGATAATGGATTAATTGAAATTATAGATAGAGATGGAACTGTTACTGTTTCACCTGATATTGTAAATTTTAACCAGTCGGGAATTAAACAAGTAAATGCAATTTATCAATTTAACGATGAACTTTTATTAGCAACTTCTTTTGCAGTAATTGTATATAATATTGAAAGACTAGAATTTGGAGATACTTATTTTATTGGTCCAGGTTCAAGTAGCGTAAATGTCAATGATATCGTAGTTTCTAATAATGAGATTTTTGCAGCGACTGATACAGGAATTTTTGTTGCAAATGTTAATGGAGGAAGTTTGTTAGATTCTAATAATTGGACTTTGCGTTTTAATGGCGGTTTTCAGCATATCGTAGAATTCGAGGGAAATGTATATGTTTCTTCAAATAGAAATTTAATTAGACTTAACGGAAATACGCAACAGAGTATTTTTTCGTATTCTGAAGATATTTCAGAACTAAAAGTTGATAGTAATAGATTAATTGTTTCACTTGGGTCGAGTGCCAATGTGTACAATCAATCATTAGCACTAGTTGGAAGTAACTCGGTAAGTCCAACTTTTGATTTTACATTGAATTCGGCTGGTGTAAACAATAATATTGCTTTTTTAGCAACCCAAGAGTTTGGAATTCTGTTTGCACCAATTGGATCTCAGAGTTACACAGAAGTTCATCCGCAAGGACCACTTTCAAATAATGTTTTTTCTATTGAAGCGAATAATAATAGTTTATGGGTTGTATATGGAGGATATGATACAACATTCACGCCATCACAAGTAAGACAAGGTTATTCGCATTACAACGGTGCAGATTGGATAAATACACCTTTTAATCCCGGTGATCCTTTTGGTGATTTAGTTCATATTACTATTGATAGAAATAGTGATAACCGAGTTTTTATTAGTTCTTTTGGAGATACAGGTGCTGTAAATTCAAAATTAACAGGTGGTTTATATGAAATTATTGATGATCAAATAGCGAGATTTTACAATCATTTGAATAGTCCGTTAGAGGACATTGTTCCGTTAGATCCAAATAGAGTAACTGTTCGTGTTTCTGGGACAGCTTTAGATAGAGATGGGAATTTATGGGTTACCAATTTATTAGCTAATAACAGATTGAAAAAACTATCAACTTCAGGAACTTGGACGAATTATGATATTAATGAATTGTACATTGATAATAAACCTGGTTTAGGTGAAGTTGCTATTGATAATGCCAACACAGTTTGGATAACTACCAGAAGGAATGGAGTTTTTGCATACAACGAAAATGGCGACCGTAAAGGCGGTTTAACAACCGAACCAACCAGAGGAAACTTGCCTAATGCTTTTGCAAAAACAATTGCTATTGATAAAAATAATCGACTTTGGATTGGAACCCAATCAGGATTAGTTGTGTTTAGTAATGCTTCCGGAATTTTTGATTCGACAATTTATGAAGCTTCTCCAATTATTATTCTCGATGAAGGAATTCCAAAAAAGTTATTAGGAGATCAAACTATTAACTCTATTAAAGTAGATGGAGCAAATAATAAATGGTTTGGAACTGATAATGCAGGGGTACTTTATACGAATCCAAGCGGACAAAATACATTGGCGAATTTTAATAAAGACAATTCTCCTTTACCATCTAATAAAATTCTTAAAATAGCCATAGACGAGTTTTCAGGGAAAGTGTATTTCGCTACAGATAAAGGTATTGTAGTTTACAATAGTCAAGTAGCTCCTTTTGGTAACGAATTAGGAGAAGTGTACGCTTATCCAAACCCAGTTTTAAATACGCATTCATCAGTAACAATTGCAGGTAGAAACGGAACCAATATTCCGAAAGGAACGAATGTTAAAATTTTGGATGTGGCAGGTAATTTAGTTTATGAAACAAATGTTGTGGAAGGTCAACAAGTACAAGGAGGTAAAGTTGTTTGGAACAAAAGAAACTTAGCGGGCCAAAAAGTTGCGTCAGGAGTTTATGTTGTTTTATTAGTTACCGATGATGGAACAGAAACTTCAACTACTAAAATAGCTATTGTAAATTAATGGCGGTTCTTACAACGAAAGCTATCGTTTTTAGCTCTATTAAATATGGTGATACAAGTTTGATTGTGAAATGTTTTACACTTGAAGAAGGTATAAAAAGTTACATGATTAAAGGTGTTCTAAAGGCCAAAAAAGGCAAATTAAAAGCAGCATACTTTCAACCACTAACTTTACTGAATTTAACAGCAAGTCACAATAACAAAGGAAATTTAAATTCTATCAGAGAGGCAAATGTTTACAGTCCTTATGAAAGAATTCCCTTAGAAATTAAAAAGCAATCGATAGTACTTTTCTTATCGGAAATTTTATCTTCAATCATTCAAGAAGAAGAAAAAAACGAAAGTTTATTCAACTATATTGAAACCGCTCTTATTTGGCTGGATACTCATGATGAAATTGCGAATTTTCATTTGTTATTTCTCCTAAACCTTTCCAAGTATTTAGGTTTTTATCCTGATACGTCTAACTCATCTGCGAATGCGTTTAATTTATTAGAAGGTTCTTTCACAACTAGAGCCTATGAAAAATTAACACTAGTAGATGTCGATTTAATACTTTTTAAAAGGCTGTTAGGCATAAATTTTGATACAATTCATACAATTTCTTTCAATAAAAAAGAAAGACAAACCTTGCTAAGGGTTATAATTCAATATTTTGAATTACATTTGGAGGGTTTTAAAAAACCAAAATCTTTAGACGTTTTAGAAACTGTTTTTAGTTAACTCATGAGGTGCATTTTCATACTTTTTTTATGTTTTTCTTCAACCGTTTTTTCACAACAAATTACCGTTTATGACGGTGAAACAGGAAAAGTAATTGAGGCTGTAGCATTATATAATTTAGATAAGTCTATTTCGGCTATTACAAATAAAAATGGGCGTGTTGATATTTCTGAGTTTTCTAAAGGAATCATTTATTTTTCTCATGTTTCTTATGCTGAATTTTCCGTGAGAAAATCAGATATACTTTTAAACAATAATGTTGTATATCTATCTAAAGAGTCTGAGCAATTAGATGAAGTTGTTATCTCTGTTTTAAAGGCAAAAGCAAAAGCTAATAGAATTGCAGAACAAATAGAGGTTTTTAATGCCAAGGAAATTCAAAAGCTTTCACCACAAACTTCTGCTGAAATATTAGAAGTAATCCCTGGAATTAGAGTTCAAAGGTCTCAATTAGGAGGAGGTAGTCCAGTTTTACGTGGTATGGAGAGTAATAGAGTTTTATTAGTTGTTGATGGTGTTCGAATGAATAATGCAATATATCGTAAAGGACATTTGCAAAATTCGATTACCGTAGCTCCAAATATGTTAGATAAAACTGAAGTCGTTTTTGGTCCTTCATCTGTAATTTATGGCTCTGATGCATTAGGTGGAGCAATTCATTATTACACAAAAACTCCTAAACTATCAAAGGATAAGGAAGTAAAAGTAGGTTTATTTTCTCGTTATTCAACAGTGAATGATGAAAGAACGAATCAAGCGTCTTTTGAGTTGCGTTTTCCAAAATGGGCTAGCTTTACAAGTGTTGCATACAGTGAGTTTGGTGATTTGAAAATGGGAGAGAATCGTTCACATGGTTTTGAAGATTGGGGAAAAGTTTTCTATTATTCTGATAATTTGAATGGAAATTATAATCCAAATCCGATATTAAATCCTGACCCTGCTACACAAAGAAATACGGGTTATAATCAAACAGATATTTTACAGAAGTTTTATGTTCCTCTTTCTAGAGGTACAGATTTAAAAGTAAATATTCAGTATTCCACTTCTTCCGATATTCCAAGGTTCGATCGAATGACTGAAGTTACTGATATTAATGATCCTTCATCTTTGAAGTTTGCAGAATGGTATTATGGTCCACAAGACAGGTTTTTAGTTTCTCCTCAATTGACTATTAATCCTAAAAAGAAATGGTTAAACGAAGGAACATTTACATTTGCCTATCAAAATATAAAAGAAAGTAGAATCCAGCGCCGTTTCGGAAGTTTAGAAAGAAGTTACAGAGAAGAAAAAGTTGATATTTATAGTTTAAATGGAGATTTTTCTGTGGAGTTGGCTAGGAATCGTAATTTAGGTTATGGATTTGAAGTGGCTTATAATGATGTAAGTTCTAATTCTTTTGGAAAAGAATTGAATGTGATAAACAATCAGATTGTTGGTTCTACAGATGACTTTGCTGTACAGTCAAGATATCCTGATGGTGGAAGTAGCTACCTTAGTTCTGCGTTATATGCGAATTACAGACAAGATATTAATAAGAAATCTACCTTAAACTTTGGAGCGAGACTTACAAATACACAGTTAAGAGCAAAGTGGATTGACAATACTTTTATAACCCTACCAGATTCAGATATTAGTTTATCAAATACTGCCCTAACTGCAACGATTGGTTATGTTTATAAACCAGCGAAAACATGGAAGTTTAATGCAGTTATTTCTTCTGGATTCAGATCGCCAAATATTGATGATGTAGGTAAAATTAGAGAGAAAAGTAATCGACTTACCATTCCTAATGTGGATTTAAAACCGGAGCATGCTTATAATGCTGAAATTGGTGTTGAGAAATATTTCAACAATAAAAAATTCAGAATTGGAGCAAATGTGTATTATATGTTGTTAGATAACTATATCTACAGAGAGGCAATTTCTGATCTTGGTTTATCCTTAGATTATGATGGAGAAACATTTACAACAGCAAATAGTCAAATTTTAGCTAACGTGAATAAAGGAAACGCTTACGTCACTGGTTTTACAGTAAATTACCAAGGTAAATTATTTAAAAACTGGACAACTAGTGGATCCATAACATATACAAAAGGAGAAACTTTTGACACAAACGAGCCAATGTCTTCAATTCCACCTTTATTCGGAAACTTTGACGTGAATTATGTGAATAAGAGTGTTGAAGCTGGTGTGAATTTTCGTTTCAATGCTATGAAGCATATCGAAGATTTTAATATTAGTGAAGGTATCGATAATCATGATTTAACGCCAATTGTAGATCCAAATGCAACGGAAGACATTAATAAGTTCTATGGCTCTCCTAGTTGGGCAACGGTTGGGGTTCATGCTGGATATAAATTGAACACAAATTTTAAACTTCAAGGAAGATTATCCAACATCTTCGATAAACATTATCGAGAGTTTGCTTCAGGATTATCTGCTCCAGGACGTAATTTATCATTAAGTGTAATTGCTAATTTTTAATTTTATGATTAACCTATTTAAAGTAGTGAGTTTATTAGAGGGACTTTCTTATATCTTATTATTATTTATTGCTACACCAATTAAATATATATACGATAATCATACTTATGTAAAGTGGTTAGGAATGCCACATGGATTGTTATTTGTAGTATACATCATTTTAGCATATTTCTTATGGGAGTCTCAAAAATGGAGTGCTAAAGAATTTTCGATTATATGTTTATTATCATTACTGCCTTTCGGAACTTTTTTCGTAGGAAAATATTTGAAAGAGTAAGATCTATACTTTTACATTATAATATCAAAAAAGCACAACATTTCTGTTGTGCTTTTTTTATTTCTTATTGAAATTTTAAGCTTAAAATTAATCAAACAAACTAATTCCAAATAACAATCTGTTTTCTTTTTGTCCATTAAAGTTAGATTGAACGAAATCTAAACGTAAGAAACGCCATTTTCCCCATCCAATATTATCTAATCCAATTGAATATTCAGTATATGGTTTTCTGCCTCCAGAGAAGTACGTTTTAGCACCAATGACCGTATGAAAGTTAAGTTTATTCAACAAAGGTATTTTGTTTAATAAAAATCCTTCAAAATTATGTTGAGTGTGAAATTCAGCGTAGCGATCGTTTGTACTAAATTGATAATATGGCATAATTGAAAAACTACTTAATCGATTACCTGGAGCAAGATCTATTTCATTTGCTAAAGGATGGTAGAAATCCATAAATGGAATGTCCTTTTTGTCAAAAAACAAACCAGCTCTTGCATTATAGTCAAAAGTACCAATATTACCTAACGATACATTTTGTTGTAATCTAGAGAAAACTAAATCTGAATGAAACTCAGAGTTTTCTGAACCAAATGTTTTTCTGTATCCTAAAGTTAAGGTTGGATATTTCGAATTCGTAACTGTAAATCTTGATTTTGGATAACTAATGTACTTACTTCCGAAGTTAAAACTTCCAGCCAATTGCGTTTTAAAAATACTATGATCTGTAAAAGCAGGTAATGTGCTTGTTGGATCAATTGGATTATTTGTTTGATAGGTCTTTCTTTTACTGAAAAATGAATAATCAGTTGTGTTAGAAAGTGCTTTTCTATCTTCATATCCGAAAGATGTATATAAATCAATTCCTGGAGTTACTTCTTTTGAAAAGTTTAATTGAGCAAATGTTTTTTCGTAAAACTTTGCATAGTTTGATTTATCAATTAAAGAATATAACGTATTATTAAAGCTACTAATAGGATTTCTCTGATCGAATTGAACTACATCAATCCCTCCAGAAATAGATAATCTTGGTCGACTAATATTATTCCATTTTTTATAAAAGCTTACCGTTGGTCGGAGTATTTTATCGGAAAACCCATAATTAAGGCCAGCACTAACACCCCAGTTTTTTCCTTCGTCGTTTACTCTTTTTGAAAAACTAACCCGAGTATCAATATTAAATCCTTGAACAGTATTAAATTGTGTATTGGTAAGAAGTCCATTGTAGCTGATAGACCATTTTTCGTAACTATTTCTATATGAGTATCCAACCAAAGGAGAAAGTAATGTGAATTTATTTGATTTTTGATCAACAGAATCTAAATATTTTTTCGATTTACGGACAATTTTTATGCTGTCTTTAACAACATAATCTCTTTTTTCTTCTTTAGTTAAAGGAACACTTCGAAGATCATTCCAGTATGCTGAATCTTTTTTAGTAGCGTTTTCCTCAAATGATAATATTTCTTTTCCAAAAGTGTTTTTCGAAAATGTGGGTTTGAAATTATAATTAGAATATGAAGCTGAGAAACGGCCGTCTAAGTTAAACCCGAATAAACCAACTTTAAAATCTATTGTTTGTAAAATGAGCGCCCAAACTCCAGAATTAGGCTCGAAGTTGTAATTTTGTTTAATGTGTAAAACATCAATAGCTGGATTGTTAATTTGTTTACCTGTAATAGTTAAATCAGCTCCATAAATAGCCCAGTCATCTTCAACTACATAAATAAATCCACCAAATACTCGATCGTTTTCTCTTCTAGGTATAATTTTTATTTTATTAATTAACCTACCATTTTTATCATAAAAAGTCCCTTCTAGCTTGAATTTATAATAGCTAAATGTATAGTTTGAAATAGGAGAGAAAATATTAGATTCAGCAATTGGAACTAAGTTATTGTACAAATTAAAATTTACGTCTTGAGCTCGATTAAAAGAGATTCCATTATCTCGTCCACTTACTTTTGATGCCACAATAACTTCTTTAAAATTCTTAGGTTTTTTCTGATACCAAATTTTAGAAACAGTTTCAGATAAGTAGATAATTCCGCTTCTGGTAGAATCTAATCCACCACCTAAATCGCCAACTTGTTGACCTAAAATTTTCTTCGGTGCATTTTTAATTTTGAATAATCCACGGGAATAAAAATCTGAAGTATATTGTCCAGATTTATTAGTGTTTCTTTCTTTGCTAGCAATTACTTTACGAATAATGCCATTTGCGGGATTTTCGTTTGTATTTACAGTGACCTCTTCTAATTGAACTTCTTCTTCTTTCAGTTGAACGTTGAGTTGAAAAGGGAAGCTAGAAATTTCAACCTGTTTTTTTAATGTTTTAAATCCTAAGAATTGAAAAACAACAGTTTGTTTTCCAGTTTTTTTAGTTTCAAGTATATACTCGCCGTTGTCATTGGTTGTAGTTCCACTTAATGTATTTTGTAAATAAACACTTACGAATGGAAGAGGTTGGTTGCTTTTGTCAACGACTTTTCCTCTAATTTGTGCAACGGTACTTGTAATAAGTAATAAGAATAGTAACGTAGTTATATTTTTCATCTACTTGGTTTTGGTTAAGGTTGAGTTTCGTTTTTTCAATTGAAATCAAACTTGCAACAGAAGACGAAAAAGTTCATGTTTTGTTACAAAAAAGGATTCCGCAAAATAAGTTTTATTAGTATCAAGTATTGCACGTAAAACAAGCTCAATATCTGATACTTAAAAACTCATGAGGCAAACATAAAAGAAAAAGAAACTTCTTTTTCCTTAGAAAATGTTAAAGAGTTAAATTGCTTATTCGTCCTTTTTTTTCTTTTTCTTTTTACCAAATAATCCACCTAAGGCATCTTTAACTTTATTAGTCGTATTTCCTTTTTTATCAGTACCTGTAGCAGATGATTTATTATTTTTATTTCCGCCTAAAAGGCCTCCTACAGCCTTGTCAATTAGGTTGTTTTTTTGTTGATTTACTAGCTCTGTTGTTAAGTTATTGACTGCAGATTTTAAGTCAGTTTTAACAGATGGATTAGAAAAGCTTCCTGAAAAGTTTGCTGTAACGGGAACAGTTATATTCTGATCTTTTGTGTTTAGTTTTGATAATAAACCACCTACTTCCGAACCTAAATATTTTGCAGGAATATTAAAAGTAGCATTATAGTCCATTATTTGATCAAAACTATGACTACCTCCTATTTCAACGTCAATATCTTTATATTTTAATTTGAAAGGTTTTACGTTTACTTTTCCATTATTAAAAGATACATTGGTTTTAATATCTTTTACATCAAGTTTTTTCAAATCTAAAAACCCTAAATTCTGATCTAATAAATTTAAAGCTTTAGAATTTTTTACTTCTAAATTCGTGGCTAAAATTTCAGCTAGTGCTTTTCCTGAAACAGAGGACAAGTTTGGTGTAAAGTCATCTTTCAGATCTCCTGAAAGATTGATATTACTATTAAGTTTTCCTTGCAAAACATCAGAAAGTGGAGCGAGCATACTTAATAATTCAATATTTTTAAAGGAATCACTAATATTGAAATACTTAAAACCTAAATCAACATTAAAAACTGATTTTTCGGGTTTTGTGTCCACTTCACCGTTTAAAGCCATAATTCCCCCAAACATTCCTCCTTCTACGTTAGTCAAAATGGCTTTTTGATCTTTAATATTTAAGGTGCCTTTCACGTTTTTTAACTTTAGGTTATCATAAAAAACCTCTTTTGCATTAGCGTTTACAACACAATCTAAAAAGGCAGGTATTTTCATGTTTTCTTCTAATTCATTTGGTATAGAAGAATCATTTTTTTCTGGAGCTTGGTCAATTTCATTTGAAGTATTAGTAACCATAAAATCATTTACTTTAAAAGAATTTGAGTTCAAATTAAAATTTCCCTGCAAATTTTTATCGGAAAGAATAAACCCTAAAAAATTACGAATAGTTCCTGTTGCATTTAGGTCACTCGTTCCTGTAATTGCCTCAAAATTTGTAAGAGAAATCTTAGTTGGAGTAAAATCCACATTGGCACTATTTATTTTTAAAGGATTTGCCAGCTCTTCCCCATTAAAAAATAAATTTGTAATGTTAAGATGGCCACTATTTTTAATACGTTGATACCTGTTGTTTTGAACAGCATCGATATCAAATTGAGAAGTAAGATTTGCATTAATAATCCCACTTAGTTCATTATCTAATTTTACAGGATATACTTTATCAATATGACTTAAATCGATTTTTCCGTTAAGCGTTGCATTGATGTAGGGATTCTTCAATAAATTACTCACCTTAGCATTTCCATTAAAATTATTTTCATCAATATTAAAGGCCAATCTATTTACAGAAATATAAGTATCATCAACATTTCCTGTGGTATTTTTAATTTGAGTATCAATGTGAATGTTGTTTACACTTTTAGGTAAACTAGGATATTTGAAAGAAGCATTAGTTGATTTGATGGCAATATCAATTGTTGGGATAGTTTTTTCAGTGACCTTTCCATCAATTTTACCCACAACACTAAAGTCACCTGATGTTTTTACGTCAGTAATATTTGTTGAGTATTCTTCTGGAACAAGAGCTAAAAAGTTTTTAAAATCTGAAGAAGGTGTTTTGAAGTTTACCTGTATTTGCTGACTTTCATCTTCATTTAATTGAACGTAACCATCAAAAATTAAAGGCAATTTATTTATATAAGCTTCATTTTTAAGGAAAGTATATTTACTGTTTTCTAGATCTAAGTCTAATACAGCACTTACATCTAAATGTTGGTCATTGATAAATTTTGCGCCGTCTTTTTCAAATAAAATACTCATGGTAGTTTTTGTATCTAACTCAGTTCTTTTTTGAGAGAAATCTCCACTTCCTGAATGATTAAAATCGGAAAGGACAACCCTCATTTTTTCTTTCTCATCAGTATATTTTATAGTAGTTTTGGTTAACTCATAAGCATTTAAAGACAACTTGAAATTGCTGGACGAATTATTTTCTGTTTCCTCTTGTTCAGAAGAAACTGAAACATCTTTTTTAGTGATATCATAATTAGCGTTACCCTTTTCATCAATAATAACATTGACTAACGTATTATCAATGGAAAAAGATTGAATTTTTAACTCGCTATTTACGCTCTTAAAAATTTCGGTAAGTTTTAATTTTAGTTGGATATTTTCACTATATAATAAAGTATCTCCTTCAAAAGGAGAGAAATTTGTTATGGCTACATTTTTTAGCTCAATCGAAGCTTTTGGAAAGTTTTTAAGTAAGCTTAAATTCGCATCAGAAAACTCTACCTTTGCATTTAAATTGTTGTTAATAGTTTCCTTTAATAAAGAAACCAACTTATCCTGAAATAAGAAAGGTATAGTAGCCAAAGCGATTATGAAAAGGGTTACTATTGATAAAATGATTTTTACAATTTTTTTCATGATGCTAATAATTTTGAGATGAAAACATTAATGAGTTTGCTGTGTTGAGTGAGTAATTATAACAAAGTTAAAAGTTATCAGTAATATTGTGGTTAATTAATAGTTACTTTTTTTGAAAAAAGCAAGACAATTTTCTAAACTAATTAAAAAGCATGCCAGCTACTTAGGGTTTTTAGACTGCGGCATCGCTAAAGCTGATTTTTTAGAAAAAGAAGCACCGCGACTTGAAACTTGGCTACAGAATAATTACCATGGTCAAATGCAGTATATGGAAAACCATTTTGATAAGCGATTAGATCCAAGACTATTAGTAGAAGGAGCAAAGTCTGTAATTTCATTGTCTTATAATTATTATCCTGAACAAATACAAGAGAAGAATTCTTACAAGGTTGCTAAATATGCGTATGGTGAAGATTATCACCATGTCATAAAGAGCAAACTGTTTGCTTTATTAGAATTTCTTCGTGAGGAGATTGGAAACATAAATGGACGTTGTTTTGTTGATTCTGCACCAGTTTTAGAAAGAGCATGGGCAGAAAGAGCTGGTTTAGGATGGAATGGTAAACACACATTATTAATTCAAAAGAAACAGGGGTCTTTTTTCTTTTTAGCGGAATTAATAATTGATTTGGAATTAGAGTATGATCAACCTTTTACAACAGATCACTGCGGGAGTTGTACGCGTTGCATTGATGCTTGTCCTACTGATGCAATTTTACCGAACAACTCTATTGACGCTAGTAAATGTATCTCTTATGCTACCATTGAGTTAAAAGACAATATTCCATTAACGTTCAAAGATAAAATGGAAGATTGGATGTTTGGTTGTGATATTTGTCAAGACGTTTGTCCTTGGAATCGATTTTCTAAACCGCATAATCAACCTTTATTCAGCCCAAAAGATTCTATGTTGGAAATGGACAAAAGGGATTGGCAAGAGTTAACAGAAGAGACATTTAAAAAGGTATTCAAAAAATCCGCAGTAAAAAGAACGAAATATGCTGGATTAACGAGAAACATAAGCTTCCTAAAAGAAAAGTAAAACTAAACTGATCTCGGTGTTTTATTCATATTCTTCAAATAAGAACCATTATAATGTATGAATTCTTCCACAAAAAGATTCACAGTAAACTTACCATACGATTTTTTCATTCAAGTACACATGAAAGTACATTTCAATAAACTTTTCAACTTTTTTTATTTTAAGTAAATGATATATTTCGTTTCAATTTGATTACACCCTGAGGTACAAACTAGCTTCTCGCAATGCAACTAGAAATGTGCCTATTGTTAACTCTGTCAATTGTACAGTTGGTAATTATTTAAAATTATTTTCTGCCTTTATTGAGATTTTTAAAGATGGAATGAAAACTCTCTGCGAGTGTTAAAGGCTTCCATAATAGCTTGAAAGTAATATGCTTTCGAAAAAATAGTGTAAGCAAAGGTGTTGTTCAAAATATTTCAGTTTTACTGAGGATTGTTTCGTTTCACATAACTTTGTCTTATGATGTTCAGAACTGGTAATGTTTGTGGCATATGATTTAATTTTTGATTAATAAAAAATCTTAATAATGGGGAGGGAAAAAGGAGATGTCTCATTTTCTAATAAATTATGATACTAAATAACAAACCTTATATTTGTGAATCCACAATTAAGCATAAAAGTTTATGAGCGAATCACGTAAAAGACGCGAAGCCTTATTATATCACGCGAAACCATCACCAGGAAAAATATCGGTAGTACCGACTAAAAAATATGCCACTCAACACGATTTATCTTTAGCGTACTCACCAGGAGTTGCTGAGCCTTGTTTAGAAATAGCAAAAGATAAAAACAATGTTTACAAATACACAACAAAAGGAAATTTAGTTGCAGTAATTTCAAATGGAACAGCTGTTTTAGGTTTAGGAGATATTGGTCCAGAAGCCTCAAAACCTGTCATGGAAGGAAAAGGATTACTTTTTAAAATTTTTGCAGATATAGATGTATTCGATATTGAAGTTGATGCAACAGATATCGATAAGTTTGTAGAAACTGTGAAAGCAATCGCTCCGACATTTGGAGGAATTAACCTTGAAGATATTAAAGCTCCAGAGGCTTTTGAAATTGAAAGACGTTTAAAGGAAGAGTTAAATATTCCTGTAATGCACGATGATCAACATGGAACAGCTATTATTTCTGCGGCTGCATTGAAGAATGCATTAGAAATAAATGGGAAAAATATTGAAAATGTTCAGATTGTTGTAAATGGAGCAGGAGCTGCTGCCATATCTTGTACTCGCTTGTATTTGGCTCTTGGAGCTAAAAGGGAAAATGTTGTCATGTGTGATAGCAAGGGAGTTATCCGAAAAAGTAGAGAAAACTTAACTCCGCAAAAGGAAGAATTTGCGACGGAAAGAGATGTGGATACTTTGAAAGAAGCGATGAATAATGCAGATGTATTTATAGGTTTATCAAAGGGAAATGTTGTAAGTCCAGAGATGCTATTATCAATGGCTAAAAACCCTATTGTATTTGCAATGGCAAATCCTGAACCAGAAATATCATATGATTTAGCAGTCGCTACACGTGATGATATTATTATGGCAACAGGAAGATCTGATAATCCAAATCAAGTAAACAATGTATTAGGTTTCCCATTTATTTTCAGAGGTGCCTTAGATGTGAGAGCAACTAAAATTAATGAAGAAATGAAAATGGCTGCCGTACATGCATTGGCAGATTTAGCTAAGAAATCAGTGCCCGAACAAGTAAATATTGTTTATGACGAAATTAGTCTTTCATTTGGTAAAGAGTATATTATCCCTAAGCCTTTTGATCCAAGATTAATTTATGAAATTCCACCTGCAATTGCGAAAGCAGCAATGGATAGTGGTGTTGCTCAACAACCTATTGAAGATTGGGATCGATATAGAGACACTTTAATGGATAGATCAGGATCTGGAAGTAAAGAAGTGAGAATCTTACATAACAGAGCTCGAACAAATCCTAAGAAAATTATATTTGCAGAAGCAGATCATTTAGATGTATTAAAAGCTGCTCAAAGGGTTTATGATGAGAAAATAGGTATTCCAATTCTTTTGGGAAATAAAGAAATCATTCTAGAATTAAAACTGGAACTAGGTTTTGAGGCAGATGTGACTATTATCGACCCTAAAACTTCAGAAGAGAAGGAAAGAAGATTAAGATTTGCTGAAAAATTCTGGAAAACAAGACAACGTAAAGGAATTACTTTGTTGGAAGCTCAAAAATGGATGCGTGAGCGCAACTATTTTGCTGCAATGATGGTAAATGAAGGAGAAGCAGATGGATTAATTACAGGGTATTCACGTCCTTATCCATCGGTAGTAAAACCAATTTTAGAATTGATAGAAAAAGATCGTGGTGTTTTAAAAGTAGCTGCAACGAACCTATTGCTTACAAAGCAAGGACCAATGTTCTTATCAGATACAACGATTAATATTAATCCAAACGCGAAAGAACTCGCCAAAATTACTCATTACACAAGTATTTTAGCTCGTATGTTTGGTATGAAGCCAAATGTAGCAATGTTAAGCTTCTCTAACTTCGGATCAACAAGGTCTGAGACTTCAGTTAAAATTCGTGAGGCGGTTGAGTATATGCATGAACAGTATCCAGACTTAGTAGTTGATGGAGAGATTCAAGCAGATTTTGCATTAAATGAAGAGTTATTGTCAAAGGAATTTTCTTTTTCTAAACTTAAAGGAAAAAAGGTAAACGTGTTGATTTTTCCAAACTTAGAATCAGCAAATATTACTTATAAATTAATGAAACAAGTAAACGGAGCAGAGTCGATTGGTCCTATTTTGTTAGGTTTAAGTAAGCCTGTTCATGTTTTGCAACTTGGAGCAAGTGTAGATGAAATGGTAAATATGGCAGCGGTAGCTGTGGTAGATGCGCAGGAGAGAGAGAAGAGAAGTTTAAAGAATTAATAAGGAGTAAAATACAGGTTTTACAATCCTAAAAATTTTGCTACTTTAGGCGTCGGTTACACAAAAACAAATGATTACCCAAATAAAAGGAAGATTGGTAGAGAAAAATCCTACCTACGTTGTGGTAGATTGCAACGGATTAGGATACCTACTGAATATTTCACTAAACACCTACGGATCACTTCCAACGGATGAAAATGTAAAGTTATATACGCATCTTTCAATAAGAGAAGATGCACATACGCTCTACGGTTTCATTGATAAGGTTGAGCGAGAAGTATTTAAGTTACTTATTTCTGTTTCAGGAGTTGGACCTAGCATCGCAAGAACAATGTTGTCTTCAATGACCGCAGAGGATGTTCAGCATGCAATTGCATCTGAGAATGTAAAATTGATTCAATCGGTTAAGGGAATAGGATCCAAAACAGCACAAAGGGTTATCATCGATTTAAAAGAGAAAATCTTAAAAACGTTTAATATTGACGAAGTTTCTGTAACTGAGAGCAATACTAATAAAGAAGAAGCGTTATCTGCATTAGAGGTTTTAGGATTTACTCGAAAACAGTCAGACAAAGTAATTACCAACATATTAAAAGAATCGCCATCGGCGTCTGTGGAAGAGCTGATAAAAAAGGCACTTAAAAACTTGTAAAAGAAGTTGAGAAAACATTTTCGTAATAGATTTTTTACAGCACTTGCTATACTAGTAAGTGTTGTTTCATTTGCTCAGAGTACAAATAAGAAAGATTCTATTCCAGCAAAAAAAGATAGCATCGTTCCATTAAAGTATAATTTTAATTTTGCACAAAAGGCTCATCTCTTTTTAAACAATCCAACAGATATTCAAGTTCGATACGATAAAGCTATTAATAAGTTTGTGATTGTTGAAAAGATTGGAGATTACGTTATTGGAACTCCAATTTATATGACACCTCGCGAATACGATAAGTTTAAATTAAAAAACGATTTAAAATCTTATTTCAGAGAAAAAGTAGATGCCGCAAATCCAAACAAAAAAGGAAACGATAAAAAACGAAAAAATCTTCTTCCAAAATATTATGTCAATTCCAAGTTTTTCGAAAACGTTTTTGGAGGAAATGAAGTTGAGGTAATTCCAACTGGTCAAATAAGTATAAAGTTAGGTGGGATTTATCAGAATACTGAAAATCCTCAAATATCTGTCGAGAATCAAAGCAGTTTTACTTTTGATTTTGATCAGCAAATTAGTGCAAGTATTCAAGCAAAAGTTGGAAAACGTTTACAAGTAACTGCAAATTACGATACACAATCTACTTTCGATTTTCAAAATATCATTAAAGTTGAATATACGCCAACAGAAGATGATATTATACAGAAAATTGATGCGGGTAACGTAAACTTGCCAATTAAAAACTCATTAATTAATGGTGCTCAAGCTCTTTTTGGAGTTCGTGCAGATTTTCAATTCGGAAAAACAACGATTCGTACGGCTTTTTCGCAACAAAATTCTCAATCAAGAAATGTTGTTGCAGAAGGTGGTGCTGTAATAGAGCCGTTTGAGTTGCGGGTTACGGATTATGATAATGACAGACACTTCTTTTTATCTCAATACTTCAGAGAGAACTACAGTAAAGCATTATCTAATTATCCATTAGTTAGTAGTCCAGTTAATATTAACCGAATTGAAGTTTGGATTACTAACAGAAATCAGAATGTACAAGATTACAGAAGTATTGTCGCCTTTGCAGATATAGGAGAGTCTGATTTAGAAAATATGGTAAGTGCAAATCTTTCAACCGGTATTCCTCAAGAAAATTATGTAGATGTTGTTTCAAATCCAGTTAGTGTACAAGGAACACCAATTCCTTATAATGGGGTAAATAATATTAATGATTTATTGAGTGTTACTTCTGGCGGAATTCGTGAGGTGGGAACTTTAGATGCTTCTTTGCCAGTAGAAATGATTCAAGGTAATGATTATTCTTATCTTCAAAATGCAAGAAAATTACAATCAAACGAATATACATTACATCCTCAGTTAGGTTTCATTTCTTTAAATAGAAGGTTAAATGATGGAGAAGTATTAGCGGTAGCATATGAGTATACAGTTGTAGGTGCTTCGAATAACGAAACAGTTTTTAAAGTTGGTGAATTTTCAAATGATGGGATCAACGCACCATCAAATATTGCTGTTAAATTATTACGTAGTGAAATTTTAACAACAAGGAGAGAAATAGGAACCAATACTCCTCCAACATTCATCCCTGCACCGACTTGGAGACTAATGATGAAAAATGTTTATGCTTTAGGAGCATATCCTTTACGCCAAGAAGGTTTTCGTTTTGAGTTATTGTATCGTGACGATGAAACGGGAATTTTACAAAACACATTACAAAATGCTCAACAAACAGATTTACAAAATAGAACATTAATAAACTTATTCAATATTGATAAGTTAGATCAAAGTCAGTTTAAGGTCGATGGTGGAGACGGTTTTTTTGATTTTGTCGAAGGAATTACTGTGAATTCTGATAAGGGATTAATTTACTTTCCAGAAGCCGAACCATTTGGAATTGATTTAGAAACAAAAATTACTGATGCGGTTGATCAATCAAAATATTTATTCAAGGATCTTTATTTAACAACTAAAGTTCAGGCAAAAAATGAATTTCAAAATAAGGATAAGTTTTTCTTAAAAGGATATTTTAAATCGGAGGCTAGTAGAGGTATTTCGTTAGGAGCGTTTAATATTCCAAGAGGTTCAGTTAGAGTTTCAGCTGGAGGAAGAACTTTGGTAGAAGGAGTAGATTATGTAGTAGATTATCAGTTAGGTAGAGTTCAAATTTTAGATCCAGGATTAGAAGCATCAGGTGTTCCAATCAATGCATCTGTAGAAAATAATACATTTTTTAATCAACAAAGAAAGACATTTTTAGGAGTTGATATTGAGCATAAAATAAATGAAAACTTTATCATTGGAGGAACATTTTTAAATGTTAGCGAAAGACCCATAACTCCTAAAGTTAATTTTGGAGCGGAACCTATTGATAATGTCATGTTAGGTTTGAATGTAGATTTCTCCTCGGAAATCCCATATTTCACGAAGCTGGCAAATAAACTTCCTTTTGTGGAAACAGATGCACCATCAAATATATCGGTTCGTGCAGATATGGCATATTTATTACCGGGTTCACCGAGTGGTATTGATGTAAACGGAACAGCAACTTCATATTTGGATGATTTCGAGGCAACTCAAATTCCAATTAATTTAACTTCTCCACAACAATGGTTTTTGGCAAGTACTCCATTGTCTCAGGATTTCGCCGAAGCGACAAATGATCCAAGGTATAATTTTAGAAGAGGTAAATTATCATGGTATAGTATTGATCAGTTATTTTATTCAAATAGTACAAATAGACCTTCAAATATTACCGATATAGAACTATCAAGAAATGAAGTTCGACAGATTAGTTTCTCTGAATTATTTCCAAATACAGATTTAGATATCACTCAAATAAATTTAGTAAGAACATTAGATTTAGCATATTTTCCAAGTGAAAGAGGTCCTTACAATTTCAATACAGAAACAACAGAGTTAAATGGAGACGGAACATTTGTCAACCCCAATCAAAACTGGGGAGGAATTATGCGTGCATTAACAACTACAAATAATTTCGAACAAGCAAACGTTGAATATATTCAGTTTTGGTTAATGGACCCGTATGAAGGATATTCTATTACCCCAGAAGAGGGATTACCGGCTGGAGTTGATCCGCAAAATCAAGTAAATCAAGGAAAATTATTTATCAACTTAGGGAGTATTTCTGAAGATATCCTTAGAGATTCACAAAAACAATTTGAAAATGGGTTATCAACAACTCAGAATCCAGTACCACAAGTTGATACAAATATGGGTACTATTCCAAGAAACCCATCTATTTTATACGCATTTAGCGCAGATGCAGATGAAAGAACGCAACAAGATATAGGTTTAGATGGACTTTCAGATAGCCAAGAGAGAAATCTAATAGACAGAATCAATAATGATTCAAGTTTGCCAATTAATATTGATGTAACAAGACTTAACCAAGAAGATTTATCAGGAGATAATTTTCAATTTTTTAGAAGTGGAGACTTGGATGCTTCAAACGCTTCTATTCTTACTCGTTATAAAAATTATAACGGAACCGAAGGAAATTCACCAACGACTGATCAATCTGGAGAAGATTTTCCAACTTCTGGATCTACCTATCCAGATGTTGAAGATTTAAATCGAGATCAAACAATGGATCCTGTAAGCGCATATTTCGAATATGAGGTTTCATTACGAAAAAGTGATTTAGTAAAAGGGAATAACTTCATTGTAGATGTAAAATCTGAGCCAGTTACATTACCAAATGGTGAAACGAGAAGTACAACATGGTATCAATTTAGAATTCCTGTACGAAATGGATTTACGCAAGCAGTAGGTGGAATTACCGATTTTAATAGTATTCGTTTTATGCGAATGTATTTAACTGAGTTCAACATGCCGGTTGTAACCCGTTTTGCAGAACTAGAGTTAGTTCGTGGAGACTGGAGACGTTATACGAGAACATTGGATCCAACAATTCCTGAACAAGATTTAGATAATGATGATTTAAATAATTTTGAGGTTGGAGTTGTAAGTATTGAGCAAAACGATGATCGATATGAATTGCCTCCAGGAATTACTAGAGAACAATTACAAGGAACCAATAGAATTCAACGTCAGAATGAGCAATCTTCTACGATAACGGTAAATGATTTAGAACCAGGAAAGGCAAGAGCAATTTTTAAAAATATTAGTATTGATTTACGTCGTTATAAAAATTTAAGAATGTTTTTACATGCAGAACAAGTTCCTGGAAAAACAGTTTCTGACAATGACATGTCTGCTATTATTCGTTTGGGAACAGATTTAAATGAAAACTATTACGAAATTGAGAAACCATTAATCTTATCTACATCGAGTAATTCTCCATTAGAAGTTTGGCCAGAAGAAAATAATCTTGATATTTTAATGACAGACTTGTCAACATTAAAATTAGATAGAGATGGAGCAAATGTTTCTCCTGCTGATATATATTCTGGAACTGATTCAAATGGATTAATTATAAAAGTAAAAGGTAATCCAACTCTAGCTCAAGTGAGAACTGTTATGTTAGGAGTAAAGAATACAACTTTAAACGATAGAAGTGTAGAAGTTTGGTTTAACGAGTTAAGAGCCGTAGGATTTGATAATCAAGGTGGTTGGGCGGCAGTTTTAAATGCAGACACCAACTTTGCAGATGTAATTGATTTGTCTTTAGCTGGTCGTATGTCAACAGTTGGATTTGGAAATGTTGATCAACGTGTACAAGAAAGAAGTTTAGAGGAACAGAAACAATATAACGTTTCAACAAATGTTCAGTTAGGTAAAATGATGCCTAAGAAATGGAACATGCAAGTTCCTATGAGTTATAGTTATGGAGAAGAATTTATCGATCCAAAATTCGATCCGCAATATCAAGATGTTGTTTTAGAAGATGCTAAATCCAAAGGATCTGCACAAGCGCAGAGAAATGCTGAAAATGCTCAGGATTATACAAGAAGAAAAAGTATTAGTTTCATTAATGTTAAGAAGAATAGAAATCCGAAAAGTGATAAAAAACCAAAATTCTACGATGTAGAAAATATCGCCGCTTCTTATTCTTTTAGTGAAGAGTTTCATAAAGATTATAACATTGAAAGATTCGTTAATCAAAATTTAATGGCTGGATTAAATTATAACTTTAACTTTACTCCATTCGTGATTGAACCTTTCAAAAAGTCTAAAATATTTAAAGGAAGACACTGGCGTTTTATTAAAGATTTAAACTTTAATCCAGTTCCGAAAAACTTAACTGTGAATTCTAAGATTAACAGAAATTATAATTTACAGCAATCAAGAAATTTAATTGAAGGTTTAACACCACAACCAGAATTAATTCAACGTAGATTTTTGTTTGATTGGGATTATACAATTGCATTTGATTTATCAAAGTCGTTACAGTTAAATTTCAACGCTACTAATAATTACATCTATGATAGTTTTGGTCAAGATGAAAAGCTAGAAATTTTCGATAAGTTTTTTACTTTCGGAAGAAGAAATCAATACCATCAAACATTAAACGCTACTTATAAAGTTCCAATTAATAAACTACCATATCTAAGTTTTATAACCTCAGATTATGGATACACTGCCGATTTTGATTGGCAAGCTTCTTCTAGAAGTACGATTACGGAAGAGGTAAACGGAATCCCAGTAGAGGTAAGTATCGAAGATAAAGTTGGTAATATGATTCAGAATGCCAATAAGCATACAATTGGAGCAACTATCGATTTTAAACGTTTTTATAAAACAATTGGTTTAGAGAATTTATTTCTTAAAAAGAGTCAAAGAAAAGCAGTAAGTGGTCAGAAAAAAGGTGTAGCTCTTGGAAGTAATGGAGCGAAATCTCAACCAATAAAATTAAAGAAGAATGCCTCATTCGGTAAGAAACTTTTAAAAGGAACCTATGATGTGTTGACTTCTGTTAAAAGAGCTAAGATTAATTATTCTCGTGAAAGTGGAACTCTATTACAAGGATTCCGTCCTTCAGTTGGTTTCTTAGGAAGAAGTAATTATAACGGTAGTGTTGCGCCAACTTTAGGTTTTGTTTTTGGTAGTCAAACGGAAATGTTAAATGAAGCTATCTCTAACGGTTGGTTAATTACCCGTGATGCGAACGCGGATTATTATAACCAGAATTATGGAAGAACTAGAAATGATAATTTGGATTATAATATTTCTATTAAACCTTTAAAAGACTTTACAATAGATTTAAGAGGTAATAGAATTAAGACATCTAACATCACACAACAGTTAGATGTAATATTAAAACCCGGCGGAGATCCCACAAATAATAACGATTACGAACAAAATCCAGCCTTAAGAGCATTTGAAACTGGAAATTATAGCACGAGTCATTTCATGTTAGGAACCATGTTTACAGATGGAGATGCGTTGTATCAGAACTTTTTAGACAATAGAGATATTATAGCAAACAGAATCGCTGCAGAACGTGGTATAATTGTAAATGATATTGATCCAAACAATAATAATCCAGGTTTTAAAAGAAATGGTCAACAAGCAATGCTGCCTGCATTTCTAGCTGCTTATTCAGGTACCAATGCTAACTCGACAAGTACAGACATTTTCAGGAATATTCCATTACCAAACTGGACTATGCGTTATAATGGTTTAATGAAGTTAAAGTGGTTTAAGAAAAACTTCTCTTCATTTACGCTTTCTCATAGTTATAAATCATCGTATACAATTGCTAATTTCACTAATAATTTACAATACGATGAAAACGACTTAAGCTTAACAAATAATTCGGGGAATTATCAACCAGAATTATTAATTTCGTCGGCAACATTAATCGATGAGTTTTCACCACTTATAAAAGTGGATATGAAAATGAGGAATTCATTTTCTTTGAGAGGTGAAATTAAAAAGGATAGAAGTTTATCCTTGAACTTTAACAATAACACCTTAACTGATATTAAAGGGACTGAGTTTATTTTTGGTTTTGGATATCGAATTAAAGATGTTAAAATGATAACAAGAATCACTGGTAAAAAAGAAACTCTTAAAGGAGATATTAATTTGAGAGCAGATATTTCACTAAGAGATAATTTAACACTGATTAGGTCGGTAGACGAGCAGAATAATCAAATAACCGGTGGAGAACGATTGTTTGGGTTGAAGTTTTTAGCAGATTATAATTTGAATAGTAATTTAAGAGCTTCTTTTTATTATAATCATAATACGTTTGATTATGCAATTTCAACAAATTTCCCCCGTCAATCGATTAATGCAGGATTTAACATAGTATATAACTTAGGAAACTAAAATTTTAAAACACATAAAATAAAACTACAATGAATATTCCAGCTGAATTAAAGTATACTAAAGACCACGAATGGGTAAAAGTTGAAGGAGATGTTGCTATTATAGGTATTACTGATTTTGCTCAGAGCGAATTAGGAGATATCGTATACGTAGATGTAGATACATTAGATGAGACAGTTGAAACAGAAGAAGTTTTTGGTTCTGTTGAAGCCGTAAAAACAGTTTCTGATTTATTTATGCCTTTAACAGGAGAAATTATTGAATTTAATGAGAAATTAGAAGACGAGCCAGAATTAGTAAATTCTGATCCCTACGGAGAAGGATGGATGATTAAGGTTAAGATTTCTGATAACGCTCAAGTTGATAGTTTATTAGATGCTGATGCTTACAAAGAAATTATTGCAGAGTAAATTTATTTATTTAGCAATTGTTGTAACTGTAGGAATAGCTGTTTTAAGTTTGATTAAAATTAATGCTCCTGCAGTTAGTTTAAGTTATTCTGATAAAGCATTTCATACATTGGCCTATTTTGTTCTTGGTTTTTTATGGTTGTTAGCAATAAGAAAAAAGGGCACGAAATTTGCAGTGATATTATTAGTGATTTTGTTTGGAATCCTTTTAGAAATTCTACAATCACTATTGACGGATTATAGGACCTTTGAATACTTAGATATGGTAGCAAATAGTTTAGGGGCATTCATATCAGTTTTAGCTTTCACATATATTGAAAAAAAGCAGTCCAAATTGTTAAATAGCTTGTAAAAGTCGAAATAAATTACTTAAATTAGCAAACCTTATAAAAACTATTAGGATGGAAATAAAGAAAAATCCAAAATTTAACCTTGAAAACTACAGTAAACTGTTCATTCAGTTAGGTTTAGTTTTGGCTTTGTTTGTAACATATGTTGCAATTGAGCATAAGACCTATGATAAATCTATTGGTGATCTTGGTGTGGCGGACTTAGGAAATGACATTGATGAAGAGACTTTAGTAATTAATGCACCACCACCACCACCGCCTCCACCCGTAACTCCACCACCACCAACACCAGAAAAAATCGAGGTTGTTGAAGACGATAAGGAAATTGAAGAAACAGTTATTGAATCTACTGAAACTGATGAGTCTGAATCTGTAGAAGTTGAAGAAATCGTTGAGGCAGTAGAGGAAGAAGAAGTAATTGAGGATGTACCTTTTTCAATCATTGAAGATGTACCAGTTTTCCCTGGATGTACAGGATCAAACCAGCAAAAGAAAGATTGTTTAAATAAGAAGATGCGTAAGCACGTTCAGAGGTATTTCGATGCTGAATTAGCAAACGAATTAGGATTGCCATCAGGAAAAAAAAGAATTTTTGTTCAATTTAAAATTGACAAAGATGGTTCGATTACTAGTATTCAAGCAAGAGCTCCACATCCAAGATTAAAGAAAGAGGCTGAGCGAATTGTAAAAAAGTTACCTAAAATGAAACCTGGTAGACAAAGAGGTAAGGCCGTAAGAGTGGGTTATACTTTACCGATTACTTTCAACGTTGAATAGGAAGATACAAATATTTATTAAAAACGACTCTTTTGAGTCGTTTTTTTTTGTGGCATGTTTTTTGGATTTAATTAGTTCTAATTTAAAACTATTACATTATGAAAAAGTTAAAGAAGCATCCCAGAAAACAGCTAGAGAAATACTCTAACATATTTACACAATTAGGTTTAGTTTTAGTTTTGTTTATTGTTTTTGTTACATTAGAACATCAAACAGAAAAGAAATCAGAAGCAATTGCGCGAGATTTTATTATAAACGACGATAATACGTTCACATTATCTGATTATGTAAAGATTCCGAAAATAGTTGAAGTACATAAACCTACCCCTAAACCTAGAGTTATTCCAAAAGTAGTTCCCCTTATTAACTTTAAACCAGTAAAAGAAACATCTAAGATTGAGGTAACGGAACCTGCCATTGTAGTTTCTGATAATACGCCAGTAATCACAACCAAAGTTATACCTGCAGAAAATAAGGAACCAACATTGGTTGGGCCTGTATCAATAAATAACGTACAGAGAGCTCCTATTTTTAAGGGTTGTGAACGATCTTCTGAAATCGAGAACAGAAGGTGTTTTGAAAGTAAAATGAAGCAGTTGGTATTACGAAACTTTAATACGGAGTTAGCCAACGAATTAGGACTAAGAAGCGGAAAAAAGAGAATTATGACTCAGTTTGTTATTGATAAAAATGGATATGTTACAGATATTCAAATAAGGGCCCCACATCCGGAGCTAAAAAAGGAGGCTGGAAGAATCATTGGTAAAATACCTAAATTGACGCCAGGTATGCAAAACGACAAGGCTGTTAAAGTTAAATATACATTGCCAATTAGTTTTATGGTAGAATAAATAGAAAAAACTCAATCATTAGATTGAGTTTTTTAATTTTGTTATATGAGCAAGTTAAAAGAATATTTTTCCCATGAAACAGCGGTTATAGATGAAGGCTGTGTTATTGGGCAAGGAACCAAAATTTGGCACTTCAGTCATGTAATGACTAATTGCAGTATTGGTGAAGGTTGTAATTTAGGTCAGAATGTGGTTGTTTCCCCTTCTGTTGTTCTTGGAAAGAACGTAAAAGTTCAAAATAATGTTTCCATTTATACAGGGGTTATTTGTGAAGATGATGTTTTTTTGGGGCCTTCAATGGTTTTTACGAATGTGATCAATCCGCGAAGCGCTGTCAATAGAAAGAATGAATTTAAACAAACTTTGGTAAAGAAAGGCGCAAGTATTGGTGCAAACGCTACAATTATATGCGGTATTACAATTGGTGAATATGCACTCATTGGTGCTGGAGCTGTTGTAACTAAGGATGTACCTGCTTTTGCATTAGTAGTTGGAAACCCATCAAAACCGATTGGTTGGGTAAGTAAGAATGGACATCGTTTAAATTTTAATGAGAATGGAAGAGCTATTTGTCCGGAAACATCTGAAAAATATATACTTATCGAAGATAGATTAATGTTAGAAAAATAAGAATTTAATGTTAATTTTTTTTGCGTCAGAAGAAATAAGACATATATTTGTCATGTGGTTATAAACCACTTTCTTTTTCTTTTTCATAGCAATTTTTCCCACTCAATCTTTGAGTGGGTTTTTTTAGTTCATAAATTAAGAATCCGTATAGGATACTATATTCTAGAGTTACAAACCATAAATTTTCTTTCCATGTTAAATTTGCATAAGCTTGATAGCTCAAAATAATTATGAATGACCAAATTAAAGGGAATCTATATTCTGTAAATATTGATAATACCACTAGTGTTGCCAAATACCATGGATGCATAGTAGTTGTAGTAAAATAATAGAACGACGATGCTAATAACATAGTGGTTATGATTTCTGTTGTTGTTTTATTTCTTCTAAATAAACTTATTAATAAGATAAAGATAATGGTTAGGATAGGCGTAATTTTACCAATGATTGCTATTTCATTATAACCACGGAAAAGATATCCTATTTCTCTGAAGATATAGTATAAACTTGCATTGAATTCAAATGATCGAAACCATAGTCCAACAGAATTACTGTAATTACTAATTAAAAACTCTGAAATAAAAGGAAGAAATAATATTCCATTCGTACCAATGATAATAACATAAAAAAGTAGAAGTTTAATCCCATTCTCTTTCCATTTTATCTTTCTACCTCTTAATAGAAAACGTTTCAAAAATATGGGAAGAAATAACAATGGGATTAATTTAATACTAATGGAAAATGCAAACATAAATCCAGATAATATCCATTTTCTTTTATGAAAAAGATAGAGTGCTATAATTAAGAAAAATAACATTACTGGTTCGTAATGCAGATTTCCTGTTAACTCTATTATAATAAATGGATTGAGAGCATATAAAAATATGTTATTCGGATTTATATCAAGTTTACGCAATAATTTCGATCCAAAATATATGATTCCAATATCTGCAAAAATAATTTGAAGACGCATTATAATGACAGAGCCTAAAATTGATTTACCAGAAAATAAAGCTGCAATAAAAAAGCATAATTGATTTAATGGAGGATAGTTGGTGTAATGACTTCCATTCATTGGTCCCATTCCCGCATAAAGCTCTTCAGCTTGCTCAATAATTAAAAATTCCTCCTCGATAAATGTTTGTGGAAGGGATATATAAGGATTTAAATTTTCTAAAATCATTCTTCCGTCCCATATAAACCTATAAAAGTCTTGCGATAAGTTAGGCATAGCTAACAAAAAAACTAACCTAAATAAAATAGCAATTGTTGCTAAGTTTTTAAAAGAAAAGTTTAAATTAATGAAAAAAATATATCCAGTAAAAAGAGCTGTCCAAAATAAGATAATTTTTCCAAAAAAAGTTCTTTCAAGATGATAAGCAAATATATAATATAACAAACAAGATATTATTGTAATTGCCGTGAAAGAAGCTTTTTTGATAAACATTATGCTTTGGAAAATATGGATTTAAAGAATACATAACTAAAACCAATACATAACATTAAATGAAAAGGAAATAGTCCAAAATCTCCACCTTGGTCACCAACAATAAAAGCACTATATAAACCAAAAGCAAAGTATAAAGCTAATATACCTTCTATAATAACGTTTAAAGAAGGCTTCTTCTTGATGTATTTATTGTTTTTCCAATTATCTTTGAGCGTTCTAATATTGAATTTTGGTGTACGAACAAATTCACTTTTCTTACCAAAGTGACCTTCTAAAACTGCAATGGTATTGTGTAAAGAGAATCCCATTGCGATGGAGAAAAATGTAAAAAATGCTCCAATATATTTTATAAAACTCTTAATTCCACCGCCAAAGTTTCGCTTAAACATAAACCAATAACAAATGAAGAATATTGCTGTACTTGTTACAAAGAAGCTCATAACGATGAAATATATTCTTAAATGAGTATATTCATTTTTAATATATAACATAGGAATACTCAAAACTCCCATTAAAAATACACAAGTAAACATTGAACTGTTTAAAAGATGTAAAACACTATGAATTTTAGTTTTGAAGTTTACATTCTTACTTGTAATAATTTTGCTCAGCATTTTTTGGAAATTCTCTGCACCACCTTTATTCCACCTGAATTGTTGAGATCTAGCCGCACTAATCACAACAGGTAATTCAGCTGGAGTAACAACATCTTCTAAATATTTAAACTTCCATTTTTTCAATTGAGCACGATAACTCAAATCTAAATCTTCAGTTAAAGTGTCGCCTTCCCAGTTCCCAGCATCAATGATACATTCCTTTCGCCAAATACCCGCAGTACCGTTAAAGTTGATGAAATGTCCCTTGCTGTTTCGTCCAACTTGTTCTAAAGAAAAATGTGCATCTAAAGCAAATGCTTGTACTTTGGTTAAAGTCGAATAATCTCGGTTGATATGGCCCCATCTAGTTTGGACAACACCAATTTCTGGATTTTTAAAATAAATTACTGTTTTTTCTAACCAACATGGTTTTGGTAAAAAGTCGGCATCAAAAATAGCGATGAATTCTCCTTTAGCGATTTTTAAACCTTCTTTTAAAGCTCCTGCTTTAAATCCAATTCTGTTTTCTCGTCGAATGTGTTGAATGTCTAATCCAGTTTCCTGTAATCTTTTTACATGTGCTGCCGTTGTTTCCACAGATTCATCTGTAGAATCATCCAAAACTTGAATTTCTAACTTTTCTCTTGGATATTTTAAGAGAGCAATATTATCTAGAAGTCTCTCCATTACATACAATTCATTAAAAACAGGTAATTGAATCGTTACATATGGAACTTCGTCTTCCTTACTTAAATCAAAGGTCTCAGAATTGTCTGTTTTTTTTCTAGAAGATAAATAGTTAAAAAGTAAATTTAATTGTGCTAAAGCATACATGAAAACTAGCAATAATGAAATGCTGTAAAGACTAATAATAATGTATTCGAGAATCATTATTTAAAACTGTATTTGAAGATCCAAGTTAATATTTTTACGCCCGCTAATATAGTTCCTTTTACGGTTCCTGAAACTTTAGAAACGCCAATTCTGTTTCTATATTTTACAGGTATTTCTGTATAAGTAAATTTTCTTTTAATCGCTTTCAATTGCATCTCTACAGTCCAACCGTAGGTTTTATCTTCCATTTCTAGCGCCAATAACTTATCGAATTTTATAGCTCTAAAAGGACCTAAATCTGTGAACTTTGCTCCAAAAAAGACTTTCATTAAAAAAGTTGCTAACCAATTTCCAAAAACTTGTTGTGGAGTCATAGAACCATTTTCACGAAGTCTTTTAACTCTAGAACCAATGACAAAATCAATATCATCATTAATAATCGGAGCAGTAATTTCATCAAGTTGTTCAGGATAATCAGAATAATCACCATCCAAAAAAACGATGATATCTGGTTTTTTTCCTTGTTTAGTAATGTATTCCATCCCTTTTAAACAAGCATAACCATAACCTCTTCTTTTTTCTTGAAGTACCGTAGCTCCAGCATTTGTTGCATTTAATTCTGTATTATCTGTAGAGTTATTACTAACAACAATAACTTCACTTACACTTTTTGGAATATCATTAATCACTTTGGCAATTGAGTTTTGCTCATTGTATGCCGGAATAATAACTATAATTCTGGGTTCCATGGGCTATTTAAATCGTTCAGATTAATCCTCTTTTAAAAAAGAGGATTAATCTCTTCCCTTTTTTATTTTTTTCGTTTTCAAATTTGGAAGTATTACCAGTTCAGTTAAAACAATAGCCATCCTTTCTATTATTCTTCAATGGGCATTTATGATTAATATTTACTTATTATCATAGAATAGCTACCATTTGTTTTTCAGGCTTTTAACAAAGTATCCTTCCTTACTCTTAGACGTATCTCGGTTGTAAAAGTACCAATATTTATTTCTTAGACCATTGTTATAATGACCTTTCTCTTTATTATTCTCATTTTTATAATTGAAAACCCAATATTTTTCTTTTTTGTCATTTTCCATCCACCCTTCAGACTTTATTTTACCATTATCAAGATAGTTTTTTTGATAAACTTTTTGAGCAAAACAAGAATAGGCTAGAAATAAGAGAATTAAAGTGATTTTTGGTCTATTTTTCATTCATTAATTCTAATAAATCAACATCATTTCCTAATAAAACTTGAGTAGGATTAATTCTACCTTTTTCTGGACCATTTTCAAGTTTTAAAACTCCTCTTGGACAAACAGCAGAACAAACACCACATCCAACGCAGCTCGAACGAACAATGTTTTCTCCTTTTTGAGCATAAGATCGAACATCAATTCCTTGTTCACAATAGGTAGAACAATTTCCACAAGAAATACATTGTCCACCATTAGTTGTAATTCTGAATCTTGATTTGAAACGTTGCACTAAACCCATGTACGCAGCTAATGGACAACCAAAACGACACCAAACACGGTTACCTAAAATTGGATAAAAACCTGTTCCAATAACTCCAGAAAAAATAGATCCGATTAAGAATCCGTATGAACTTTGAATATCATAAGCAGATAACCCAAAAGCAACTTCTTTCCAACTTTCAATTTCTGCAAAATAGGTATATAAAGTCAAGGCAGTCATTAATGTCGCAAACACTAAAACTCCATGAATTAACCAACGTTCAACTTTCCAAGAGAATAGAGATTTACTTGATAATTGACGGTAAGGATCTCCTAAAGTTTCGGCTAATCCACCACATCCACAAACCCAAGAACAGTACCATCTTTTTCCATAGAAGTAAACCATTACAGGAATAATTACCAATGTTAAAATAATTCCCCAAACCAACATGAATATTCCCATATTTCCATTTTCGATTAAACTATTAATATTCCAATCAAAAAAGAAAGAATAGTTTAATGGCCAAGCATTTTTAAAATCAAACCAAGGTTTATTAAAGGCAACTAATATTTCAGGAATTAAAAAAGCAAATGCAATTTGAAAGAACAGAACAACTAATGTTCTAACAATCTGATAGTTGTTATGACGGTATTTTATGAACATACGTACAGCGAAAACTGTCATTACTGCACAATACATAAATCCATATAAGAACCACTGACTTGACTCATTTCCACTTAAACTTTTACTAACGCCATTTACAGATAAAATTGGATTGATTAAGTAGTTAGGGAAGAAATATAGCAACATATAAAATCCTACGAAAAACACGAATGCTACCATTCCAAGAATTCCTCTGTTTGTTGCCGAATGCTGAAAAATCCCATTATTTTTTATTCCAGGAGGTCCTAATAATTGATAGTCTGCACCAAAGAATAGTAAACCACCTAAAATGGCTAATCCGAAGGTAAGGAAGAAGAAGAATCCTTGATTTTGAACTACCCAACCAGTAGCCGAAGCTCTTACTAACGGATACACAAAATCTTTATACGTTTTATTCCATTTTATATGAATAATTTTTTCCCAGGCAATTTCATCTTTACTTTTTTGAAATTCATTTGATTGTTTAGCGATATCAATTATTTTAGATGATAATTGATAAGCAGTCAATTCTTTACCAACAATATCTTGTTTCGCTTTTTCAATAAAAAATTCACTTTTTACTTTTTGTGAAGCCCAATTATTAAATGTTTCTTCGGAAACATTATTCGTTCCGATAAACATACTCGCTGTAAAAATAGCAAACCCAATTAGAGAGAGTACTAAACCTATATTTTTAATCACTTTCATTGTATGCTAATTAATTATGCTTTGCTAAATATGCGTTTCCAACTTTTCTTTTTAGCCTGAATATTAGTTCCATGTGCCTTATTGAATTTTGAAATAATTTCTTGTTCATACTGTTTATAAAACTCAGGATCAAAATTTGCATCAGCTAAATGTTGAAGTACATGAATTACAGATTTCTTTTCGGTTAATACTTTGTCGAAAAACTCATGACGCATCCTAATTCCGAAGGCGTTTATCCCAATAAATTCTTTAGAATCTTTATCAAAGCTTAAGTGAATAGCTTTCTTACCATCTTTATGCTTCCAGAAAAAACGAGCCTCATTTTCTCTTGGCTTTGCCCAAACCCAACCATAAGTTTGGTATTCAATATCAATAAATTTAGCAGAGTTAAACCAATGTCCTGGTCTGTATTCAGTAGGATTTCCACAAATGGTTTGAGCAACAGTTTCGCCCATCATTCTTCCTGTATACCAAACAGCTTCAATTGGTCTTCTTTGTCCGATAGCTTCTCTTTGTTCTGCGCAGTCACCAATTGCGTAAACATCTTTAATATTTGTTTCCAAAGAACGATTTACTAGTACACCACGATTTGATTCAATTTCAGAACTTTTTACAAATTTTATATTTGGGGAAACGCCAGCGGTTAAACCAACGACATTACATTCAATTTCTTCTCCTGTTTCAGCAATTACAATAGATTTAACTTGTCCTTTTTCATCGGATTTAATCTCTTTTAGATTTACTCCCAATCTTAGATCTATATGATTATCAATAATCTCCTGATTTATCATTTCTGATTCTTGATCTGGTAGAACACCGTTCCAGAAACTCTTTTCTCTAACTAAAAATGTAACAGGTATATTTCTACTGTGGAGCATTTCAGCTAATTCAATTCCAATCAAACCGCCGCCAACAATTACAGCTCGTTTACATACTTTATTATTCGGTGCATACTTTTCTAGGCTTTCTAAATCCTGTTTATGATACATGCCCATAACACCATTTAAATCTTGTCCTGACCAGCCAAATTTATTTGGTTTAGAACCGGCAGCAATAATTAATTTATCATAAGAAAAAGATTCACTGTTCTCAAGGTTAAGATTTTTATTTTTAGTATCAATACTAGCAACTCTTGCTTGTTTTAGTTCTATTCTATTTTTACTCCAGAACCAGTCTTCATAAGGTTTTGTATTTTCAAATTTCATATGACCCATGTAAATATACATTAGGGCTGTTCTTGAAAAGAAATGCGAGGTTTCAGAAGAAATAATGGTAATTTTTTTGTCGGACAGTTTACGGATATGGCGGGCAGCTGTTACACCAGAAACTCCGTTACCAATAATGACGATATGTTCCATGTTTTAGAGAATTGCTTTTGCTTGAGTCGATTCATAAGATAAGAATTTACGATTGTTTTAAATTTAGAATAATTTTAAATAATAATAAATACTTAATTTGCTAGAGGAAAGAACAATTACTTAAAGTGTTACATACTACGTGTAATTTTGATGATGGTAAAAATTTTGCAAATAATACTTCCTTAGTAGTGACAATGGATTTTAAGAGCTACTTCTCAAGTAACGACAATATACTCTTAGAATTTTGAAGAGGCTAAACAAAATAATACAGTGTTATAATTAGATGGAGAACATTAATTTACCCATGTTTTAAGTATTGAAATATTCTAGTAAATATTGATTAAGGATATAATTTTCAAAGTTTAGAAGAAACATACAGTATTTCACTAAGAGCATTATTTTAAGACTAGTTTAATAAAAAAAATGATTGTAATCGTTATTTTTAGGGTATGAAGATAAACCTATATTTCTTGGTTGTAGGTGTTACATTTTTCCTTTCTTGTAATAGTCAGAAGGAAAAAATAAACGGATTAAGTTTTGTATCCTCTTCGGAAGCCATCAATGATAAACATGTACAACCCGTTAAAAAGTCATCAGCGAATTATGTTTCACTGATGCCTTTCGGTTTTATAAAAGATGTATCGTCACCAAATATTCGGTACAATTCTAAGTGGCAATGGTTTGGAGAAAAGAAAGAAGGGATTCATCAATATGCATCAGCTTTTAAAAAAGAACAAATAAAGATTATGTTGAAACCTCAAATTTGGGTTTCAAGAGGTGAATTTACTGGTTTCATAGAAATGAAATCCGAAGAAAAATGGAAACAGTTGGAAGAGACATATTCGAAATTCATTTTAGAATATGCGAAAGTGGCTGAAGAGATAAATGCCGAAATCTTTTGTATTGGTACTGAATTAGAAAAGTTTGTAATAAACAGACCTTTATATTGGACAAAATTGATTCGAGAGGTTAAAATGGTGTATTCGGGTAAGTTAACCTATGCGGCAAATTGGGATGAGTTTAAAAGAGTTCCGTTCTGGTCTGAATTGGATTATATAGGAGTAGATGCTTATTTCCCATTAAGTGATAAAAAATCCCCAACTGTGGAAGAGTTTGAAGCTGGATGGAATTCACATAAAACCGTAATTGTCAATTTACAAAAGAAGTTTAATAAACCAATTTTGTTTACAGAATTTGGTTACAGAAGTATACATTATACTGGAAAAGAGCCTTGGAAATCGGATAGAATTGAAGGTGAAGTGGATTTACATGCTCAAAGTAATGCAACCCAAGCAATTTATAATCAGTTTTGGAAAGAGGATTGGTTTGCTGGTGGGTTTTTATGGAAATGGTTTCACAATCATGAAAAGTCAGGTGGAACTAATAATAATAGGTTCACTCCTCAGAATAAACCTGTAGAAAAGTTAATTCAGATATTATATGCGCAATAAAATTAGTTCTACTCATATGTATCGTTTAATTTTCTTCTTGTACTTACAATAAAAAAAGATTTTTATCTACTGAAAATTTGAATGATTATTTTGATTTTCATTCTGATAGAAAATTCTAGATTAAGTCATTGTTTTTAAGGTAAATGATAAACAAAATAACATTTTGGTTTATGTGTGTTATTATCCGATTTCAGTAAGCACAAAATTGCAATATTGTAAAATTAAAGATGTAAATATTAATCCAAATAGTTTAGCTTATTACAGTTTAAAATAGTTGCTGTTGAACAATATTCTTGGTAATAAATTATCCAGCTTCGTGAGAGATTAAAATTATGAAGCTTTGGAAATTATTATCTTTTTAACTAATAGAAAAATACATAAATCGAATCCGATTCGGTTAAAACATAAATAAGTCCAAACACAATATATCAATAATCTAACTTGAGATAAAACTGTATCAACTTCATCAAAACATTTTTGTAGTTAAAGCAACTCAATAGAAGAAGTTATTTATTCTTAGGTCATAGTAGATGAAAATGATAACTTTATTTCTAGAACATGTAAGACAACTTTACTATTATACCTGAACTTACTTTTTGGACGATAACCAGCAGTCCGTTTGCATATAAAATTAGAGTTTACAAGTACAACTTTTTATTTATAAATATTGCGATTAAAGGATTTTATGGGAATAACGGCTACAGTATATATTCGTATAATGTTCGATCTTTAAACTTATTTACTAGAAAATTAGGTGTAGCATTTACACATCAAAATTGAAAAAGTGTAGCATCTTTGTTTTTCAATAATCAATCTGTAAATTATTTGTGTAACAATATTTCCACAGAGATTTTAGGATCTTATCAATTTCATTTTAATCATTATCTAACCTTAGGAGTCAACTATTTTAATAAGAGATATGAGCCTTTAAGAGTAGATACTAGTCCAATTATATGATAAAAAATGGTTCGCTTTGCAAGCAAATGGATTTATTGATGAAGTAACTTGACGTCAACTTGAAGGAGAAATAAATGATTTTTTGAGGATAGAAATATTCAGTTATTTTATGGAGTGGGATAGTATTTTTATTAGGAGTAACATATTATAGAGTAATTTTTCTACTTAGGTAAATAAGGATTGCTAATTTGAATTACTTCATTTTAAGTAACTTTGTCGCTAATTCTTTAATTAGAAACAATTAGTTTAGTTGTTTACTATTAAAAAATATGCAAAATGAAAAAGATACTACTTATTGGAAATGTTCTCTATTTACTTTTCTGTAATTCAATATTATATAGTCAAGATATTCACATAAAAAACATGTCGGAAATAATTGAAGTCAAAGAAGATTCTTCCTTTGTAAGAAATGTTTCAGTTATTTTCAAAGAGAGTAAAGAGCCTTATTTTTATCCTATTTTTTATGATGGTGAGTTGGAAAATATTTCAAATGTTAAACTTTTTAATAAGAAAAAGAGGCGGGAGAAACCGATAACCAAAGTCAAAACATATGAAGAAGATGCCAAGTTAGATTTTATAACAAGTACAAAAGTTAAGTATGTTTTAATTCCTCCAGAAAAGGAAATAAAACTATCATATTCTTCTTCTTGCAAGGAATTAATGTATTTCTCAAGTTTAGCATTTTTTTCTCATAACAAGACAGATACAATTAATTATAGAATTGAAGTTCCGAAAAAATTCAATTTAGTTCATAATACGATCTTCAAAGAATCTTTATCGTACTATAAAATAGATTCTACTAAAACTGATTTAAATTCAATTTGGAATATAAAAGTATCTCCCCAAAAAGTAGAGCCCGATCCATTCCAGCTTTTTGGAGTATATAAAAATAAGAAGACACCTTTAATGCGAATTATTGTTACTCCTAACTCGTATAAAAATCGACCTGCTAATTACATAAATGATTGGTACAAAGGAGAAGTTTCTTTAAAAAAAGGATTAAACTTTGAAGTAAAGAAGAAAATAGATGCTTTAACCAGTAATATTAATAGTCCATCTGAAATCGTAAATGTATTATATAATTATGTGAGAAATAATTTTAAGTATGTAGCAATAGAAGTTGGGATGGGGGCATTTATTCCTACTCATGCAAATACAGTTTACAATAACAAAGAAGGAGATTGTAAAGATCTTTCTAATTTTTTATCAGAAGCATTAAATTATAAAGGAATTAAAAGTGATATTGCATTGGCTGCAACTTTTGATCATATTTCTGATTGTAATTTCCCTTCACTTAGCTCTGCAAATCATGTTATTACTACGGCATATATTAATAATGAAATTATTTTATTAGATCCTACTGATCCTATACATAGAGAAAGAACTCCTGTTGAAAGTTTGCAAGATCGCACAATATTCATTGTAAACGATAATGGAGGAAAGTATTACAAGGTGAAGAGTTTTACTCCAGAACAAAACAAAATTCTCTACCAATTAAATTTAAAAGTTAATGCAACAGATGTTGAGGGAGATTTTAAGGTTTCATATGAAGGGATTTCTAGTAATTTCTTAAAATATCGATTTAAGAATAAAAGTATAAAAGAGCGAACTGAATATGAGAAAGTGTTTTATGAAGAGATTTTTAGAAACCAATCAATTTCAAAGTTAGAATTACTTAAAGACTCTGATAAACTGGCCTATAAAGGGGAAATTTCAGTAAGTAGTAAAACTTTCGATGATGATAAAAGTAAATACTTATTTATTGATTTTTTACCTAAGATAATTGAGACAGAAAGTCGAGATTCATTTATAGAAGGTATAAACTCAGGAAACCCTTTTCATAAAGTTGTGCGAGCTAATATAAGTTTGAATGAACCTGTACTCAATTTTAAACCTATAGTCCATAATTATGAAGAAGATGGAGTCTCTTTAAAAGTTACTATAAAACTAATTTCAAATCAAGAAATTGAATGCAATTATGATTTTGTTTTGAATCATATATACTTAGAAGAAGAAAATGTCAATAAAACAAATGAGATTTTAAAATCATTTAAAAAAATAATCAATGAACCTATTATCCTTGAAAAACAGAAAAGTTAGCTTGTTATTAATAAGTACATGCTTATTGTTTTTTAGTTTCAATTCTATAGTAAATAACAATGATCCTTTTTTAACAATTTGTAAAAAAGCAGATGGTTATTATTCATATTCATACACAGATGTAACATATGCTAGAAATTGGGGAGGTTTTAAAAGATATGTATCTATCAGTAATAAGTTAGTCATAAATACTTCTAAAGGAGTGGAAAATTATGCCTTTTTGAATTTAACTGATTTTGAAAGTAATCATTTAGAGAAAATTAAGGTACGTACCCTAAAAGCAGATGGATCAATAGTTAATTTAGATTCTAGTTTAGTTTTTAAACGAGACAATAAGAAGAAAAAATTTGGAGAAATAAAGTATCCAATACCAGGGGTTGAACCTGGAGACACGATTGAGACGAGTTATGTATATTATGAAGGATTAAGTAAAACGGATTTAAAAAATTATGTTAGTTTACATGCTGAATTACCAAGTTTAAATTCACAATATTCAGTAAAAGCGCATCCAGAAATGATGATGCGATACAAATCCTATAATGGTTTTCCTGAACCATCAGTAGTTTCAAATGATTCTATAATTTATGCCCAATTTTCAATGGATAAGTTAGAAGGGATTGAAAAAAATGAATACAATTGCTTGCCATGCGAAAAACCCTATTTATATTATTCGTTAGATGAAAGAGGAAGTGAATTAAGAACATGGAAGGATGTTTATAATGAAGAATTTAATTATGTAACTCAACCATTTGCCTTAGACTATGATAGAATTTCTTATTACAAGAGATGGAAGAGAAGAGTAATTGGGAAAGCTAAAGACAGTTCTAAATTTTATAAATTTAAATTACTATATACAGAGGCCCTTAAGAATTTTAAAATGGAACCAGCAAAGGCCAATGAATTAATAAAATCCAGTGGTTATTTTTTAAAAGAAAAACGTTTTGACCCTCTTAGTATTAAGCGATTTTACAGGCAAATTTTGGAGGATTTAGAAATAGATTATTGGGCAGTATTTGGTAGAACAAAACGATTAGGATCTATTAGTAAGCACTATATTAGAAAAGGCGAGTTTGATCATGTATTTTATGCTTATGAAGATGAAAACGAAAAGTTAGTATTTTTATATCCTCACGAGGATTTTTTTCAATATCAAATTAATGAAGTTCCTACATCAATTTATAATACAGATGTGATTTTAGTTAAACCTTATTTAACCAAGAAAAGAAAAAAGAAAGATAAATTTATTTCAAGGGATTTAGAGGTTGCAAAGGCTGATTCCGTATCAATTAAGTTTGTGAAAATGCCAGGAATGAATCCGAATGTTAACTACATGTATCAAATCGTTTCGGGTAAAGTTGATGTGGAGAAAAAAGAAACTACTTATAAATCAAGGTTCAAACTTTCAGGAGGATTATCTACTGAATTAAGAAGCTTTTACGGAATGTTAAATAAAAACGAAGAAGCGAGTAAGTTTTATAATACCTTATCTGAAATTCAAGGAATCGATACTACTCTAGATATTGATACCGTTATCAAGGTATCTTTAAATGGAAAAAAGCCTTTTGTGTTTAAAATTAATAGTGAAGGTAAATTAAACAACGCTGTTACCTTTATAAATGATAGTCTTATTAGTGTTTCAATAGATAAGTTATTAAATCATAATCAAATTGAAGATGCTTCTAATTCTATGGAGTTAAGTTCTTATCTTGATTATGGTTATAGTGACTTACTAACGTATTATATAAACTTCCCTTCGGATATAGAGGTTTTAGGAAAATCAAATTCAGATTTAAAGTTTAAAAACAATTTTGGAGAGTATTCTTTCGAGTTTAAGAAAACAAAGAACAAACAAATTAGGTTAAAATCGGAGTATAAAATCTTAAAAGATTTAATTCCTTATGATAAACGAGAAGAAATAAAATTATTAAATGAAAAGGTTAAAGAGATAAAAAATAAACGATTTGTTATTAAATTAAAGAAGATAAAGTCATAAAGTAATTCGATGAAACCTTTTTTGAACCGCTAGGGTTTTTGAATATTGAATGATTTTATTTTAGATAAAAAAAGGATAATTCTAATGAATTATCCTTTTTTAATTTAATATTAATTATGAGTGTTTACTTCTTAGGATGAACTAATTTCATTTCATCAATTAAATGTTTTGCTCCCGCGTATTTATCAATAATGAATAAAATATAACGAGCATCTACCATAATGTTTCTACAAATCTCAGGATCGTAGTTCATATCACTCATAGTTCCTTCCCAAACACGATCAAAATTCAATCCAACTAAGTTTCCATTAGCATCAATTGCTGGACTTCCAGAGTTCCCTCCAGTTGTATGATTTGTTCCTAAGAAACAAACAGGAACCTTCCCGTTTTTATCTGCGTATTGTCCGTAGTTTTTTGCTTTGTATAAGTCTCTTAGTTTTTTTGGAACATCAAATTCATAGTCACCAGGAACATATTTTTCAATAACTCCATCTAAATAACTTACTGGATTATAATACACGGCATCTCTTGGCGAATATCCACGAACTTGACCATAAGTAACACGTAAAGTACTGTTAGCATCTGGAAAATAACGCGCTTTTGGTAAGGCCTCCATTAAGGCTTTCATGTATTGTTTTTGCAGAGCAACAATTGGCTGATTTTTTTGTTGAAACTCTCGGTTAATTTGTGCGTAAAATTCCTGAATCATAGGTTTTGCGTAAGCATAAGCAGCATCATTGTTAAGTTTTTTAACAACTTCTTCTGAAGATCCTTCTAGTAACTTTAACGCTTTATCTAAATCTGTAAAGCTTGTGGTTTCATAAATAGAAGCATCTGTATTTTTATTATACAAAGGCATTACATTTTTAAATACACCTTTATCTACATTTACATCGTAGTTTTTATGAATTCCTTTTAATTTTCCGATTAGTGAATTCTTTACTTTATCAAATAATTCAGGTTTGTTTTTAGCGGCCATTTCTAGTTCAAATGATCTAAAAGTCATTTGCATTAATTCATTTGTAACTAAAAACACTTCAATAAAGTTTCTTCGCTTAATATTAATGCTTGAAAAATCTTTATATAACTTTTCAAATTCAGGTAAAATGGCACCATATTTTCCTTCTAGACCTTTTTCTTTAAGTGCTTTTTTAAAGATTTCTTCGAATTCTACACGTTGTTGAATAGCATTACTTTTTTGAATTCCTAAATTTTCACCAATCCACTTTTTCCATGCATTCGCAATTCTAGCTTGTTTAGAAGCGTATTTTATTCTTACTGCATCACTAGCTTTCATTTGCGCATCAATTTCCTTTAAAGCAGCTTCTCTAATAGCAATATTACTTGGGTTAAATTCTTGCGTAATGCGTTTAATTGCTGTTGCTGGTAAATATTCATTAGTTCTTCCTGGGAAACCAAAAACCAACGTAAAATCACCTTCCTCTACGCCGTCTAAAGAAACAGGTAAAAAGTGTTTAGGTTTATAAGGCGCATTATCTTTACTATACTTTGCAGGACGGTTATTTTTATCTGCATAAATTCTGAATAAAGAAAAATCACCAGTATGACGTGGGAAAACCCAGTTATCGGTATCACTGCCAAACTTACCAATACTGCTCGGTGGCGCTCCTACTAAACGAATATCTTCAAATCGTTCGGTAACAAATAAGAAATATTGGTTTCCTTTATAAAACGGACTAACTTTTACTAATTGCCAATCTTCTTTTTTAGTCGATTCTTTTATTCCATTTATGTTCTTGTCAATTGCAGATTGTTTTTCACGTTCCGTCATTGTATCTGTAACTCCAGCTAAAGCTTTAGTTGTTACATCTTCAATTCTAACAATAAATTCCACGTATAGGTTGTTGTTTGGCAATTCTTGATCTAAATTCATTGCCCAGAATCCATTTTTTAAATAATCATTTTCTAGTGAAGAATGTGATTGAATTTGTCCAAATCCACAGTGATGATTTGTTAAAATTAATCCTTTAGAAGAAATTATTTCACTTGTACAACCTCCGTTAAAGTGACCAATTGCATCTTTTAAACTAGAGTTATTTACATTGTAAATATCTTTTGCTGAAAGCTTACTTCCTAAAGATTTCATTTCTTGTTCATTCATTCCTTCTAACAAAGAAGGAATCCACATTCCGCCTTGTTGCGCGGTAACTTGAACAAAAAGAAATAGGAATAAAATTTTTATATATCTCATTTGGTTTATTTGTTTATCCGCTAAAGATACAAATAGCCAAATTATTTTTTATTTAAAGGATATAATTCTTGATTTAAAAAGTCTTGAGGAAACTTGTCATCACCTTCAAAACCAATTTCAATATCTCTACCTGAATGAGGAATATAATCTGTTTTAAAAATGTAATCCCATAAACTTAAGGTAATTCCGAAGTTAACTCCATTTTTTCTGTCTTCTGGAAGTTCTTTAGCGTGATGCCAAATATGCATTTTGGGATTGTTTAAAATGTACTTTAAAAATCCATAATCCCAATTAATATTGGCATGATTTAAATGTCCGATAGTAATATTAAAAAAGTGAACAATAGCAACATCTTGAGCTGTAAATCCACCTATAATTGCTAATGGAATATATTTTAATGATTTGTATACAACAGGTTCCATCCAATGATAACGAAGATGTGCAGCAAATCCCATTTGTTTTACAGAATGATGTACTTTATGAAAATTCCATAAAAACTCGTATTTGTGCAACAATCGATGTGTACACCATTGGACAAAATCAATGATAAAAAGGAACGTGAAAATACGAAGCCAGTATGGAAAAGAGTTTATATCAAATAACTGAAAACTAGAAACAGATAAACCTACAAAACCTAATACATCATTAAAAGCTTGTTCAGTTGTATTTGATAAAGCAATTAAAACAATAAGATTTAAAATGAAAAAATTGAAAAACATATAAAAGGTATCCAACCAAAAATCTTTTCTAAAAAAAGGTTGATTTTTTCTCCAAGGAAATATAATTTCTAAAGACCAAACGATTAATGAAATTAAAATTAAACCATAGAAATAATTTTCCCAATTTAATTCAAAAAGAACAGATTGCTTGATATAATTCCAATAGTTGGAATACGATTTAGATATAAGATCTAAGTATTTTTGCATGTTTCTATAAAAATATGACTATTATACACTCCATAATTGTCGATTGTTGCAATAAATAATTACAACGTATTATGAATCATTTCCAAAGTAGAACGTACTCAACCAATTCCCATTCCCAATTTCATGATGGATTTTTGATACTGTTGTATTTCCATCAAATTTTTCTCCAAATCCTTTAATAGTTACGATGTCATTTGTATTCACAACTTCAGTTCCTTGAACTTTTATATCTCCATGTATAGTATTGGTATTAGAGCGATTAATTGATATAGTTGAATCCATTATATTTTCACCAGAAGATAATTGGAATACAGCTTCTTTGCGACCAATGTGTGAGTTTATAGAAGTACAATACACAATAAACATATTGCTAATTTTAGCGTTAACTTTAATTTCTTTTCGAATTATTTCTGCTGAACAAATACTATGATTTTGATTATAATAGCCTACTTTAACTTCTAAAGTATTTCCTATTTCAAAAATAGAAGAGTTTGCAGTTGCAAAGTTTCTATCGTCAAGAATTTTTAATTGTATTTCATTATTTGTGATAATAAAATTGTAACGTGTTTTATTTCAATTGAATCATAAATAGAATTTCCATTCGGAAGCACTTCAATAGTAACTAATTCACTTTGATTTTGGAAGTTGTTTTTTATCATTAGTTTGACTTATTAAGTTTTGAAAACCTTTTTAGTTTAATACTAGTTTATATTTTGAGTTTTCAATTACTTTTTCTTGAGAAATCCAATAGGGAATCCAAGTATTATTTTTCCAGATTTCTACTTGAGATTTATAATATGGATGGAATATTCTAGCTGAATTTCCTCCAGCAAGAGCTCCCATAAATTTTTCAGAATCGCTTAAATCAGCAACCATTCTGAATGAACTAAACCAACCAGTATCAAAGTTGAGATCTTTAGTTTTTTTATACATTCCTCTATTTATGGTTTGATTAGAACCACTTTTAGGGAATTCTTCAAAACCAAGTAAAGATTTACCAAAACCTTCTTGACGAATTGGGCTGGCGAAATATATTTTATGAATTTTACCCCAAGTCCATTCTTTGGAATTAGGACCAATTTCTTTAGTAAGATACTTTGTAGTCATGATTCCAGCTTGAACAATTAAATCATCTAGAGTTTCAACTTCAGGTGTAGTGGTGTTATCTATAACTTTGTGATTCGTAACAATTAAATCATCTAATTTTTGCATCCAGTAATATCCGCTACTCCAGAATGTGTCTTCTAACTCATCTGGTAATTCATCGTTTAAAATTAAAGTTGCCAAATATTCATACAATACATTATAAACAGCTCCACCTTGCGCATTTACATCATCAACATAATTCCAGTTACTTAGTATTTCACCCAATTCTTTTGTTTCGTCGTTTTTGTTCAAAGCAGCTTCAAAAATAGGAGCCAATCTTTCTGCTTGCATGTTTTTACAATCTAGAATGAGTTGCCATAAATCATCCTTACTAAACTTGCGATTTTCACTTAAAACCTCTTTGATTCTTAAGTAGCGATAATTCGGTGAGAAATGCTCTGAGTAATAAAAAGGATAATCATCAGGACGCGTATCATGGTTTGCTGTTGCTACCCAATTTTTCTTAGGATTTATCATATGCGGCATACTATCTTTAGGAATAAATTCATCAAAAGTTTGAGTTTCTTTAGTCATTCCTTGACTGTTTACTCTTTTGGGAATCAAACCTGTAGCTTGATGCGCTATATTCCCTTCTACATCTCCGAAAACAAAGTTGAAAAATATATTATCTACCCCGAATAATGCTTCTCTTAATTCTGATACATTTTTAGATTCTAAAAACCGCTCAAAACCAATAGATTTACTTCTTGAATAAGCAAGTGACCATTGTAAACTAACAATATCTTCAGTCATAATTCCAAAAACGTCGAAATCGGAAATTATTGGACCACGAACTGTTGATCGAACTTCAATTTCAACATCTTCGCCATCTTTAACTTTTATAATTTCTTTTCTTTTTGAAATTGGAAGTTTTTCCTCTCCGGCAAAATAGAAATCACCCTCGGTTTTTTCTATAAATAAATCTTGACTATCACCATAACCATTGGTAACTCCAAAAGAAACAAATTCGTTACGACCACCAAGAATCCCGGGAATACCTGGAATTGCAATTCCAGCACTTTTAAATTCTGGACATGACAAACCAATAGGATGAAAAATTCCAGGAAGCAATCTAGAATCAACATGAGGATCATTGCAAACAATAACTTTACCTGAAGCTGATTTTTCACCAGAAACGGCCCAGTTGTTAGATCCGAATTCAGGCAGCGGTAATAATGTTGGAGACATTTTAGTAGGCTCGACATTTAGTTTTTCTGAAAGAGCAGCTTTAATTTTATTAAAATCAATAAGCAATGGTTTTGTTCTGTCAGGGTTTATGTTTAATGGAAATATGTTTTTATCTAAAGTAGATTTTGTGGCTAGATTTAATGTTAAAATTTCATCCTCCATATCTCTACCATGAGTAAAACCTATAAATAGAATTATATTCATAATGTCCAAAGGTTGAATTTCTGATGGTTGGATACCAAGTAAACCTAATTCTACTGGAAATTCATTTGCACTAGTTGAAAGGTATTCATTAAAACCTTCGCAGTACCAAGTCAAAAAATCTACAGTCTCTTTATTTAAATTAGCAAAGCTATTTTTTGCATGTTGAGGTAAATTGAAAACTCGCATTTTAATATCAGATTGCACCATTGAAGGTCCAATTATTTCTGCTAATTCTCCTTTAATTAGTGCTCTATAAAATTCTATTTGGAAAAGACGATCTTGAGCAGATACAAATCCTTGTCCTCTAATGACGTCGGCCTTATTTTCAGCAACAACATACGGAATACCATTTTCATCTCTATGAATTTGTATTGGAGCGGTGTTTTTTGAAATTTGTACAGTTCCTTCTCTTTTAAAGTTGTTGATATTGGAAATATAAACAACTACAGCAATTATTATGAGAATTAAGATTGAAGCAAAAATTAGTTTGCCTTTTTTCATAATAGGTCGAGTTTATTTAAAATTAATAGTACTAAGATAGTTTATTATTCATCTATGGGAAATTATCTACTACGGATTTAAAAGTATACATCTAAAAATAAAATATATTTAGGTTTTTATTTAGTTAGAATAATTAATATGCTATCCCTTAAACAAATACTGCAATCCTAATTGTGCTTTACATCTTAAATTAATAAAATCAAGTACTCAAGGTTTTGTATTTTCATTTAAAGTGAATTAATAAACAGGTTAATGGTTTTGTATTCCTTGAAATTCGAATAAGTTAAAGGTGGAATTTATGAATTTCGGTACAAAAACTAAATATGGTCAGTTTTTATTTAACAAATTCAATACATTAAATACATCAAAGCTTACTTGTAAATTATCGTTGTTTTTAAATGAAATATTTCTAGTTTTTTTAGTTACGGAAGAATTAATGACTACTTCATTAAGAGCAGTGCTTTCTTAAGTTAATGCGATATCTAAAGTTGTTGTTTTACCTAAGTTGATTTGAATTTTAGATTTCTAATATGTGTGAAAATCGATAAATTGAATTTCTAATCGATATTGATTTCCAAGATAAATTTTGGTTATTAAATAATGTCCAGATTCTTGAGAGCTTTTACTGTATTTTAAATTGCTATTATTTTCAGACATAATAATTCTATGATAATTAACTAGATTAAATATGATTCATGAAAATTCTACTCATAGAAACATAGTGACGTAATAATTGAGTTTATTATGAAATCATAATTGAAGGAGAACTTTTATTAAAGTCATCGGAAGAATATGTTAAATTACAGGTTTTCAAAATTATTTATAATAAACTCTTTTGGACAAGAAATAATTGAAAGTAAAAGATTTTTCAGAATCAGACGGGTATTTCTTATCTATTTAAAAAGTGATATAAATTTTTTGTTTCATCAACATTCTTTAATACTTCAATATGCTTAGTGGTATGCTTTTTTGATATGAAATACTGTTTTAAAGCAGTAATAAGTAGATTGCTTTGCTAAGGTAACTTTTTAAATTCTTCTTTATGAAAAGTACTTGTTTAAAGTGTAATCAAATTATATCTACCATTTATTGAAGTTTTTAAAGTGAGAATTTGATTCTGAAGATTCTATATGGCAGAAAATAATACTCATTTTTAAAATCAGGAAGGTTATTTCCAATGATGATTACTGCATCGTAACCTTCTTTAAAAACTGATGTTATGGCATTAATTAGCTTCGATACATTAAGTTGAGGTAACCCCGATGATATTACATAAAGTTGAAATAACAAAAAAACACCTCAATATGAGGTGTTTATATATCTTGATTTATGTTTTTTTAACAACATCCGCCACCATCATAATGGAAAGTAGATTCTGAAATGAAAATATCTTTTCTTCCTAAATCTGCTAAAGCACCAGCAGTTTTATCACAAATAGCTAATGGTTGATTTTTAAGTAGCGTATGACCTTTTCCATCATCAAAATATTCTTCTTCTCCGAAGTAAATTGCGGCTTTTCCAGTAAAAATACATGGTCCATCTATTGGCATTGGATCTTTAATGGCAGCAACTTCAATTGATTCGATGTAAATTAGGTCTTCAGTTGGATAATTTAAAGGATCTAAAATTCTATATGGCTTTCTCGCTCTAATTTCTATGGTACCGAAACCAGCATCCGTTAACATTTTAACGTATTCTGCAATTGGCAAACTACCACTTAAGCATAATGCACGTAAACGCTCATCATTACGTAATGTTTGATTCATTGGTTGTTCACAAGTTGGATCACTCATAACTAAACGTCCGTGTGGTTTTAAAACACGATACATTTCAGCAATAGCTTTCTTTAAGTCATCTGCTTTAAAAATATTAAACAAGCAGTTTTGTGCAGCAACATCAATTGAATTATCTTCAACAGGTAAATTCATTGCATCACCTTTGCGTAGGTCAACAAATTCACTTTTGAACCAATTGTTTTGTTTCTCGGCTTCAATAAAGTTTTTATCTGAAACTTCTAACATTTCATCAACTACATCTACACCAATTACTCCATTTTTTTGACGAGAAAAATATGCAAATTGTAATAATTCCATTCCTCCGCCAACTCCTACGTATAAAACTTTTGGATTATTAGTTAAATCTCTTGCATGCACAGTAGAGCCACAACCGTAGTTCATTTCTTGCATAATTTTAGGGATTTTTAAACCTGGTAGTTCCCAAATAGGGTTAGTAGTACAGCATAATCCAACATCTGGTGTTAAAGCTGCTTCTTTATATACATCTTTTGTTGTTTCTAAATAACTCATTTTTATATGATTCTAGACAGCCTTGATTTTTTTAAATATTGATAATAAAAATATTTTTCTCTTTTCGCTTGTCGTTTTTTTCTCTATAATTTACTAATCAATTCTTTAAACAATGTAATCAGTTTTGGTTCCGCTTTACCTGCGACTGCAATAATATCTGAAATATCTACAGGCTGTAGATTTTTAGGGTCACATTCATCGGTTAAAACCGAAATCGCACAACAAGGAATATTTAATTGTTTAGCGACAATTACTTCAGGAACAGTACTCATTCCAACAGCATCTGTTTCTAATATTTGAAGCATTCTGTATTCAGCGCGTGTTTCTAATTGCGGACCTAATACACTTGCATAAATTCCTTCATGTAGGTTTATGTCGTTCTGTTTTGCAATAACTTTCAGACGGTCGTTCAATTTTCTTGAATATGGTTCTAACATGTCTGCAAAAATGTTCCCGAATTCTTTTGCTTGTTTAAAAGCTAATGGAGAACTACCTTGTAAATTGATGTGGTCTTCAATTAACATTAAGTCTCCTTTTTTGTATGAAAGATTAATTGCTCCTGCAGCATTTGAAATTAAAAGAGTTTTAATTCCTAATCCGTGCATTGTTCTAATTCCATAAGTAACTTCCCAAGGAGTATAACCTTCATACAAATGAAAACGACCAGACATTACAACCACACTTTTACCTGATAATTTACCAAAGATTAATTTTCCTGAATGGAACTCAACTGTTGCTTCTGGAAAGTTTGGAATTTCACCGTATTGGATTTCTTGGTTGATTTCTATGTCGTCAACTAACTTACCTAAACCTGTTCCTAATACAATTCCTACTTCTGGAGTATCAATATTTTTATCAGTTATATATTTTATAGTTTCTTTCAGTTGTTGTCGTTTCATGGCTTTAAAAATTGTGTGAATGCTGGATGATCTCGAATGTCTTCAACAACATCAACATCGTTAAGTATTGGTAATAAAAATACGCTTTGTTTTTTTAAGTCGTTTAAAGTCGCTTCTCGAATAGATGAGGTTCCCCAATCTTTATTATTAAAAACATCGGGATAAACTTGTTTTGCGGCCAATAGATAATATCCACCATCTTCTGCAGGACCAATTACAACATCATTTGAGTTCAATTGATGAAAAGCTTCATCAATATGATGTGATTCTAATTCGTATAAATCACTCCCAATTATGGCAACTTTTTCGTATCCCATTGAGAAAGCAGTTGTGAATGCATTTTGCATTCGTTCTCCTAAATCATCACCTTCTTGTTGTAATTTTTGAAATACGGTAGCATCCCATATATCATTATCTCTTACCTTAACAGAATAAAACACTGCCTTATCAGATGATATTTGCTGTGTTACTTCTTTTGTTCTGTTTAATAAGAATTTATAGATCTCAAGTGCTTTTTTGTCACCTAGAGATTTTGCAAGTCGAGTTTTTACCTTTCCTAATTCAGGATTTCTGGTAAAAATCATCAACAAATTTTTACTCATATATCTTAATTCCTTTCGTTAACCATACTCCCCATTCTTTATTGAAAGCATGGACTTCTTCTGTGGGGTTATTGTTTTTATTTAGAACCCTATTCCCATTATTTTTCCATTCAAAAATACCGCCATATAAGTTGAATACGTTTGTGTATCCCGCTTTTTTAAGTTGTTCTGCAACATCTTCTGAACGAATACCTATAGAACAATATACTACTATTTTGGCGTTTTTATCTTCTGGTAATTGTTGTAGTGTTTTTTGTAAATCGAAATGATCATAACCAACACAAATAGCGTTTTTTAAATGACTTACTTCAAACTCTATTGGTTCACGAGCATCTAATAACACTGTATTTTCATCTTTATCATCTAAATTTTCAACATGAATATAAGGGACTGATTCTTGGTTGAATTTTTTCAACAACTTCTTTAAACTTCCCTGTGCTTGGGTAGTTTGAATTAAAAACAATGAAAAGAGGAAGACTAATTGTTTCATTTGCTTAAGCTACAGTTCCTTGACAGCTACTTCCCGCTCCGGCAGTACAACCGTAACAATGTTGGTTGATAATGATATTACGTTTTCTCAACAATTCTTCATTGTATTCTGAAATATGTTTTACTTTACTAGCAACTTTCAGATTAAGCATTTGGTTAAAATCACAATCGTATAACCAGCCATCCCAACTAACAGAAAGTGTATTCGTACACATTACATTTTCAACCGCCATAGGATTATATGCTTCGACTAAAGCATACATATAGTCTTCATAATTTTCAGAAGCAATTAAATAATCTAGAAATCTACTAATAGGTAGATTTGTGATAGCAAATAAATTATTGAAAACAATATTAAAATCTTCTAACAATGCTTTCTTGAAATCACTTTCTAAGCCAGCTTGATCACCTGGTAAAAATGCACCTGATGGATTGTAAACAAGATCTAATTGTAATCCAGAATCTTCTTTTCCGTAACCAACATTATTTAACATTTGTAATGCTTTGATGGATTTATCGAAAACTCCATCACCACGTTGCTTATCTGTTTTTCCACGTGTCCAGTGCGGCATAGATGAGACAACATGAACATTATGTTTTTTAAAGAACTCAGGTAGATCGTAATACTTTTTATTCGCACGAATAATGGTCAGATTCGATCGGACGATAAAATCTTTAATTCCAGCTTTTGAAGCTTCTTCTACAAACCAACGAAACTTAGGATTCATCTCTGGAGCTCCACCAGTTAAATCTAAAGTGTGTGCACCAGTTTTTTTAATTACCTCTAAACACTGATTCATGGTTTCTTGAGTCATGATTTCTTTTCTATCAGGACCAGCGTCTACATGACAGTGAGCACAAACTTGATTACACATGTAACCTAGGTTTATTTGTAGAATTTCTAATTTCTTAGGCTGTAAAGGAAATTGATTTGTTTCCTTAATTTTTTCAGCAAACGTAGGTAATTCACCATCCTTAAAAATTCCATTTGATAGAATTTCTAATTGACGCTCAGTGTTTGCTAAATCGTTATTTCTTGCCAAAAGCGATTTCTTCATTGATCTATTACATTTCTAATTTGTTCACTTTGTTCATCATTTGAACACCGTGAACTAAGGTAGCACCACTTTTAATTGCTGCTCCAACGTGAATAGCTTCCATCATTTCTTCTTTTGTGATTCCACGTTGTAATCCATCTTTTGTATATGCATCAATGCAATATGGACATTGCTCTGTATGTGCTACGGCTAGTGCTATTAAACTTTTTTCTCGAGCGGTAAGTGCTCCTTCTTCAAAAACTTTACCATAATAGTCGAAGAACTTGTTTCCAAGTTCTTCACTCCATTCTGTTATTTTACCGAACTTTCTTAAGTCGGAAGGATCATAATATGTTTTAGACATGTACTTTCTTTTATGTTTTATACTGAATTTGTTTCAGTAAAATGAGAATAAAAATACTATTTTCCGTTCAGATTCCAGTCATATGGTAAATGATGAATTTTAGCATCAGCATCTACAGGTTCGTTTGCATATTTGTTAATGTAGTCAACAACAGAACCTTTTATAGTGAAATCTCCCTTGAACCAGTTAAAGATTTCCGAGATATGAATTGTACTCTTTTTATTTAATTTGTTACGCTTAGGATCATTAATAAACTGCTTCATTAAGCTCTCTAGTTCACTATCAATGTTTGCTTCAGTAAAAGCTTTGTTATGTAATTTAGGACATGATACAGAGGCACAGTTAACACCAACGTGAATTCTAGGGTCGAACAATTTTTTTCGTAAAATATTATGCTCTATATGGTCTAAAGTGTATGGTTTTCCACCTACAAATGCGAAAGGAATTTTCCATGGGCTTTTTTCTTTTTCCTTTATTTTCATGATACTTTTAACGGGATAGTTATTTAAGATCAATTTAATTGTGTAGGCGTTATATGCATTAATCCAAAATGCCTTTTGCTTATTTTTAGACCAAGATGAACTTGGAGATGTTTTTTCTAAATAAGCGAGATAATTATTTAATGTAGCTTCATCTTTTTTCAAAGCATTATAGTTTACATTTCCTTTAGCATCAACATGTGTACTCAATATACCATTAAATATACTCGTTTGTGCCGAAACAGTTACAGTTATAAAAAGGTTAATAATTAGGAGGAATTTTTTCATAAGTTTTTTAATTATGTTTTTAGACGCATATATATTTTAAACTTTACAAATAATATTATAGGAAGTATTTCTGATATTACTAAATAATTTATAATTGGGAGGCTTAATAGAATTATGATTTCAAATAAAATATTTTGTTTTCATTGACATCATGAAAAAGGCGATTGTTTTAAGGTAATTAGTACGTTGTCATTTTTTGCATTAAATTGAATATTGATGTTTTTGAGATTAGTTATAGAATTAGAGATTGTGTTGCGTTAAATTCAAATTTCTCAATTATTAGACAAAGTAGAATTTAATATTTGAAATTAAATTAAAAATGAGAATAAAAAGATATACATTAGGATAGTTTAATTCAAAATAAAGTTTCGCTCATCGATGTACGAATAAATGAAGGTTAAAAATTTTTTTGATGTTGCTAAATCCTAATTCATAGTAATAATTAATAAAGAATTATCAATAGAGCCAAACCGAATACGTGTAATGCGAATTGTATTCGGTTGTAAAAGAATAAATTGAACTCCAAGAAGGAACTTGAAACTACAATTGCAGATATAATCTTCATTACAATGTAGTCATTAGGTGATTTTTTTGAATATATTTTGTGAACGAATTTTGAAAAGATTCATAAAATTTAAAGCTTATTCATCTTTAACAAAATAAAAAAAGCCGAAACATTTTGTTTCGGCTTTAGTACTGAAGGCGGGACTTGAACCCGCACGAGCATTACGGCTCATTGGATTTTAAGTCCAACGTGTCTACCAATTCCACCACTTCAGCATTGGTAATTTATAAAAGGTTCTGAGCGAAAGACGGGATTTGAACCCGCGACCCTCACCTTGGCAAGGTGATGCTCTACCCCTGAGCTACTTTCGCGTAGTCTTTGTCTAAGATCGTATGCAATCGTGATTGCGGGTGCAAATATACAACCCTTTTTTAATCTGCCAAACAAAATTTAATTATTTTTAAAAAAAGTTTAGATTATCAATATAATGTAAATTTTATGGTGGTTACATATATATAGAATATCTTTGCAAAAACTTTTAAAAGTAAGGTGAGTTCAGTTTTGACGGCAGAAAAATCAGTTTTAAAAACATTTTTTATAGATTTTAAACAACTAACTAAGGTTGGTTTGTCCGTAAGTGTGGTGTTTACATCAATAGCTGGTTATTTATTAGGAGCAGAAACGGTAGACTATTCAATTATATTATTATTAAGTGTTGGAGGATATTTAATGGTAGGTGCGTCCAATGCTTTTAATCAGGTGATAGAAAAGGATATTGACGCTGTAATGCAAAGAACAAAAAATCGGCCTTTACCTTCAGGTAGGATGAAACCGACTTCTGCGTTCATAATAGCAACGGTTTTTACCATAGCAGGAATCGCAATACTATATATAATTCATCCTAAATGTGCATTATTCGGTGCAATTTCTATTTTTTTATATACTAGTGTATACACTCCATTAAAAGCAATAACTCCTCTTGCAGTTTTTGTTGGAGCAATTCCGGGAGCGATTCCTTTCATGTTAGGATGGGTAGCAGCCACAGGAAATTTTGGAATAGAAGCTGGTTTTTTATTTATGATTCAATTTTTTTGGCAGTTTCCACATTTTTGGGCTATCGGGTGGTTACAAGATGAGGAGTATAAAAAAGCAGGATTGCATATGTTGCCTATGGATAAAAAAGATAAAGGTGCAGTTGCACAGATAATTTTTTATACATGTGTAATGATTTTGATTTCGGTAGCACCTGTATTAAAGGTTACAGGTTCATTATACATTTATCCAATAACTGCGTTTACAGTAGTTATTTTAGGATTATTGATGTTGTTTTACGGAATTAAATTATATAAGTCTCAAGAAAATACTGATGCTAGAAAATTAATGTTGGCTAGCGTTTTTTATATCACAGTATTACCAATTATTTACGTAATAGATAAATTTTTACATTAAATGAGCGAAGTTCAAGTAGATAAAGAGCTGAAAGAAGCAAAAAGAAAGTCAGCAAAACCTATGCTTTGGGTATCCTTAATAAGTATGGTGATGTTTTTTGCTGGATTGACAAGTGCTTACATCGTAAGTGCGAAAAGAGAGGATTGGGTATCGTTTGATTTACCACAGGCATTTTACATTAGCACCGCATTAATTGTATTAAGTAGTATTACCTTATTTATTTCTCAATCATTTTTGAAGAAAGACGATTTAAAGAAATCAATGATGTTTTTGTTAGCCGCTTTAGGGTTAGGTTTAGCATTTGTATGGTATCAATATGTAGGTTTTAAAGAATTAGAAAGTTTAGGGTTATATTTTACAGGTCCGAAAAGTACAGTTTCAACATCTTTTGTGATTGGAATTACATTTATTCACGTTTTACACCTTCTGGCGGGAGTTCTAGTGCTTTTTGTCGTTATTTATAATCATTTTAAAAAGAAGTATTCATCAGCCAATATGCTTGGATTTGAACTAGGTGCAATCTTTTGGCATTTCGTAGATTTAGTATGGATACTTTTATTTTTATTTTTTAAGTTTTACAAGTAATATAAAATGCGTAATTTTGGCGCATTATTTAACAAAAATTAACTGATAAAAGATATTTATGGATTCTAATATCGCTGTAAATTCTGACAATAAAGAGACTTGGGGTGGTGGAGCAGGAGTGCGTCCATTTGGAGCAAGTTATGGTAAAATGATGATGTGGTTTTTTATCCTATCTGATGCATTAACATTTTCGGGGTTCTTAGCTGCTTACGGTTTGACGCGTTTTAAATTTATTGACTCATGGCCTATCGCTGATGAAGTTTTTACACACGTTCCGTTTTTTCATGGGAATTACCCAATGTACTACGTTGCGTTTATGACATTTATTTTAATTGTATCGTCGGTAACTATGGTTTTAGCAGTTGATGCTGGTCATAAGATGCAAAAGAAGAAAGTGGCCACTTATATGTTTGTAACAATCGTATTTGGGTTGATATTCGTTGGTTCTCAGGCTTGGGAGTGGAAAACTTTTATTAAAGGATCTTATGGTGCTGTGAGAACTACAGACAATAAAATTTTACAGTTTGTCAAAAATGGTGAGCAAATAGCATTAGCAGATTTTGTAAACACTGAAAGAGTTGACGGAAGAGAACAACATACAGCAAAGAATGGGTTATGGTTTAATAAAGAAAAAACTATATCTCAATATTCAGTAGCTCAAGTACAAGAAGCTTTCATGGCAGATCCTTCTTTACAGGTAAGGTCAGAAAGAATCGATTTAGACACTAAGAAGAAAATTACCTTCTCAAGAGATGAAAGTTTAAAGCAATTGGAGAAAGCTAATTTAGTTGTAGAAGGAGCAAACTTACAAGTAAACGAATATGGAAATCCAATATTTGCAGATTTCTTTTTCTTTATTACAGGCTTCCATGGTTTTCACGTATTTTCAGGAATCGTATTGAATATCATCATATTTTTTAATGTTGTTTTAGGAACATACGAAAAAAGAGGACATTACGAAATGGTGGAAAAAGTTGGATTATATTGGCACTTCGTAGATTTAGTTTGGGTATTCGTATTTACATTCTTCTACTTAGTTTAATTAATTATAAAGAGATTTAAAGATGGCACATTCACACGAGTCAAATACAAAAAGAATTTGGATTGTTTTAGCAATCTTATCGTTTATCACAGCTGTTGAAGTTGGTTTAGGTATTGTTAAGCCTGATGCTTTACATTTACATGGTCCGGGTACAAGCTGGTTAAACTGGATATTTATTATATTAACATTAGCAAAAGCATATTATATTGCTTGGGCATTTATGCACCTTGAAGGCGAAAAGAAGTGGTTTAGGCGCGCAATTGTTTGGACAGCAGTTTTCTTAATCTGTTACCTTTTATTCATCGTTTTATTTGAAGGTGGATACTTATATGATACTTTGGCGCCGTTAATAAAATGGTAAAAATATATTTAGAAAAGAGGTGGTGGTTTTTAACCACCTTTTTTTTGCTTAAAATTTAAATACGAAGTCAAATTTATGTTGTCGGTTTAAAACGTGATTTAGTCAATATATACTTGCTAATAGTTTATTTTCTCTAGTAAAAAGGACGAGAAATTCGTATTTTTGTAATGCAATTAAAACATACACGTGAAAACAACAAACAAATATATAGTACTTTCAATTTTATTTATAGTTCCTTTGTTATTTTATATCTTTCTGTCAATGGGAATGAATAATTTTGCAAAGCTACCTGTGCTGACAAATAATGTTGTAGATGTTTCAATAGTAGACAAAAATTATAAATTTGAAGGGAAAATTTCAATTGTACTTTTTCCAGGAAGTAAACCTGAGCTTGTAAAAGGAGAAATTTTCAATTTAAACCAAAAAATTTATAAACCTTTCTATGGTTTTAAAGATTTTCAAATGATTGTTGTTTGTCCCGAAGAATCGAAAACGCAAATTATTAAAATTCAAAAAGCCCTTGGGAACTATACTGATATGCTTCGTTGGAATTTTATGTTTGCGAAAGATGAAGTCGTTAAGGCATTATACGATAGTTTCAATACGAATGAATCATTAGATGCTAATTTGCATACATCAATGGCTTTTATAATTGATAAGGAATTGAATTTAAGAGGAAGAACGGATGACAAGGATATGGCTGATGGAAAATTATTTGGCTACAATATGGGTTCAGTAGGAGAATTAAATGATAAAATGAAGGACGATGTTAAAGTTGTTTTGGCGGAATATCGTTTAGCGCTTAAGAAAAATAGTGCTGACAGAAAAAAGTAAAACTTTATGAAGAAAACGAAATATTCATACGTTGGTATTACATTTATTGTATTACTCTTTGGAATTTATTCAGTTCCTAAGATTATTAAGAATTTTCAAAAGGCCGATTTACACAAGTTTTCTAAAGTTCCCAATTTTGATTTCGTAAATCAAGAGGGAAAAACCATCACAAATAAAGATTATTCAGGTAAAGTTTATGTTGTTGAGTTTTTCTTTGCGACTTGTCCTACGATCTGTCCAATTATGAATCGAAAAATGGTGACCATTCAAAATGAATTTTTTGGAAACCCTAATTTCGGTATTGCTTCTTTTACTATTACTCCAGATATTGATACACCAGAAAAGTTAAAAGAGTATGCTGACAATTATAATATAACTCACAAAAATTGGAATTTATTAACTGGGAAATCTCAAGATGAAGTATTTAAACTTTCTAATGAAGGATTTAAATTATATGCTGGAAACGGGCAAGTTTCTCATGGTGGTTTTGAACATTCGGGTTTATTTGCTTTAGTTGATAAAGATGGATATATTCGTTCAAGATATGACGAACAGGGTAATGCAATAATGTATTACAGAGCCTTAGAAGAACAAGATTTTCCAGATCAGATTAATGAATTAAAACAAGATATTAAACTTTTATTAAATGAGTAATTTAGTTGCAAACGAACAAAAGTACAAGAAGTTCATTACCGTAGTATCAATTGTTATTCCTATAGCAGTTGCCGCACTTTTTGGAATCAAAATTCCTAATGTTGAAGCGTTATCTTTTTTACCACCAATATATGCCACTATTAATGGATTGACGGCAGTATTATTAATTGTTTCAGTTATAGCAATTAAAAATGGTAATAGAAAGTTGCATGAACAACTAAATACTACGGCTCTAGTTTTTTCAGCATTATTTTTGGTGATGTATGTAGCATATCATATGACCTCGGAATCAACAGAATTTGGAGGGGAAGGTGTTATTAAGTATGTTTATTATTTCATTTTAATCACACACATTTTATTATCAATTGTAGTAATTCCATTTGTGTTATTTACTTTTATGAGAGCCAAGCTTGGACAGTTTGCCCAACATAGGAAAATAGCAAAGATTACTTTTCCTTTGTGGTTATATGTTGCAGTAACAGGGGTTATAGTGTATTTAATGATAAGTCCATATTATGCCGTATAAAATGAAGAATAGAGTCTTATTTTTTATCTTTTTAGTTATTTCCAACCTTTTGTATACTCAATGCGCCATGTGTAAAGCTGTGGTTGAAGGAGGAAATGAACCAATGGCAGAGGCAGTGAATGACGGAATAACATATCTAATGATATTTCCATACATTTTAGTAGGACTTTTATTCTTCGCATTATATAAGTATCGTAAAAAACTAAAAATGCAAGAATCTTAAATTTTTTTGTAACATATTATAATCTTTGTCGTCATATTCTTGGTTTACAAAAATATAATACTTTGAAAAAAACGAAACTAACACTACTGACGGCAGTACTAATTGGAACAATTTCTTCATTTGGTCAAAAAAAATGGACACTTAAAGAAGCGGTAGACCACGCTCTAACTAATAACATTACGATTAAACAAAATAAGTTAAGTGTTGAAATAGCTGAAAAGGATGTAAAAAGTAATAAGGCAAATTTCCTTCCATCTTTGAACGCTAGTACTGGAGGAAACTTATCTACCGGTTCAACTTTTGATCCTGTAACCCAAAACAGAACCCCTAATACAACACTTTTTGGTGGGTCATTAGGAGTAGCGGCTTCTTACACCGTTTTCAATGGATTTAGAAACCTAAACACATACAAGCAGGCTAAGCTAGGGGTGGAAAGTAGTAAACTTGATTTAAGTATAATAGAGAATGATATTTCTTTACGAGTTGTAAACACATATCTTAATGTTTTATTTGCAAAAGAAAATTTAGAAGTTGCTAAAGTACAAGCTGAGATAAGTAGGAAGCAAATACAACAGGCACAAGTGCAATTTGAAGCTGGTTCTATACCTAAAGGCGATCTATTAAACATACAATCTACAGCTGCGAATGATGCCCAAAATGTAGTTACTCAAGAGAATAGTTTAAATATCGCATTATTACAATTAGCTCAGTTAATTCAAGTACCTTACGAAAATTTTGATGTTACTGTAATAGAAGTTGGAACTCCATCTGCTGCTTTACTTTACAGTAGTTCTAATGAAGTATATCAAAAAGCATTAACAAATCGTCCAGAAATTGAGAAGGCAAAATTGACCATAGAAAATGCTCAGTTAGGTGTTGAAATTGCTAAAGCAGGATATTATCCAACAATCAATACTTCTTTAAGAGCAGATACCAATTATAGATATTTTATTGATCCATCAGTTCCTACAGGAGAATTATTTGAGCAGTTAGATGGAAATTTGGGTTATAGTTTAGGATTTAGTATTAGCGTTCCTATTTTTAATGGTTTTAGAAATGACGCTAACGTTGAGCGTTCTAAAATTCAAAAAATAGTGTCTCAAACTAACTTAGAGAATGAGAAGCTTCGCTTACAGCAAACCATCGAACAGGCTTTCTTAGATGCAAAAGCAGCAGCAAAAACCTATGAAGCGGCAGGGATATCTCTTGAAGCTCAACGAGAGGCGTTTAAAAATGCCGAAGTGAGTTTTAACTACGGTAGTATGACGCAGTTTGACTATGATCAAGTTCGAAATAGATTGGTAAATGCAGAGTCTGCTTCTATTAGAGCTAAATACGATTATATATTTAAAACCAAAGTATTAAAATTCTATTACGGAGAAAACATAATCGATTAACAAAATCTATAAGCTATGAAAAAAGTCCTTATGTTTTTCTTTGTTAGTGTTGGATTAATTGCTCAGAACATTAATAAAGAAAAACTAGATAATTATTTCTTACAATTACAGAAAAACAATAAAATTTTAGGAAGCTCTGCTGTTCTAAAAGATGGTAATATAGTTTATCAAAAAGCTATTGGTTTTGCCGATGTTGTTGTAAAAAAGACTAATACAGTTCATACTAAGTTTAGAGTTGGTTCAATTTCAAAAACATTTACAACTGTTTTAATTTTTAAAGCAATTGAAAACGGTAAACTAACTCTTGAAACATCTTTAGATAATTTCTTTCCAACAGTTCAAAACTCCTCTTCAATTACGATTAAGAATCTTTTAAATCACTCTAGTGGAATCTTTAATTTTACTAATAGTAATGATTATGTGAAGTATTATACTTCCGCTAAGTCACGCGAGGAGCTTCTTCAGATTATAAACAAGTACGAGAGTGATTTTAAACCTGGTTCTAAGCACTCTTACAGTAATTCTAATTTTGTGTTATTATCATTTATTCTTGAAGATGTATTTAAAAGCACCTATGCGTCAATTTTACAAAAGTATATTGCCAAGCCTTTACAATTGAAAAACACATATGTTGGTGGTAAATTAGATGTAGTAGATAATGAATGTAAATCATATAATTATGCTTTCAAGAATTGGAATGAAATGCCCGAAACAGATATGTCTATCCCTTTAGGTGCAGGAGCTGTAGTTTCTACACCAAGTGATTTATTAACTTTTATTGATGCGTTATTCAACGAAAAGTTAATTACAAAACATCATGTGGATTTAATGACTACAATTGAAAATGACTATGGCTTAGGGATTTTTAAATATCCATTTGGCAAACAATATGGGTTTGGTCATGGAGGAGGAATAGATGGTTTTAAATCAATTTTGATGTATTTTCCTGAGAAGAAAATCGGCATTGCCACAACAACAAACGGAATTGGTCCAGATTTTCAATTAAACTCATTGTCTTTAGTTTTGTTAAGAGCTGCGAATAATATCGATTTTTCCATCCCGGATTTCAAAGAAATAAAAGTTGATGTTAATATTTTAAAGTCTTACGAAGGAGTTTATGCTTCTAAAAACATGCCTTTAAAGATTACGATAAAAGAAGAAGAGAGTAAACTTTCCGCTCAAGCGACTGGACAGTCAGCTTTCCAATTAACTGCAAAATCCAAAACACAATTTACTTATTCAATTGCAGGAATTGTGTTGGAATTTAGTCCTGAAAAAAATGAAATGATATTGAAGCAAGGAGGCGGACTTTATACATTTACAAAACAATAAGGCTTTGTATATTTGCATAAAAATATTCGGGTTTTGGCACTTATACTTAACATTGAAACTTCAACTAAGAATTGTTCAGTCTCTATAGCTAAAGATGGTAATTTAGTTCATTTTAAAGAGATAAATGATGGTAATTATTCTCACGCAGAAAAATTACATCCGTTTATATTGGATGTTTTGTCAGAAGCCAATGTAGAACGTAATTCTTTAGATGCCATTGCTGTTAGTAAAGGTCCTGGTTCTTATACCGGATTGAGAATAGGAGTTTCTGCTGCTAAGGGACTCTGTTTCTCTTTGGATATTCCTTTAATTTCCGTAGACACTTTATTGTCACTCGCTCATTCTATAAGTGTTGAAGATGGGGTTATTATTCCCATGATAGATGCAAGGCGAATGGAAGTGTATTCAGCTATTTATGATAGCAACTATGAGCAATTTCGTGAAATAAAGGCAGAAGTAATTGAAGAAACATCTTTTAGTTCATTTAACGAGCAAAAAGTGTTTTTCTTAGGCGATGGAGTAAGTAAGTGTAAAGAAGTGTTGAATAGCTCTAATTTCACGTTTGTTGAAGGTAAATTTCCTTCGGCAATTGAAATGGCTAAACTAAGCTATGATAAATACAAAAAAAACGACATAGAAGATGTCGCTTATTTTGAGCCTTTTTATTTAAAAGACTTTATTGTTACTCCACAAAAGAAGAAAGTTTAACTTTCTTTTTGAATTTCCACAGAATGAGGATAAGGAATTTCAATTCCAGCTTTATCTAATTCGATTTTGGTGTTTTCCATAATGTGGAAATAGGCATCCCAATAATCAGTTGACCTTACCCAAGTTCTAGTAATAAAGTTAACCGAACTTTCAGCCAACTCTCCTAATAAAACTTGAGTAGCAGGGTCGTTTAAAGTGTATGGAGTGTTGTTGATAACCCCAAATAAAACATCCTTAGTTTCTTTAATATCTGCATCGTAAGAAACACCAAAGGTAATATCAACTCTTCGTTTTTCCTCAGATGAATAATTTATAATATTTCCATTAGATAATGCTCCGTTAGGTAATATTATTTCTTTGTTATCTACAGTATTTAATTTGGTTGTAAAAATTTGAATTTCTTTTACAACACCTTGTTCACCTTGAGCTTCAATGTAATCCCCTATTTTAAAAGGTCTAAAAATCATAATTAAGGCACCTCCAGCAAAATTTGATAGAGAGCCTTGTAAAGCCATACCAATGGCTAAACCTGCAGCAGCTATAATAGCAGCGAAAGATGTTGTTTCAACGCCTAATTGCCCAGCAACCGTTACAAATAAAAATATCTTTAATGTCCAATTTATAAGGTTTATTAAAAAACCTCTTAAAGAAGTGTCGATACTTCTTTTTTTCATTATTTTACTAATAGCTTTAGAGATAACGTTAACCACCCATAAACCAATAATTAGTAATAATAATGCTCCTATTACTTTAGGTGCATAAGTGACCAATAGGTCTGTAATTTGAGAAATGTAATCTTCCATTTTTAGATTTAAGTTAAATATTAATTGAGTGATTCGACAATTGATCACTCTAGGAATAAAATAGTATTAGTAGAATCGGTTTTATTAAGTAATTATTTTACTTCAAAAGTGATTTTTAAGTTAACTCTAAATTCGGCAACTTCATCATTGTTAACAACAACACTTTGCGATTGTACAAATGCCGATCTTATATTTTTAACGGATTTTGAAGCTTGTTTAATTCCTTTTTTAGTTGCGTCTTCCCAGCTTTTGTCAGAGTTTGCTAGGACCTCAATAACTTTCATTACAGCCATAATAACAATTTTAATTGATTAATAATTTCCTTCGTGAAGATAAGATTTATGCTATTATTTTCCCAATCATATTTCCAATGTTAAATAAATGTTACCAAAAAGTTGCATAAAAGTAAAATAAAAGTTAAGTTTGTAATGAGAATGTTATTGAATAAAATGATTAAAGATATGAAGAAAGTAATGATTTTAGCTTGCGGACTACTATTCGCAGTAGCTCAAGGACAAGAAATAAAGCCAAAGTATCAAAAAGAAGGTGACTTAATTAAGGTAACTCATTTTCATGATAATGGAACTGTTAAGGAGCAAGGTTATTACAAAGATAAACTCCTTCATGGTGTTTGGAATCGTTTTGATGAGAAAGGAAACAAAACTGTAATGGCGCATTACAATCGAGGAAAGAAAGTAGGAAAATGGTTCATCTGGACAAAAGATGAATTGAAGGAAATAAATTATCAAAACAATACCATTGCTAGTGTTCAATCTTGGAAGGAAAGTAACAAAATAGCAATAAAGTAATTAATAAAACTAAATAAAAATAAAAAAAGCCGAGGACTTACCCTCGGCTTTTTCTATTTTATAGTGTTTTGACTACTTCTTATAAACCAGCATTTCTCCAAGTCCAAGTAGAAATATCTACCTTAGTTCCTGTTTTGTAATCAGCAGTAGTATCTGCATCTGATCCATCAATTTGTACGTTAGATAAAGATCCTCCGTCTTTCATATCAATGTTTTTGTCATATCCTTCTAACCAAATGTTAGTGATTGTAGCTCCAGATTCTTTTTTGAATTGTAAAGCAGTACCACCTACAGTTGAAATTGCAGTTAAGTTTACAAATTTAGGATTGTTATTATCTTTGTCTCCTTCAAATGCAGTAGAGAATCCAGCAACAGTATGAGAGATGTAAGTATTAGTTACAGTTCCATTCCACCCTTCAGTCCAGTCAACTGAATCATCCTCATTATTTTCTAGATAGAAATTAGAAGCAGAAACAGTTCCTCCGAAGAATTCAACACCATCATCAGATCCGTTGATTACAGAAATGTACTCGACAGTAGTCCCAGAACCTACTGCGTATAAAGAAAGACCGTTGTATTGAGATTCAGAGTTAATTTGAGCTCCAGTTCCTTTTAATACTAAATATCTTATAGATCCTGAGTTATCAGCATCCTCAGTACCACCATAAATGAATCCACCAACTTCAGCTTCAGCATCTACACCAGCAGTAGTTGTAGCCTTACCACAGATAGTTAATCCTCCCCAGTCTCCAGGGTTTCCTGAAACAGAAGCAATTACTACTGGATTAGCAGAAGTACCCTGAATATCAATTTTACCGCCTTTTAATACTGCGATATATACACCAGTACCACCATCTCTAGCTTCGATTTTAGTCCCTGCAGGAATTACTAACTCACCACCATCTTGTATAATGTAAGAAGAGTTTAATTTATACTTTACAGAAGAATCTAAAGTTACTTTTCCAGAAACAGTACCTTGTAATAAAGTAGTATCAGGGGTTAAAGAAGAATTTACCCAACTAAAAGTAGAAACATCAACCGTAGCAGGTGTAGTATAGTTTAATAATGGATCAGCGGTATTACCATCAATAATAACGTTTGATAATGGACCACCATCTTTCATGTCGATAGAAACATCATATCCAGTTAGAGATAATCCAGTAATAGTAGCTCCTGATTCTTTTTTGAACTGTAAAGCAGTACCACCAACGGTAGAAACAGCTGTAACATTGTTGAATTTAGGATTACCATTATCTTTATCCGCTTCAAAAGCAGTAGAGAAACCAGCTTTAGTGTTAGAAATGTACGTGTTATTTACCGTTCCATTCCATCCTTCAGTCCAGTCAACTGCATCATCTTCGGCGTTCTCTAAATATATGTTCGAAGCAGAAACAGTTCCACCAAAAAACTCAACTCCATCATCAGCACCGTTAACAACAGCAACGTTATTGATTAAAGTTCCAGAACCTACAGCATATAAAGAAACTCCATTGTATTGCGATTCTGAATTAATTTGAGCTCCAGTTCCTTTAATTAGTAAGTAGTTAATATTACCAGAACTATCACCATCGTTAGTACCACCATATTTGAATCCACCTACTTCAGCTTCAGCATCTACACCAGCAGTGGTAGTTGCTTCACCACAAATAGTTAAACCACCCCAATCGCCAGGAGTTGAACTGGCCGAAGCCATTACAACAGGACTTGAAGCAGATCCTTGGATGTCAATCTGACCACCCTTTAAAACAGCAATGTAAACTTCAGTACCACCAGCAGCAGCAGTAATTCTAGTTCCTGCAGGAATAGTTAATTTAGCTCCGCTTTGTATGATAAAAGAACTTGGTAAACTGTAAGCTGTCCCGGCAGATAAAGTATAATCTTGATCAAGACTTCCCTTCATAACTCCGTTATTTAAGTCTTGAATCACCTGTGATTCGTCTGGTTGGATTGGATCTGGATCATCACTTCCACAGTTAGTTAGGGTAAGTGTAGCAAAAGAAAATGCTACTAAACCTAAAAATTTAAATGTTAATTTTCTCATTTTTTTGTTAATTTGACCTATATATGTTTTAGATATAATTTTATGTTGCAAAGAAATCTTATAAACCTTTTTTTAGTTTTAAGTGTATATTAATAATAGGTTACAAATCTTGCTCTTTAACTATTCAAATGTAAACTTTGAGTTAATTAAAAGTTATACGATAAACCAAGACTTAATTGGGTACCTCTATTATATCTTCTCACAATCTCATTTGTTTCAGAACCAGTAATTTGATTTACGATTAACTGTGTTTGATCTATATCTGGATTTAACAAGTTTCTTCCAATTAACTTTACAGTAAATCCTTTCGTGATTTGCTTACTCAATACCATATCAAGAGTAACAAAACCTTTTTCTATAATTTCTTCGTTGAATAATACAGCACTGTTAGCGAAATCTTCAGGGCCGCCTAAAGCAAATATTTTATCAGATGAATAGTTTCCAACTAAAGTAGCGATAAACTCATTTTCAGCTCTGTTATTATAAGTAATAGAACCGTTAAAAATATAGTTAGAAGCACCTTGTAATCCAGAAGTGGTTTTGCTATTATATTGGAAGTTTTCTAATAAATCTTGTTCAAACCACATTCCTGTAGCATTAGCAGTTATGTTTAAAATTCCTTGATCATCGTCATTCTTAAGTACATCTAGTCTACCTTCAATTTCAAAACCTAATACATCTGCTTGTTCACCAGTATTGGCGAACTGGAAATTACCAGAAGAACCTCTAGTTAATGCTAAGTTTATTGGATTTTCAATTTGCTTGTAGAATGCAGTTGCGGATATTAATTCTCCTCTACTAGGGAAAAATTCCCATTTTAAATCGATGTTATACACATCAGATTTTTCAACATTTGGATTCCCTTTGATAACACGACCAGTTGGTGTTACATATTCGAAAGGAGAGACCTCTTTGAATTCAGGTAAAGTTTGAGTTATACTCGAGGCAAAACGTAAGAAGTTTCTTTCGTTAATTTCATACTTCAAGTTAACACTTGGGTAAAGACTACCATACGTCTTTTCTAAACTACCAACTCTCGGTGTCCCATTTGGACTAATGTAGTTAGTAATATCCCATAAAGCTGTCATTTCATCATATTCATAACTTAACCCTAAATTACCGGAAAGATTATTATCAAAGTCAAAGTCAAAGTTCACATAACCAGCAATAATTTGTAAGTCAGCAACAAAACGATCAACTTCTCCTACTCTTAAAGTCAAATTGTTATTAAAACCAGAAGTAGTAAATGTTCCTGATAATTCATCTATTGATGGTGCTTGAACTCCTCTGGCTCTAACCCCAATGAATTGAGATCTAAAACTTCTTTCTCTCTTTCTGTAATTTAAACCATAATTTAATTTAAATGGTTTGTCATCATCTTCATTAGCTGCTCCTAATTTCCATGAGTTGCTAATGAAACCATTGTATTCAGTATCTTCAATTTTTTGTCCTGATTTTCTTTGTTGGAAATCTCCTACTGCAGAAAACTCAATTAATGGGCTATTAGCAAAATCTAAGATATTTACTTCATTTCTAATTCTGTTTGGTTCTTCAGCTAATACGAAGTTGTAACCAGCTCCCCAGTTTAATGTATTGGTTTCATTCCATTTGTGCTCACCTAGTAATTGATTTACAAACATTGTTGTTTGTCTGTAGTTTTGATCTCTTACAAAAGCTCCAAATTCTTGTGGATCTTGATCGAATACATAACCAAATCCTTTTCTACCTGCTTCGTATAAAACTTCTTGTCCTTTATTAACAAATAAAGTGTTATATCTTAATTTGTTGTTATCGTTTAAGCGTGTTTTTACGTTAATATATCCAGTCGTATTGATATTATGAATAAATCTTTCAACGTCTCTTCTTTCAGGATCTACTCCATTTGCAATAGTTTGTGGTAAGTCCGGTTCAAGAGTAGAGAATCCATTATCTTCAATATTTGATCTAAAAGATCTAAAGATTTCATCTCTATAGTTACTTGATTCTGAATGAGAAGCCGTAGCAAATATTCTGAAGTCTTTACCCAAAAGTTTGAATTTTTTTCCTGCAGAAATAGAACCGCTAAAATTAAAAGGTTTACCATCATTTGTTTTAGTGTCCCATCCTTGTTGAGTAATTTGATCCACTAAAGCAAATTTTTTCTCATGGAAACCAAAAGTAATATCATCACTAATAATAGTTTTTCTAAAATCTCCATCTAAATTTAAAAGATTTGTATTTGTTCCACCACTTACATTAATAGAGAACATGTCTTTGGAATATTCTTTAGAAACAACATTTACATTACCTGAAGCTTCATCAGCATATCTAGAAGTAACATAAGTTTTACTAATTCCTACATTTTGTATAACTTGTGTTGAGAATAAGTTCAGATTAATATTCTTTTTATCCACGTTATCTGATGGTATTGGTAACCCATTCATCCTAGTAGACAAATATCGATCACCTAATCCTCGGATATAAATATCTCCTGAAGCATCACTCTTGGTAACACCTGATATTTTTGTAGTTGCTGTAGCGGCATTACTAACACCTTTTTTTGCTAATTCAACAGCTCCAATACTTTCCTTAATAACCGTAGCTTTCTTTTGTTCTAGTAAAAGAGCACTCTCTTTTTCTTTACTTACAGTAGCGTTAATTTGAATTTCTTCTAACTTTTCACCACCACTAGCACCCATCACTTGGTTAACAGTGATTGTTTGTCCTGCAGTAACAACAACTTCTTTTTCAATTGTTTGGTAGCCAACAAAACTAAATACTAATGTATATTTACCTGGAGAAACTGGAATAGTGTATGTACCATCCATATCAGTGTTGCCTCCTATCGATGTACCCTTAATAAATACATTAGCAAAAGGTAAAGGCTCGTTGTTCATTTCTTTATCAGTAACTACCCCCTTAATAGTTCCTTTGTCTTGAGCAAAAACAAACTGACTTAAGCTTAAAAAAGCTATGAATAAAATTTTTTTCATTTTATGTTATTCTATTACAATGTGCAAAAGTCTGCTGAAACTGTAAAATAAAAGTTAGCTATAAATTATGTTTCTATTACTAGAATGTTTAATTAACGTTAACTAAAAATATTAAATGTTAGGAAAGTGTTTAGTAATCTTAAAACTGAAATGAAATAGCTTTTAGATTGTTCTGTTTTTCTAAGTAAATAAAGGTTATACTATGAAATTTTCTATTAACGATTTGTTTACAAACAAAAAACCAGAGAACAGAAATTCTCCGGTAATATGTTTCTTATTTTAATTAGTAATCGAGATAAATAATAAACAGAGTTTAATTATTTATAAACTTCAAACCAACAAAGAAAGTTCTAGGTCTTGAAGGTCCATAAATATAGTTTGCATCTCTATCTGCACCTTGATCGAAATCTTGTTGGTAGCTGTCAAAAATATTTTGAATACCACCACTTATTCTTAAAGTGGAGTGTTTGTGCTTATCAAGTGAAAAATCATAAGATGATTTTATATTTAATTCTAGAAAGTCAGTTGTTTTTTCTAATCGATCCTCAGCTATGAATCCAGCTAAATGTGGAACGTACATACTTCCAGTATAAACAGCAGATAGATTGTTTTGAAACTTTTTATTTGGAGCATAGGTGGCAATAAAGTTTCCATAAAAGTTAGGAGATTTGAAAAAGTTATCTGCGTTTTCTAATGAAATATTAGGATCGTCAGACCATTGTACTGGTTTGTCAAATTTCCCTTCTTGAATGGTTGCTCCTGCTTGTAATATCCATTTTTCATTTGGAGCATATTTTGTTTCGATGTTAATTCCTTTTACATGGGCGTTATCTCCATTTCTCTTTTCCCAAATCAAATTATTTAATTGTTCAAGGATAAAAGGATTTACAATTTTAGTATAGAAAGCCTCTAAAGTGAATGAAACTTCACCTTCAGTTAAACTTTTATTCCAATCGAAAGATCCTGTAAAACTATGAGATGTTTCTGAAACTAAATTAGATCGATCAACGCGAACAGTTAATACCTCTCCAGCTGCAATTTGCGCATGTAAATCTTCTGTGAATACTTGTGGAGCTCTAAATCCTTTTGCATATGAAGCTCTAAATCGAGAATTTTCATTGGCAAAGTACATTACATTTAAACGCGGATTAAAAATCACACTTTCATCAGTTAAGTTATGAATATCTGCACGTAAACCTCCTAAAACTTTCCATTGTTTATTAATAGTCCATTCTTGCTGAGCATAAAGTCCATAAGTTCTTAAAGTTTGATTTACAAAAGCATTAAAACCAGGTTTTTCATCTTTCATTTTATCATACTTAAACTCAATTCCTCCAGTGAAATTTCCTTTTCCACCTAAGAAATCAGATAATTTATGAGCATATTGAGAACCTAAAACCCAAGTTTCATCTCTAGAATTACCAAATCCTAATACTTCACCATTTTGAGCAACTAAATCTTCACCACCTCCGTAGTAGTTTTTATTTTTTGAGCGAGAGGTAGAAACATAGGCAGAGAAATGTTGTTTTCCTTCATTAACAGAAGATTCAAACGTAAGTCCACCAGTCAATACATCAGAATCGATTTGTTCGGCAACTTCACTTTCAAAGGGTTGTAAACCTAATTTATTTCCTCCTCTTCTAAATTCACTAATAGAATTGAATTCTGCTGTTAATCTTGTATTATCCGAAGGCTTTATATATCCTTTAAATCCGAAGGTTTGCGTTTCTAATTTTGTTAATTCAGTGAAAGAATCTCCATCGTAATCATACGGATTTCTATTTCTATACATTCCAAAATAAGTTAGTCCTGCAGATGCTTCATCATTTACAACGGTTCCATTAATAGTTGTGGCAACATCTAATGTTTCTCCTTTAATTAAAGAAACATTTTGTCCTACTTGAAATGTATTGTCGATCGGATCTTTAGTAATAATGTTAATGGTTCCAGCAATAGCATTTGCACCATATAAAGCAGATCCTCCACCACGAACTACTTCAATTCTTTGAATAATATTCGCAGGAATTTGATCTAAACCATATATTCCGTTTAAAGCACTAAAAATTGGTCTACTATCTACTAATATTTGAGAGTAGGCTCCGTCTAATCCATTAATTCGTACTTGAGAGAAACCACAATTCTGACAATTAGTTTCCATACGCAGTCCTGGCTGGAAGTTTAATCCTTCAGATAAACTAACAGACTGAGTTGCTTCTAATAGTTTCGCGTCAGTAACAGTTACAATTACTGGAGCCACTTTTCTATTTAAATATGATCGTGTTGCACTTACAACAACTTGGTCTAGCCCTAAAAGATCTTCTTGTAGTGTGATATCAAGTGTTTTGGTTTCTGAACCGTTGAAACTAATTTCCTTTTCGATCAACTTAAATCCAACACTCTGAAATACGATTGTAGCTTTTGGTTGATTTAAGGTTAAGGTGTACTCACCTTTATCATTTGTTATGGTTCCTTGTGATTTGTCTTTAGTATATACCGATACAAATTCCTGTGGTTCTTTTTTAAAAGTAACTTTTCCTTTTATAGTTTGTCCGTAACTCATAAGTGTTACGAATAAAAATACTGTCTGTAAGAAAGATTTCATTTTTTTATTCTAAAATAAATTTATTGCAAAGATAAATTAATTTTTAGATAAGACTAAAAATTAACTTTCATAAATCAAAAATTTGTATGTTTGCATAGAATTAAGTTCCATGTTTTCACAATCTGAGGAGAATTATATAAAAACCATTTACCATTTGGCGCTAGATTCCGATAAAGGAATTAGCACAAATGCTATTGCTAAACAATTAGATACAAAAGCATCTTCGGTTACAGATATGATTAAAAAACTATCTGATAAAGAAGTAGTGGTATATAAAAAGTATCAAGGTGTAAATCTAACCCGTTTTGGTAAAAGAGTTGCAACAGGAATTATTAGAAAACATAGATTGTGGGAAGTTTTTTTAGTAGAAAAATTAAATTTTTCTTGGGATGAAGTTCATGAAGTAGCTGAACAGTTAGAGCACATAAAATCACCTAAACTTATTAATGAATTAGATATTTTTTTAGGATACCCTAAACATGATCCACATGGAGATCCGATTCCAGATGAGGAAGGAAATATGCAGCAGATAGAGAAGAATCTTTTATCCGCATTACCTAAAGGAACAGTTGGAGTTTGTGTTGGAGTGAATGATAGTTCGTCTGATTTTTTAAAATTCTTGGATAAGCAAGGAATTGGTTTAGGAGTTGAAATTACTATAATAGATATCGAACCTTTTGATGGCTCTTTAACTATAGAAATTAATAACAAACCGCTGTCTATTTCAAATAAAATAGCTAGCAACTTATACATTAAAAAGATATGAGTTTTTTCGATCAAATAGTTGAGTTTTGTAAGGAATATCCAATACAAGGAGCGCTTTATGCATCTCTATTTACTTGGGGATTAACAGCTTTAGGAGCTGCTTTGGTTTTCTTTTTTAAGAAAATGAATCGAGCAGTATTAGATGGAATGTTAGGATTTACAGGAGGAGTAATGGTAGCTGCGAGTTTTTGGAGTTTATTATCTCCGGCAATTGAGAATAGCCCTGGAGAAGGATTTGTTAAAGTTTTACCATCTACTATTGGATTTGCTTTTGGTGCTTTGGCTTTATTTGGAATGGATAAATGGTTACCTCACTTACACATTAACTTTAAAGAAGATGAAGCAGAAGGTGTAAAAACAAATTGGCATAAAACAACTTTATTAGTATTAGCAATCACGCTTCATAATATTCCGGAGGGATTAGCTGTTGGAGTTTTATTTGGAGCAGCTTCAACATTAGTTGGAGTAGAGCAAACAGAAATGATTATTGCTGCTATTTCTTTAGCTATCGGAATCGGAATTCAAAACTTTCCGGAAGGTTTTGCGGTTGCAATGCCATTAAGGCGTCAGGGTGTAAGTAGAAGAAAGAGTTTTTGGTACGGACAATTATCTGCCATAGTTGAACCTTTTGCAGCGGTTTTAGGAGCGTTAGCTGTTTCGTTTTTCACTCCAATTTTGCCTTATGCATTAGCTTTTGCAGCGGGAGCAATGATTTTCGTAGTTGTGGAAGAAGTGATTCCAGAAACACAAAGAGATAAATATACTGATATTGCAACCCTTGGTTTTATTGGTGGATTTATTGTGATGATGTCTTTGGATGTTGGGTTAGGATAAACAGGATTAATAAGTTTTTGAAATTCTATTAATTGAAATATAGTTTTCAAAAGGATCATTAGAATTTACTATTCTATTTACAGAAATTAGAGTTAGATATTTATCATTTTTGATTATTAATGGAGTTGAAGACTCAGATAACTCGGAGTTAAATCTCTTTTCTGACATCAACTTACCATCTTTTGTTATTTTGAAAATATAAGGGAAACTCTCACCGTCTTTGTAAAGATTGACAGAAGCTGTGATTAGATAATTTTTATCTGAAATAATTATATTTCCTGCTTCTTCGTAGTAATGTTTGCTCAGTTCCTTTGTCCATATTATTTGTCCTTTTCTATTAAGTTTAGCTACTACAAGATTTTTTCTTGAGTTTTCTATGTATTTCGTTCCTGTTAAAATAAACGAGTTGTTTTTCAACTGTTTTATTTGTTTCGGAATAATAGATTTAGTTAAAGTTGATTTCCATAATATTTCACCATTAATTTTAGTTAAAATTAAAGTAGGATAATCAGATTTTTCATTAAGTGTTGTTATTAAAATATTGTTATTTGAAGTTGATGTAAGAGTGCAAGGATTCCCATATTCTTTGTGAAAAATACTCGAAATTAAGTTGCCATTAAAATCAAATTGTTCAAAAATTACACCATATTGGTTATCTTTATAAGCATCTGAAACTAGAGTTAGACTTTTATCTTTATTAAGGCAAATAAAACTATTCCCTGCTGGATGTTTTTCAGTTTTTAATTCTTTTTCCCAGAGTTTATTCCATTTATTATCATACTTACATAAAAAGTCATGAGTGTAATTTTTTCCCATAGTTACTCTCAATGTTTCTATTGTGTAAAAACCATCAATAGACTTTACATAATCAGTAACTGAATGGTTGAAGTTAACTTTGGAACTATTTATTATTCTTCCATTATCTGTTAGACTTACTATAAATTCTGTTGTTTCTAAAGTATCATCAATTGCATAATTGAGAAGAAATTTATTATTATCATTTTCGCTTTTAAAAAGACGAATATGGTGATCATAACCTAAAGAAATAGAGACTGATGAGATAATTTTGAAAGTAGATTCTTTTGAGTCAGCTGTTTCTTTTTTACATCCAAAAGAAATAACTAGTAAGAGAACAAATACTATTTTTTTCATTAATACTTTTTGTGTGATATTAAACTCTACTCAACAATTCATTTGTAGAAATAACGTCAGCAAATTCTTCATGTAAGTTTGCCAGTGTTGTTTGATGAATGGTTTCGGATGAAAAGATTTCTCCATTTATTCCTTTTCTGTCAAATGTCGCAGTAGCATCGCTAACTAATATGGTGTCGAAACCTAAATTTCCTGCCATTCTAGTTGTGGTAGAAATACAATGGTTTGTGGTCAATCCAACAATTACAACGTTCCTAATTTGTTGATTTTTAAGTGTAGTTTCAAGATTTGTTCCAATAAAAGCGCTATTCACATCTTTTACAATTACGGGCTCACCTGGTAGTGGTTTCACAATGTCTTGAATTTCAAAACCAGGGTGAGATTTATGTAATAATGATTTAGGGTTTTGCGAACTATGTTGAATATGATAAACAGGAAGTTTTAGCGCTCTCCATTCTTTTAAAACTTGAGCACATTTCTCTTCTGCATCTTTGTTATTTCTATTTCCACCCCAATAGGCTTCATCGTCAAATCCTTTTTGAATGTCAACTAGTAAAAGTGCTGTGTTTAATTCTCTTAATTTCATGAAAAATCGATGATAGATTGTCTTTCTCTATTTAAAGTTAATTTGGTGACATCTGGTCTTGAGTAATGACCAACACAATCAAAATTATGTCGTTCCTCAAGTACTGTTTGATAATCAATTTCACCCGTAAACAATCCTTCTTCTCCAACAACTGGCGGAATTACCCATTCTCCATCAGGTCCAGAAATACAAGATCCACCGTTCGCTAAAATTTTCGGTGCGTCCTTAA